>CAZDFS010000029.1:0-40006 GCA_964504865.1 uncultured Wenzhouxiangella sp.
AACGGCGCCGGCAAGTCCACGGTGCTGCGCATCATGGCCGGCGTCGACAAGGAGTTCGATGGCGAGGCCCGGCCGCAGCCCGGTACGCGGATCGGTTACCTGCCGCAGGAACCGGAGCTGCCCGAGGAGATGACCGTCCGCGAGGCCGTCATGCAGGGGGTCGGTGAAGTCCAGACCCTCCTGGATCGCTTCAACGCCATCTCCGATCGCTTCGCCGAGCTGATGGACGACGAGGAAATGACCGAACTGCTGGCCGAGCAGGCCGAGCTCCAGGACAAGATCGATGCCGTCGGCGGCTGGGAGCTGGATCGGACCCTCGAAGTCGCTGCCGATGCGCTGCGCCTGCCGGACTGGGACAGCAGGATCAGCGTGCTTTCCGGGGGCGAACGCCGTCGAGTGGCCCTGTGCCGCCTGCTCCTGTCCAAGCCCGACATGCTACTCCTCGACGAGCCCACGAACCATCTGGACGCCGAATCGGTCGCCTGGCTCGAACGCTTCCTCGATGACTTCCCCGGCACCGTCATGGCCGTGACCCATGACCGCTACTTCCTCGACAACGTCGCCGGCTGGATCCTCGAACTGGACCGGGGCCACGGCCTGCCCTTCGAAGGGAACTACACCTCCTGGCTGGAACAGAAGGAGGCCCGACTGGCGGTGGAGGAAAAACAGGAAGCCGCGCGCCAGAAGATGATCAAGTCCGAGCTCGAGTGGGTACGCTCGAATCCGAAGGGCCGCCAGGCCAAGAGCAAGGCTCGCCTGAAGCAGTTCGAGGAGCTGAACTCGAAGGATTTCCAGGCCCGCAACGAAACCCGCCAGATCTACATCCCGCCGGGTCCGCGACTCGGCGACCAGGTCATCGAGGCAATTGGCGTCTACAAAGGCTTTGGCGATCAGCTGCTGATCGAAGACCTGAGCTTCCGGATTCCCGCCGGTGCCATCGTTGGCATCGTCGGCGGTAACGGCGCCGGAAAATCGACCCTGTTCAAGATGATTGCTGGCCAGGAACAGCCCGACCGCGGCACCATCGAGGTCGGCGACACGGTGGAGCTTGCCTTCGTTGATCAGCGCCGCGACAGCCTGTCCGACGACAACCAGGTCTGGCAAGAAATTGCCGAGGGCGCCGAGGAAGTCGTCGTCGGCAACTACCGCATCCCTGCCCGCGCCTACGCCAGCCGCTTCAACTTCAAGGGCGCCGAGCAGCAGAAGCGCGTTGGCCAGCTCTCTGGCGGCGAGCGCAACCGCGTCCACCTGGCCAAGACCCTGCGCCAGGGCGGCAACGTGCTGCTCCTCGACGAACCGACCAACGACCTCGACGTGGAAACCCTGCGAGCGCTGGAAGAGGGCCTCCTGGCCTTCCCCGGCTGCGCGCTGGTCATCTCGCACGATCGCTGGTTCCTTGACCGGATCGCGACCCACGTGCTGGCCTTCGAGGGGGATTCACACGTCGAGTGGTTCGAGGGCAATTTCTCGGACTACGAAGCGGATCTCAAGCGTCGCCGCGGGGATCAGGCGGGCCCCCATCGCCTGAAATACAAGAAGCTGAAGGACTGAGTCGCCGGGCCAGACGGTCCGATAGCCCGTGGAACTCGTCGCCCCGGTGATGTTCTATACAAACGACTGAATTTCAAATCTGGAGCCTGAAAAGAATGATTCGTACCGCTTTGATCCTGTCCCTGGTGCTGGGCGCTATCGCGCTCACCGGCTGCCAGTCCTCCCAACCCGAGCCGGACAATCAAGCATCCGCCGATGAATACGAGCCGGCGGCACCGGCGCCGGAAGAGCGGCGGACACGCCGGGAAGCGCCGGCACCGGTCGACGACACACCGCAGGTCGCCGTCCAGCCGGATCGGCAGCTGCCCCAGCTCGACGGTGAGCTTCAGTCCGACGGCTACGGCATGACCATGATCATCGACGGCAGCAGTCCGGACGCCTTTGCCAACAGCCTGGAACTGATCGCTGCCGACACGTCATCGCGCCAGTACCAGGATCTGAACTCCGCGCTGGAGTATCTTCAGTTCAAGTCGATGCCACCGGGCGGTCTGCCCGAGTTCTATCGCATGTTCGACGGCCTGACGGCTGAAGAAGTCATCGAGATGGCGAACGCACGTTCCGGTCGCTAACCTGCGAGCATCAAGGTCGTGAAAGCAGCCCGCCAGAGGTGCCTCTGGCGGGCTTTTTCTTGCTCTGGTCGATCCCGGATGACCTCGGGTCACGGCACTGCGGTAGGCGCCAGCGATCAGGGCCGGAACGGCCGCGGATTCCAGTCCAGATGCTCACGCGCCGGGCTGTCGTCGACGATGAGATCCATCGCCTGACGCTTAAGCATCACGGCCTTGATATCGCCAAGTCGCCCCAGCGAATGGGCCACCGTGAGGACGCTCTCCATTAGCCAGGACGGGAGCCGGATCAGGCGAGGTCGGCGGCCATTGGCGCTGCAGACTCGGGCCAGCATCGCCGGGTAGTCCAGCGCTTCGCCACCGCCGACCAACCAGGTCCCGGCTGAAGCCTCACCCTGGCCGAGGCACCTGACCACCAGCCTGGCCAGATCATCGGCGTGAACCGGCTGGCGAAGGCCGCGACCGCAGTAGGGTATCCAGGCCAGGCGCTCCGAGAGGGCAGCAATCCGGCGAACGTTGGCGTTGCGGCTTCCGCCGTAGATCATCGTTGGCTTGAGGAGCGTCAGAGCCACGCCGCGCTGCCGACAAAGCGCCTGAAGTCGTCGCTCCTGGTCGATCAGGCCTTCGATCAGGGCCCGCTCTTCCGGATCATCGGACTGCGCCTTGAACTCAGTGCTCGCTGAGCTCATTGCGACGATTCGCCCAAGCCTTGGCGTCTCTTCAAGCTGCTGGATCGCATGAATCAGCGGGCCGGTGCTGACCAGCACGCTGGCCTCGATGGACACGGCGCCCTGATCGAGATCCTGCTCGAGCCAGATCACGTGCGAGTCGGCCTGCGCCGGCGGTCGCCTGGACACCGCCAGCAGACGCACACCCTGATCCTTCAGCCGATCGAGCAGGAACTGGCCACAAGCCGTCGTTGCGCCCAGCACCAGAATTGGCGCACTGCTGCTGTCGGAGATCATCGTTTCAAGGCAAGCTAGCGCCGCAGGAGGGCGATCGGTGCGATCAGAACGAAATGCGCGGCGATGGCCGTCGCCCAAAGCGGTCGCGACCACCACGGCCACTGGGCGCGGCAGTGCTTGACCAGGTAGCGCCAAAGGCCGCGATGCTTGGCGAATTCCACCTTCAATCGTCGGTGCTTCGACGAGACGCCGCCGGCATGCGAGATCGCGACATCCGGCACGAGGCGGATCTGCTGCCCGGCGTGGCGAAGCCGGGCCATCAGATCGAGATCCTCGAAATGCATCGGAAAGCCCGTGTCGAAACCGCCGAGGGCGTTGAACTGTTCGCGGCGAATCAGCATGCAGGCGCCGGAAACGGCTTCGACCTCGCAGGCCGACTCGGGCGCGGGCAGATGGGTCAGATCGACGCCGCTGCTGAAATGGAACCGAAGCACTTCATTTTTCAGGCGTTTCGGACTGGGTAGCTGGCGACGACTGCCGCGCTGCTCGTTGCCGCTCATATCGAAGATTCTGCCGGAGACCATCGCTGCCTGTGGCCAGGCATCGAGTTCCTTGATCAGGCGCTCGAGGGCGTCGGCAACCAGCAGACAATCCGGGTTCAGAATCAGCAGGTAGTCCTCGTCGGCCTCCCGTGCGAGGCGATTGATACCAGGACCGAACCCCAGATTGGTTCCCGCAAGACTGACGCTCAATCCGGGCATGTCGGGAAGATCGGTCGCGCTGGCGTCGGTCGATCCGTTGTCGAGAATACGGATGCGAGGCAGACGGTTTCCCTGGCCCTTGAGCGCTCGAACGCAGCGGCCGAGCCACTGGCCTGAGTTGAAGTTCACGATCAGGACACAGACGCGCTCGAGAGCCGGTCCGACAGCCCGCTCGGATCGGGGAAGGGGCGCCGTCGCGGCCATCAGTCAGACGACTCCAGCAGGCCCCTGAGTCGCTCGATTTCCGCATCACGTTCGGCCAGGAGATGACCCGCGCGGATGTGCCTGGCGACCTCGTCGTTGTAGTGCTGATAGACCGATTCCTCGCGGTCACTGTAGATCGACACCGGCGGCAGCGAAGGCAGCAGGTCGTCGCGTGCCGCTGCCAGCGCCAGAAAATAGAGCGGCGGAACCGCTGGCCGAGGACCGTGATCGACGCGGCCCTGATCCTCCGTGTGAAAGGTCGCCGCCCCGCCCCGATCGATCTCCCACAGCGCCGAGACAAACATCAGCTTCTGACCGAACAAGCGAAAGGCAGGAAAGTGACGCCCCAACAGCGCTTCGAACTCGTCGCGATACAACTCCTTTGCATGGTAAGGATTCTGGTAGCCCGTCTCGTCGCTGTAGGTCTTCTTGTCGGGCGAGGAGATCAGCAGAAATCCGTCTGGTCGGAGCACGCGGCGGAACTCGGCCAGCATCGCATCCTGTGCTTCCAGATGCTCGAGGGTCTCGAAGGACACGATCACGTCCATGCTGTCGTCGTTTAGGTCGAGGCGCGTGACGTCGCCCTGGCGGAACGCAAGACGCTCCGAGCCGTAGCGCGACTTGGCATGCTCGATGGCGTCCTCGCTCAAATCGACGCCGACGACTCGCTTGGCACAGGCACTGAGCAAATGACTGCCGTAGCCCTCGCCACAGGCGGCATCGAGCACCTTTTTGTCCTGCACCAGCGTCGAGGCCCAGGCATAGCGATGCCAGTGTTCATAAGCAATTTCGCGCACGCACTCCGGCGTAAAACGTTCGCCGGTGAACTCGAGTTCGGAGGATGGACTCATGGACAGACTCTGCTCTTCAAGCCGCAAAAGTGTAGCAAACCGGGCCGCCGCGACGCGCCTGGATTGGTCAAGAGACCCTTATGTCAGGGGCCGGTGGAGTTGCAGCGCTCGTACTCGGACACAATCCTGCGGCGGCGCGCCGCCATGGGATCGGCGTCGATGAATGCGCGCACTCGATCCATGTAATCCGGGTGGCGTTGCAGCAGGATTTCCATGGCCTCGCCATTGGGGGCCAGTCCAAGCGGCCCGAAGCTGGCGCCACCGGCATGGGCAACGTAGGCGGCATCGCACAACACATGCCGCCAACCCGCGCTCAAGGCGCGCATGCACCAGTCGTTCTCCTCACCGTAACCCCGGCCGAAAGCCCCCTCATCGAAGGCGCCGATGGCGTCGAGGCAGGCCCGACGGAGATACAGACAAAAGCCAACGCCGGTGGGAACCTCTGGATACTCCGGCGGGCCGGACTGCAGGCAGGCCTGCGCCCAGCGCGCCGGATCGTCAGGCCAGGGATTGCCCCGACAGAACTCCGGAATGGAGGCAATTTCCGCGTTGTTGCTCAAGGGTGTGACCGAGGCAATCCGTTCGTCACTGCCAGCGCAGCTGAGCAGCGCATCCAGCCAACCGGGCGTGACCTGCGTATCGGAGTTGAGGAGAATCACATCGGCCGGACTGGCCAGGGCGATACCGAGATTGGCGGTGCCGACAAAGCCCAAATTCTCGCGGTTGCTTACGCGCACCCAGGTGGGTGGCAACGCATCGAGCAGTTCAGGGATGGCTGGGTCCGTCGAGGCATCGTCGATGACGATCACCGACTGCTGCTTCGGAATCGTGGCCTCCAACGCCGCGACGCAGCGGCGAGTTTCAGCCACGGCGTTGAAGACCGGCAGGACGATAGCCGTCATTCGAGCCACTCATGGGCCAGGCGGACGAGCCCCAGCTCCCTGGACCGACCGAGCACGGTGAATTGCGCTTCCGCCGTGTCATGGACCCGCAGGCCTTCCGGATCCATCGCATGGCCTCGAATCGCATAACCGCCTGGCAACAGGGACAGGTCGGGGAAGCGAAGTCTGACCTGGAACCCCCCGTCCGGCATCTGCCGGACCGTCACGCCGTCATGGTCGCTGGCCACGCCGTAAACCGGCGTGCCGTCAGCGCGGACAACGCCAATCAACGCCACCGGCGCGCGTCCGTCGGGCGAGCGAAGTCGCAGCGTGACGTCGAGAGCCTCGCCCATGGCCACGCGTTTCTCGCCCTCTACCTCATCGCCGAGGATCAGTTCGGTCACGCCGTAAAGCTCCGCGCTGGCATGACCCTGGTGCCGTTTCGCATCCGCCGCGTCGCGTCGCTCGTGCCAGGCCAGGTAGGCCTGGGTCACATCGAATACATCGCCCTGGGCCCGCGCCCTGCCGTCGTGCAGCCACAGCGCATGACGGCAGAGCTTCTGCACCTGATACATGTTGTGCGACACCATCAGAAGCGTACCGCCGGCGTCCAGATAGTCCTCGATCCAGCGGATGCATTTCTTCTGGAACGATTCGTCGCCGACGGCCAGGACCTCATCGGTGATCAACAGATCGGGCCGAACCGAGGCGACCACGGCAAAGCCCAAACGCACCACCATGCCCGACGAATAGTGCTTGACGGGTTCGTGAATCGATTCCCCGATGTCGGCAAACGCCAGAATATCGTCCAGCTTTTTCTCGACATCGGCGGGACTGAGGCCGAGAAAGGCCGCGTTCAGCTTCAGGTTGTCCAGACCCGTGTAGTCCGGATCGAAGCCCGCCCCCAGCTCGAGCAGGGCCGCGACGCTGCCTGACTGCCGGATGTCACCGGCGGTGGGGGCCAGGACGCCGGTAATGACCTTCAGGAGCGTCGATTTGCCAGCGCCGTTTCCACCGATGATCCCCATGGACTGGCCCGCATGGATTTCGAAGGACACATCGCTGATCACCGTCGTTCCGCCGCGGCTGCGGCCCTGGGTCAACAGCTGCCAGAACGCCCGGAACCGCTCCCCGGGATGAACCGTGGCGGGATAGGTCTTTTCGACCTCGCGCAGACTCAGGAGCGGGCGGCTCACAGGAAATCCTCAAAGTGGGGCGACAGGCGATTGAACACGGCGCGCCCCAGCGTCAGGGAGACGCCCGCAACGAGAAGCATCACCAAGAATGCCTGATCCGGCAGCGCCTGGCCCGAGAACAGGGCAGCACGCAGCTCCTCGACCCACCAGGTCATGGGGTTGAGCGACAGCAGGGATCGGGCGGCCTCCGGAAGAAGCTCGGGCGGATAAATGATCGGGGTCAGAAAGAACCAGAACATCAACGCCGTCGGCAGTAGCTGCTCGAGATCACGGACGAAGACCTGAACAGACGCCAGCAGGAAACCCAGGCCGAGCGCAAACCCGTAAAGCGTGGCCAGCAAGAGCAACACGTAGGGGACAGCCAGCCAGTGAATGTCCGCCGCCAGGCCCTGAATAACCAGCAGCACCACGACGAAACCGATCGCGTGAAGAATGAAGACAGCACAGACGCTGGTGTTGACGAGCAGGTGGCGAGGGATCGCCACCTTCGAAATCAATGCCGCGTGCTGCTGGATGGACCCGGCCGCTCGCTGCAACCCCTCCGAGAACGCCAGCCAGGGCCAGAGCGCGACTGCCAGCCAGGCCCAGAACGGGAGCTCGAAGCCTTCCGGAACCCGGGCCCTGAAAATCACGCCGAAGACGAAGGCGTAGACCGCAAGCAGAAGCAAGGGCGTAACGACGGTCCAGATCCAGCCCGTCGCCGAGCCGATGAATCGGCTTCTGATCTCACGCTGGAGCAACTGTGGGAAGAGCCCCCGACCAGCCATCAGCGAATCTCAGCCATTGTCAGTAGCCCAGATCGAAAGAGAAGCGCTAACCTAGTCGGCCCGCTCTTCTGTCTCGGACTCCGGGGCTTCCGAATAAAGCTCCCATTCCAATTCGTACTGGTCAAGGAAGCGCTGGAGAGCGGGGACGTCCACCTCCATCTGTCCATTGTCCGCACGGAGACGCTGAACCAGTCGTTCTCTGGCCGTTTCCATGTGTTCGGTCCTTGCGACCTCTAGGGCTCTCTCACGCGCCTCTTCCCAGTCAAGCTGCTCTGCCGGCGTCCTTTCGTCAAGTCGAAGAATATGCCAGCCGAATTCGGAACGAACGGGTTCGGAAATATCGCCCGGACTCATGATCGAGAGCGCCGTTGCGACCGCCGGATCGAGCGTGGCGGGCGAGACATCGACATAGCTGCCCTGATTGTCCTTGACGCCTGGGTCATCGGACAGTTCTCTGGCCAAGGTTTCAAGGGATTCGCCAGCTTGCAGCCGATCATAGATCGAAAAGATGGACCGCATCCCGCCGAGCTCACCCCGATCCACGCCGACCTGAACCAGGACATGGGTGAAGCTCACCGTTGGTTCGGATTGGAATCGTTCGGGTTCGGTCAGATAAAGCTCGCGCGCAAGCGCCGAGTAATCGTCCAGCTCCTGATCCATGAAATAACGGTCCATGTATTCCTGACTGATCAGAATCACGGCAGATTGGTACAGCTGGCCATGGATGGCAGGATCATCTAGCAGGCCATCCTCCTTGGCCGCAGCAGTAATCAAGCGCGGCAGCATGAGATTGTCAAGCGCTCGACCGATGCGATCGCGGCTTCGAAGAAATCCGCCTCGATGTTCTTCCGGAATCCGAGACAGGAATGCGGCCAGATCGGCTTTGGTGACCTCAACGCCACCCTGCTCGGCAAGGATCTCGGAATTCACCACGATCTCGATGGTGTTCTCTGTTTCACCGCCCACCATGGTCTGGGCAGCAAGCGGTGCGCTCGCAAAAACAAGCACAACAAGCGCGGTTTCAAAAGGTCTCATAAACTGTCCATTTGTCACTGAGGCTCGTTAGAGCCGGTAAATCATTGCATAGTTCCGGCGAATCGACCGCTCTGAGGCGAATCGTCTCATAAGGAAAACGCGCCAACCTGTGGCGCGTTTTCCTGTCGCTGGAGTCGATGAGAAATCAGGGGGTATACGACCCCGATATGGTGATCGGAACCCCGCAGCGATCGGACTCACACCGGAAGTGCGGTTCAATCTGATCCGGCGGCGTCCCGGCATCGTCCTGCGTGAAAACGATATTCAGGAAGTAGCGGGTGTTCGGCTGCAGCCCGCAACGATCGGCAGCAGTCTCGCTATTCGCGCCACCCCACTCGAAGGACTGAGTCACGCCGAACTGATCCTCTCGAATACAGCCCGGTCCCATTTCCGCATCGACCAGCGCCTTGTTGAAATCCCCAGGGCACTTGGAAATCGACCAGATCTTGGTTGCCGACGACGCGCCACCGAACTGCGGCACTTCCTGCTGCAGGCTGCCCTCCACGCTGGGCGGAATATTGCCACTGTTGAATTCCAGGGCTATGAATTCACGACCTCCATTGCCGTCGATCAGCAGATCCACGCGGGTGGAATTACTGGGCCAAGCCGAGGGCCAGACCTGATCGAAGAAGCGGCAATCCGCGTTCGTGTCCAGTGAGAATCCCTCCCATTTGCAGGAATTGCCTCCCGTCGTTTTGCGCACCCAGTTGTTCAGCGTTCCGACACCCAGCAGCGGGCGAGTGGAGCACTCCGACGGCGGCGGATCATCGGGATCAAGGACGCTCACTCCGACGGACGCCAGGGGTGACTGGCCACCCGAGTTGCTGCAGCGGATGGAAATAGTGTAGGAACCAAGAGCCACCTGTGACGTGTCATTGAAGACCTGAGTGCCGGACAGCGCCTGGGTTCCAGACCAGCCCGGGAACGTGCCGGAAGCGGTACAGGATGTCGCATTCTGCGAAGACCAGGCGATGGACACACTGTCACCCTGATCGACACTCGTGGACGTCGACACGCCGTTGACCGTCAGGGTGGGTTGCGGCGGAGGATCAATCGCCTGCTGAGAGACCTGGATCTGGGCGGATCGGCTGACCGTTGCCTCGGGATCGTCCGGAATGCTGCAGCTGATTCCCAGATCATAGAGGCCTGTTGTGGTGGAGCCAGCCACATTGACCGTCGTTGGGCCTGACAGACCAATCGGCGTACCGAGCCAGCCCGGCAGCGGGTTGGAGCCACCGTCCGTGGCCGTGCACGCGTAGCCAGGCACCGCGTCTTCGACAGGCCCGACGGACGCCCAGACAATGGTGAAGGACGTACCGGCGATCACGCTACTTGGTGAGAGGAAAAGCTCAGACACGTCCAGGGCCAGCGCCGACCCCAGGCAATCCTGGAGTTCGTTCACGGTAATCGAGATATCGCCGCTCGCGGGGTTGATGGTCAAGGAGCCCTGGCTGGCCAGTTCGCAGGGATCTGCCACGTTCTCGTTAACGTCCTGGATCACGACGAAACGCTGAGTCTGTGCGAAAACCGAGGACGCTAGCAGCCCAAGGATAATGAGATTGAAAATTGAGAATGTCGAACGACACATAGTGAGATTTCCTGGTTAACTCGCTCGATCTGAGCGTTGAATAATTCTTCCGGCTACTTTAGCACCGGGGAAATCATTTGTTCCTAAACTGATCGTAAAAGTTCCGTTTCTTGCGATGCCGCAAATAAAAAAGGGGCCATCCGAGATGGCCCCTCTTAACGCCGCAAACTGCGGCTAGGTACTACAACACTTCAGCCGATATCAGTCGATGATGATGCTATCGGTGAAGATGTCACGGCTACCGTGGTGGTTGAACGTACCGCCGTAGTTGCGGATCGGCTCATCAGCCAGTGAAGCCTGCTGGAAGGTGTTGACCCAGAAGCCAATGACCGGCAGACCCAGAACGCGGTTGCCCTGGTCCGGCTGGACCGAGACACGCTGGCGCGTTGCAATGATCGCAGCGTCAGCTCCAGAGGCGATCGAACCACCGGCCGGGATGTCACCCATGTCGAAACGGACCCAACCAGCTTCGAAGCCAGGCAGGCTGAAGTTGGAGTAGCCCAGCTCGCGGAAGTCGCCAGCACGCAGCGGCTCACGCAGGATCTCCGTCACTTCCGGCAGATCACCCGGCAGAGCGTAACGAACGACGTTCGTTTCACGGCAGAGCTGGAAGACCTGAGGATCTTCATCGTCCGGACGCGGAGAGAACTCGACGCCGCCCGTTTCCGGAGTCGGGGTCAGCTCTTCACGATCCCAAACGGTGAAGCTCATGTCTTCACAAGGGAAGTTCAGACCAGCCGGCGTGTCGTGCCAGGTCTGGGTGAACGGAGCAATCGGCTCGTTAGGATCAACGGCAGCCAGAACGCCTTCAGCATCGGTGTGGAAACGCTTGGTCGGGAAGGTCAGGACCCACTCGGACTGCGCACCCAGACCCGGCTGAACGTTGTACTCGTTCATCAGCGCATCGTAGGTGATCGTCGCGTTCACAGCGAAGATGGAAGCCGGCCAGTCGGTCGTGACAACCTGACCATTGACGAAGACGTTGCTCACGTCCTCACCACCACCCGCGATCGACGGGAAGACACTACCCGGGTTGGTGTGGTTACCGGTGTCGTTTGCCCAGAAACCATCCAGCGCGGTCGCGTTGTAGCTGAACATCACACCGTCGAGGCCGTTGATGATGCTGGCTGCGCCGAACAGGCCGCCAGAGACAACAACTTCACCTTCACCTTCGTCTGCACGGTTGAAACCGAAGCGAGCGTCGAAGTTCCAGTGCGTCGGTGCGCCCGGACCGGGATCACCGGCGCCCAGAGCAGGCTCACGCCACAGATCGACGAGGTAACCACAGTCGTTCGGCTTACGAGAACCGAGAGCACCAGCATGCTTGGCAGCCCATGGCACGTAAGAGCCTGAAGACTTGGCCGGGGCACCGCCCGGAGTCGGCAGCAGTTCACCCATTTCGATGAATTCGATATGGCCTGAGGCGTTACGTTCTTCGCCCTGCGGACCGTCATCGGTACGGCTTCCGGTGTACTGGAAGTTGAAGAAGCTGACTTCGCCGTTGCGACGACCACCGGTCAGGATTTCACCGAACGGAAGATCTGCATCGAAGACCAGCGGCGTGGTGCAGGTGGTATCGGTCGTACGGAGCAGTGCGCCGCCGTCCGGATCAGCCGTGACAGCACCGACCCAAACATCCCACTCGGACATGTAGATGTTGAAGTCAAGCACTTCGCGTGAGTTCAGCGCTTCGAGGAAACGAATCTTGACTGCCTTGCCACGGTCGGTGGTGTTGACAATGGAAATCAAGGTGTCGTTGCCGCCGCGTGCGGTGTAGTACGGATACATCAGTACCTGACCGAGGCCGTCCGGGTTGACGTTGACAGCGTTTGACACGCTGACCATGCCCGCCATGCCCGTCAGACCCGCCAGTACTGCGGTCGTCAAGGTATTTCTTTTCATTACAACACTCCTAAAGTTGTTGGACACAGGGCTCTGTGTTAAGCATCGCTGAACGGACGCGCATACCGCGAGTCCATTCAACCACGCTTAATTCTATGCTAACCGAGTCGCCGATGTAAAGCAATCAGTCTCTTGCGTAAAACCATTGGCCGTCGAGTCGAATCCAGGGCTCTCGGACATCTCTCTGCATCTGCATTTCCTTGATGCCCGTCGGTCCGGCGGGCACTCGGTACCCCAGGTTGACGATGACGGTGCATTGATCCTCGGATTCGCATTCGCTTCCGCGGACCTCGGCACCGGTCCACCGCACGGGGCGGCTCTTCACCCAGATCTCGTACTCGGCGGGCGATGTGATCTGGCGATAACCGGGGGTGTAGTAGGTCAGAGCTTCCGGGTACTCCTCGGCAAAGATATGATCCCAACGGGCCTGGGATCGCTCCTCGAGGGTCTGCTCGGGCGTGGCGAGTGAACTCGCACAGCCGGCCAGAAAGGCCAGCGCCGAGACGGCAGCAAATAATTTCAGGTTCTTCATTTTCATACTCTTTTAATTGGAATCTGCGAGGGGAACCGCGGGATCCTCGACGCGAATCGGCTCAAGCCCCTTGAACTGGTTCCTGAACTCATCGGAGACTTCCTGCAGGCGATCCGTCGACGAAATCACGGTGGGGGTGATCATCACGATGGTTTCGGTGCGATCGCTCGACGTATTCGACACGCCAAACAGGCCGCCGATCACCGGGATTCTGCTCAGGAAGGGCACGCCACTTCGGCCTTCGGACTTGGTCTCCTGAATCAGACCGCCGAGGATGATCGTCTGCCCGGACTGAATCGCGACCTCGGTCGAGACGTTGCGGGTGTCGATCGCCGGATTGCCGCCTCCGGGAGGGAAAACGGGGCTCGAGACTTCCTGATCGAGCGTCAGATAGACCAGCCCGCCGGGATTGACGCGCGGCGTGACGTTGAGAATGACACCGGTGTTCAGGTATTGAACGTTGCCCACCGTGCCCGGGTTGTTGGGGTCGAAACCCGCGCCGCCAACGAATCGCGTCTGCTGGACGGGCACCTGGCTACCCACGTTGATCGAGGCGTCGGCGTTGTTTCTTACCATCAGGGAGGGCGATGAAATCGTCCGCGTGTCGGTCACGCTCTCCAGCGCATCGATGGTCGCGGTCACAAAGGTGCGATCCAGCGAGCGCCGCGTGATCGTGGTCAGAATGCCGTCGCCGTCCAGGCGGGCAAAGTCATCCGCTCTCGAGGTGCCCACGGTGGGCTCGTCCTCGCCGTCCTCGCCATTCTCGCCGGTGCCAGTCGACGCCCCGGGATTGGTATTGGCAATGAACCAATTGACGCCATAGCGGAGTGAATCGTTGAGCGTGACGACGAGGACCTGCGCCTCGATCAGCACCTGCAGGGGCTCTTCGTCCAGGCGCTCGATGGCCGAGAGAATCGCATCGTATTCGCTGGGCGAGGACTGAATCAGGAGCGAATTCGTCTCGATCACTGCGGTGATCCTGACGCTGCCGTCCTGGCCGAGCTGAACGGCACCGGAGGAACGGGGCCGCGAGTCCGACGACTGGCCGCTCTGCGACTGCTGGAAGTCTCTGACGCTGGAGACGGTGGCCGCTTCCATGCCCGGGGCCAGGCTGCCCGACCGTTCGCGTCTTGGCTGAGACCCACCGCCTCCGGTGGTCCCGAAGATATCGCCGAGGTAGCCGGCCAGAACGTCGGCCTCCAGATTCTTGACGCGGTAGACATACAGGCGCGAACCGGAACCTGCGCCCGACCGGTCCAGGCGCCGGATCCATCGTTCCGCCTCATCGAGGTAGTGCTCGTTGGGCGTGATTACCATGACGGCGTTGAGTCGCTCCAGGGGCATGAATCGGAACATGCCGGCCAGCGGGGTTTCGCCCTCTTCGCCGAACACGGCCTCGAGTTCTGGCAGCAGGGTTTCCACATCGATGCGCTCGAGGCTGAACATGCCCACCGACATGCCCGCCAGCCAGTCCACGTCGAAGGTCTCGATGATCTGCAGATAGTTGCCCAGCTCGAAGCGGGTTCCGGCCAGAAACAGCAGACCGCGCGCGTTGTCGGCGTTGAACACGCCATCCTCGCGGGCATAGGGCTCGAGGATTTCGGCCATTTTCACCGGGGAGATGTAGTCCAGGGGAACGACCATCACCTCGTAGCCGATCGCGTTGACGTTGGAATCGAAACGCGGCACGAGATTGCCCCGCACGGCCTGCGCGATGGGAATGACGTGGTACTGACCCTCACGCCAGATCAGCGTCGCACCGTTCCAGCGCAGAAGCATCTCGAGGACGGGCATGATCTGGTCGCGCTTGATCGGCTTGGCCGTGGCGAAGGTGACTTCACCGCTGACCCCGGGCGAGATCACGTAGTTTTCCTGAAACAGTTCGCCAAGAATGGCGTTGACGACCTCCTGGATGCCCTGACCCTCGAAATTGAGGGTGATTTCCCCGTCCTCGCCCGGCGGCGCCGCTCGCTCGCCGATCCGGCCCTCGTCGATGAACACACCGGTCCCGGGGTAGGTTTCCGAACCCTCGAAGGTGTTTTCCGCGTCTTCTTCGGCATCGTTGCCGATATTGATCTCACCTGCCTCACTGGGCCGCGTATCGGCCTCCGACAGCGTCGACCCATAGGTCGGCGCCACCCGCGACCGCTCTTCCGAGCCGGCGCAGGCGGCGACCAGGGCAATCAGCGCAAGGCTGACGAGAATTCGCTCAATCCGCATCGACGCGGACCGGAAACCAGCTGACATCATCAATTATCTCTTTGTTGTTGCTGCAACCGAGCCCGGCGTTCGGCTTCGGCTCGCAGTTCGGCACGGCGCTCGGCAACGCGGCGTCTGACTTCTTCGGCCCGCGCTCTCGCGTCGGATTGCTGACTGACCTCCGGGTCGGTCGGCTGACTCTGATCGTCGCCCTGCCCCGGCGCAGGATTCTGGTCCTCACCGCGGGAGCTGAGACCGCTGCTGCCGGCGGCCAGGGAACTGGTATTGACCGACAACTCGAGTAAAGATTCACGGCCATCGACGGATATGAAGTTGACCTGGCGGGGGTCGATCGAATCGAGGCGCCAGGCTGCCTGCTCACCCTCGAGGCTCATGCCCTCTCGCAGAACGACGGTTTCATTCGCCGCATCGTCGCGGATCATCGCCAGGCGCAGGTCAGGCGTCACGATGATCCCGGCCACAGCGGCCTTGAGCTCCTCGACGGGCGCTTCCTCCTCCACCGGCTCGAGCTCGGCGGCGGCCAGCTCCTCTTCCGTCGGCATCTCGATCACCGGCAGCTGGCGATCGGAAAAGAACACGGGACGCTCGGTGATGGAGCCGTAGGTGGTGATTTCGGCCAGACCCGTATCGGGCACATCGACTTCGACTCGGTCGACCTGCGTCGAACCACGCGGTGCGATGCGATCAGGATCCGCCCGACCCATCACGATGAACTGGACGGCCATCGCCAGGCCGAGCACGGCAATGGTTGCCAGGAGCAGGACCGTGAGGAGATTGTTGCGCGTATCCAGTAGACCCGACATCTCAACCCCCGACCTGGCCGGCGAGAAAACCGTACATATCGAAACGCAGGTCAAGCTGACCGTAGGCATCCACGCCGACTCGACGACTGCGCCGATCGGCGGCGATTCGCTGATTGACGATCAGATTGTCGACGAAGATCAGGGGCACGTTGTTTTCCAGGGCGTACAGAATCCGGACCGTATCGGGCAGCGGGCAGTTCATTCGCACGTTGACGGTGACCTGCTCGAAGCGATCGGGGTCGGAGTCGACACGGTTCTGCGTCGCCGAGACCGAACAAAGCTCCGGGTCCTCGGACACGGTCTGGATCGTATCGCGCAGCTGGCGAACCAGCGACGCCGCGGCCGTGTTGAAATTCGAGTGCTGCAGAAAGAGCGCATTGTCCAGGCGCTCGTCGCGCAGCTCGGCGAGTCGTTCCTCCAGCTCGGGCCGTCGCGCCACGGCCGCCTTGAAGCGAGCCACGGAGGTTTCCAGGGAGGAAATCTGCTCATTCAGATCGACGTGGCGCTTGACGAACCAGTGAAAGCCGCCGAGATAAACCAGCATGGCCACGATCAGGGCGAGGCCAATGGCCAGGGTCTTGTTATTCTCCCGGTCCGGTAGCAGCTGCATCCTGCACCCCTCCTCTGGTAATCGACGCCTGGGCGTTGAATCGCTCCTTACCGGTGGCAGGATCGACATTGATGGATCCTCGGAACGCGGCGTCATCAAGGAGCGGCGAGGCGTTGATGATCTCGATCAGGCGAGACGAGCCGTCCGCCAGCCCCATCAGCGTCAATTCATTGCCGCGAACCTGCAGCTGATTGATCCACATATCGTCCGGCAGGACGCGGGAGACTTCGTCGAGCACCTGAATGACCACGGGCTGCCGGCGCCGACGCTCGGCGAGGAAGTTGGCGGCCTGGAGCGAGTCCTCGAGCTGGCGCTGGAGGCTCATCACCTGGTCGGCCTCGGCGCGCAGGGCGTCGACTTCGGAGCGCAGCGCCTCGACGGTGTTCGTTCGCAGGTAGAGCGACTGGGCCATCACCAGACCGAGCACCAGCACGACACCACCGGCGAGGGCCCAGTTCAGGCGGGCGCGCCGGAAGACATAGGCCGGACGCTGGCCTTCGGGAATCAGGTTGAAACCCTCGACGTCGAGGCGGTCGTCCCTGGCGTCCAGGCTGTCGACGGCATGGGGCAGGATGCCGATCGCGCGCAGGCGGTCCAATAGCGGATTGACGGTGGCCTTGGGCACCAGGCGCAGATCGAGCTTGAGTCGCCCGGCCTGGGTGTTTCTTTCCAGCGTCTGGTAATCGAAGAGGACATCGGCGGCGCGAAAGGGCGTCAGCTGATCGAGCTGATAGCCGAGGGCGTTGCCAAGATTGGCCTCGACGGCCAGCGGTTGTTCGACGGGACAGGCCAGCATCTGTTCCGACGGCAGGCAGAGGCGGATTTCCGGCTCGCCATCCTCGAAGCGCGCCAGGGCAGCGACCCAGCGCTGGCGAAGGGACTGGAGCTCGTCAGCCAGGACGAGCTCATCGAGCTTCTCGGGCTTGTTGCCGCCGCGCCAGAGCGTCACGCGAGTTCGATCGTCGTCCACGGCCAGCCAGATGGCAGGCCGGGGCGAAACCAGGCGGTCGCGAATCGAGGCGGGAATCAAGCTGGCCAGCTCACCACGCCACCACGCCAGAAAGTCCGGCAGGGGACTGGTCCGGTAACGGGTCCTCAAGCCTTCCCAGGCCGTGTTGATGGCGTTAGCGTTCATTAGTCCTCGATGTTTTCGCGCCAGCGAAGAATTCGAAACGGGCGCCCGCGCGTATCCGACCCGGCTCGTACGGTGGCCTCGATCTCATTCCAGGCCCCGTTTTCCAGCGTCGCGCGGGAGCGAATGCTAAAGACACCGCCACCGCCTTGCAAGTTCACCATCTGGCCGTTCGGCAGCATCAGCGCGGCCATATCGGCCGGATGGAGCTGCTGGCGCTCCTGAACGAAGAGCTGGGCGTCCTCCAGGGTGATATCGGGCATGCCGGCGATCACTTCGGCCGGCGCAAAGGCCGGGTTGATCTGGCCGCCGCGGCCGTGCACGGTCACCAGGTTCTCGAGGCGCTGAAACAGCTCGAAGCTCATGCCGATGACCTGCTGGAGCTCATCGACGGAGCGAAATGGCTCGTTGGCCGGGCCGTAGGGGTAGCCGGCCGCATCGTACTCATCGATCTCCGCACCGTAGAGGCGCGGCAGATCATCCGCGTCACGCCAGTCCTCGATGGCGTCGGCGAGCTGCCAGGCCCGCTCATCCTCCAGCCCCCGGGAGAGAAAGAAATCGAACAGCACTTCGGCCGGCGCGCCATTCAGGTCGATGCGCCCGGACTCGTCGGTGATCTTCATCTCGACCACGGCACCAGCGTACTCCATCAGATAGGAGCGCCCATCCGGCACCCAGCGGGTCTCCAGGTCCGGGTTGCGCATCTCGAACACGGCGCGATGAAGGCCCGCCTCGGCGGCGTAGCGAGCCTGGGTGACGTCGAAGAGAAAGCGCGACTGCAGCGTTTCGGTCCGCGCCAGGACCGAATACAGGCCCACGGTGATGCTCAGCAGCACCAGGATCCAGAGCACGATGATCAGAGCGATGCCGCGGCATCGACCGATGACGACGGGCAGGGACCGAGTCATCGACGACGCTCCGGCATCAGCATATCGGCCGCGCGGCGGAAGGTCGGGCTCGAGCGCGAAGATCGCTCGCCGGTACCGGCTGCATCGAGCATGACCGGTGCGATCAGGTCGGGCCAGGTCAGCCCGTTGCCGCGATCCAGATCCATCTCGAGGGCCACGGCCAGGGGCAGCGATTCCGTATCCTCCCAGTAGTCGTTCCAGAACGGACTCTCGTCCTCGGGATCGGTGCCGAGGTAGCGGAAACTGCCCTGGGCCACGTCATCCAGCAGCACGATGCCGTCCGTCGCCTCGATCTCGCCGGGCTCGTAGCCATTCAGCATCGCGTAGTAATAGACGAGCGCCTGCGCATCACCATTGCGCTCGATGCGAAGCTCCTGCACGTACGGGCCGCCATAGCTGAGATAGCCCGGCATGGGCGCTACGAAGCGCACGTAGTCGCGGTCACCGATGAACCTTATCTGTGGATCATCGAGGCTGTCGCCCTCCTCCATGATCAACGACTTCACCATGCTCAGCTGGCGGCGGACGAACTGATGGCTGATCCGCAGCTGGTTGGTTTGCTCGATCAGCACTTCACCGGAATTGGTCGCGCGAACACTGGCCCGGAAGCCACCGTAGGCCAGCGCCATGATCATGGCCACGAGGCTGATCGCCAGGAGCACTTCGATCAGCGTGAAGCCGGCCGAGCGCACGGGCATCCTGCGATCGAAGCTCATCGAACGTTGTCCCCGAACTGGCGCTCTTCCCAGTACAGATCGACGCTGCGTAGGGTCGTGAATACCGCTTCTCGCGTCGGATTCTGACCCCATTCGACAACCAGTTCGACAGCGTAGAGCGACACCGGCAGTTGTTCCAAATCCAGGCCGCTGTCATCGAAGCTCATGACCTCATCGACGCGCAGAAACCAGCGAAACCGGTCATCGAACTCACCGCTCGTTTCACCCACCTGAAGCGTCTCTTCAAGGCCCAGCACGTCGAGCTTGGACTGCGCCCAGAGGGCCGCCTGGGTGTAGTCCCCGGCGCGGCGCGTATTGGTCATGGACGTCGAGAGAATCTGCAGCACCACGCCGAACAGCAGGGCGAAGACCGCAAAGGCGGCCATGACCTCGATCAGGGTGAAGCCGGACTGGCGACGCCTCATGACTGCGGGTTCGGGTCCAGCCCGATCTCGCCGGTCAACCAGCCGACGGTGATATGCCATTCCCGCTCGCCGGCGGTCAGCACGACGCTCCCGCCCGTCGAGGCACCATCGGGAAAGAACCGAATCCCACCGGCGTTCTCGCCAGTGAGTTCGGATCGGGCCGTATTGAGGGTGATGGCCATGCCCTCGGGCAGGGCCGTGGGGGATTCGCCCGCCGCCTGCCAGGTATTGGCGTTGGCATCGACGAGAAACACCTGCTGCTGGCGCTGGACGATGGCCTGGCCACGCGTATGCCGCAGGCCTGCCGTCACCGCGCGGTGGGCGTTACGAATCTCCGCCCCCGACACCGAGCGTCCGACGGACACGGCGGCAATCGTGAACAGCAGCCCCACCATCACCATGACCAGAATCACCTCGAGCAGGCTGAACCCGGCCTGCCTCGATGCAGGCACAGCGCCGTGAATCGACGCCGATCGTGGGATGTCGCGCGATCGATTGATAACCCGGATCCTCGTCGCTTCAGGAGTCCCAGTTGTTCACGTCGGCCGCCGAACCCTCACCGCCCGGCGAGCCATCGGCACCATGGGAGAAGATGTCGTAGCTGCGGTGCTGGCCCGGGAAGCGATAGTTATAGGGATTTTCCCAGGGGTCATTGAGGTTCGACTCGTTGACGTAGGGGCCGTTCCAGTTACCGACGTTGCCGGGACGATCGACCAGCTCGCGGAGGTTCTGAGGGGCGCGGCCCGCATCGAGGTAGAACTCATCGACGGCCATGGCCAGTCGCTGCACTTCGGCCTTGGCTGCGCGAACTTTCGCATCTTCGCTTCGACTCATGATGTTGGGTACCACGAGGCCGGCGATCATGCCCAGAATCACGAGCACCACCAGCAGTTCGATCAGCGAGAAGCCCTGGCTGGTCTTGATCGATTTCATTTGCTTTACTCCTTGAGAGATTTTCAAAAAACTGACGGTCGCCGCTCAGGCGACCATTTCGTTGATACTCAGAATCGCCATCAGGACCGACATGACGATGACGCCGATCAGGGCCGCCAGGCCCAGGGTCAGCCCCGGCACCAGCATGGCCATCAGCCGATCGATGGTGACGCGCACGTCGCGATCATAGGTATCGGCGACCTTGATCAGCATTTCGTCGAGCTTGCCCGTTTCCTCACCGACGTTGATCATTTGCAGGGCCAGGCGGGGGAAATGACCGTCCTGAGCCAGCGCCCGAGCCAGCGGCGCCCCGGTCTTGACCTGTTTGGCAGCGCGGGCAACGTCTTCGGCCAGCACCGTGTTGCTCATCACGTTCTTCGAAATCGACAGGGCCGAAAGCAGTGGTACGCCGTTGATCAGAAGCGTGCCGGTGGTGCGCGCCAGGCGGGCCGTTTCGACCTTGGCGATCGCGTCGCCGATGAATTTCATCCGCAGAAACCGCCCATCCCAGACGAGGCGGGTGGCCGGGCGGCTCATCTGCGTGCGGAACCACACAACGACGACGAAGGTGGCGCCAAGGAGCGCCCACCAGTAGTGCTGCAGCACCTCACCGACGCCGACGACGATGCGGGTGAGAAACGGCAGCTCGCCGCCGAAATCCTCGAACATGGGCGTAAATTGCGGGATGACGTAGACCATCAGCAGCATCAGCGAGGCGATGGCCATGACCACCAGCAGGGCCGGATAGATCATCGCCGAGACGACGCTGTCCTTGAGCTCCTTGGCCCGCTCCAGATATTCAGCCATGCGGGCCAGGGTCTGGTCGAGGGAGCCGCCGATTTCACCGGCCCGCACCATGTTGATGTAGAAGCGCGAAAACACGCCGTGCCGGGCTTCCAGCCCGTCAGACAGGGAGCCGCCCTCGCGGACGTGGTTGCGGACCTTTTCGACCAGCGAGCGCACCCGCTCGTTCTCGGCCAGCTCGATCAGGATGCCCATCGAGCGATCAAGGGGCAGGCCCGCGCCGAGCAGCGTGGACAGCTGCTGGGTCAGGTCGCCGATTTCGCGCTGACTCAAACCCTGCTTGCCGCGAAACAGGGTCTCGATACGGAATCCCGACCCGACCTCCTTCGCCGACACGGGGATATTGCCCGCCTCCTGGAGCTGCGCGATCACCAGCTCCGAGGTCGGCGCCTCCATCTCGCCGGTCACGGTTTCACCGTTCGGCGCGACGGCCTTGTATTCGAACAGCGGCATGGCGGTCAGGCTTCCTGGGTCACGCGCAGGATTTCCTCGGCGGACGTGACGCCCTGCAGCGCCTTGATCAGACCGTCCTCGTACATCGTGCGCATGCCGTTGCGCCGAGACTGTTCTTCGATCTCGCTGGAGGTCGCGTGCTTCATTACCATCCGGCGGATTTCTTCGTTCAGGATCAGGATTTCATGAATGCCCGTTCGCCCCCGATAGCCCGTCGGACAGGCCTCGGAGCTGCCGGGGTGGTAGAGCTGGATGGGGTCGGCGTCGGTAAAACGCTTCAGGCCCAGCTCGTCGATCATCTCGGGCAGGACCGCATAGGCCTCGCGCGTGTCGGGGTCGAGTCTGCGAACGAGGCGCTGGGCCATGATGGCGTTGACCGTGGAGGTGAGCAGGTAGTCCTCGACACCCATATCGAGCATTCGAGTGATGCCACCCGCCGCATCGTTCGTGTGGAGCGTGGACAGCACGAGGTGACCGGTCAGGGCCGACTGGATCGCGATCCGAGCGGTTTCCAGGTCGCGCATTTCGCCGATCATGATCACGTCCGGGTCCTGGCGAACGATGGAGCGAAGCGCGCCGGCGAAGTCGAGTCCGATGGAGGCCTTGGCCTGAATCTGGTTGATGCCCTCGATCTGGTACTCGACGGGATCCTCGACGGTGATGATCTTGCGCTCGGGCGTATTGAGCTGGCTCAAGGCGGTGTAAAGCGTGGTGGTCTTGCCCGAACCGGTCGGCCCCGTGACCAGGATGATGCCGTGGGGCATCTCGAGGGCCTTGATGAAGGTGTCGCGAGAATCGTTGGCAAAGCCGAGGCTGGCAAAATCCAGCACCACGGCCTCGCGGTCGAGGATACGCATGACCACCGACTCGCCGTGCGCCGTCGGCACGGTGGAGACGCGAAGATCGAGCTCCTTGCCGCCGACCCGATGCATGATGCGGCCGTCCTGGGGCAGGCGCCGCTCGGCGATGTTGAGGCGGGCCATGATCTTGACGCGGGAAATCACCGCGGCGGTCGAACGCGCCGGCGGTGCCTCGACCTCCTGCAGGACCCCGTCGATGCGGTAGCGCACCTTGAGGCGATTCTCGAAGGGTTCGATGTGGATGTCGGAGGCCCGTGATTCGACGGCGCGCTGGAGAACCAGGTTCACGAGGCGGATGACCGGGGCTTCCGAAGCCAGATCGCGCAGGTGTTCGACGTCCTCCTCATCCTCGCTCTCGCCTTCCGAGCCCAGGGATTCGGCAATCTGGCCCATGGCGCTCTTGCCGCCGCCGAAGTAGCGCTCGATGGTGTTGTCGATCTCAGAGGTCACGCCCACGCGCGGCACGACCTGCAGCCCGGTGGCCATGGCGAGGGCCTTGAGAGCAAACTGGTCCTGCGGGTCGGCCATGACGACTTCGATCGAGCCCTCGTCGACCCGAATCGGCACCAGGTGCTGCTGCTTCATGTAGCGCACGGAAATCGACTCGATTTCCGGCGCATCTTCCGGATAGTCCTTGTCGCTGATCAGCTCGATGCCCATCAGCTCTGACTGCGCACGGGCCAGATCGCGCTCGGACACGAGCCCGAGGCGGACCAGCAGGGTCAGCAGATTCCCGCCATGCTGGTCGCGATAGGCGCGCGCCCGGCTGAGATCCTCGGGCTTCAGCCGGTCCTGCTCGACCATCAGGTCGCAGAGCTCGGCGGCCTTGTCCTCGAGGTGTTCTCCTACGCTGGGTAGGAGATCACTATCGTCTGCAGCGGTAAGAGCTTGTGTTTCCATATTGACCAGCTGTCGCTTTGAGGTGGCGCGGTATCGGGTGGATCGTCACCACGCTTCAGTGTAGTACAGACCACCAAAGGCCCGTTTCGGTTCAGAGCTTGTGCCGGACGACCCTGGTTTCGATGAAGCGGCGGTTCATCAGAATCCAGGTGGCGATCGGAACCACGGCGGGCAGCATGAGGTAGCCCAGCTGGTAGCACAGAGCGATCACCGTCGGCGTCAGCGCCGTCGTCTCCAGCGCCGCGCGAGCCTGGGGGCCGAACAGGAAGGCCAGGTCGCGCCAGGTCTCCCAATACACACCCCAGAGCGTGACCACGGTAATGACCAAAAACCCGATCAGCATCTGGATCAGACGCTGACCGGCCCTGAGCGGGGTCGCCATGATCAAGCCGAACAGCAGCGCCATACCCCAGGCGTAGAGCATCGGATTGACGTCCCAGGTCAGGAGGAGGTCATCGCCCCCCTCCGGATTGGGGACCAGAATGCGCGTATGGATCTCGAAATAGAAGTCCGACTGGAAGATCCGCTCGAAGATATCGCCATGAAGCGTGGTCAGAATCGCCTGTGACATGATCCGGGCAGGCAGCATCAGCAGGCTGGCGGCAAAAAACCACAGGAAGAAACCCATCGGCATGTAGAGGGCGGCGAGGAGAAACATCTCCTTGACTGGATTACCGCCGCCCTTCTCGTCCGGATTGCCCGAGTTCTGATTCTGGTCACGACTCATCGCAAGCTCCTGAAAGAAACCATCCCCTCGATCACCGGCCAGGGTCCCCGACGGCGCACGCCACCGGCATCCGCCATCAAGCCAGCCAGCGTCGAGCGTTGATGAACATCTGCATCCACGGTGATGTCTCGCCCCAGTCCGCCGGCGCCCAGGAGTAATTCACCTGCCGCAGCAACCGCTCCGGATGCGGCATCAGAATGGTCACACGTCCATCCTCGTTGCACAAGCCGGTGACTCCCTCGGGCGAGCCGTTGGGGTTGTCGGGGTAGCGATCGGCCACCTCGCCGTCGCCGGCAACGTAGCGAATCGCGACGAGCCCGTCGTCGATCGGGCCGGCGCCGAAATCGGCGCGTCCTTCGCCGTGCGCCGTTGCCACGGGCAGCAGGGAACCGGCCATGCCGTCAAAGAACAGCGACGGCGAGGATTCGATCCGCACCAGGCTCAGACGCGCCTCGAACTGGCCGGAGCGATTGTGGACGAAGCGGGGCCAGTGGGCGCTGCCCGGAACGATCGACTGCAGGGAGGCCAGCATCTGACAGCCGTTGCAGACCCCCAGGGCAAAGCGCCCGGCATCGGCGAAGAAGCGGGCGAAGTCATCGGCGAGTCGATCGTTGAAGAGGATCGACCGCGCCCAGCCCTGCCCTGCCCCGAGGACGTCGCCGAAGGAAAAGCCCCCGCAGGCGGCCAGGCCGTGGAAATCGGCGAGGCGCTGGCGACCCGCGGCCAGATCGCTCATGTGCACATCGACGGCATCGAAACCCGCCTGCATGAAGGCGCGGGCCATCTCACGCTGGCCGTTGACGCCCTGCTCGCGCAGGATCGCCACGCGCGGCCGGGCGCCGGTGGCCACGAAGGGCACGGGGTCCGGCGTGAAGCTCACGCGCGGCCGAAGCCCGGGACGCTGCCAGTCGCCACGGCTGGCGTGCTCTTCATCGGCGCAGTCGGGGTGATCACGCAGGCGCTGCATGCGGTAGCTCGTATCGCCCCAGGCCTGGTGCAGCGCGCCCATCGAGCGCTCGAGCCAGGGGCGCGTGTCGCTCCTGACCTCCAGTGTCGCCCCCGCCACGACGCGCCCGATACGGCGCGCCTCGAGCGCCGGCGCGAGCTGCCCGAGCCGTTCGATCACACGCTCGGTCGCCTCGTCGCGGACCTGCAGAATCAAGCCGAGCTCCTCGTTGAACCACTCGCGCAGAAAGGACGACGTGTCGTCCGCCGAGGTCTCCAGCGCCAGGCCGCAGCGGCCGGCGAAGGCCATCTCCAGGCAGGCCGTGAGCAAGCCGCCATCGGAGCGATCATGCAGGGCCAGCACCTCGCCTTCGGTCAGCAGCACCTGGGCTGCATCGAAGAGCTGGGCGAGCTGGTCGGGATGATCGACGTCGGGCACCGGGCCAAGCTGGCGTTCGGTGACCTGCGCCAGACTCGAGCCGCCGAGGCGGCGCTGGCCTGCGTCAAGGAGAATCAGCGCGGTCTCGCCCTGGTCTCGCTTGAGCTCGGGCGTGACATGCTGCCGGACATCGCTGACCGGCGCGAACGCGGAGACGATCAGGGAGACCGGCGCCAGCATGCGATGGTCTCGACCATTCTCGCTCCACAGGGTCTGCATCGACAGGGAATCCTTGCCCACGGGAATGGCAAGATCCAGCGCCTGGCAGAAACAGCTGACCGCCTCGACGGCCTCGCGCAGGGCCGCGTCCTGTCCCGGTGCGCCTGCGGCGGCCATCCAGTTGGCCGACAGCTTGATCCGGTCGCGGCCCGGCAGCCGCACCCCGGCCAGGTTGGTCAGGGCTTCGCCGACGGCCATCCGCACGGAGGCCGGCGCATCGGTGACGGCCAGCGGCGTGCGCTCACCCATGGCCATGGCGGTGCCGGCATAACCCTGATAGTCGAGGAGGCTGATGGCGCAATCTGCCACCGGTACCTGCCAGGGCCCGACCATCTGGTCGCGAGCGGTCAGTCCACCGACGCTGCGATCGCCGATGGTGATCAGAAAGGATTTGGATCCCACCGTCGGCAGATCGAGGATCGCATCGAGCACGCCGTCAACGGTCAGGCCGTCGAGGCCGTCCTGCGCCGGCGCCAGCGCCAGCGTCTTGGCGTCGCGGTGCATACTCGGCGGGCGTCCCAGCAGCGTTTCCAGGGGCATATCGACGACGTGCTCATCGCGCAGGCTGTCGACGAGGGACAGCTGCCGCGACGCCGTGGCCTCGCCGACATCCGCCCAGGGGCAGCGCTCACGCTCGCAGAGGTCAGCAAACGACGGCAGATGCTCGGGGGCCAGGGCCAGCACGTAGCGCTCCTGGGCCTCGTTGCACCAGATCGCCATCGGCGACAGGCCCGTATCAGCGCTGGGAATGGCGCGCAGGTCGAGCTCTCCCCCGACCCCGCCATCATCGAGGAGCTCGGGAATGGCATTCGACAGGCCGCCAGCACCGACGTCGTGAATCGACTTGATCGGATTAGCGGGCCCCAGCATCCAGCAGCGGTCGATGACTTCCTGACAGCGTCGCTGCATCTCGGGGTTACCGCGCTGGACCGAAGCAAAATCGAGCTGCTCGTCGGACTGGCCTGAGCTCATCGACGAGGCCGCGCCCCCGCCCAGGCCAATGAGCATCGCCGGCCCGCCGAGCACAATGATGCGATCGCCAGGGCTGAGCGGCTGCTTATGGGTCAGCTCATCGCGAATCATGCCGCTGCCGCCCGCGATCATGATCGGCTTATGGTAGCCCCAGAGTCGGTCGCCGATCTGCTGGCTGAAGCTGCGGAAATAACCGCACAGGGCAGGACGGCCGAACTCGTTGTTGAAGCGCGCGCCGCCGATCGGCCCCTCGAGCATGATCTCGCAGGCGCTTGCCAACCGCGTTGGTGCTGCTGGCGCCTGCTCCCAGGGCTTGATGCGGTCGGGAAGGCGCAGATCGGAGACGCTGAAGCCGGTCAGGGCGGCGATCGGCCGCGCCCCGCGGCCGGTGGCTGACTCGTCGCGAATTTCCCCGCCGGACCCGGTCGCCGCACCCGGGTCGGGCGAGATCGCGGTCGGATGATTGTGGGTTTCCACCTTGATCTGCGCGTGCAGTCTCACGGACTCGCTGCGGTAGGTCGGGTCGGCCAGGTCGGTCACCAGAAGCTCGCAGCCAACCCCCTCCATGACCGCCGCATTATCGTCATAGGCCACGCGCGTACCCTGGGGCGTCGCGGCATGGGTCTGACGAATCAGCTTGAACAGGGAGGGACTGCGCTCGACGCCATCCACGGACCAGCTGGCGTTGAAGATCTTGTGGCGGCAGTGCTCGGAATTGGCCTGGGCGAACATCATCAGCTCGGCGTCCGACGGATCGCGACCCATCGCTGAAAAGGCCTCGGCAAGATAGCGAATCTCCCCGCCGCTCAGCGCCAGCCCAAGTTCAGCGTTGACCCGCTCGAGCGCTGCGACAGGATCATCCCCGAGAAGGATACGACCCAGCGGGCCCGGCGCCTGGTCCGCCAGCCAGCCGGAGGTCTCCGAGTCGATCGGCAGCACCACCTGGGTCATGCGGTCGTGGAGGGCGGCGCGCAGCGGCTCATCGGCCGCCAGCGTTTCGCCGTCGGCCTGGAGGTGGATCCAGAGGCCGTGCTCGACGCGGGACAGCTCAGGCAGACCACAGTGACTGATGATCTCTCCGGCGCGCGACGCCCAGGGCGTGAGGACGCCTGGCCGGGGCAGGACGAGCAGGTCTCGGGGATCGGCCTCGGCCAGGTCAAAGCGGCGCGCCTGGAGGAGGGCCTCGAGACGCTCGACGACCTCGCCCGGAAGCTCGAGCTCGGCGTCGACGGCGACCAGGACCAGCTCACGAACGTCCAATTGGCAGTCACATCCGAGGCGGTCGGACGCGGCGCGTTCGAGCTGGCTCCTGCGGAACGCCGGCAGTGCATCCTGACCTAGCAAAATCATGTTCTGTCCCCGTACGAGAAACGACCGAGGTCGCTGTTCCTTGAGAGACCGCAATTATAGAAGGGTCCGTCCTGCCCGCGTGGCCTGCTTGAGCAGACGATCCGGGAACGCCGGCGCCCGCTGAAACGCAAACAGGGACCCGCAGGTCCCTGTCTGGTCCAGGGCAGCTCCGAGTTACTGTCCTCGAAGCTGCCCTGCGGTTCGAAGCCCATCGATCGGGCGGTCAGTCACCCTGGGCGGCAAGCGCATCCAGCCGACTGATCAGTTGGTCGGGCGGCACATAGCCAGGAATCAGTCCCCCGTCGCGGGTCATGATCGACGGGGTGCCGGTCACGCCGAGGGCCTGACCCAGCCGATATTGGTCCTCGACCGGGTTGTCGCAGGTCGCAGGCGGCGGCGTCCCGCCGGTCTTGGCGATATCCATCGCCGCATTACGATCGTCGGCACACCAGACCGAGACCAGCTTGTCGTAGGAGCTCGAATCGACGCCGGCGCGCGGGAAGGCCAGATACTTGACGCGAATGCCCGCGCTGGAATACTCGGACATCTGCTCATGCAGGCGACGACAGTAGCCGCAGTCGGGATCAGTGAACACGAGCACTTCATAATCCGCATCGTCCGGCCCGAAGGTGACGAAATCCAGGTCATCGAGGTCCGCCAGCGCTTCAGCGCGCATCGATGACTTCGCCTGGTCGGTCAGGTCGAGCTGCGTGTCCATGTCGACCATCCGGCCCTGGAACAGATAGCGGCCGTCCTCACTCATATAGACAACGTCCGACCCGATCTGCACCTGCATCAGGCCGTCGACGGGCGTCTCGGCAATGACCACCTGATCCATATCCGGCACCAGGCCCTCGAGGCGCTCCTGAATGGCGTCTGCGGCGAAGGCCAGGCCGGCCGCACTGAGGGTCAACACGCCAACGGCGCCCCGACTCAATGAAAACAACGTCATGAAACTCTCCTGCTTGAATTGAGCCTGGGGCTCCGATTAAGTCAATATTCCGTGGACTTGAGAACCAGCCGCTCGGCGGGTCACAGTGCCTGTTGCCTTTGAACGCCGAGCCAAGGGTAAGTTCACCCGCGCGGATGATGAAGACGGTGAACGGCCTTCAGACGCGACTTGGAAACCTGCGTGTAGATCTGGGTCGTGGCCAGATCGGCATGGCCCAGCAGCATCTGGACAACGCGCAGATCCGCCCCGTGATCAAGAAGATGGGTCGCAAAGGAATGGCGAAGCAGATGGGGGTAGACCGTCCGAGAAAGGCCGGCGGCCCGCGCATGACCCCGCAAGCGCTGCCACACGGCGACGCGCGACAGGGGTCGACCGGAGCGCGACACGAAGACCCGATCGGAAGACGCTTTCAGGGCCTTACGTCCCTTTGCGAGCCACGCCTCGAGGGCCTCGATCGCCCGCTCGCCCAGCGGCACGAGGCGCTCTCGCCCCCCTTTCCCGATCACCCGGACGAGCCCTCGGTCGAGGTTCAGCCCGGAGAGCGTCAGGTCGGTCAATTCCGAGACACGAAGCCCCGTGGCATAGAGGGTTTCGAGGATCGCTCGATCACGCTGGCCAAGCGGCGTCTCGCCGTCGGGCTGTTCGATCAGGGCCTCGACCTCGCGGGCAGACAGCACGTGCGGCAGACGCTGGCGCTGGCGCGGCCCCTCGATGTCGAACATCGGATTCTGTGCGCGGCCATCGACACGACATCGCCAGGCATAGAACTGGCGCAGGCAGGATAGCGATCGCGTAATGCTGGCCACCTCGCTGCCGGCACGAAGTCGCTCGCCGAGCCAGCGCAGGACATCGCCGCGCGTCGCCTCCGACGGCCGGGTTCCGAGCCAGCGCGAGAAGTTCATCAGGTCCTGTCGATAGGCGTCCATGGTGGCCGGACTGAGACCCCGCTCAGCCCAGGCCTGATCGATGAATCGATCGATTTCAACGGGAGGATCATCCCCTCCAGACACGCAAACGGGAGCGGCCTGCGCCGCTCCCGAATCGTCATCCAAGGTACTCAACCCTTGCCGGTCAGCTTGGCAATACTGCTCTGAGCGGCGGTCTCGAGGTCGGAGATCTTCTCGCGAGCCGCGGCACGCAGATCCTCGACAGCCTTGCGGCGGTGAGTGATCTCGGATGCGGCAAGCTCCTGAATTGCTTCGCGAAGCTCTTCGACGGCTGCCAGCACGCGGCCCATGTTGTCCGAGGAAGGCGCCGCAGCCTTTGCTGCTTTCTTCTTGCCGCGCTTCTTGCCGCGCTTTTTCGACGCTTTCTTCTTCGATGCTTTCTTCTTGGAAGACTTCTTCTTGCCTGCCTTTTTCTTGGAGGCTTTCTTCTTTGAAGCCTTCTTCTTCGAAGCCTTCTTCTTGGACGCTTTTTTCTTCGAAGCCTTCTTCTTGGAGGCCTTCTTCTTCGAAGATTTCTTCTTCGATGCTTTTTTCTTCGAAGCCTTCTTCTTGGAGGCCTTCTTCTTCGAAGACTTCTTCTTCGATGCTTTCTTCTTGCTGGCCTTCTTCGACTCGGCCGGTGTCGACTCAGCAGCTGCGCCCGCTGCGGCTCCGTCATCAGGCGCTTGCTGCTCGAGTTTAATCTCTTCGTTGTTCTGCATAACTCAGACCTCCCAAGGTCGCGGTCGTAATGTTGCGAATGTACTCAACGACGCCCTCGCTCATTCCTCAAGTGGGTGATCCATTCGCGGGCGGCTTGCCTAACTCTACTGTAATTCGCCGCCTGATTAAAGGCAGACTGCGCTTGTTCATCGTCACCGAGGTTCATGTGTGACATCCCGAGCAGCAGATAGGCGTTGCCCTGTTCCGACTCGGACAGGCCACCTAACTCAAGCGCGCGGTCGATGGCTGCTCTCGCCTCATCCCAGCGTTCGAGGTCGACGAGCAGGAAGCCGCGCTGCAGATCGATGTTCCCTTCCTCTGACACCGCACCCGCCTTCTCATAGGCGATCAGCGCTTTCTCCAGTTCGCGGGCTTCATACCAGGCGCCACCGATCATTTCCCAGTTGCGCCGGGTGTTTTCGACGATGCCGCGCGCAACGCCATCCTCCATGACCTCCGCCGCCTGCCGCGGCGAGTCCTGCAGCTGGAACAGGCTGGCCAGCTGCATGAACTCACTCTGGCGATCCAGCAGGTCACGGCGATAGGCCAGAGCCAGCGTCGACTTCGATGCCGCCGCTTCGTCGAGCTCCATGTAGAGGGCCGACATCTGGAGCCAGTAATTCTTGGTGTCGGGACTCATGTCGATCAACACTTTCAGCGCATCGATCGCGTTGCGGTATTCCTCCAGTTCGACGTGCATGGCGAACTTGAGCTGGTACCACTGCTCCTTGGGCTCATCGGCCAGGGCAATGGCACGATCCACGGCGGTAATCGACTCGCGGAATTCATCCAGCTGCGCATGCAGACTGGCTTTCATCACCCAGACGTCATTGATGTTGCTCTGGTCCGAAGGCACGTTGCAGAACCAGGTGTCGAGCTGATCGAGCGCTTCCTGGAAGCGGTCCATGCTGTAGTGGATATTCGCCACCATCAGGATCATGTCGAAGTGCTGTGCATTGCCCATCACATCCAGCTCGATGGCACGCTCGTACAGCGCCAGGGCGTCCTCCTCGCGCTCCTGGGCCATGCGGACATTGGCCATGGTCTGCAGCACGACGGCCAGTTCGTACTCGTTACGGCCAACACGCTCGAGCATCGCTTCAAGTTCCGGGTAGGCTTCGTCGTAGCGCTCCTCACCGATCAGGTCGTAGATATCTTCCATGCGCGAGGCCAGCGACGCCGTCATGGCGCCGGCCAGCGTTCGGCGCTCGATCCCACAAACCCCCGCCTCGCTGCCTTGTGTTTGGAGCAAACGCTGTCCGCTCTGGCTCAGGGCGGGACCGGCGAGGCTCAGGAATAAGGTCGCGACAAGAATCGGTCGGATCATTGGAGGGCGTCCAGATAGAACTCGATGGTCTGGGTGGCCGTGCGCGTCGTCGCCACGCCGTCTTCCACCCGCGGCTTGAACTTCCAGCGCACGATGGCACGCAGGGCTGCGCGGTCGAAGATCCGCGGCGGATTGGAATCGATCACGCGGGGATCTCGAACCGCTCCGGTCTCATCGATCGTGAACTCGATCGTGACATAGCCTTCGACGAAGTTCATTGCCGCAGATCGAGGATACTGGGGCTGGATCCGCACCAGTGGGATGACGTCGCCATCCTCATTGCGGTTGAAGTTCGACAGGTTGGTCAGCGCCGGCCCGGTGCCCTGCATCGACAAGCCCAGGTCCAGGTTCGACAAATCCAGATCGGGCATATCGAGGGCCTGGGCTTCCATCTGGGCAATTTCCATCTGCGGCGGCGGCGGCGGCCGATCTGGCGGCGGCGGTGGCGGCGGCTTTCTGCGGTCGCGGGTCTGAACGTTCTCATCGACTTCCACGGGTCCGAAGCGAATGCCCGGCGGTGGCTCGTTGACGGATGCGTCATCGGCATTCCCGGAAATCAGACGATGCATCAGGTAGAACGCGGCCAGGGTGACGACGACGGCCACGATCACGGATACGACATAGCGAATGGTCGGATGCATTGACTACCTCCCTCCCTCTTCTTCCGTCGAGATGGAGATCCGATTGATTCCTCCCAGCTGCACCTGGTCCATCACCTCGACAACCAGGCCCGTTCGAGCACCTCGATCTGCCAGGATGATGACCGAACTCTCCGGGTTCTCGGCGCGGGCGTCTTCGACTTCGAAGCGCACTTCGTTGATGCCGACCTGCTGGCGATTCATCCAGATTTCATCGTTCGGACGAATCGCGATAAGGACGTTGGCCTGGGGGCGTGCTTCCGTCGACAGGGCCGTCGGCTTCTCGACCTCTACCCCGGTTTCGCGAATGAACGACGTGGTCACGATGAAGAAAATGAGCATGATGAACACGATATCCAACATCGGCGTGATGTTGATCTCCGGTTCATCCTTTGTTGCGTGTCTGCGGGCCATGGGTATGAGGACTCGTTGAATCAGTCGTAGCGCAGCAGGTCTTCGAGGGCGCCGGCCTCGACCTCGGCCTTGCGTTCGAGGTAGGAGCCGAAGTACACGCCCGACAGAGCCGCGATCATCCCTGCCATCGTGGGAATCGTGGCCTGGGAAACGCCCGAGGCCATGGCGCGCGCGTTGCCGGTCCCGAACACCGCCATGACGTCGAACACGGCCACCATGCCGGTCACCGTTCCGAGCAGGCCCAGCAGCGGGCAGATGGCAATCAGGGTCTGGATGGTTCGGATATTGGTCTTCATTTCCGATTCCATCCGGCTGACCATCTCTTCCTTGATTCTCCCGGCATGCCAGGAGCGGTTGTCTTCACGACGCTGCCATTCCTCGAGGATCTGTTGACGATGAGCCGGCATCACGCGAAAGAAATACCAGAGCCGTTCGACGATCAAGGTCCACATGACCAGCAGCACGGCCATGATGGCCCAGAGAACGTCGCCGCCGAGCTCGATCAGCTCGCGGATCGCTTCGAAAAGACTAGCTAGCGCGACCATGACGCTGCTCGGCCAGGCGGGCGATGATGCCGGCTGCCTGCTCTTCGAGAATCTGGATCAGTGCGCGTGCACGGCTGTGCAGGAGGCTGTGAATGATGGTCAGCGGAATCGCGACCACCAGGCCCAGCACCGTGGTGATCAGCGCCATCGAAATGCCGTTGGCCATCATCCGCGGGTCGCCGGTTCCAAACAGGGTGATCTGCTGGAAGGTCAGGATCATCCCGACCACGGTACCGAGGAGACCCACCAGCGGCGCGATCACGTAGAGCACCTTGATGAAAGGCAGGCCGGCCTCCATCGGCGCGGTCTCGCGCAGGATGGCTTCGTCGAGCTTGAGCTCCAGTGTCTCGACGTCCTGATCCGGGTCATCCTGATAGACCTTGATCACCCGGCCGAGCGCATTGCTCTCGGAGGCCTGGTCTGAATTGAGCTGGCGCCTGATGGCCCGTCCGCGCGTGAACAGGACAAAGCCCTTCCACAGCGAGAACAGCAGGCCGATGACGCCCAGGGCGATGATCACGTTACCGACGGGACCTCCCTGACGCCGGCGCTCCTGCCAGGTCGGTGAGCGAACCACCTGCGCCAGTATCGCGCCCCGCGTGCCGTCGATCGCCATGTCCGTGACGTCACCGGGCTGGGCATTCTGCAGGTTCTCGGCCATGGCGAGGAAACGCCCTTCGGGCTGGCGCGGCAATTCGACCAGCTCCTGAGCATCATCATTCCAGGTCAGGAACTTGCCGTCGGACAGGGCGTTGAACACGCCGATTCGAACGACTTCTCGGCTCGCCTCGAGCTGCCCGTCCTGGTTCACCACCGGCGCATTGAAGCTGACGATGCGCCCGGATTCGTAGATTTCCTTGACCATCTCCAGCCACATTCTCGAGAGCTCCTGGGAGGTCGGCAGCTCACGGCGCTGCGCGAGCTCCGCCAGGTACTCTGCCCGCCCGGGCAGCTGGGCGCTGACCAGCGATTCTTCGATCACGGTGCCGACATCACCCGCCACCTGACGCACGACGCCGAACAGCTCACCGAGGTTGCCCATGCGCTCATCAAGGGTGGTTTCGAGCTCGACGAGGGCCAGCTCGTTGTTGTCAAAAGCCGCACGGAGGCGCTCGGAACGGGCCTCCTCGCGCCGCAGCTCGGCGCGTGCCTCCTCCAGAAGCTGGCGCTGATTGGCGCGATCGCGTCTGAAGCGCTCCAGGCGCTGTTGGTCAATGCGTGCCTCTTCCGAGGCGGCGCGCTCGACGTCGCGAAGCAGTTCGGCGAGCGTATCGACGTCCGGCGCCTGCGATTCGGCCTCCTGCGCCTGGCCCGCGAAGGGCAGCAACAGCAGTGTCGCAACCAGCAGTATCGTTTTTGAATTCATGCTCAGTTCTCCGCAGGGACAGGGGCCGGAACCGGCAGGCGGATCAGATCCGGTGCGACCTGATTGCGCGCAATGGCCAGGCCATCGCTGACCGGCAGCCGATACTCAGCGCCCAGGGTCTCGTAGCGACGGGTATTGGGATTCCACCAGCCGGTCTCGCTGCCGTCGGTCGACTGCCAGAACAGCAGGGTGCGTCCGATGCGCAGGAACTGCACACGCTGGCCGTCATCGAGCTCGCCCTCGTAGGCTTCCGTGGTCCGACCGTATTCGATCTCGGTCTGATAGGCCTCGACGATCAGGCGGTACTTTTCCGACGTTGTGATGTCCGAATCATCGAGCAGATCCACCAGGCGCTGTGCCCGTTCGATCCGCTCGGCCAAACGGAACGGCATATCGGCCTCAACCAGCGGCTGGAGACGATTCGCCATATCGATCATCAGCGGCACCACGTCCCGATTGGTCGCTTCCAGGCCTTCGAGCTGCTGGTTGATCGATGCGATCTCGTTTTCCTGATCGGTGACGATCGCTTGAAGCTGATCGTTGTAAATTGCAAGGCTGTTTGTCTCGCTGACCGTTCGCCGATAGTCGTCGATGAGGCGCTGGGTCTCGTCATCGATCTGGTTGATCTGCTGCTGGGCCTGGGCCGCATCCCGGGTGATTCGGGTCTCGACGGTGATCGATTCATCCAGCACCTGGGCCTGAAGCCCGGTGACGCAGAACGCCAGTGCAATCCCCGGGAGGACCCAAGGTGGTAAGGAATTCGACTCTTGAAACATGTAGCTATCCGCCCTGCTTTTGCTTGAAATCACAAACTATGAATGTCTTTCGTACGAAAAGAACCATAGATAGAGTAGCGCGCATCTGCGGCAAAAGAAAGCACCTATCTGCACGCGTTGACTGGAGGCTAGTGTAATGAATTCGAGGGGCAACCTAACGGCCGGCGGTTCCGACGCAGCCCCCTGCGCCCTCTGGAGACGCCTGGCCGCGATCCTCTACGATGGCTTGCTGCTCCTCGGAATCATCCTGCTCGCCACCCTGATCGTCGTCATTCCGAGCGGCGTCGAAGTGCCCGCAGGCAGTCGATTCTTCCAGCTCTACCTCCTGGTGATCTGCTGGCTCTACTTCGCCCTGGGCTGGCGCAAGGGGCAGACGCTGGGCATGAGTGCATGGCGGATAGAGATCCATAGCGAGGATCAGCATCCGACCTGGCTGGCGACGGTGGCACGCTTCGCCATGGCCCTTGTCTCCTGGGCCTGTCTGGGACTGGGCTTCGTCTGGAGCCTGTTCCGCAAGGACCGGGCCACCTGGCATGACCTGGCCTCGGATACGCGGCTACGCGTCACCCCCAAGCCACCTGTCCGGAAGCGCTAGAACCGCGGCGCTCAGCGCCGGCGCAGCAGTGCCCCGGCAACCAGGGCGACGGACAGCGCCGGCAGCAGCAGCGTCAGCCAGAGCGGCGCCGGCACCACGCCGGCCACGCCCTGGGCCAGACGAATCAATACGAAAAACAGCAGCCCGACGGTCACGCCGATGAACAGATTCAGGCCGGGATTCCGCTGGCGCATTCCGGCAAAGACGAAGGGCAGGCCGATCAGGACCATGGCCAGGACGTTCAGCGGCCAGTAGAGGCGCTCCCAGAAGGCCTCGCGATAGCGCGAAGTATCGAGGCCGTTGTCCTCGAGCAGCGCCTTCATCGCCACCAGGTCGGTCATTGACAGCAGGCGGGGACGCGACACGGTCGCTTCGAACAATTCCGGGCGCAGGCCCGAGTCCAGACGCAGTGAATCGACGCTCGTCGGTTCAGACACCGACTGTCCATCGAGCTGGCGTACGGTCTCGAGCTGCCAGGCCTGCCCGTCGTGGCGGGCCTCCTCGGCAAACCAGAGTGAACCCGCCTGCCCGGCCGAGTCCAGCGCGTAGATGTGCACGTCACTGAAGAGCAGCTGATTGTCGTTGACCCAGAGGGACAGACCGATGCGCAGCATGCGATCTCGGTCGCGCAGCCAGAGCACCCCTTCACGACCGTGCTGAATCTGGCCGCTTCGCGCCTGCTCCCGGTCCGCCCGCGCCTCCGCTTCCAGACCTGGGATCAGCCATTCGGCGACGGCGAAGAGCGCGACCAGGCAAAGACCCACCGCCAGCAGGACGCGGCCGAGAATCCGCGCGCGATCGAAGCCGGCGGCGCGCATCGCGACCAGTTCATTGCCCGACGCCAGCGCACCCAGGCTGAGCGTGACGCCGATCAGGGCAGCGAAGGGAAAGATATCGTAGAGCCGACGCGGGGTTGTCTGCGCCAGATACACGAGCATCTGCAGCACCTGATAGTCCCCGCCCAGTGCGCGCGCCTCTCGCAGCAGCTCGACCAGGGTGTAGAGACCGAGAAGCAGCAGGCTGACCAGGGCAATACCTTTCAGGACCTGCGTGACGATGTAGCGACTCAGCCGAGCGCCGACCATTACCAGCGCCTCCACTGACGAATCAGCAGCAGCATCAGAATCGCCAGCACCAGGGCATGCAAGGGCCACAGGCCTGGACCAGTCACGACTTCACGGCGTTCCAGCCAGACCAGCGCGGCGTAGACGACATTGGTGTAGACCAGATACAGGAGCAGCGCCAGGATTACGGCGCCGAAACGGCCCTGGCGAGGACCGGACTGGGCCAGGGGAATGGCCAGCACGGCAAGCAGCAGAGCCGCCACGGGCGGCGCCCAGCGCCAGTGCCATTCATGGAACCGAGGCGCCGTACCCAGCGGCAACAGCTCGGGCAGGGAGAGCGCCATTTCAGGCGTCCCCGCGCCGCTGATCTCGGGTGCGGGCAGGCGCAGATCGTTGCGCTGAAACTCGATCTGTCGCCGCTCGGCCGACCTCAGCTCGCGGGCATGGCGCAGTTGACGACCCTCATACAGGGTCAGGTAAGGCCGCTGATCGTCCTCATCGATCCAGAGCCGGCCACGCGGTGCACTCAGCACTTCGTATTCGCCCTCGTCATCGAAGAAGACGAAGACATCGCTCAGATTGCCGTTGTCCCGGTCGATGGCACCCACATAGAGCGTGATGCGCCCATCATCCAGGCGATCGAACTGCCCCGGTCGGATACCCGAAACCAGTGCGGTACGGGCCAGCTCGTTCATCAAGGCGGAGCTGCGCTCGAAGGCCGCCGGCCCGGCCCATCCCGAGACGAGAAGAAGCCCGGCCGACCACAACAGCGCCCACAGCGCAATCGGCATCAGCACCGCCTGAAAGGCCATACCTGAAGCACGCTGCACGGCCAGCTCGCTGGTCTCGCCGAGACGCCCCAACCCCATCAGCACACCGACCATCAGCCCGAGCGGCCCGACCATCAGCAGGGCCTCGGGAAGGCGAAGAAACAACAGCCAGAACACGCTGCCCGTCGGCAGCTGCCCCTGAGCCGCATCGCCGAGGAGCTCGGCCAGGAACAGCGCAAGAATGACCCCGACAAAAACGGTCAGGCTCATCAGGCTGGCCTCGACCACCTCCCGCAGAATGTAGCGCTGCAGAATCATCGCCCGCTGAGGCCCTGCCGCGCCCCCCTGCTCGGAACAGGAAGCAGGCGCGGGTGATGCCTGGTCGATCGGATTAGGTCAGCACAGCAGGGCATGTCGCACCTGATTGAGATGGTTACAATGGTCAGACCCGGTCGGCGGGTCGAACCGGGATAGCCCAGGGGGGCTCGTTTTCGTCTGCCGGCACGCGATCATGCGATGATCTCGACATTGAAGCCAACAGGATTCCGCGAATGCAGTTTACAACTCGAACCGACTCGATCTCAGAAGTTTCTACCGGCGCCCTGATTGCCGGGATTGGTATGGACCAGGCCCTCGACGGCCATCTTCGGGACATCAACCAAGCAACCGGCGGCCTGCTGGAACAGCTCGACCAGGCCGGCGACTTGCCGCGCAAGACCGGAAAGACCCTGCTTCTCCATCGCCCGAGCGGCCTTGCGGCCGAGCGATTGATCCTCGTCGGTCTCGGCAAGGCAGACAAGCTCGACGGTATTGCCTTCGTCAAAGTCGTCAAGGCGGCGGGCAAGGCCCTTCGCCAGTGCAAAGCCACCACCGCCCACTGCCTGCTGAGCGAGACGCCGGTGAGCGGTCGCAGCAAAAATTGGGTCATGCGGCAGACCGCACTGGGTCTGGCCCACGCCGATTACATCTATTCGGCGACCAAGAAGGCCGACGAGGACGCCGCTCCAGCCACCGACACCGTCAGCGTCCCGGAGTCCGAGGGTGCGAAGAAGCAGCTGGCGCTGGCCACCGCCCTCGCCACTGGCATACGGACCACGCGCGATCTCGGCGACCTGCCGCCGAACGTCTGCACACCGGTCTATCTGGCCGAGATCGCCACCCGGCTCGCTGCTGAAATCGATGGCCTCGAGGTCGAGGTACTCGACGAGGACGAGATGAGCGCCCTGGGGATGAACGCCCTGTTGGCCGTGGGCCAGGGCAGCGTCAACCCCTCGCGCCTGATCCGCCTGCGCTGGCGCGGCGGGGAGGAGCATGATGCCCCCCTGGCCATGGTCGGCAAGGGCGTGACCTTCGACACGGGCGGCATCTCGATCAAGCCCCGTGAGCTGATGGAACAGATGAAATTCGACATGTGCGGTGCCGCCTCGACGATCGGCGCGATCGAGGCCGCCGCACGCCTGAAGCTTCCGATCAACGTCGACGGCGTGGTCGCCGCGGTCGAGAACATGCCCGACGGCAAGGCCTATCGTCCGGGCGATGTGATCACGGCGATGAACGGCAAGACCATCGAAGTCCACAACACCGACGCCGAGGGCCGGATGATCCTGGCCGATGCGATCTACTGGACGGGTCAGAACAGCAAACCCAAGGCGATGGTCGACATCGCCACCCTGACCGGGGCCTGCGTGGTCGCGCTCGGCCACCATGCCAGCGGCGTGATGACCCAGGACGACGAGCTCGCCGGCGAGATCCTGA
>CAZDFS010000030.1:0-39181 GCA_964504865.1 uncultured Wenzhouxiangella sp.
ACTCCTTGTCGACGCCGGCCATGATGCGCAGCACCGTGGACTTGCCGGCGCCGTTCAGGCCGAGAACGCCGATCTTGGCCCCCGGGAAGAAGGACAGGGAGATGTCCTTGATCAGGGTCCGATTCGGCGGCACCACCTTCGAGACGCGGTGCATCGTGTAGACGTATTGACTCATAACAAGCAGTGGTCCTGGGATTCAGTGGTCAGATATGCGGTCTGCATTGTCGCAGCAAAAGCCCCCGACGGACATCTTGATCGGCAATCCGGGCGGGCAAAACGAGTATTCTGGGGCGTTGGATCCTGTCGAGAAGAAACTCAAATGAAGGTACTGGTGACCGGCGGCGGGGGGTTCCTTGGCCAGGCGGTGGTGCGTCAACTGCTTGCCAAGGGCTTTGCAACACGTATCCTCAACCGCTCGAGCTATCCGGCGCTGGAAGCGCTCGGGGTGGAGTGTCAGCGCGGCGACCTCGCCGAGGCGTCGGCCGTCGATGGTGCCGTGTCGGGCTGCGACGCGGTGATCCATGTGGCCGCCAAGGCGGGTCCGGGGCTGTACGCGCCGGATTTCGAGCGGCCCAACGTCGATGGCACGCGCCATGTGATCGAGGCCTGCCGTCGGCACGCGGTCCGAGCGCTGGTCCACACCTCCTCGCCGAGTGTCGTCCACGGCGGCGGCGATATCGAGGGCGGTGACGAGCGCCTGCCGTACCCCCAGCATTTTCACTCGCCTTACCCCGAAACCAAGGCCCGGGCCGAAAAGATGGTGCTTGCCGCGAACGACGACGCGCTCAGGACCTGCGCCCTGCGTCCGCATCTGATCTGGGGCCCCGGCGACAATCAGCTGCTGCCGCGCTTGATAGACAAGAACCGGGCCGGGCGCCTGCGCCTGCCCGCCCCGGAGAAGCTGATCGATACGGTCTACATCGACAACGCCGCCGAGGCCCACGTGCTGGCCCTCGAGGATCTGCTCGGCGCCGGTCGGTCCGCCGGCCGTGCTTATTTCATCTCCAACGGGGAGCCGATGGCCACCGGCGAGATCATTGCCGCGCTGCTTCGCGCTGCCGGTGAGACGCCGGTGATTCGCACGATTCATCCGGGCGTGGCGATGGCCGTGGCCACGCTGGTGGAAGGCCTGTGGCGCCTGACCCGGCGACGGAGCGATCCGCCCCTGTCGCGCTTCGTGGTGGATCATCTCAGCACTGCGCACTGGTATGACCTCGGTGCCGCGCGCCGCGACCTGGCCTATGCCCCGCGCGTGTCGATCGCCGAAGGACTGCAACGGCTGGCACCGGCAGGCTGATCCGTTGCTTGAAGCGCGTCAGCCGCGCCGCAGACGGCTCAGCCAGCGCTCGATGCCGGTTCGACGAAGCAGCTGCTGGTCGTCCTCGCTCAGGTTTTCGTAGCCGCCGTATTTGAGCTTTATCCAGGCATTGAGGTCGGTCTGGCGGATCAGCTCGAACAGGCGCCGGTTGACGGCATGGGAGCCGGACCGGCAGAGGGTGGCGGTTCCAAAATCCAGGATCACGGGCCGGCCGGCGGGGGTGATGAGCAGATTGGCCTTGCGCTTGAGGTCGCCGTGCGCCACGCCTCGCGCGTGCATGGCCTGGATCAGATCGAGTAGCGCCGGGTAGAAGGGGCTGTCGCGATCGATGGCCACGTCTCGAAGTGGGCTCCCCTGAACGAACGCCAGTACCAGCCGGTCGCCGGGCAGCAGGCCGTAGCAGCTCGGAATTCCGTCCAGGCCATCGAGTTTCTCGTAGGCCCGGTATTCATGGCGGATCGTCGCCGCGCGCAGGCGCCAGGCCAGGCCACGGCCCTTGGGCCGCTTGATTGCCAGGTCCAGGCCGTCGATGCGAAAGCGTCGAACCTCGCCCTGGTTGGACAGGCCGAGCGGCTCGCCCTGGTCGAAGTCCAGATCGACGAGCGCGCTGTGCAGGGAGTCCGGGAGCGTCACAGTGGGGACAACATCGATGGTGAATCGTCGAAAGGCGGCTGGTTTCTGGCAAAATGGCGGGCTGGGAGTCTCGAAATCCTCGCTATCGGTCCCCACTATAGCGAATCTTTTGCTGCACATCGCTTCAGGAAGTCATCATGCCGATCTATGAATACCGTTGTCAGGCCTGTGGCCATGAGCTGGAGAAGCTCCAGAAATTGTCCGACGATCCATTGACCGAGTGTCCGGCCTGTCATGAGTCGGCCCTGGTCAAGAAGATTTCCGCCGCCGGCTTTCGCCTGAAGGGCGGCGGCTGGTACGAAACCGACTTCAAGAAGGACGGAAAGCGCAACCTCGCCGGCGATAGCGCGGGCAAGGAGACCTCGTCGTCCGCGCCGGCGGGCGAGGGCGGATCCTCCGGGGGAGGCTCGGACAGCAGCAAAGCGTCCAGCACGTCCTCGGACAAGACCGCGGCTGCGGGGACCAAGAGCAGTTCGACAAGCGCCGGCTCCCAGAGCGGTGCGACCTGATTACGGCAGGCATCTCGTCCCTGGACCGTTCATTCATCTGACAGAAAAGTTCTTCAATCATGCGCACTCACCTTTGCGGCAACATCAACGAAACGCTGGCCGGCCAGACCGTTACCCTGTGCGGCTGGGTCGCGCGAGCGCGTGACCTCGGCGGTCTGATCTTCATCGGCTTGCGCGACCACGCGGGCCTCCTGCAGGTGATCGTCGAGCCCGATAACAAGGCGGCCTTCGAGGTCGCAGAGGGTCTGCGCAACGAGTTCGTGGTCCGCGTCACGGGCCGGATCCGGCTGCGTCCGGAAAGCCAGTGGAACGCCGAGATGACGACGGGCAAGGTCGAGCTTCTGGCCGACGAGGTCGAGCTGCTGAATCCTTCGGCGCCCCTGCCGCTGCTGATGAACGATGACGACGGTGAGGAGGTGCGGTTGAAATACCGCTACCTCGATCTCCGCCGCGACCGGATGCAGAAGAATCTGCGCCTGCGCTCGCGCCTGACCGGCGCCATCCGGCGCTACCTCGAGGATCATGATTTCCTCGATATGGAGACGCCGATCCTGACCAAGGCGACGCCGGAGGGTGCTCGAGACTACCTGGTCCCGAGCCGCGTCCATCCGGGGAGTTTCTTTGCGCTGCCCCAGTCGCCGCAGATCTTCAAGCAGCTGCTGATGATGAGCGGCATGGATCGCTACTACCAGATTGCCCGCTGCTTTCGCGACGAGGACCTTCGCGCGGACCGCCAGCCCGAGTTCACTCAGCTCGATCTGGAGATGGCTTTCGTTGAAGAATCCGACGTGCAGTCGATCGCCGAGGGCATGCTGCGCGCCGTGTTTCGCGATGTCCTCGGTATCGAACTGCCGGGACCCTTCCCGCGCATGAGCTGGTCCGAGGCCATGCGACGCTTCGGATCCGACAAGCCGGATCTTCGCATTCCCCTCGAGCTCGTCACGATCTGCGATCAGGTCCGCCAGGTCGAGTTCAAGGTCTTTTCCGGGCCGGCGAACGACCCGGGCTCGCGCGTCGCCGCGCTGCGCGTACCGGGGGGTGCCAGCCTGAGTCGCAAGCAGATCGACGAGTACACGGCCCTGGCAGCGAAGTACGGCGCCAAGGGCCTGGCCTGGATGAAGGTCAACGATCGCGAAGCGGGCCTCGACGGCGTCCAGTCGCCGATCGCCAAGTTTCTCAACGACCCGGCCGTGGCCGGCATCCTCGACGCGACGGCGGCCGAGACCGGCGATCTGCTGTTCTTCGGCGCGGGTCCGAAACCGACGGTGGCGGCCTTCATGGGCGCCCTGCGCTTGAAGGTCGGCCGCGACTTCGATCTGGTCGAATCCGGCTGGCGGCCGCTCTGGGTCGTCGACTTCCCGATGTTCGAGTTCGATGAGGAGGACCAGCGTTTCTACGCCCTCCATCACCCCTTCACGGCGCCATCGACGCCCGATGCGGATGCCCTTCGGGCGAATCCTGGTGACGCCCTTTCGCGGGCCTACGACCTGGTTCTGAACGGCTCCGAAATCGGCGGCGGGTCGATTCGTATCCACGACTCTTCGATCCAGCAGGCGGTGTTCGACCTGCTCGGAATCGACGAGGGCGAGGCCCGCGAGCGCTTCGGCTTTCTCCTCGATGCGCTGCGCTTCGGCTGCCCGCCCCACGGCGGTATCGCCTTCGGCATCGATCGCATCGCCGCGCTGATGGCCGGCGAGGACTCGATTCGCGAGGTGATCGCCTTCCCGAAGACCGCCTCGGCCCTTTGCCCGCTCACAAGCGCTCCGGCGCCCGTCGACCAGAACCAGCTCGACGAGCTGGGCATTGCGCTGCAGGCATCCGAGCCGAAAACGGACTGAGTGCATGAGCGCCGGCCGTCGCACCGTCGTCCTCGTCCATGGGCTCTGGTACGGCTCGGTCAGCTTGAAATTGATGGCGCGGCGCCTCGGGGCGAAGGGCTTCGCCTGTCGGACCTTCGCTTATCCGACGGTTCGTCGATCGGTGGCCGAAAGCGCGCGGCGCCTCCATCGCTTTGCGCGCGGGCTCGAGGCCAGGACCCTGGACTTCGTCGGCCATAGCCTGGGCGGCCTGGTCATCCTGCGGATGCTCGATGAGTTCGGCGGCCTGCCGCCGGGTCGCGTGGTGCTGCTCGGCTCACCGGTCACCGGTTCGGCGGTGGCCCGTCGCCTCGCGGAGTGGCCCGTCGCGCGCGGTCTCATCGGTCGCTCGGGCAGGATTCTCACGACCGGCTTTGCCCACGCCCCCAGCGGGCGCGACACCGGCATCATCGCCGGCACGCAGGGCATGGGTCTGGGCCGCGCCATCGAGCGCCTCGAGCGACCCCATGACGGCACGGTCAGCGTGGCGGAAACGCGCCTTGCCGATGCCGCCGACCACCTCCAGCTGCCGGTGTCGCATTCGGGCCTGGTCTTGTCGGCACGCGTCGCCGACGAAGTGGCCTGCTTCCTCGACCAGGGCCGCTTCAGCCGGCGATCGTCCTAGCGTGCCTTGGCCCATCGGAATAACGATGCTCGGCTGCTCCGAGCATCGTTGATTCAGAGCCCTTAGTTCCAGGGGTTGCAGCTGTAGCCGGCGATATCGATGAAGCGCTCGGCGTCAAGAACGCCGCTGCCGCCGTTGATGGGCGTGAAGTCGTAGCCCACCAGCAGGTTGTCGCAGTCGATCGGGTCGATGAAGATCGAGCCAACCTCCTCGATGGTGATATCGGACTGCTCGAAGCTGCCCGACCCGAGGCCGAAGAACTCGCCGCCGGTAAAGCGCAGCATGCCCAGCTCGATCTGGGGAAAGCCCGGGGCCTCGCCGCCGGTGGTGCCCACGACCCAGAAGGGCTCGCCGTTGAGGTAGGTGAAGAAGATCGCGAAGATGAAGTTCGTGTCGTCGGACTGCTCGCCGACGAGCAGCTGCAGGCCCGTTGAGGGAATGCCGTCGAAGGTGTACTGGCCCGACATGCGCCCGTGCAGGATCTGCGTATTGAACTGGGTCGGATCCACGGCCGGGTCGTAGGCGGCGATTGGGAACAGCTCGCCGAGGGGCGCGGCCTGGGGCGCGAAGTCACCCCAGAACAGCTCAACGGTGAACTCGCCGTTGTAGTCCTCGGGCAGGAAGAAGGACTCGGGGTCATTGATGGTGGTCGGATTGACCGCCAGCATGTAGGTCCGGCCCTGGTCGGGGATGACCTCACTCGACGCGCCGGCCTGGCCGATGGCCGGGTGCGGGATCAGCTGGCCTTCGTGCAGGGGAAAGTCGGTGACGCCGGCATCGGCAAAGATCCGCGGCACCATCACGAAGGAGTTGTCGGGAAAGTCCAGCGCCTGAAGACGCACCATCAGGACCGAAAAGCCCGGGTCATGACAGCCCACGCGCCAGATCGTCACGCGCACCGTCGAGTCGAGGGACAGGCTGCCCACGCTGGGTGCGGCAATGTCTTCGTCGAACAGGGTGTTGTCCGAACTGGTCGGCGCCTCTGGCAGGGACAGGGCGATGCAGCCGGGTGGGAACGGGGAATTGAGGTCAGTGAGAACGTTGATCTCGCCCTGAGCCCGGGCAGTCAGGCAGAACAGGATGAGAAACAGGGTCGTTAGGGCGCGCATCATGATCTTCCAGCGTGAGTCTGAGGACCATTGTAGTCCCGAAGCCTGACCGGTCGCTGAACGACTGCGGTGACGAAATGTGTCGATGGGATGGGCTGGCTCTGATCGACGCATGGGCGGCCCCTGCCGTAGCGCCGAGGCGGTGATGGCGGCCACCATCGGTTAAAATGGCCAGTCTTCATCGCATCGAAAGAGTCTGTTTCATGGCAGGTCACAGTAAATGGGCCAATATCCAGCACCGCAAGAAGGCGCAGGACGCCAAACGCGGCAAGATCTTTACCCGTCTGGTTCGTGAGATCACGGTGGCGGCGCGCGAGGGCGGCGGTGATCCCGATGCCAACCCGCGCCTGCGCCTGGCCTGGGACAAGGCCAACGCCGCCAACGTGCCCAAGGACAATATCGAGCGCGCGATCAAGAAAGCGACGGGCGACCTCGAGGGCGTGAGCTACGAGGAGCTGCGCTACGAAGGCTACGCCCCCGGCGGCGTCGCGGTCATGGTCGATTGCGTCACCGATAATCGAAACCGCACGGTCGCGGCGGTGCGCCACGCCTTCACCAAGCACGGCGGTAATCTCGGCACCGACGGCTCGGTCGCCTACCTCTTTGAAAAAACCGGCGTGATCACCTTCGCGCCAGGCACCGATGAGGATCAGGTGATGGAAGCCGCGCTGGAGCTGGGCGCCGAGGACATCGTCACCGGCGACGATGGCAGCATCGAGGTGCTGACCACCCCGGACAACTACGCCACCGTTCGCGACGGTCTTAAGGCGGCCGGTCTCGAGCCGGAGGAGTCGGAGGTCACTCAGCGCGCGGAAACCCTCGTCGAACTCGATGTCGACACGGGCCAGAAGGTGCTCAGGTTTCTCGACGTGCTCGAGGATCTCGACGACACCCAGGATGTCTGGTCCAACGCCGACATTCCAGCGGAAGCCTACGAGGACTGATGCGTATCCTCGGTCTGGATCCGGGCTCGCGCATCACCGGCGTCGGCATCATCGAAGGGGAGCGTCTGATCCACGCCGAATCGCTGCGCCTGGGTGGCGGGCCGATGCCCGAGCGCCTGGGACAGATCTTTCAGCGCCTGCAGGCCATCATCACCGACTACTCGCCCGCCGAGGCCGCGATCGAAACCGTCTTCATGAGCAAGAACCCCCAGTCTGCGATCAAGCTCGGCCAGGCTCGCGGCGCGGCGATCTGCGCCCTGGTCGGCGGCGGACTGGCGGTCCATGAATATGCGCCACGCGAGATCAAGCAGGCCCTCGTCGGCCGCGGCGGGGCGAGCAAGGACCAGGTTCAGCACATGACCCGGATGCTTCTGAAGACCCAGACCGCCTACGGTGAGGACGCCTTCGATGCCCTCGCGATCGCCCTCTGCCACCACCACACGCGCCAGACCAACGCGCGCCTGCCGGCCGGGGTCGTCCTGCGATGATCGCCCAGCTGAAAGGCACGGTCCTCGAGCGTCAGCCGCCCCAGGTGGTGATCGACGTCGCGGGCGTGGGTTACGAGGTCGAGTGCCCCCTGAGCGTCTTCGACCAGCTGCCGGCGGTCGGGGAGGGCGTGACCCTGCTGACCCAGCTGATCGTGCGCGAGGATGCCCACACGCTCTACGGCTTCATGCGCCGCTCGGACCGGGCCCTGTTCCGGGAACTGCTCAAGGTCTCCGGCGTCGGCCCCCGCCTGGCCCTGGCCATCCTGTCCGGAGTCAGCAGCGATGATTTCTCGATGATGGTCGAGGCCGGGGATTCCCAGGCCCTGACCCGCTTGCCGGGCATCGGCAAGAAGACTGCAGAGCGCCTGATTCTGGAAATGCGCGGCCGGCTGCCCGAGCAGGAGAGCGGTGGCGGTGAGCCTGCACCGTCCGATGCCAGCAGCGAAGCGCGAGCGGCCCTGACCGCACTGGGCTATTCGGCGGCGGAAGCGCTGAAGATGGTGCGCGCCGTGGCCGAGCCCGATCAGTCGGCCGAGCAGCTGATCCGCGCTGCCCTGAAACAGAAGATGAGTGGCTGATGGACGAGTCCCGCCTGATCAGTCCCGACGATCAGCCCGACGAGGCGCGCATCGAGGCGAGCCTGCGCCCGGCGCGCATGGCCGAGTACATCGGCCAGCCGCGGATGAAAGAGCGCCTGTCGATCTATCTGGAATCGGCGCGGACGCGTCACGAGGCCCTCGACCACGTGCTGATCTTCGGCCCGCCGGGGCTGGGCAAGACGACGCTTGCCCACGTGATCGCCGCCGAGATGGGCACGCAGCTGCGCCAGACCTCGGGCCCGGTGCTGGAGCGGGCCGGCGACCTCGCCGCCATGCTGACCAACCTGGAGCCCGGCGACGTTCTGTTCGTCGATGAAATCCACCGCCTCAGCCCGGTGGTCGAGGAGGTCCTCTATCCGGCGATGGAGGACTACCGGATCGATATCATCATCGGTGAAGGCCCGGCCGCGCGCTCGATTCAGCTCGATCTACCGCGCTTCACCCTGGTCGGTGCGACCACTCGCGCCGGATTGCTGACCTCACCGCTGCGCGACCGCTTCGGCATCGTCGAGCGCCTCGAGTTCTACGACGCGAAGGACCTGGCTCGCATCGTCGAGCGCTCGGCTGGCATCCTGGGCATCGAAGCCGACGCCGAAGGCGCTTCGGAGATCGCGCGTCGCGCCCGCGGTACCCCGCGCATCGCGAACCGACTCCTGCGCCGCGTGCGAGATTTTGCACAGGTCCGTGCCGACGGGCGGATTTCGTCGACGGCCGCGTCCGACGCGCTGGAGATGATGCAGGTCGATCGGCGCGGCTTCGACACGATGGACCGTCGTCTGCTCAGCGTTCTGATCGAACATTTCAACGGCGGCCCCGTCGGCGTCGAGAGCCTGGCCGCGTCCCTGTCCGAGGAGCGCGGCACGATCGAGGATGTGATCGAACCGTTCCTGATTCAGGAGGGGTATCTGGTGCGGACCGCGCGCGGCCGCATGGCGACGTCCCGCACCTGGCAGCACTTCGGCCTCAGTCCGCCGGCGGGCACCGCCAGCGAGGACCTGTTCAGTTCCGCCGCCCGCCCGGCCGGCGACTCGGACTGACATGGCGGTGTACCGGAAGCACTATCGAGTCTATTGGGAGGACACGGACGCCGGCGGCGTGGTCTACCACGCGCGCTACCTGCATTTTTTCGAGCGGGCGCGTTCGGATTGGCTGCGCGAGCTCGGATTCCCCCAGCAGCAGCTGAAGCAGGGGGGCAACCGCGTCTTTGCCGTGACCCGAATGGAAACGGATTTCATCGCCCCCGCCCGCCTCGAAGATGAACTTGCCGTATCGGTTTGCGTCGAAACCCTTCGAGGCGCATCGATGAGCTTTACCCAGCGCATCACTCGGGCCAGCGATGGATTGACGCTGGCCGAGGCCAGGGTCGATGCGGCCTGCCTGGATGCAGTCACCTTCAGGCCGGCACGGGCGCCGCGCGACTTGGTCGCCGCCATCGAGAACGATCGACGCGAGCGCGCGCCAGACGCCCCCTGAACGACGGGCCCGGCGACGCGCCACCACCATTTGAGAAAACGCCACAGGACAATCGAGAATGAACGCAAACGAGCTGGAAATCTGGCATCTGATCATGGAGGCCAGCCTGCTGGTTCAGGCCGTCATGGCCCTGCTGGTGCTGGCCTCCCTGGCTTCCTGGATGGTCATCTTCCGCAAGCGCCAGATGTTCTCCCGGTCCGAGAAGCGTCTGCGGGAATTCGAGGAAAAGTTCTGGTCCGGCACGGACCTGAACAAGCTCTACGATGCCGTGGCCTCGAATCGGGCCGGCCGCGAGGGTGCTGAGGCCATTTTCGAGGCCGGCTTCCGCGAGTTCTCCCGCCTGCGCGATGAGCGACACATCAATCCCGATGCCCTCGTCGATGGCGCCCAGCGTGCCATGCGCGTGGCCCTGAATCGCGAAGTCGATCGCCTCGAACACCATCTGGGATTTCTGGCGACCGTCGGTTCCGTGAGCCCCTACATCGGCCTGTTCGGAACGGTCTGGGGCATCATGAATTCGTTTCGCGGCCTGGCCGGTGCCCAGTCGGCCACGATCGCGATGGTGGCGCCCGGTATCTCCGAGGCGCTGATCGCGACGGCCATCGGCCTGTTCGCCGCCATCCCGGCGGTGATCGCCTTCAATAAATACTCCGGCCAGCTCGAGCGCCTGGAGCTGCGCTACGACAACTTCAAGGAAGAGTTCGCCGCCATTCTCCATCGCCAGGCCCGGCGCATCCAGGCCGAGAAGTAGACAGAGGGCGACGGTATGAGTGAACGCTACACCCGACGCCGGCGCCGGCGCATGTCGGAGATCAACGTGGTGCCCTACATCGACGTGATGCTGGTGCTGCTGGTCATTTTCATGATCACCGCACCGCTGATGAACCTGGGCGTCGAGATCGAGCTGCCCACGGGCAACGCCGAGCCGATGGAAGACCAGGGCGATCCGCTGATGGTCACGGTGACGGCGGCCGGTGATTTCTATCTGGATACCGGCGACCAGCCCCAGCTCATCGACGGTGAGACCCTGGTCAATACCGTCGCCGCGATCGTGGCGCGCAATCCGGAGCTGCAGGTGCTCGTCGGCGGTGATCAACAGACCGACTATCAGTACATCTATCAGGCGATGGTTCATCTGCAGCAGGCGGGCGTCGCCTCGATCGGACTGGTCGGCGACCCGGAAGAGGAATGAAGCCCTTGATGCGTGCGGCACCGACGACGAACGATCGGTCGCCGAACCGTTGGCCTGCGCTTGCAGGGCTCGACTGAGTGGCCAACCGCAGTCAGACATTCAAGGACAACCTCGCGGCCTTCGCGCTGGCGGTCGGCGTTCACGTCCTCATCGGCCTTTTTCTGCTGATCGGCACCTGGGACTGGGAGCCGTTCCAGGCGCAGCAGGTGCCGGTCCGGGTGACCCTTGTGGATCAGGCCCCAGGGGCGCGCGCCGAGGCCGAGGACGAGGCCAGGCGGCAGCGCCAGGCACAAGAGGACCGGGAGAGGGCAGAACAGGCACGGGAACAGGCGCGCCAACGTCAGGCGCAACTGGAGCAAGAAAGGCAGGCGCAAGAACGACAGGAAGAGGCCCGCCGCGAGGCCGAACGCCAGCGCCGGGCACGCGAGCTCGAGGAGCAGCGTGCCGAGCAGGCGGAGCGCGAGCGCCTGGCCGAGCTCCAGCGCCAGCGAGAGCTCGAACGCCAGCGCCTGGAAGAGGAACGCCGCCGCGAAGATGAAGCGCGCCTGCAGGAACTGGCCGAGCTTCGCCGACAGCGCGAGGAGGCCGAACGGGAACGGCTCGAGCAGGAGCGTCGGCTGCAGGAGCTGGCCGAGCAGCGTGCTGCCGAAGAGGCCGAGCGCGAAGCCGCCGAGGAGGCCGAGCGACTGCGCCTGGCCAGCGAGCAGGCCGCCGCCGATGCGCGCCGTGCGACCCTGAGCGAGGAATACGTCGCCACGATTCGCGAACTCGTGCGCCGCAACTGGACCCGTCCGCCCACCACTCAGCCCGGCGTGGTCTGTCGCATTCGCGTGGTCCAGATCCCGGGCGGGGAAATAATCGGCGCCGAGATTGTCTCACCCTGCAACGCCGATGCTGCGACACGCCGTTCGATCACCGCCGCCGTTCTGCGCGTGGCGTTTTTGCCCTACCAGGGCTATGAATCCGTATTCGAAAGGGAGATCGATTTTGATTTCATTTATGAAGGTTGAGCGCTCGCTGCGCACTCTTTTCCTGGCGTCGCTGCTGCTGGGGCTGGTCTGGCCGGGCCTGGCGCTGGGCCAGCTGCGCATCGAGATCGTCGATGGCGTCGAAGGTGCGATGCCGATCGCGATCGCGCCCTTCGCCTGGCGCGCGAGCGAGCCGGAGCCGGCGACAACGGTCTCGACGATCATCAGCGCCAATCTGGCGCGCTCGGGGCTGTTCGAGCCGATGGACGAAAGCGGCATGATCGATCGTCCGGTGCAGCCCTCGGAGGTGCAGTTCGGGACCTGGCGGCTGCTGAAGGTCGATCACCTCGTCATCGGCCAGGTTCGGGATGCCGCCGATGGTTTTGGCTATGAGATCGAATACCACCTCCTCGATGTGCTCACCGGGCGCATCCTTCTGTCCCAGGCCATGGGCGTAGGGCCGGGTGATCTGCGCTTCGGCGCCCATCGCGTCTCCGATGCCATCTACGAGGCGCTTCTCGGCGTGCCCGGTGCCTTTGCCACCCGCATTGCCTACGTCGTGGCCAGCGGTGAGGACAGCGGCAACCCGGTCTATGAACTGGTGGTTGCTGATGCCGACGGCTTCAATGAGCAAACGGTGGTGCGCAACGCCGAGCCGATTCTCTCGCCGACCTGGTCGCCGGATGCGCGCCGGCTCGCCTATGTTTCCTTTGCGACCGGGCGCTCCAATGTCATCGTCCAGGACCTCTACACGGGTCAGAACGAGGTCGTCAGTTCCGAACGCGGAATCAACGGCGCCCCGGCGTTCTCGCCCGATGGACGCTACCTCGCCGTCAGCCTGTCGCGAAGCGGCAGCCCCAATATCTGGATTCTCGACCTCGAGGGCATCGAGCGCCCGCGGCAGCTGACTCAGCACTGGTCGATCAATACCGAACCGGTGTTTTCATCCGACGGTCGGGAAGTCCTGTTTACCTCGGATCGGGCCGGGCGGCCGCAGATCTATCGGATCAGCATCAACGGCGGAGAGCCCGAGCGGCTGACCTTCGAAGGACGTTACAACGCGCATGCGTCCCTGGGTCCGGATGACCGCCTCATCGCCGTGATCTTCAGCGAGGGAAACGAGGACTATCGGATTGCCGTCCATGATCGCGAAACGTCGCGATTAAGTGTATTATCTGACGGTCGTCTGGATGAGTCGCCCAGCTTTGCGCCGAACGGCAGCATGGTGTTGTACGCGGCACGACAGGGTGGCCGCGGGGTACTTGCCGCAGCGTCTGCGGACGGGCGAGTCCGCCAACGACTGGTCACTGGTGCCGGTGATGTCCGCGAGCCAGCCTGGTCGCCTCTGGTCACGACCGGCCTCAGATGATCTGAGCGTCGGAATAACGGCTTTTGATAATGAGCGACTGAACGTCTTGCCCCAACACGCTACAAACAATACAACCTAAATATTATTGAGGAATCGGGAGGTTTCATGAACACTGCACTGCGTTTGATTGCCATCGTGATGTTGGCGGCTCTGCTCGCCGCTTGCGCCCGGCAAACCACCCCGGAGCCCGAGCCACCGGTCGAGCCGCCGACCGAGCAGCCGGAGCCGCCGGTGACCGATCGCCTTGATCCGCGTGACTTTACCGACGTACGCAATCTGGACAATCCGGACAGCCTGCTGAGTCAGCGCGTGATCTATTTCGAGTTCGACCGCTCGAATATCCGGGCGCAGTTTCGTCCCATCATCGAGGCCCATGCGGCCTATGTGCGCGCCAATCCTTCGGCTCGAGTCATCCTCGAGGGGCACGCCGACGAGCGCGGGTCGCGAGAATACAACCTTGCCCTCGGCGAGCGTCGCGGCAACGCCGTTGGCGAAGCGATGGAAGCCGGTCGGGTCAGCGCCAGCCAGATGGAAGTGGTGAGCTACGGTGAAGAACGCCCGGTCTGCCGCAACAGCGACGATGATTGCTGGCAGCGCAACCGGCGCGTGGAGATCGTCTACACCGCACGCTGATGATGACCATGCAGCGCGTGTTCCAGATCCTGATGGCGGCCGCACTTGCGGCCGCTGTCCTGTCGCCTGCACGGGCACAGGACAGCCAGCTCGTCTATCAGGTGCAGGACCTCCTCGAAGAGGTTCGCGAGCTGCGTGGCCTGGTCGAGTCCCAGCAGCGCGAGATCGAGAATCTCCAGCGCCGTCAGCGTGATCAGTATCTGGATCTGGATCAGCGGCTGCAGGCGCTGGGCACCCAGCCCGGCGGCAGCACGCCGGACCAAGCCGACGCGACCGGCGCTACGCCTCCCGGTGCCCAGGTCGCACAAGCCGTGCCGCCGCGCGCGGACGTGCCCGAGCTTCGCGCACCGATTGATGCGCGTGCCGAGGTCACCCCGCTGGCCGCTCCAGCGGTTCGTCAGGCCCGGGATCTCGACACCCCGGGTGAGGACGAGCAGCGCGCTTACGATGCGGCCTTCGCCGACCTGCGAGCGACGCGCTATGCCGACGCGGCGGAGGGGTTCAGTCGCTTCCTGCAGCAGTGGCCTGATTCGTCCTATGCGCCGAATGCCCAGTACTGGATGGCCGAGACCTACTACGTGACGCGCGATTTCCAGACCGCACTCGACTACTTCAACGAGCTTTTGGCGCGCTACCCGGGCAGCAGCAAGCAGGGTGATGCGCTGCTCAAGATCGGCTTCAGCCACTTCGAGCTGCAGCAGTGGAACGAGGCCCGTGCTGCGCTCGAGCAGGTGCGCACCGATTTCCCGAACACGACCCTGTCACGCCTGGCCGAGGGCCGTCTCCGCGACATGCGCCTGGCCGGCCATTTCTGACCCGCGGGGCCGCTTGTCCCCGCATTCTTCCCGATTCCGATCAGCTGCCATGGCCACGCCCCTTACCGCACTCGAGTCGCCCGCGGATCGCTCCGACCGCGGACTGAAGATCACCGAGATCTTTACCTCGATCCAGGGTGAATCCGATCTCGTTGGCTGGCCCACGGTCTTCGTCCGCCTGACCGGCTGCCCCTTGCGATGTCACTGGTGCGACACGCCCTATTCCTTCCAGGGTGGCGACTGGATGGCCATCGATGACATCGTCGCCCACGTCGACAGCGAGGGCGTTGGCCACGTCTGCGTCACGGGCGGAGAGCCCCTGTCCCAGAAGCGCTGCCTCGATCTCCTGCGGGCACTCTGTGATGCCGGTCAGGTCGTTTCCCTCGAGACCAGCGGCGCGGTCTCCGTCGCTGACGTCGATCCGCGCGTCATCAAGGTCATGGACCTGAAGGCGCCGGGATCGGGCGAGGTCGATCGGAACGATTGGGATAACCTGGCCCATCTTCAGCCCCGGGATCAGATCAAGATCGTCATCGCTGATCGCCAGGACTTCGAATGGGCCCTGGTCCAGCTTCGGGAGCATGAGCTTGGCCGGTGGCAGGTGTTGGTTTCACCGGTCTGGCAGGTCCTGCATCCGAGGGAACTGGCGGCGTGGATCCTCGCCGAACGCGCGCCGGTCCGCCTGCAGCTCCAGACCCATAAATATCTCTGGGGCGAGGCGCAGGGCCATTGACGCTTGCTGGCCCGAGGTCTTTTGAATTTCAATCAAGGGGGAGGTACCCGGCATGGCTCTGAATACTGTTGTCTTTCCTGTCGCCGGCCTGGGGACGCGATTTCTGCCGGCCACGAAAACGGTGCCCAAGGAAATGCTGCCGGTGGTCGACCGACCGCTGATCCAGTACGCCGTTGAGGAAGCCCTTGCCGCTGGCGCGCGACGCCTGGTGTTCGTCACAGGACGAACCAAGGGCGCCATCGCGGATTATTTCGACAAGGCCTACGAGCTCGAAACCGAGCTGGAACGGCGCGGCAAGCAGGACACGCTGGATCAGCTCGCCGAGCTGATGCCCTCGGATGCGGAATGCCTCTACGTCCGCCAGCCCGAAGCCCTTGGCCTTGGGCACGCCATCCTGTGTGCCCGCTCCCTGGTCCCCGATGAGGCCTTTGGCATCATCCTGCCGGATGACCTGATTCATCATCCCAGTGACCCGGTGATGGCGCAGCTCGCTCGCCATCGCCAGGCGACGGGCGCCTCGGTGATCAGCGTCGAAGCCGTGCCGAAGGAGCGGACGCAGGCCTATGGTGTGGTCGATGTCGCCAAGCTCGACGGACGCTCGGGTCGACTTCGCGGGATCGTCGAGAAGCCAACACCGGAGCAGGCGCCGTCGAATCTGGCCGTGGTCGGACGCTACGTCCTGAGTGCCGGTATCTTCGATCTGCTCGAACAAACCCCGCCCGATCATCGCGGTGAAATCCAGCTGACGGACGCGATTGCCGAGCTGCTCAAGCGCGAGGCCGTCGATGCCTATGAATTCGAGGGGCGCCACTTCGACTGCGGCAGCAAGCTGGGCTTTCTGCAGGCAACGGTCCATTTCGGCCAGCGTCATCCTGAAATCGGCCAGGCCTTCTCGAACTGGCTGGATTCAACAAGGGACTGAGCGCATCATGCCTTTTACCCGCCGGGGAAACCGGGTAGACTGGCCGGCTGTTTAATCAACGAAAAGTCCATGATGAGCACGCAAGAGATGCTGGCGCAGGTGCGCCACGCCGTGGCCGAGGCGGGAGCGGCAATCCTCGAGATCTACGCCGATCCGACCCGTTTCGAGACCGAATTGAAAAGCGACGACAGCCCGCTGACGGCGGCCGACACCGCCGCCAATGACATCCTTGTCAGGGCGCTGGAAGCCCTGACGCCGGATATTCCAGTGCTGTCGGAAGAGAGCGCCCAGGCTCCCTGGTCGACGCGCAAGACCTGGGATCGTTGCTGGGTCGTCGACCCCCTCGACGGCACGCGGGAGTTTCTCAAGCGCAACGATGAGTTCACGGTGAATGTGGCCCTCGTCGAACAGCATCGGCCCATCCTGGGTGTGGTGTTCGCGCCGGCGCTGGATCGCTGGTTCTTTGCCGCACGAGGCGAGGGCGCCTGGCGACAGGACGGTGACCGCGACCCGGTCGCCATCCATGTCGGCGAGAAGATTGCCGATCGGCCCTGGCAGGTCGTGGGGTCTCGCTCGCACAATACGCCGGCCGTCGATGCCTTCGTCGAGCGCCTCGGCGACGCGGAGATGGTGGCCATGGGCAGCTCACTGAAGCTCTGCCTGGTGGCCGACGGATCAGCCGATGTGTACCCCCGTCTCGGTCCGACGAGCGAATGGGATACCTGTGCTGCCCAGGCCGTCGTCGAAGAAGCCGGCGGCCAGGTCCTGAATGCGGAAACGGGCCAGCCCCTGTCCTACAATGCCCGTGAGTCCCTGTTGAATCCGCATTTCATCGTCTGCGCGACGCCCGATCCGGACTGGTTCCGGAAGGCGGCCTGAGGGCCGCGCGCGTGGGCGTACCAGTTCATTCGAATCAAAGCGCCTGAGTCCATGACCGCAGTATCGTCTTCCGAATCTAGTGCCAGTCTGAGTCATCTGGAAATGCTCGAGGCCGAGGCCATCCACATCATCCGTGAGGTGGCCGCAACCGCCGACAAGCCGGTCATGCTGTATTCCGTCGGCAAGGATTCGGGCGTGATGCTGCACCTGGCGCGCAAGGCGTTTCATCCCAGTCCGCCGCCGTTTCCCCTGCTCCACGTCGACACGACCTGGGATTTTCAGGCCGTCTACGAATTCCGCGATCGGATGGCACGGGAGATGGGCATGGAGCTGATCGCCCACACCAACCAGGAGGGCGTGGCCCAGAACGTCGGCCCGTTTACCCATGGCTCCAAGGTGCACATCGACCTGATGGCGATGCAGGCCCTCAAGCAGGCGCTCAGTCAGCACGGTTTCGACGCCGCCTTCGGCGGTGCACGCCGCGACGAGGAGCGGTCGCGAGCCAAGGAGCGCGTTTTTTCCTTCCGCGATCGCAATCAGGGCTGGGATCCGAAGAATCAGCGCCCGGAGCTCTGGAATCTCTACAACGGACGGGTCCACAAGGGCGAATCGATTCGGGTTTTCCCCTTATCCAACTGGACTGAGCTGGATATCTGGCAGTACATCTACGCCGAAAACATTCCCATGGTGCCGCTCTACTTTGCCGCCGAGCGACCGGTGGTCGAGCGCGACGGTGCGCTGATCGTGGTCGATGATCCGGCCCGCCTGCCGAAGGACTTCGACCAGGAGCCCACAATGAAGCCCGTGCGTTTCCGCAGCCTCGGCTGCTGGCCGCTGACCGGGGCCGTGGAGTCCTCGGCCACGACCCTTCTGGAGGTCATCGAAGAGACGCTCAAGGTCAAGCATTCGGAGCGTCAGGGACGGTCCATCGACCGCGACCCGGGTGCCTCGATGGAAGACAAGAAACGACAGGGGTATTTCTGAGCATGGATATCGAGGCCCTCCTCAAGCAGCACGCCGATAAGGATCTGCTCAGATTCATCACCTGTGGCTCGGTGGACGACGGCAAGTCGACGCTGATTGGCCGGCTCCTCTTCGAATCCAAGCAGGTCTACGAGGATCAGCTTTCGGCCATCCAGCGCGACTCGAAGAAATGGGGCACGCAGGGCGATGACGCCGATCTGGCGTTGCTCGTCGACGGACTCCAGTCCGAGCGCGAGCAGGGCATTACCATCGACGTGGCTTACCGCTATTTTTCGACGCCGAAACGCAAGTTCATCATCGCCGATACGCCCGGCCATGAGCAGTACACGCGCAACATGGCCACGGGTGCCTCGACGGCCGATGCAGCGGTGATTCTCATCGACGCCCGGGCCGGTCTGCAGACCCAGACCCGCCGCCACTCCTTTATCGTTTCGCTGCTCGGCATCGAGCATGTGATCGTCGCCATCAACAAGATGGATCTTGTCGATCACAGCCAGGACCGCTTCGATTCGATCGTCGCGGATTACCGCGCCTTTGCCAACAAGCTGGGGCTGCCCCATGTCCACTGCCTGCCGGTGGTGGCGTTGAACGGCGACAACGTCCTCGAGCGCTCGACGCGGCTTGACTGGTTCGACGGTCCGACCCTGATCGAGCGCCTCGAAAGCCTGCCCGTCCATGACGAGTCGGTCAGCCGTGACTTCCGTTTTCCCGTGCAATACGTCAATCGCCACAGCGCCCATTTTCGCGGCTTTGCCGGCACCATCGCCAGCGGCCAGATTGCCGTCGGCGACACGGTCATGGTCATGCCGTCGGGGCGCCAGAGCCGCATCGAGCGAATCGTGCGTTTCGAGGGTGATCAGGACCGCGCGCACGCCGGCCAGGCGGTGACCTTTACCCTGGCCGATGAGATCGATATCAGCCGCGGCGACATGCTGGTCCGACCCGAGGCCAAGCCGCGGATCGCCGAAGGCCTCGACGCGCGCATGGTGTGGATGAACGACGCGCCGCTCAATCCCGGACGGCAGTTCGACCTTCGCTTTGCGACGGCAACGCTCGCCGCGACGCCCGAAAGCATCAGCCATCAGATCGACGTCAACACCCTCGAGCACCATCGGGTCGAGCAGCTCGGCCTGAACGACATCGGCCTGGTGCGCTGGCGCCTGAGCAAACCCTGCGCCTTCGATGCCTACAGCGAGCATCGCCAGACCGGGTCCTTTGCCGTCATCGATCGGATCAGCAATCTGACCGTGGGCGCCGGTATGATCGTGCGCCCGGTGACCGACACGCTGACCGATAAATCCTCGAACGTGGTCTGGCACGAGCACCGCATCGCGAAGAGCCAGCGCGCCGGGCAGAAATCCCAGCGCCCGGCTGTGCTCTGGTTCACCGGTCTGTCCGGTGCCGGTAAATCCTCCGTGGCCAACGCGCTCGAAACCGCTCTGTTCCAGCGCGGTCATCATTCCTATCTCCTCGACGGCGACAACGTGCGCCACGGGCTCAATCGCGATCTCGGTTTTACCGACGAAGACCGCGTCGAGAATATCCGCCGGATCGGCGAGGTGGCCCGCCTGATGGCCGACGCGGGCCTGGTCGTTCTGAGCGCCTTCATCTCGCCGTTCCGGGCCGACCGTGACCTGGTTCGAGAGCTGATGGAGCCGGGTGAGTTCATCGAGATCTATGTCCGAGCCAGCCTCGAGACCTGCGAGGGACGCGATCCCAAGGGCCTCTACGCGAGGGCCCGCGCCGGCGCGATCAAGCACTTCACTGGCATCGATTCACCGTATGAAGCACCGGAAGCGCCGGAGCTGGTGCTCGATACGGAGCGACTGTCGATCGAAGAATCCGTGGATGAATTGATCGAGTACCTGCGCCAGCGCCAGATTCTGATCTAGTGGGCCACGCGGCAAATTAGGTAACACTCAGAGCCACTGTGCTGGCGCGAATCAAGACGCGTTCTGCAGGTAATGGCGAGCCCTTGCCAAGGGACGCAACGCCGAGTCGCGCCAGCACAGTGACTCCCGAAGGGCCGCTGCACAAGCGCGGTGGACTGCGTTGCGCTCGCTTGAATTGGCGACGGCCATTCCAGCGCTCGCGCGCCTTGCCCACCACGCTTGTGCAACGGCTGAGCGTTACCTTATTTACCGCGTGGCCCACTAGGCTCGTCCCGGACACGTCCAGGGAAGGGCGCAATCCTTCATCACCTAGACCGATGGCTCGTCGCGTGCCGGGGCCTGAGTGTCTGAATCACGCGCCCGGCGTCGGCATTCCTCCTGACCGATGTCGGGGCGCTCACCGCCGCTGGTGATGCAGGCGCATCGCCCCGTGTCGACGGATTCAGCGCAGAAGATGCGATTGTCAGCCTTCGGCTGGAAGATCGCCGGGAGCTCGATTGACGGTCTTCCCTGCTCGCGCCAGGCGTCCGGAACGGGTCGGTCCAGGGCCAGCCAGGCGCCGCTGCCTGCCGCCACCAGAACCATCAGACTGATGGCCCAGGGGCGTTTCCAGAGGGGGCGGTTGTCGAGCATGATTATTCAGCGGTTCCTTCGCCGTCTGCGCCAGGGGCCGGCGTCAGGGCAGCCTGGGATGCGCCCTCGAAATCACCGGCAACCACGATACTGAGGGCGTCGGGATCGAGGTGCCGACGCACGGCGGCGTTGATGTCATCGACGGTCAGGGCTTCGATGGCGTCGGCGAATTCGGTCTGGTAGTGGATGTTGCGATCGAGGTAGAGTCCGTTGCCCAGGAGCGTGACCAGACCAGGATCGCTCGCGCGGCGCAGTTCGAGCTGGCGAAGAAACCCGGTTCTGCCGGCCGCGACTTCATCCTCGCTGAAGCCAACCTCAACGAGCTTCTGCACTTCCTCGGCGAACACGTCGAGGAGGCGTCCTCGATTCTCGGGAGCGAAGGCGGCGAAGGCGAAGAAGCTGGCGTCCGTGTCGATGGGGCCGATACTGAAGCCGCCGGACACGCTGTAGCTCAATCCCTCTTCCGTGCGGATTCGCCGCGACAGACGCGAATTGAGAAAGCCGCCACCGATCAGATGGCTGGCGAGCGCCAGGGCCGGCGCGTCCGGATGGTCATCGTTCATGGCGAAGGGGAAACGCGCGAGCATCACCGCATTCGCCTTGTCGTCGAGCTGGCGCTCGATGAGGACTGGATCGGCCTCGGGTGATTGACTGTCGATGCGATCGAAGGCCACCTGCGATTCCCAGCGGCCGAAGCGCGCTTCGAGGGACTCGCGCAGGGCATCCGGATCGAAATCGCCGACGAAGCTCAGGGTCGCCTGGGGCCCGAGTCCGTAGTGGCTGGCGTGGTGGTCGATCAGATCATCGCGCGAGATGGCCTGGAGGCGTTCGCGGGCAGCGTCGAAGCTGGCGACGAAGTTGGGATGGTCCGGCGGCAGTGTCTGGAGGTGTTGGCCGAGGGTGCGTCCGGCCACTGCGCCCGGATCATCGCTGGCCTGGTCGATGGAGGCGAGGCTCTGGCGAATCAGTTCATCGAGCTCGGACTGATCGAAGCGTGGCCGTTTCAGCAGGTCCTCGAGCACGGCAAGGAGGTCGTCGAGCTGTTCCCGCTGCGTCGATATGGAGGCCGCGACGAGGCCGTCGTTGCGCCCGCTGATGGACAGGGAGGACTGCAGTTCGTTGATTCGATCTTCGATGGCCTGGCGATCGAGGCTGTCGGTGCCTCGCATGAGCATCGACGCGGTCACTGAGGGAATCGGCGCCTTGCCGCTGAGTGATTCAAGGGATCCCGTGCGCAGAACGATGCTGCCGCTGATCTTCTCGCCGCGCGTCTGTTTCGGCAGCAGGGCAACCTCGGCGCCGTTGGCGAGCGTGAACTCGATCAGTCGCTCGGCGATATTGTCGGGCGACGGATCGAAGGCCTCACCGAGGGCGCGATCCTCCCGGCCGCGGTAATCGGCAAGGAGCGTCTGCGCTGAGGGTGCGGGCGGAACCTCGGCCCGCCGCGGCTGCTCGTCGGGAATGAAGCGGCCCACGGTGCGATTGTCGCGCGTCAGGTAGCGCTGGGCGACGCGCAGCACGTCAGCGGCCTGCACGGCCTCGATGCGGTCTCGATGCAGGAACATCAACCGCCAGTCGCCCGCGGCTGCCCATTCAGAGAGCTGGATCCCGACGCGATTCGAGTCGTTCAGGGTCCGCTCGATGCCATTGATGAGCGCGTTCACGGCGCGCTCCACGGCCGCGTCATCGGGTGGATTGTCGAAGAGATCATCGACCGCCGCCTGGGTGGCCCGCTCGACCTCGTCCAGATCAACGGCAAGTGGGGACTGGCTGTAGGTCATCAGCAGAGAGGGTTCGCCCAGGGCGGGGCTGAAGCTGCCGACCTGCGTCGCCAGCTCGGCGTCGACGAGCCGTTCATGCAGCCGACCCGAGGGCATGTCACCCAGGATGTGGCTGAGGACGGCGATCGGTGCGAAATCCGGATGAAGTGCCGAGGGCACGTGCCAGGCCTGGAGCAGAAGCTGATTCTCGCCACTCCTGCGGACCGTGATCCTGCGCTCGCCGTCCTGAACGGGCTCACGCGTGTAGCTCGGCCACAGCCGATCTGCGCCCCGGCGTGACGGTCGCTCGATGGCGCCGAAATGCTCATCGATCAGGGCAAGCGCGCGCTCGACCTCGAAGCCCCCGGAAAGAATCACGATGGCGTTGTCGGGCTGATAGAAGCGGCGGTAGAAGTTCTGCAGACGCTCGATCGGGACGTTTTCGACGTCCGAGCGCGCACCGATGGTCGAGCGTCCGTAGCCGTGCCAAAGGTAGGCGGTGGCCATGACTCGCTGCATGAGCACGCGGAAGGGACTGTTCTCGCCGATCTCGAACTCGTTGCGGACCACGGTCATCTCCGAGGTCAGATCAGCCTCCGCAATCACGGCGTTGACCATTCGGTCCGCTTCCATGCGGATCGCCCAGGCCAGGTTCTCGTCCCCGGCCGGCAGGGTCTGGAAATAATTGGTCCGGTCGTACCAGGTCGTGCCGTTGGCAACGCCGCCGCGTTCGGAAATCTCGGCCTTGATGTCGTCGTGGTTCTCCGTGCCGAAGAACAGCAGGTGCTCGAGCAGGTGCGCCATGCCCGTCTCGCCCACACCCTCGTGCTTCGATCCGACGAGGTAGGTCACGTTGATCGTCGCCGTCGGGCGGCTGGCGTCGGGCATCAGCAGGACGGTGAGCCCGTTGTCGAGCCGGTATTCGGAAATCCCCTCGACCGTGGTGACCAGTCGCGGAGCCGCACTGAGCGGTTCGGTCAGGACGCAGGCCACCACGACGGCCGCGATCAGCGTCAGTCGACGGGCAGCCCCGAGGGCGGAATTGAGCGGCATGGCAACATCTCCAGGTCGTCGGATCGTCAGGTCGGTCATGGGAGCGACGCTCGAATACCTGTCTTGTCGCAGGCGAGCGTGTTCCTATCAGATGCCCTCGGCGCTGATTGGTTTCGTCGATCTCAACCGCCGGCCTCTTGGCCCCAGAGGTCTTCCAGGCGCTCATCGCGACCGCATCGCCAGCGATAGTAGTTGTAGCGCACGGGATTCTTCTCGTAATAATCCTGGTGATATTCTTCGGCCGGATAGAAGGCCTCGAAGTCGATCACGCGCGTGTCGATGGGCCGAGCTTCAAGCTGCATGTCCATCACGGCCTGCTTCGATGCCCGGGCGGCGCTCGCCTGGTTTTCGTCGTGAACGAAGATCGCCGTGCGGTAGGCCTCCCCGATGTCGCAGAACTGACCGTCGGCCTGGAATGGATCGACGTTACGCCAGTAGATGTCCAGCAGCTCCTGATAGCTGACGACGGCGGGGTCATAGACGACCTGGACCACCTCCAGGTGCCCCGTAGTGCCGGCCACCACCTGGCGGTAGCTGGGGTTGGCGACATGCCCGCCGCTGAAGCCGGAAATGGTCTCGACCACGCCGTCGGTCTTGTCGTAGGGCGGTTCCATGCACCAGAAGCAACCGCCCGCAAAGGTCGCTCGCGCCAGCTCGCTCTCCTGAGCCATCGCGATGGGTGCTGCCGCGAGGAGAAAGACGCAAGCCGCGATGAGAAGGCCAAAGAGTTCAGCAACAGCAGAAGAGGATCGTGTTCGAGGTTTCATGGCTTGTCCTTCTGGGCTTTGAATTCTGAGCAACGAAATCCGCGCACCGCGCGTTCAGGGCGGTAAGCCTTGGACCGTCAAGCGCGGCGAAGTTCAGGGAGGGGCTGACCTTCGGGAATGAACTGCAGGGCAACACCGTTGTTGCACCAGCGCTGTCCCGTGGGCCGCGGGCCGTCATTGAACACATGGCCCTGGTGGCCGCCGCAGCGTGCGCAGTGGTATTCCGTGCGCGGCCAGATCAACTTGAAGTCGCGCTTCGTGCCGATGTGGGCGTCATGCAGGGGCTGCCAGAAACTCGGCCACCCCGTCCCCGAGTCGTACTTGTGCTCACTGGAGAACAGGGGCAGGAAGCACCCCGCACAGACATAGGTGCCCGCCTCGTAGATCTTGTCCAGCGGGCTGCTGCCGGCTCGCTCCGTATCTTCGTCGCGGAGGACGCGAAAGGCCTCGGGCGGCAGGATGTCGCGCCAGCGCGCTTCGCTGAGCGCCAGGGGCTCGAAGTTCATCGCCTCACCGGCGGCCAGGCGGTCCGTGGCAACGGCCGGGCGCTGATTGCCCGAAAGCCAGACCATCGGTAGCGCCAGACCGGCGCCGACCAGCAGCTGTCGTCGACTGATCAATTTCTGGGACATGCGCCTCACTCCACCTTAACGTTGACCTCTCTTTTACCAAAAAGTCCGGCAGAGGGACGTAAACCCTCCGGACCAGCGCCTGCGTCAGAAGTCTGCGTCGGGGGCGACGCCCGTCATCGAGACCTCGACCATCAGACGGCCTCGGACAGGTTGCCTTTCTCTTCCAGCCAGCTGCGCCGGTCGGCAGCGCGCTTCTTGGCGAGCAGCATATCGAGGACCGCGTCGGTTCCCTTGGGGTCCTCGATGGTCAGCTGAACCAGGCGGCGCGTATCGGGATCGATCGTGGATTCGCGCAGCTGAAGGGGGTTCATCTCGCCCAGGCCCTTGAAGCGGGTCTCGGAGACCTTGCCTTTCAACCCTTCGGCTTCAATGCGCGCAAGCACGCCCTGGCGCTCGCCGGCGTCGAGGGCATAGAAGGTCTGTTTGCCGACGTCGATGCGATAGAGCGGCGGCATCGCCACGAAAATGCGCCCGGCGTCGACCAGGGGCCGGAAGTGGCGCAGGAACAGGGCCGAGAGCAGGGTTGCGATATGCAGCCCGTCGGAGTCGGCGTCGGCGAGGATGATCACCTTGCCATAGCGCAGCTTGGAGAGGTCATCGGAGCCCGGATCGACGCCGATGGCGATGGCCAGATCGTGGACCTCCTGGGACCTCAGCACCTGACCGGGCTCCGTTTCCCAGGTATTCAGGATCTTTCCGCGCAGCGGCATGATGGCCTGGTACTCGCGGTTTCGGGCCTGCTTGGCGCTGCCGCCGGCCGAGTCGCCTTCGACCAGGAATAGCTCGGTTTCTTCGAGATCGGTGGAAGCGCAGTCGGCGAGCTTGCCGGGCAGGGCGGGGCCGGTGGTGACCTTGCGGCGGGCAACCTGCTTGCGCGACTTCTGGCGTTTGAGGGCGCTGTCAATCGCGAGTTTGGCGATCGCTTCGCCGTCGGTGACGTGGCTGTTCAGCCACAAGGCAAAGGCGTCCTTGACGACGCCGGAGACGAAGCTGGCGGCCGATCGCGAGCTCAATCGTTCCTTGGTCTGGCCGGAGAACTGGGGGTCGGCCAGCTTGATCGACAGGAGGAAGCTCAGCCGCTCCCAGACATCGTCCGGTGCCAGCTTGAGCCCCCGCGGCAGCAGGTTGCGGATGGCGCAGAATTCGCGCAGGGCCTCGATCAGCCCCGTGCGCAGGCCATTCGTGTGCGTGCCGCCGGCAGCGGTCGGGATGAGGTTGACGTAGGACTCCTGGACCAGCTCGCCCTCAGGCACCCAGCTCAGTGCCCAGGCGGCCTCCTGGTCGGCGGCGCTGAACTCGCCGGTGAACGGGCTGGCGGGAATGCGATCGCGGCCTTCCAGGCTCTCGATCAGGTAGTCGGTCAGGCCATCCTCGAACTGCCAGGTCTCCGACTCGCCGTTGACCCGATCACTCAGCGTTACGCGCAGGCCGGGACAGAGAATGGCTTTCGCCTTAAGGAGGTGTTTGAGCCGAGGCCGCGAGACCTTGGCCGAGTCGAAGTAACTCGGGTCGGGCCAGAAATGCACGAGGGTGCCGGTGTTGCGCTTGCCGACCTGGTCGATCTCGGTCAAGGGCTGCGCGGTTTCACCGTCCTTGAAGGTGATTTCATTGACCAGGCCATTGCGTTTGATGCGGCAGACCAGCTTGGAGGACAGGGCGTTGACCACCGACACCCCGACGCCGTGGAGGCCGCCGGAAAACTTGTAGTTGTTGCCGGAGAACTTGCCCCCGGCGTGGAGGCGAGTCAGGATCAGCTCGACGCCGGGCAGCTTGTGTTCCGGGTGGGGATCGACGGGCATGCCGCGTCCGTCGTCGACAACTTCGACCGACCCATCCTCATGCAGGGTGACCTCGATCGATCGCGCATGCCCCCCCAGGGCTTCGTCCACGGCGTTATCGACCACCTCGGCCACCAGGTGATTGGGTCGGGTCGTGTCCGTGTACATGCCCGGGCGGCGCTTGACCGGCTCCAGGCCCTGCAGGACTTCGATATCGGAGGCTTGATACTGGCTGGTCATGAGCTCACTCGGGTCAGGAGATTCGAAGGGTAGAGAGTAACGTTTTATCGCGCTCGATGGCGACCTGGTGGGCAGCGGCGGTGCGGCAGCCTTGTGCCCTCGGCCCGGCACAATGACAGGTTGTGACGCCAGGCGGGAATCGCGGACCCGGTCAGGCAATCGATGCCAGCCGGATCCCGAGCTTTGCTACTATCGGCGAGGGGCCGGCGGATGTAGATCGGCGGGTCTACAGTTTCATTCCATCTGGTCGATCATGTCTGACGCTGAAAATCTCACCTCGCTCCTCCGCGCCTGGCAAGGAGACCCCGAAAACGATGCCCTGTCCGAGCGATTGATCCGATTGGTCTATGGAGAGCTGAAGCAGATTGCTCGCTCCCGGCTGGCGCGCGAAGGCAACGTTTCCATCCAGCCCACGGAGCTGGTGCACGAGGCCTGGTTGAAGCTCAAGCCGCCGAGCGAAACTCTCGAGGGGCGAGAGCATTTCTACCGGCTTGCATCCACGGTCATGCGTCATCTGCTGGTCGACCAGGCGCGGGAGCGACTGAGCAAGAAGCGAGGCGGTGATCGCCTGCGAGTCACTCTGACCTCCTTCGGCAGCCATTCCCGGCTCGACGACAGTCGCTTTCTCGACTTCGATCGCGCCCTCCATCGGCTCTCGGAGGCGCATCCGCGCCCGGCCGACGTCGTCGGCCTGCGCTGCTTCGGGGGCCTGACCCTGGAAGAAGTCGCCAGGGAGCTCGACATCGGACTGGCGACGGTCAAGCGCGACTGGTCCTTCGCCAGGGCCTGGCTGATCGTCGAACTTCGCGAGAGGGAGCCATGACAGACAAGGAATCGATTGGCCTCGAGGAACTCTTTGCCAGCCTCATCGAGATCGACGCGATCGAGCGTCGATCCGCGCTGCGGGCCTTGATGGAACAGGACCGCGAGAAAGCACTTCGTCTGGCGGCATTGCTCGATGCGCACGACAACGAAACCCTGGCCCTCGATGCGCTGCCGCAGCTGGCCCTCGATCAATTCATGGAGCGCCCTGAAACGCTCCTGATCGGCACCGAGATTGGCGGCTGGACCCTGACCGACGCGCTGGGCCAGGGCGGTATGGGGGTGGTCTTCGGCGTGGAGCGAAGCCTTGAAGGCGTGACTCAGCGCGCGGCGATGAAGCTGCTCTCGATCCCCGCCTTCGACTCGATTGCCGGGACGCGCTTCATCCGCGAGGTGGGCGTGCTGGCGCGGCTGGACCATCCGGGCATCTGCCGCCTGCTGGACTGGGGAACCTCGGACCAGGGCTGGCGGTATCTCGTGCTCGAGCGAATCGATGGCGAGCCGATCGACGAGTTCGCCCGATCCCTGTCCCTGACCGAGCGAATCGACCTCGTGCGCCGGGTCGCCGAAGCGGTCAACGCCGCCCATCGCGACCTCGTGGTTCACCTGGATATCAAGCCGGCGAATATCCTGGTCAACCAGGTTCAGGGGCCAGTGTTGCTGGACTTCGGCATCGCTCGAATCCTCGCCGACGATGAAGCGAGTGCGACGGCGACGGTCACGCGCTGGCTGACGCCGAACTATGCCAGCCCCGAGCAGCTGCGTGGCGAGCCGGCCTCGGTCGCGGCCGACATCTACGCGCTGGGTGTCGTCCTGTTCGAGCTGCTCGTCGGGCGGCGTCCCTACGATCTTTCCGGCAAATCCCTGAATGAGACCCTGGAACAGGTCGAGCGTGCGAGCGCCCTCGGTGCGATGAAGACCGCTCGCCTCGGGGCGGATATCCAGGCCGTGATTTCCCAGGCCATGCACCCTGACCCGAACCGACGCTATGCGAGCGCTCAGGCCCTCGCCGATGATCTGCGCGCGGTGATCGACAGGCGCCCGGTCTCGGCGCGGCCCGACAGTGCCGCCTATCGATTTCGCAAACTCTGGGCGCGCAATCCGATCGCCCTGCCGTCGGCAATGGCCGCGATCGTGTCGATCTCTGTCCTGGCGGTGCTGCTCCTGTTTCAGTCGGCCGACCTCCAGAATCAGCGCGATCGCGCCAATCGCGAAGCCGCCAGCGCGACCGCTGCCAATGATCTCTTGCTGAGTGCCATCGAGTCGGCCAATCCCACGGGCGGCAGTGCGGCGGCGACCAGCGTCGAGGACTTTCTTCAGGCCGCGACGCAGCGGGCCGAGGCGGCGGCCCAGAATGACCCTCGGTTGGCTGCAGACGTGCTGAACGGCGTGGCCGAGATTCGCAGCGTCCTGGCCGAGCACGATGTCGCCATCGACCTCTTTCGGCGCGCCCTGGCCACGATCGACGCGGGCCCGGTGGTCGACGCCGATCTGCGTGCCAGGACCCTGGCCGGTCTTCTCGGCTCCCTGCGACAGACCGAAAATCGTGCCCAGGCTCATGCGCTGATCGAGCAGGAACTGGCGCGCAACGACGGACCGCTGCCCTGGCAGCTGCTTATCGAGCAGGGCCAGCTATTCAATGCCGAGGGTCGGGCCGAGGAGGCCAGAGCGTTGCTCGAGCAGGCCTACGAGCGCGTTCCCGACGAGCGCTTCGATGCGCGCAGTTTCGTGGCGAGCGCCATCGGCAGCGTGTATTTTCTCCTTGGCCAGCCCGCCCGGGGACTGGAGTGGCAGCAGCAAGCCGTCGCCCTCGCGCGCGTGCCGCCGATCGACGAAGAGGCGCTGGCCCTGGCCCTGCTCAACATGTCGAACCGACTCTCTCGACTCGGGCGAACGGAAGAAGCGCTGGCGGCGGCCCAGGAATCGATCGATCTTCGCGTGGGCGTTTTCGGCGCCGAGCACGTTCGAACGATTCCAAGCTACATCAATCTCGCCTACGTCTACATGGATGCCGGGCGCTGGGACGAGGCCATCGCGCAAGCCCGCGAGGCGATCCGCTTGTACGACCGTCTCGGCGTGACCGATAGCCGCGATCTGGCCGCAGCCTTCGGCGCCCTGGGTCTTGCCGCTGAGCGCAAGGGCGATTCCGAGACCGCGATCGAAGGATTTTCCAGCGCTCTGGACATTCAGCAGCGCATCCTGCCCGGCAACCATCCTCAGATCGCCGTCACCCGGGGCAATCTCGCCAGCCGCCTGATCGCCGAGGGCCAGACGGCCCGGGGCCTGGCCCTCCTCGAACAGGCCTGGCAGGTCCATGACGAGCTCACCGAGGGCGCGCCCTCCCGCCCGAAAGCCTTTGTCGAGGTCAATATTGCCGACGCGATGCTGCGCCTGGGCCGCGACGCCGATGCCCTGGAATGGGCCGCCACTGCGCTGGCCGGTGCCGAGCAGGTCATCGAGGCCGACCAGTGGGTCCTCGGCCACTTCCGCAACGTCCATGCCCAGGCCCTGCGCAGTAACGGGCGCCTTGACCAGGCGCTGGAGGCGGCGCTGCAGGCCGAGGAGATCTACAAGGCCTCGACGGTGCCCGTGCGGCCCCAGTCGCTGCGGGACAACCGGGACAATCTGGCGCAGATCTACGAGGCCATGGGACAGTCCGAGTCGGCTCGCCGCTATCAGGAAATGCTCGCCGATGATTCGGGCTGAGCCGCCACGCCGGGCCGGGTTGGGCCTTTAGGACCATCGGGGCCAGGGGTTCCCTGAGCCACTCTTCGGCCCGTTTCCGCTAGATCAGTCAAGACCTTCGAAACGAACGGATTGATCGATGATCGAGCAAGACCCGTCTCCGGACATTGACCTGGCTCGCGAGGCAAGGACCGCGAGCGTTCGTGATCCAGAAGCCGACCGCCAACGACCTTGCCAGCACACTGGCCTGCGCTCATCCACAGGTCGCCTTCTTGCGGGGCTGATGTGCTGTCTTGTCCTCGCAGGTTGCGGCGGCGATCCATGTGCAGGCATCGAGCTCGACGTCGACTACTGCGTCAACGATCCGAATCGACCGGTTCAGTCGGCGGGATGCGGTTTGGCCGAGTTTTCGCTGAAGAACGTTTCGGCGGATCCCCGTCTGATCACCCTTGCCGTGATCCGACCCGACGCAATTCCCCAAGCCTTCGAAATGCCCTCGGTGCGCGTCGACGGCAAGTCCGTCCATCGCGACACGATCACACCAACCGCGCCGGGGCACCGCCTCGTCATCCAGGCCTGCGAATGAGGCGTGCGGGGAGCATGGTAACCAGAGGCTCCCAGAGCCCTGTAGACCTCTTCTGAAACCAGCGAGTGGCTTGCCGCAGTCCGGTCTGGGGCGAATTGCTTTTCGCTATGCGGTTACGGATGCCGGCGCCGAGGGTGCGAACAGCAACTTCATCGGCATCGATTCGATTCGCATCTCGGCCGCAGCGGCGGACTGACGACTGTTCAGTCGAGGATCAGCTCCTCGGCGGGTTCGCGCAGGTTGTAGCGCGACGCCATGGCGGCACCGTAGGCGCCGGTATTGGCGATCAAGAGGACATCGCCCTCCCGGCATTCGGGGAGCAGGCGGTCGAGGCCCAAGATGTCGCCGGTCTCGCAGATCGGGCCGACCACGTTATAGACATGCTCGCCGGGCGAGTCGAGGCGCGACAGGTTGACGATCTCGTGCCAGGCACCGTAGAGGGCAGGGCGAATCAGCGAATTCATCCCCGTCGCGATGCCGACGTAGCGCACCTCGCCCTTGCCCTTGGTCTGGTTGACGCGAGCCAGCAGCACGCCGGCCTCGGAGACCAGATAGCGGCCGGGCTCGAGCCAGATATCGACCGGACGCACGAGGTCGCGCTTGAGCTTGAGCAAGCCGGCGTCGAGGGCGGCCAGGTCGAGGGGAAGATCATCGCCGCGGTCCGGAACGCCGAGGCCGCCACCGAGGTTGATCACGCCCACGTCGGGGAGTTCGCGCGCGGCTTCGCCCAGGGTTTCCAGCGTTCGGTGCCAGTTGTCGGCGTGGAGGATGCCGGAGCCGGTGTGCGCATGGAGGCCGGTGATCCGGATGTCATGGGCTTCGCACATCCTGGCCAGCCGCTCCAGCTCACGCAGGGGAATACCGAATTTCGCGTTACTGCCGGCCGTCCGGACCATCTTGTGATGGCCCAGGCCGCTGCCGGGGTCCAGGCGCAGAAAGATGTCCCGCCCGGCAAAGTCCGCGCCCCACTGCTCGATGACGTAGAGGTTGTCGATGGTCAGCCGCAGGCCCTCATCCAGGGCCTGGCGCAGTTCGCCGCGGCTGGCAAAGTTCGGGGTCAGCAGCAGGCTCCCGCGCTCGAGATCGGGCACCTGGTCCAGCGCGTAGCGGGCCTCATTCAGTGATACGCACTCGATGCCGAGGCCTTCCGCGACCAGGGTCTGAAGCAATGCCGGATGCGGGTTGGCCTTCATCGAAAACAGCACGCGGTCGACGGACTGCAGGCCTTTGAGTCGACGCGCCGCCGCCCGGACTTCGCCGGTTGCATAGACATAGGCGCTGTCGCGGTAGGTCATCAGTGCCAGCAAGTCGTCGGATCGATCCTGCCACCAGGCACGCCGCGCCGGTCGACGGGTTTCGTCGCGGAACAGCTGCTCCCAGGTCGGGCCAAACACCGAGTCGCCGCCCGTGCCGCCCGGGATGACCTGCTGGTGCAGCTGCTGCACCAGGCGGTCTGCGTGGCGGGATTCGACCACGAAGGTCAGATTCAGATCGTTGGCGGCCTGACTGACCTGAAAGATCCGTCGCTGTTCGAAGACCTCCAGGGCCGGGCCGAGGCGATGGAGGATCGTTCGGATGCCGAGGCCAACGAGGCTGACCGTCGCGCAGTCCTGCATGACCTCCACGCGGCAGAGGGTCTCGAGGCGCTTGACCAGGTCGTTGAGTGCCTGCGGGTCGGCGAGGTTGGCGGTCGCATCCAGCGTCAGGGTGACATTCGATTCGGAGGTCGAAATCTGATCGACCGACAGGCCCGCGGCCTTGAACTCCGCAAACACATCGGCCAGAAAGCCGACCTGCTGCCACATGCCCAGGCCCTCCAGGGAAATCAGCGTGATCCCCTTACGCTGGACGATGGCCTTGACCTGGGCCCCGTGCTCGCGCGTCTCCGCGCTGATCCGGGTGCCTTCGATCTCCGGCCGGTCGGTCTGACACAGCCAGATCGGAATCTTGCGATCGCGGGCGGGGATCAGCGAGCGGGGATGCAGCGCCCGCGCGCCCATGGCAGCCAGTTCCTGCGCTTCGCGATAGCTGATCTGCTTGAGCAGTCGCGCCCCCGGGATGCGGCGAGGATCGGCGGTGAACAGTCCCGGGACGTCGGAATGGATCTCAACGCGCTCGGCATTCAGGCGCGCAGCCACCAGGGTGGCAGAGGTGTCCGATCCGCCCCGCCCCAGAACGACCGTCTCGCCGCGGGCGTTCGCCGCGACGAAGCCTGGCATGACCAACACCCGAGCGCGCTCGGACAGCGCGTCGATCAGGCTCGACTGGCCCGTCGTAGGACACTCGGCGGACAGGTAATGGCTGCTCGATCGTCGATGGGGGTGCTCCTGGCTGATCAGAAACTCGCGCGGGTCGAGCCAGTCGGTCGGCAGCGATTGGCGAGAAAGCCAGTCGGCGCCGATGCGGCTGGTCATCATTTCACCCATGGCCACCAGCCGGGCTTGCCAGGCGGGCTCGCCGTCAGCCTCGTTTCGCAGGAGCTCCGACAGTAATTCAAACTCCCGGGCCAGCGTGTCGGCAGGCAGGCCGAGGCTATCGAGCAGCCCGCCATGGCGGCGCCGGACCTCTTCGATGAGCTCAGCGTCTGACTGAGGCAGGCGTGCCTGGGCTCGTGCTTCGAGCAGATCGGTAATGCCTCGAACGGCGGAGACGACGACCACGATCGAGCGCTCTGCGGCGAGTGCGTCGCCAATGCGCCCGGCGATCTGCTGCCAGTGTTCGAGGCTGGAGACGGAGCTGCCGCCGAATTTAAGCACGCGCCAACGGCTGGAATGTGGCAAGTTCATCAGGTACGGTGAGCGTTTTGAGGGGGGTGGCCTCGATGGAGGCCGGCGAATTTATGACACGTTCTTTCCAAATTTTACGCTATATATAAGGCATGAGTCGGCCTTCTACAGTTATCAATGCGCGTCGATCGGTGGGGGCAAGTGAGACCGGTTGTGTTCGCGATACCAATCAAGACGCCATCCATTCCGATGACGACGGCGGCCTGTGGTTGGTCGCTGACGGCATGGGCGGGCATGCGGGTGGTGCGCGCGCCAGCCAGATTGCTCGCGACACCATCGCCTCGAGCCACGAGGATGGCGGAGGGCTCAGGTCGTCCGTGCTGAAGGCACACCGGGCGATACGCCAGGAGCAGGCGCAGCGGCCGGAGTTCGGCGACATGGGCACGACGATCGTCGTCCTGGCCGAGCACGATCACAACTACGAAATATGCTGGGTCGGCGACAGCCGCGCCTATCGTTTTTCGCCGAAGACCGGCGTCCTCGAACTCTTGACCCGCGATCACAATGTGGCAGGCATGTTGGTGGCCGCCGGCGCCCTGAGTCCCGAGGAGGCATCGCGCCACCCCCAGCGCCATGTGCTGACCGATTGCCTCGGTCTGACCGGCGAGCAGGAGCCGCGCATCGGTAGCCTCCAGGACCGGTGGAAGCGCGGCGAATGGTTGCTGCTGTGTTCTGACGGTCTTAGCGGTGAGTTGAGCGATCGGGAGATGGAGACCATCCTCAAGCGCAGCGCCAGCCTGGAGTCGGCGAGCACCTCATTGATCGAACGAACGATGGCGGCCGGGGCCCACGACAACGTGTCCATCGTGCTGGTGGAATGCCCGGCCGGGGTCGAGGATACGGAACCCAGCGGTATGCGCTGGCCGTGGCCCTTTCGTCGCCGACCGCTATAATCGCGGTGCGAGAATGATGCAGGCCACCGAGCGCTTGGCAACGCCGGGGCGAGAGCAGGAAAATCGACGAGGGGACAGTAGGGTGGACGACTTTGAACTTGCGAGGTTTTGGTGAGATGAGCACAGAGCAGAACCAGTCAAACAAGGGCTCGGGGCGCGATCATGGCCCCCAGGGCACACAGGTGTTCAGCCGAGGCGAAGTGGATCGCCTGATCGAAGAGGCAGGCTCGGAGGAGGACACCAGCCAGGGCGCCCATCTCAAAGGCACCAGCGAAGGCGTTCGGGATCAGATTTTCGCCCTGACGGGCACGCGCGTGGTGCTGGGCCGCTCGCCGAGCTGCGACCTGACCATCTCCGATGCGAGCGTGTCGTCGGAGCATGCACGCCTGTCCTACGAGGGTGGGGTCTGGCGCGTCGCCAATCTCCTGTCGACCAATGGCACCTTCGTCAACAATAACAAGACCTCCAACGGCCTCCTGCGGGACGGTGATCGGCTGCGGCTGGGTCGCGTCGAGTTCGTGATGCACGACCCGGAGCTCAGCGCCCAGGGCGATGAGTCCGCTGGATCGTTCCTGCGCTGGCTGCCCTGGGTCGGTGCAGCCGTCGTGGTGGTCGTGATTGCCTGGATCGCGCTCAGCTGATCGAATGTCCTGCGGCTTCCCTGCGCCAGAGCGCCCGGCGTTCTGATGGAACGAATCGGCCGCTATCAAGTCGAGCGCGAGCTGGGTCGAGGCACCATGTCGATCGTCTACAAGGCCTTCGACCCCCGGATCGATCGCTACCTGGCCGTCAAGGTCCTGCGCGAGAAATTCGCCCGCGACGTCACCTCTCGCAAGCGCTTTCTGCGCGAAGCCCGTTCTGCCGGTGGTCTCGGCCATCCGAACATCGTGACCGTCTTCGACGTCGGCCAGATCGATGGCCTGCCGTTCATGGCGATGGAGTTGCTGGAAGGGGACACGCTCGATGATCGACTGGCCGAGCCGGGCGCCCTCAGCGTCGAGGAGGTGCTCGAGATCGCGATTCAGCTCAGCTCGGCCCTGAGCTACGCCCACGAGCGCGGCGTGATCCACCGCGACGTGAAGCCGGCCAATATCTACTTCGATGCGGGCACCGGCATGGCGAAGCTCCTCGACTTCGGCATTGCCGGTGTCAGTTCCCAGGATTCCAGTGCCAGCGGCGAGCGCGGCCTCATCGCCGGCACGCCGGCCTACATGGCGCCGGAACAGATCTCAGGGGAGGGTCAGGACGCGCGCTGCGATCTGTATTCGCTGGGCGTGGTCCTCTATCGACTGCTGGCCGGGCGGCTGCCCTTCGACGAAGCTAATCTGAGCGAGCAGATGGCACGGGTCGTGCGTGATCCGCCGCCGCCCCTCGAGCCCATCCATGCAGCAACCCCCGTTGAATTGATCGAGCTGACCCATCGGCTGCTGGCGAAGAAGCCGGCGGCTCGCTACAACAGCGCTGAGGATGTGCTCGACGAACTCCAGGACATCCGCGCCAGCATGAATCGGGGCTTGCTGTCATCGGCGCGACAGCAAAGCGCCTTCTGGCGCTGGCCCCTGGCGGTCGCGACCCTGGTCGCTGTCGTTCTGGTGCTGGGTCTGAGCCACGTCTATCGAAGCCAGAATGCGGCCATGGCCAGCGCCACCTTCGGTTTCGGCGAGGGCCTGGCCTCGGTCGTGGCGCGGGAAATTGCCGAGCCCCTGTTGCTCGAAGACAGTACCGCACTCGGCAACCTCGTCTCGGATTTCGGCAGTAACTCCCAGGTGCTGTACCTGCATATCACCGATCGCAGCGACACGATCCAGTCGAGCACCAATCTGTTCCTTCAGGACGAGGCGGTCCCGGTGCTGCCCAATGCGGTCGTGCGCCGCGACGAGACGTCGATCCGCGTGCTTCAGGCCGAGGACGGCAACCTGGAATTCCAGGTGCCGATCCGCTTCCAGGCGCGTCGGATCGGTGAGGTCTATCTGGGCCTGGATGGCTCGGAGCTTTCAGCGGCGGCGCGGGGCACGCTGAGCCTGATGGTCTTTGTCTTTCTGATTGCGATGCTGGTGATCCTGGTGTCGATCGCCATCCTCGTGCGTCATCAGCGCCGCCTGATCGAGCGCGTGAGCTGGGGCCTGCGGCGCATGGGCCAGGGACAGTTCGACTTCCGCCTCGAGGGTCACCGCCGCGACGAGTTCGGACACCTGTACCGACGCTTCAACGACATGGCCATGCGGCTGGAAGAACGGTACGGCGTGCGTCACTCGGTCAAGGCAGAGGCCATCCCAAGAATCAGTTCGGCGCTCGAGAAGGGCGGTACGCTGGACGTGATGTCCCAGACCACGCTGCTGGCGCGGGAAGACAGCCCCGATGCACAGCAGGAGCGACCGACCTCGAGCGGCCCGGATGAATCAGCGCAGCAGAGCTCGGAGGATCGTGAGGACTCGTCGGGCAAGATTACCCGGCTGCCCCGCGGGCGGAGCTAGGCTGCCCGATCCGACCCTCAGGCGCTCGGCGCGCCCTTGTACTTGCCGAGGATGACCACGGTCTTGCCGCGGGCGCGCAGCATGCCGTCATCTTCGAGATTCTTGATGACCCGCCCGGCCATCTCCCGGGAGCAGCCCACGATGCGGCTCAGTTCCTGGCGCGTGATCTTGATCTGCGTGCCGTCGGGGTGCGACACGGCGTCAGGCTCGTCGCAGAGGTCCATCAGCGCTTTGGCAATCCGGCCCTGCGTGTCCAGAAAGGCCAGATGGAGCACCTTTCGTCGCGCCTGCAGCAGGCGCTGGGCGAGCTTGGAGCCCAAAGCCGTGAGGATGTCGACGGCGTGATCCGCCAGCTCGTCTTCGAGGGCTTCGCGCAGTCGTGTGTAGGAGACGCCGGCCAGCTCGCAGGGCGTGCGCGTGCGCACGAGGACCTCGCGCTCGCGCGGTTTCATGAACAGCCCCATTTCGCCGAGAAAGTCGCCGGGGTTGAGGTAGCTCATGATCAATTCACGGCCATCGTCGCCCTCGGTCGAGACCGTCAGCGATCCCTCGACCACGTACATCAGGGTCTGGCCCGAGTCGCCTGGCCGCATCACCGTGGTTTTTGCCGGGTAGTGCTGTCGGCGGCAGATTGAAAGGAACCGGTCCATCGCTTCTCGATCGACCGGATAGAACTGGAAATCCTGCATGGTGTTTTCAGTGCTCCACTGTCGCGCCGCGAGAGTCCCCTCACGGTCAGGGCGTTACGTGATGCCGTTCTCAATTCTGCACGGTGGCGTGAGTTCCGTCAAACCACCTCGAGGGCCTTCTTGTCGGCGCCTGTGTGGCTACGCGCTGGAAATCACCGGGGTGAATCACCGATAATGCGCAGCCGCCATCAAATCAGGTCCCACCGAACCCAGGAGTTGTAATGAGTTCACGCCGAATCAAATTGCACGGCTTCAACAATCTTACCAAGGCGCTGAGCTTCAATATCTACGACATCTGCTATGCGACGACCGATGAACAGCGTAAGGACTACATCGCCTACATCGATGAGGCCTACAACGCCGAGCGCCTGACCCAGATTCTGACCGATGTCTCCAACATCATCGGTGCCAATATTCTGAATATCGCGCGCCAGGACTACGAGCCCCAGGGCGCGAGCGTCACGATCCTGATCTCCGAGGAGCCGGTGGTCGATCACGCCGACGCCGGCGCCGCCGCGCCGGGCCCGCTGCCGGAAACGGTCCTGGGCCATCTGGACAAGAGCCATATTACCGTCCACACCTACCCAGAGGCGCACCCTCATGACGGCATCTGCACCTTCCGAGCCGACATCGATGTGGCCACCTGCGGCGTGATCTCACCGCTCAAGGCCCTGAATTATCTGATTCATTCCCTCGAGTCCGACATCGTGACCATGGACTATCGAGTTCGCGGGTTCACCCGCGACGTGCGCGGCCGCAAGCACTTCATCGACCACAAGATCACCTCGATCCAGGATTTTCTCAGCCGCGACACGAAAACCGCCTACGACATGATCGATGTCAATGTCTATCAGGAGAACCTGTTCCATACCAAGATGCGCCTGAAAGACTTCGACCTCGACGACTATCTGTTCAGTATCCGGGCCGAGGATCTGGACCGGCGCGATCGACAGCGAATCGAACGGCGACTGAGGAAGGAAATGCAGGAGCTGTTCTACGGCCGCAACCTGTAGGCGTCGCCGCGTCCTGATCTAGGGAACCTCTGAATAACTCTGCACGGAGCGCGTTTCAGTCGGAGAAGCCGCAGATCGTGTGGTGCGACGCGAGTGACAGTAGCCGTCGCTACGGCCGAGTGGCGATTGTCATGACAATCTGCGCGAGATGCGGCTTTTCCGGCGAAACCCAGATGGGACGGGCCTTTGCGGGCCATCCACCGCGTTTCGACTCGCTCATTTGGAATGACCAAACGACACGCGCTGATCGTTTCCCTGCCTGGCGCTTCTTGCCTTTGGCAAATCGCACCAGGCAGGAAACGGCGCTCGCCAAAGCCACCCCGGCTGATCCCGCAAAGACACCGTCGCGCCCGGGCAGAATTTTTCAGAGGTTCCCTAGGGCGACGCGCTCAGCGGATCGGCAATGGCGTGCTCGATCCATTCCCGCAG
>CAZDFS010000031.1:0-18534 GCA_964504865.1 uncultured Wenzhouxiangella sp.
CGCCCATCAGTCGTCTAGGTCTGACCGAGGACAACCTGCTGAGACTGCACACCTAACGAAGGATCTGCTCGAATCGATCGGTGAACACGCTGTTCTGGCAGGCGCTGAATTGGCGACCGGAGTCGATCGGGCCGGTTTGGTCGGGTGCCCCCAGGTCGGCTTCGATCGATTGATTGCTTGTGGCGGTCAGGCGAACGGCGACGTCACTGAGGTTGGGCACGGTCGCCTGGAAGAAGTTGTCGGAGGTTCGAGTCATCGGCATCCAGTTGGCGCCGTCGAAATACGCCATTCCAGCAGTGCCGTAGCGGTGGTTACTGGCCTGTATTCTCAGGAAGAAGGGATTCGATCCCTGGAATTCAAACTGCACGTTGCCCTCGACGGGACAGGCCACGCGTTCCCAGGAAATAGGCACACTGCCCGGAAGCTGTTCTGTAATGGCCTTCCACGCGGCGGCATTCAAATCCAGATTCCCGCTCGCACAATCGGGACATTCATCGGCAATCAAAGCGGTGACGCTGCCATCCGGGCCTGTGATATGCAGGCATTCACCGCAGTGCATGGAGTTGCCGTATTGTGCCGAGCTGATCGCGACACGAAAGCCGGTATCCACCGCGAGGGAGCAGACGCCAAGCCCCGTGGCTTCATAGGCCGTGGCCTGCCCGGACCCTGAAAAGTCCTCGGGGCAGACGAGGTCGCCGGCGATCGCTGGAGGCACGATTCCGATCAAGGTGAGGCAAATCAGACAGCACCGGAGATTCATCTCAAAAGACCCGCAATTCGGGAGTAAGGACTGCGCCGATTCAGAGTAGCGCAAATGCAATGTCCCGTCACTTGCTTGGGTTGTGTCTGCGGAAGCCGCCGGCGGATTGAGCCGTTGCCTAATCCTCGACTTGCGTTCAGCGCTCGGAGGACGGCTCGGTCGGGATGGCGGTCTCGAATTTGACCCGCCGATAGACCACATGCGTGGTTGATCGAGAGACCGCCGGATTGGTCAGGATTCGCGTGTTGATCCAATCGTCGTAGGCGGCCATGTCGGGGAAGTGGCCGATCAGAATGAAATCTTCGTCGCCCGTGACCGTGTAGCACTGGGTGATTTCCGGTGTGTCGAGAATCTCCTGCTTGAAGGCGTCGTAGGTCGCTCGGCTCTCCTTTTCAAAACGGATTGCGATGATGATGCCGATGCCGAGACGCTCCGGATCGACGAGGCTGACGTCGGCCACGATGTATCCGGCCTGCCTGAGCCGGCCAACGCGTCTGCGCGTGGCCGGTTCCGACAGGCCGACGGCCTCACCCAGGGCCGCCATCGACAGTCGGTTGTTTCGCTGCAGTTGGGCCAGCAGGCGATGGTCGATACGGTCCAGCGACGCCGTTCTATCGTTTTTCGTCGTCATGCTTCGATTATCGAGCGCCATTCGTCTTTCAGCAAGCTGATCTGATCGGCAGGCGCGTCCGAGTCAGCCTAGGCTGTATCCCCTGGTTAGCCGGGCCGGCCCTGGACGCGATTCGGCAGCGAGGTTGCTGCCAGCCGCGCCCGAGCGATCGGAGACCGGCCATCCTCGACGACACGGGAAGATTCGATGACTCCACGACTGATCTCCACTTTGCTTGTCTGCACATTGACCGCCTGCCTTGCCTGGGCCGGTTTCACCCCCTCGTTGCCGGCCGCCGAAGCGGGCGGCCAGGCCCGGCCCTATCTGCCGGAGACGCTGGCCGTGGACGGGCGCCTGACGTTGACCCCGGGCTTCAGCCCCGACGGATCGGTGATGTATTTTGCCCAGACCGAATGCCAGCCTATCTGGGACTGCCCCCAGCGGCTCATGCGAGCGGAACGCGTCGATGATGGCTGGGCCGCGCCCGAGCCGGTCGCGCTGCCCCAGGCGGCGCGCGTCGACTACCCGAGCGTCACGCCGGACGGTCGCTACCTGTTGTTCTCCTGGGCTGCGACGCGGCCGGATCTGCCTGCTGTCGAAGGCAACGACAACTTCGACCTCTGGCGGCTCGATCTGTCGAATCCCGATGCGGTGCCCGAGCTGCTGCAAGGGCCCGACCTCAACCGGATTCGAAGCGGCGCGGTCCGCACGCTGCGCTTCGTCAATAACGAAACGGCGCCGATCCTGACCGAGGACGGCGATCTGTATTTCTGGTCCGAGCGCCTGGACGGCATGGGCGAGCGCGACGTTTATCGCGCCCCCGCCGACGACAGCGGCGGCTTCGGAGCGCCTCAGCTCCTGCCGGAACCGATCAATTCAACCGGACGTGATGACGGCGCCTGGATTTCAGCAGACGGTCGAACCCTGCTCGTGACCTATGCTGATCGCGGCGGCTGCGGCGGCAGCGACCTGTTCATCGCTTTCCGCCAGGACGGCGGCTGGACCGAGCCGGTCAATCTGGGTTGCGAGATCAACTCGCCCGATGACGAGCTGGCAGCGACGCTGATCCCCGGAACTCGCACGCTGGTCTTTCCTTCGACCCGTCCATTGGAAGGCGCGTCGTCCGGCACCGTTGCCCTGTGGACGGCGGAGCTGCCGGCGGCTCTGAAAAGGCCCGTTGACACGAGTTCAACCCCGGCATCGACGGTGCCGTGATCTGTGGGCTGACGATTTTTCTTTTCAATGGGGGCGCCGACGCTGTGCGCAGAAGACGAGCTCAGGGCGGTGCACTTGCCCAAAAAGTCTGTATCTTGCTACTATCCACCGCGCGAGGGGCTTGTTGATTTAGGGACTTTGGCTATGGGTCTGCGCTTGCATCGCTCTGCATTCTTGTGTCTTTTTATTGCTTCCGCTGTTGTTGCTCAGGATCCGATCTTCCATTCGAGCTTCGAGCCTCATGAGCAGCCGCTGACTGATCTCGAGGCCATGGACATCGCCATGGCCCTGTGGCGGAACGACGATCCGACGAAACACATCAAGGGCTCCTGCTCGGGCTGCCACGGGGCGGACTTCATCGATCTGGCCGTCATCGGCACACCGAGAGAACACGTCATTCGCCGCGCCCTGATCGATGGGGCCACGATGCTGGAATCGGTGGCCCTCGCGCAGGCCGTGGAGTATCTGCGCCGCGAGTATGATATTCCCGAGCGCGACGCGCGCAGCTTCCGCTTTCTGCAGCCCGGCGGTCAGGTGCTGCTACCGGACTTCGACGACCCCGAGCCAAGGGTTGTCGCAGCCACGAGGGACGTTGCCTTTGCCGATAGTCTGGCCGAACGGCTACCGACCTTCTTCGGGCCCCCGATTCGCGATTATGAAACAGCACTCCAGGCCGAGGGCGAAGTGCTCGATCTGGTCATGGGCACGAATGACTTTGGCGCCAACCCGGAGAACCTGAATCTGTTCCAGCTGCCCGTGGGTATCGAGTTCCCGCTCTGGTCCGCGGATCTTTTCCACGGCGAAGAAGAAGGAACGATGAACGACTGGTTGTCTGATATCTCCTTCGACCCGATCGATCAGGCGGCGAAAGCGCAGTGGCAGCGTCTCCAGGATGAATACCTGGCCAATCCCTCGAACGAGACCTTCTGGCGGATGTACTACGTGGCCGACGAGGTGCTTCGCATGCAGCCCCTTGACGATAGCGTCTGTCAGTCAGACCCGGGCACTAGCGAGGTTCACTGCGGTTCTCGGGATCACCTGATGAAGGAGAAGTTTCAGGCAGCGCTGATCGGCCAGCATCTGATGCGCGTCGAGGTTCACAACCTGACGGACTTCTTCGCCAGCAGCAGTTCGATGCCCTTCTCCTACATCACGGATCTGGACGCCTTCAATCTCTTCGAACTCCTGGAAGGCGAAATCGATCCGGGCCATCCCATGTTCAATCGGGATGCACCCCAACGCCTCGAAAACGTCTGGGAAGTGGGTGATTTTGCGCGCAAGTCCATTGGAAGAGCAGGCGGAGGAACACAGCCTGGCACCCTGCGTAACTACCTTGATTTTTCCGGTCATCCGCCCTTCGTTTCCGCGAGCGTTTCCCCCGAAAGGGACAGCTGGGCGGAAGACCACGAGATGCGCCTGGCCTGGTTCTATATCGGACTGATGTTCGACCCCTCCTTATTGCGGATCAGCGGCAGCAATTCCACCAAATCCGGCGAATACTTCGAGCAGGCCACCGATCGCCTCGGCTATGTCAATCACAATACCTTCCTGCAGACCGTTCGGATGGCGGTGATTCGTAATCGGCCGGAAGCGCTGGTGAGGGTCGCGAATAACGGCATCGTTCAGGATCCGCTGATTCGCAATCAGAATATTCGCCATCCCAACTTCAACGGCCCCCGGCTGCTCAACGACGACGATGTTCCCGAGAGCCTGAAAGACCAGGTGAGAGCCAGCCATGGTCGTTTTCTGGGCAACGTCACGCGCTACAACCTGCTCTATCGTATCCATGAGTACGACCTGACCGGCGAAGTCAACGGCAATCTGAACACGTTCAACCACATGGATACCTTCTTCGACGATTTCCAACCGGAAACCGCCGAGGAGGACAAGGTCCTGGTGGACGCCATGCGCCAGCGTTTTATCGCCGCTGAGGGCTGAGCAGACCGTATCGGTAGGGATCCACGCGGCTGGGCTATCATGCGCGGCTCTCGAGGTTGAATCCAGGAGGGTCGTGATGTCAGACAGCCCCGGCATTGTCTCCGCCGTTGGTAATACACCGATGATTCGTCTCGGTGGCGTCAGCGCAGAGACCGGCTGCGAGATCTCTGGCAAGGCCGAGTTTCTGAATCCATCGGGCTCGGTCAAGGATCGGGCGGCGCTCGGCATCCTTCGCGCGGCCGAGGCCGACGGCAGTCTGCAGCCCGGCGGCACGGTGATCGAGGGGACGGCCGGCAATACGGGGATCGGCCTGGCGGCGCTCTGCAACGCGCTGGGCTACGGCTGCGTCATCGTGATTCCAGAGACCCAGGCGCCGGAAAAGATTGCCTGGCTGCAGGCGCTGGGCGCGGATGTGCGCACGGTGCCGGCCAATCCCTATCGCAACCCGAACAACTTCCAGCACGTCGCCAAGCGCCTGGCGGAAAACTCGCCCGGAGCGGTCTGGGCCAATCAGTTCGACAATCTGGCGAATCGACGCTTCCATAGCACCAGCACCGGACCGGAGGTGTGGCGGCAGATGGAGGGTCAGCTCCATGCCTTCGTCGCCGCGACCGGCACCGGCGGAACCCTGGCCGGCGTCAGCGATTTTCTGAAGGCGCAGAAACACCCGCCCGAGATCGTGCTCGCCGATCCCACAGGCAGCGCGCTCTACGCCTATGTCAAGGAAGGCGAGCCGCGCATGGACGGCCCGGGCTCGATCAGCGAAGGCATCGGCAATAGCCGGATTACGGCCAACCTGGCCGGCGCGACCATTGACGACGCGGTTCAGGTCACCGACCCGGAGGTCGTGTTCATGACCTACCGTCTTCTCTATGAGGAAGGCCTGTATCTCGGCGGATCAGCGGCGCTGAATGTCTGTGCAGCGGTCGCGACCGCGAAGCGACTCGGGCCGGGGCATCGAATCGTCACCATTCTCTGCGATGGCGGCGAGCGCTACCAGTCGCGGCTGTTCAATCCAGGCTGGCTGCGCGAACGCGGCCTCGATGAGGCACGGCAGGAGGCCGAGCGCGCATTTCGACGGCCCGTGTCGGCGGATGCAGGAACGCCCCTGGTAGCTACGGAAGGAACGTCCTGATTCCAATGCGAGGGAGAGGGCGGTCTTGCGTTCGAGCACGCTCCAGTTCGAAAGCGGTCTACGCGATGGTTCCCAACGGGTCCGAAGGCAGATTATGATTGGCGCCTGTTCGTTCGCCTCGGGAAGAGCCATGATCGGAATTCTGAAGAAGACCTTTTCGACAACGCTGGGCCTTGTTCTTGTGCTAGTGCTCGTTGCTGGCTGCGGCACGACACCGCCGCCACCGGGTGAGGTGCCGATCGACGTGGATCCTTCGAGTCTCGAGTATTCCAACAAATGGCGTATCGAGGTCAGCGAGGGGGCCCGCTCGACGGGAGAGTTCGTCTTCCAGGTGACCCCTCAGGACGGTCCAGGCCAGCTGGTTACGGTCCCGATTGCCCGTGGTACGAGAGAGAACAACGTTGCGAAGGCCATCAAGGATGTCTTCGAAGGGGAGCTTGATGATCGCCGCTATCACATCGAACGCGACGACGGCGAGGACGTGCTTGTCAAGAAGCGCCGCGGTTCGGAAAACTTTTCCCTGCGCGTCATCAGTTCGACGGTGGAGGCCGTGCGGCTCTACATCCAGAAGGAATGAGCAAGGACACGCGTCGTCCAGGGGTCCACGGCTAGCGTTCGAGCCGCCGGCCCCTCTCACGTCGGCGTCCTCCCGGAAGGTCGGCGCTCTCCGACGGAGGGCTGCCAGCGTCGATGAAATCATCGATCGAGACCGCCCCGCATGGACTGCTTTTATTGCCCTGGTCTGCATCCAACCGGACGGCCTGACTTGGGGGGCGCTCATCTGCAACGCTGGACGTCGCCCGGAGCTAAGGAAGCGCTGAATAATTATGCTCGGAGCTTCCTTAAGCGCAACGGCAGTTTTTCGATCGAATCAAGCTGGAGCATGACCATGAGTGATCGCGTCAAGCAGTTTACCGAGTATCGTCAGAGAATGAACGAGCGCCTTCTGGCCGAGGACAATCGCGTGATCAAGCGGATGTTCTCGCTGGATTCGCTGATCTATAGCGGTGACGGTGCTTTGGATAGCAAGAGCAAGGAGTTGATGGGCCTGGTGGCCTCCCTGGTGCTGCGCTGCGACGACTGCGTGAGTTACCACATCGCCCAGAGCCTCGAGGCCGGCGCCAGCCGAGACGAAATCATGGAAACCATGAGCATCGGCCTCGTGGTCGGGGGCACGATCGTGATTCCACACCTGCGACGTGCGACCGAGTTTCTGGATGAAGTCAGTGGGGCCGGCGAATGAGTCGGCTCGCTTTGTTGCTCGTCGCCGTGCTGCCCGTCGCGACGCTCGCGCAGTCGCTGCCCGAGGCCTTCACAACCGGTCCGGCGCTTCCCGATCATGGCCCCGTCGCTCCTCAGCCTGACGATGCCTTCAACCTCGTGCCCGGTGAGGCCTATCGCGTCGTGTTCGACGTGGCCTTCGGATCGGCGGATGAGCACGTACTCAATCGCCGCCTGGAGTCCGTGGCGCGCTTCATCAACCTCCATGCTCGCGCCGGCATTGATCCGGACGATCTGGACATCGAGGTCGTCACCCATGGCGGCAGCCTGTTCGACGTGCTGTCGCGCGAGGCCTATCGCGAACGCTTCGAGGTTGACCATCCGAACGCCGATCTTCTCGAGGCCTTGATTGAAGCCGGAGTGACCGTCTACCTGTGTGGCCAGAGCGCCTCGGCTCGCGGCGTCGGCGCGGATGAACTCGCGCCAGGCGTGAAGATTGCGCACTCGGCCATGACGGTGCTGGTGCGAAGACAGGCAGAGGGCTGGGCTGCTCTCTAGCGCGATCGGCGATCCTATCCGGCCCGACGGGACTCGTCGCGACCGGTCATCAAGGCCTTCTCGTGCGTTTGTTCAGAGCTCGACGCATGCCGAGGCCGATCCTTGGCGTGAATGCTGCGTGAGTCGAGCGTGAAGCGAGGCTTCATGTCGGGTCGGCGGCAAACGTTAGGTTAAAGGCTCACTCGAACCAGCGAGCCTCCCATTTTGGATGCAAGCACGATTTTCTACCTGGCGATTTTCACCCTCGGATCGGCACTGCTGATCGGCGGCTGGCAGTATCGCCGGGTCAAGAAGAGCGAAGAGAACAACGAGCACAGCGCCTTCGCCAAGCACAAGCAATAAGCCTGTGTCGAGGTCTTTTAGACTTCGATTCCGAAGCACAAGCGCGGCAGCCATCGCTGCCGCGTTTTTTTGTTGGAAGTTGATTTATCGGCCTGAAGGCTTACGATCGGCGCGGAATTGTTTTTGAAGAATAGCCGGGGGCCCGCTTGCCATGCCACTGGCTTGCGTTTCCATCGAGCTTGATGGACGATGAGGGCAGAGGATTCGAGCACTGATCGACGGGCACCAGGCAACGCCGGGACTGAAGCGACTGCGATGATGGAGCGACTGACAACCCCTCCCGGCCAGGTGCTCGCTCTGGGTGCGAGCGTCGCGACCCTTGCCTTTCTTTGCAACGCCTTTCTTCCCGTGCCCATGTTCGGCGACTTCTGGCTCCATATCGGCCAGTCGCTCAGCCTGCTGGCACTGCTGTTGTTCGGCCTGCCGATTGCCCTGGTCAGCGCCGCCGCGGCCGGTCTCGGAATTGTCTGGGCAGCAGGTCAATGGTCAATGGCGCCGCTGATGATCTTTGAAATCCTGGTCGTCGCGGCGCTGATCGCCCGAGGCCTGCCGATGATCCTTGCCGCCACCGCGTTCTGGCTGGTCGTCGGTCTTCCCCTGTGCTTTTTCCTGCTGCCCATCGAACCCGATTCCGCTCAGGAGCTGCTGACGATCAGCGTGATCAAGCTTGGAATGAATGGCTTGTTGAACGCAGCGCTGGCCTCGGCGCTGTTTCTCGTCATTGCCCCGAAGATCGGCCCCTCGCCCCTGGGCTCTCGGCAGATGACCCTGCCGCGGCAGGCGTTTTCGATGAACGTGACCCTGGTGGTGCTTCCCTCACTGGCAATCGCCCTGTTTCTTGTCAGCCAGGCGATCGACGCCTTCTCGAGTGAGGTCGAGGATCGACTCGCGCAGCAGGCGCAGGTCTATTCGCTCCTGACCGAGCTGCACCTCGACCGTCACCTGGCCGCGATTCAGGCGCTGGCTGAGCGTCATTCCGAGGGCCCGGGGCCGGCTATTGCTGCAGAGCTCGACGGCCTGGATCGAGCGCATCCCGGATTTCTGACGCTGGTTGTCGTCGATCGGGAGGGGCTGGTCGTCCACGGGTACCCCGCTGATTTCTTCGCGCGGGTCCAGGACGCGCCGCTCGCCGTGCGTGATGTCTCTGATCGGGACTGGTTCGTCCAGGCGCGAGAGACGCGCCGGCCCTATCTGTCCGACGGCTTTATCGGTCGCGGCTTCGGAAACGATCCGATCGTAGCCGTGAGCGCGCCGCTGCTTGCCGATGATGGCCGTTTTCTGGGGGTTGTCGAGGGCTCCCTGAGTCTGCCGCGCTTCGGGGATCTCGAAGCAGTCGAAGACGATACGGATCTGATGCTGATCCTCGACGCCGCCGGGCACCGAATCCATGCCCCTGAGTCGCTGGCGATCGCGCCCTTGGCAGCGGTCACGATGACGCCGGTCGAGGATCGGCGACTGAGCCGCATCGACCAGGTCGAGATCGGTCGCCAGCGATTCTTCGTCGCCGAGGCCCGCACGTCGCAGGGCTGGCGAGTCTACGCGCTGAGTCGCAGCGATAGCCTGGTCCTGCCGGTGCTGCGCTTCGTGCTGGCCTTCGGCTTCGGCTTGTTGCTCCTGGTCGGTCTCGGGGGCTGGGCGGCCAGGATCTTTGCCGGTCGGATCAGCCAACCCCTGTCCATCCTGAGCGATCAGGTGCTGGATCGTGAGCGGGCGACCATCGAACTGCCGCCGTCCCAGCGCACCAGCCCCGAGATCGTCCGCGTCAGCCGGGCGCTGGACCAGGCACGGCGTCTCGCACTCGACTTCCAGCATAAGCTCGAGCGCGAGGTCGCTGAAAAGACCACCCAGCTTCGCGAGCTCAATCGTCGCCTTGGCGTGATGGCGCTGGGTGACCCCCTGACCGGGCTGTTGAATCGTCGGGGCTTTGAAGTCAAGGCCCAGGCCTTCTTTGAACGGGCCGCCGAGAAGTCGCAGGGGCTGGTGCTTGCCATGATCGATATCGATCACTTCAAGAAGATCAACGACAGCTTCGGCCATGCGGTCGGCGATCAATGCCTGCGTGCCATGGCCGAGCGACTTCGCGACGCTTTTTCGCAGCACGATGACTTGATTGCCCGCCTCGGCGGCGAGGAGTTCGTCCTGATGATTCTCACCGAGGCTCCCGATGAGGCGATCGAGCGACTCGAGGAGTTCAGGCGCGCGATGGCCGCCGCGCCGATCGCGCTGGACGATCGGGAGATCGGGGTGGCCATCAGCATCGGCACGGTCGCGGTCAACGACTGCGCCGGCGTGGCGCTCGGGCAGTTGCTTGAGCGGGCGGATCAGGCGCTGTACCTGAGCAAGGAGCGGGGTCGCAACCGATTGACTCGGTCATCCATGGGACAGTGATCGACGCCCTCGGGCTCGCGATGAGAACCGCGTCACGTTGTAGCTCCTTGGTGGCGGCCTTTCGGGAACCCGGGCGGTGGCGATCGGGTCCGATCGCTTGAGATTTCGCAAAAAATTCATGGCCCTGAGCCAGACTTCACAAATATGAAAACAACTACCCCATCAAAAAGGCTGCTTCAGACGGCCTGCATTCTGGTGTCTCTGACCTGGCTGGCCGGCTGCGGCAGCGATGAATCCGCATCGACCGGTTCGCGCGGCGAGGGACGGCCGTCTCTGCCTGTACGCGCCTATGAAGTCTCGCGGATCGATCTCTCGCGCCGTGTTCAGGTCGCTTCACCGGTGGAGCCGCTCCGCACCGTGGCGCTTGCGGCCCGAACCGACGGCATCATCGAGTCGGTCGAGGTGGAAGAGGGCGATCGCGTCGAAGCCGGGCAGCTCCTGGCCAACATCGACGTCAGCGAGCAGCGAGCAGAGATGGCGCGTGCCCAGGCCGCCCTGCGTGAAGCGGAAGCAAACTTCGAGCGCATTCAGCGTCTGCGAGATCGGGACTACATCGACGAGGCCAGCTTCGTGACGGCTCAATCCGAGCTCGACGTCGCGCGCACCCTCGTCGACTTGTGGCAGACACGCGTGGATTTCGGCCAGATCACGGCACCGATCGACGGCTACGTCATAGCGCGCATGGTCGAGCCGGGGGCGGCCATTTCCCAGCTTGGGACGGCCTTCGAGATCGCCAATCTCGATGCGCTCGTTGCGCGGATCGGTGTCTCGGAACTCGACGTCGCCGAGATTCGCCCCGGCGATCAGGTGCCCGTGTCCGTTGACGCGCTGCGCGACCAGCCGGCTATCGAGGGCGTGGTGCGTCGCGTCTTTCCGGCGGCTGACGGCGCCAGCCGGCTGGTCACCGTCGAAATCGAGTTGCCCGATGCTTACGCCAGAGGCGTGCGTCCGGGCTTTCTGGCACGCGCGGATCTTCGCGTGGACTACAAGCAGGGCGTGCTGGCGGTGCCCGCGGGCTCCGTCGGCATGGGGGACCCGTCCTACGTGATGGTCATCAACCAGAACAACGAGCTCCAGCGGCGTGCAGTGACCACGGGGATCATCCGTGGTGACTGGCGCGAGATCCTCGGCGGTATCGAGACCGGCGATCGGATCGTCTCGTCGAACCCTCTCGACCTGGCCGAAGGTGATCGCGTAAGGATCGTCGATACGCTGAGGGCGTCCGGATGAGCGACCAGAAGACGAACGATACGCGCCCGGAGGAATCCATCGATCCTGCGCGCGGCACAAAATACTATCGAGGGCTGACCCACGCAGCGATTCGGCGCCCGGTAGGCACCACCGCGATCGCCACGGTCGTTCTGGTCATGGGCTTCTTCTTCGTCGATCGCCTGCCGGTGAATCTGCTGCCGGAGGTGGTCTACCCGCTCATTCGCGTGAACGTCGATTACCCCGGTGCCGCACCCGAGGTCGTCGAAGAGCAGGTCACCCGCCCCCTCGAGCGCGCCCTGTCGGCAACCGAGGATCTGATCCGCATGTCCTCCGAAGCGGAGGAGGGACGCACGGACGTCAGCCTGATCTTCGAGTACGGCACGGACCTCGACACGGCCCTGCAGAATGCATCGCGACTCCTCGAGCGCGCTCGGGCGCAGCTGCCCGACGACGTCGAAGCGCCGCGTCTGCGCAAATGGGACCCGGGTGCGTCCTCGGTCTACGAGGCCGGCTTTTCGTCCGATCTTCGAACCCCACGCGAGGTGCGTGACTGGGTCGATAACCGGCTGGCACCGCAGCTCCAGGCGATCCAGGGCGTGTCCGGCGTGGAGGCGATCGGGGGGCAGGAGCGCGAGCTGGAAGTCATCATCGACCAGCAGCGACTGCGCTCCTACGGTCTGACCCTGGCCGGCGTTGCCGACCAGCTCGCGCAGGAAAACCTCAACGTCGCGGCCGGCAACGTGACCTCCAGCAGCCTGGACGTGATGGCCCGCACCGACGGGCGCTTCCAGAGCCCGGAAGAGATCGCCAACGTGCTCCTGGCCGTCCCCGGATCGGATCGTCGGATCCGCCTGGACGAGGTGGCTGAAGTGCGCGATGGTTATCGGGAGCAGCGATTGTTCGTGCGCCTCGACGACCGCCCGGCGGTTCAGGTCTCGGTCTTCAAGCAGCCCGACGCCAACACGGTCGGCGTCGTCAACGACGTCATCGAGCGCATGGAGTCGCTGGACGCGTCCGGGTTCATTCCCGAGGACATTACCTACAAGATTACCGAGGACGCGGCCTATTTCATTCGCGGGTCCGTGCAGTCCGTATCGGCCGCGGCGATCCTCGGCGGCGTGCTGGCCATGGTCGTGGTGCTCGCCTTCCTGGGCAGCCTGCGCAAGAGCTTCGTGATCGGCCTGTCGATTCCCCTGGCCGTCATGGCAACCTTCGCCCTGATGGGCGCGGCCGGCCTGACCCTGAACGTGATGAGCCTCGGCGGGCTGGCGCTGGGTGTCGGGCTGCTCCTCGATAACGCGATCGTGATGCTGGAAAACATCGCCCGCCATCGAGAAAAGCTGGGCAAGTCAGCGGAGGATTCGGCCCACGAAGGCGCCGACGAGGTCATGTCCGCGATTACCGCGGGCACGCTGACCAACCTGGCTGCCGTCGTCCCCTTCCTCCTCGTCACTGGCCTGGCCACCCTCGTGTTCCGCGAGCTGCTGGTGACCATTTCCTTTGCCGTGGTGGCCTCCCTTGCCGTTGCGCTGACCCTGGTCCCCATGCTGGCTGCTCAATTCGCCAAGGTGCGATTCCAGTCAGGCTTCAACAAGCTGGCGCCCTACCGGGCCTTCAACGCCTTCATCGAATGGTTGTCCGAGCGCTATCGGCGGTCTCTGCGCATCATGCTGCGCTGGCGCTGGGCCGTGCTGGCAGCGGGCGTGGCGATCTTCGTTGGCAGCCTCCAGCTGGCGCAAACCCTGGGCAACGAGTTCCTGCCCCAGCTTGACGACGGCGAGCTCGGCATTCGTCTGGCGCTTCCGGCGGGCACCACGCCGGAGGAAACCAACGCGGCCACGCGCCTGATCGAGGCGGAAGTCAAGGAAATGCCCCACGTCCAGAGCGTATTCGCGCTGGCCGGAGGCAACGTCTGGGGCGGTACGGCAAACGTACGGCCGGGGCGCGGTTACGTGCTGGTCAAGCTCGCCAACGCGGAGGATCGTCCCGAGTGGCCGGCGAGCCGCTGGGTCGCGCAGATGCAGCAGCGCCTCAATCAGCTCGATATCGCCGGCGCCCGCATGTACGTCTGGTCGCCCGGTATTCGCGGCCTGACCTTCGGCGTGTCCGGTGAGGACATGGAGCTCAAGGTCGTTGGCGAGGATATCGACGTTCTCCAGGATCTGGCGCGAGAGATCATCGCATCGATTGAAACGATCCCCGGGCTGAGCGGGGTGGAAATGAACGACGAGGACCGCACGCCACTTCTGTCCATCGACGTCGACCGGGAACGGGCAGCGGCGCTCGGCCTGGACATCAGTACCGTCGCCCAGTCGCTTCGCTATGCGGTTTCGGGCTACGTGCCGACGCGCTATTCCACGGGCGTCAACGAGTATGACGTGCGCGTTCGCCTGCCTCGCGACGACGTGCAGGACATCGACACGCTCGGTCAGGTGATCGTTGCCAATGGCGTCAACGGACCGATCCAGGCGCGTCAGGTCGCCACCTTCGCCCTGGAGGAGGGGCCGGCGGAAATCGGGCGCGAGAATCAGGTGCGCATCCAGCGCATCGTCGGCAACTTCGATACCTCGCAGAATGATGTCGGCACGATCATGACGGAAGTCCAGAACCGGATCGCCGAGATCGACATGCCGCAGCAGTACGGCGTCGTGCTGGGAGGGCAGTTCGAGACCATCCAGGAGACCAATCGGGAAATGCTCGTAGTGCTGGCCCTGGCCGTCTTCCTGGTCTTCGTGGTGCTGGCCGTTCAGTACGAAAAGCTCTCCAACCCGCTGGTCATCATGACCGCAGCACCGCTGGCCACGGCCGGATCGGCGGTTGCCCTCTGGGTCAGTGAGACGCCGATCAGTGCGCCGGTGTTTCTCGGCACGGTCCTCCTTGTCGGCATCGTGGTCAACAACGCGATCCTCCTCGTGGAATACATCGAGCGCCAGCGCAGCGCAGGTCAGGATCTCGCCGATGCGGTGGTCGAGGCCGGCGGCATCCGACTGCGCCCGATCCTCATGACGACTCTGACGACGGTGGTCGGTATGCTGCCGTTGGCGATCGGGGCCGGCTCGGGCGCGCTGCTGATGCAGCCCCTGGCGGTGGCGGTGGTCGGCGGCCTGCTGTCGGCGATGCTGCTGACCCTGTTCCTCGTGCCGTGTCTCTACGTGATTGTTCAGAACGCGACGGCAGCCCTGTCGCGGCTGCTGACTGGAGGCAAGCGGGAGGCGGTGAAAGCAGAGGATTCAAGCGACGCAGACGCCGACGCTTCACCGACCACGGCCTGAGGCTCGATCAGACACGCCGGGACAGCAGCACCACGCCCGCAAGCACCAAGGCAAAGCCTGCCCACTGCAGCAAATCAAGCTGCAGCTGGAGCAGGCTCGCCTCGAGGGCCAGAGTGAGCACTGGCGCCAGGGCGATCAGGCTCGCAGCCACCGTGGCCAGCGTTCGATCGAAGACCTGATACAGGGCCACGGCGAACACCCCCATGCCGCCGCCGGCAGCGAGGATCCAGAGCCAGCCCGTCGGACTGATGCTGCTGACGGAGGTCCCGGCCCAGGGCAGAAGCGCCAGCAGGATCAGCAGGCCACCCAGCGCGCGACCCAGGGCGATCAGCTCAGGTGTCAATTGGGCGAGGGATTTCTTGGCGATCACGTCCGCCAGGCCGATCAGGGGCAGGGTGGCGAGGAGCAGCCAGAAGGGCCAGCTGATCAGGCTCAGGCCGTTGCCCGGGTCCAGATTCATGAGGAGCAGACCCAGGCACACGACCAGGATCCAGGCGTAGGCCAGGCCATCGAGGCGTTCGCTCAACAGCAGACGCGCCGCGATGGCCGTAGCCACCGGGTAGGCGGACTGAAACAGGGCACGATTGGATGCGCTCGTTTCGGTCATCGCCAGGATGCCGAACAGGGGCACCAGCCCGGATCCGAGGGCGCCGACCATCAGCACCGAGCGCCAGTCGCGCGGCGACAGGGCGCCCAGCCTGGTCAGCTGGCCGACGAAGGCCAGCCAGGCGAAGACGACCAGCCCGGCGACCAGCGCGGTTGCAAGGGCCACCAGAAGGCTGTCGCCACCGTCGACGAGCGCCATTTTCTTCGCCAGTGGGGCCGTGCCGAGGGCCAGGACAGCGGCCGCCAGCCAGACCGCCAGCCTGAGCTTGCCTCCGGTCACCGGATCATCGGTCCTGACTCTGAAGCCAGAGCTCGATGAGGTAGCGCGCGATCGAGTCGTGGCGCGGGAGGCACAGATCCCGGTCCTCGCCCCAGGTGCCCGCATCTCGCACCGCCTCGGCCGTGAACCAGCGCGCGTCTTCGAGCTCGTTGTCGTGGCGCTGAATATCGAGCGTGCGAGCGCTGGCGTGGAATCCGAGCATCAGCGACGACGGGAAGGGCCAGGGCTGGGAGGCGCGGTAGTGGACGTCGCGAATGCCGATCCCGCTTTCTTCTCGGACCTCCCGCGCGACGGTCTCTTCCAGGGTTTCTCCGGGCTCGACGAAGCCGGCCAGGGTCGAGTAGACGCCCCTGGGCCAACTCGCTGCGCGCCCGAGGAGGCATCTCGCCACCCCGTCGCCATGCAGCTCGTCGTCCTTGACCAGGACGATCACGGCAGGGTCGATGCGCGGAAAGGCGACGCCGCCACAGCCCGAGCGCGGGCAGCGCCGCACCATCCCGCCGCGCTGATTGTCCGTCAGCGTGCCGCAGCGACCGCAGTAGCGGTGGGTCAGATGCCAGTGAACCATGCCGCGCGCATAGCTCAGCAGCGCCGCGTCCTGCGCCGTGAGGGCGGGTCCGACCTTGCGAAGGTCGACAAAATCCGCGTCGGGTGTCAGCGCCCGGGCATCGTCTTCGTCCCAGCTCGAAAGGTCGGCCGCAAGGACAGGCGCACCGTCGTCCTCTCCCAGAAGAACCAGTTCGGCCCCGTCGAACGCGCCGGGTGGGAGGTCCTTCATCGAAAGTGATTGATCGGGGCGTGCGTCGCCCGTGCCGCCCCGCCAGCCCGCGATCAGGCTCTGGCCATGCCAGACCGGAATCACGCGCGCCCGGGGATGGGCGCGGCAGGCATCCAGCCAGTCATCGCTGTCTCTCAGCGCCGAAGTGCGCCGCAAGCGCAGGCCGGAATAGGGCAGTTTCGGAGTCTGGCTGCTGGCGGGATCGTTCATGAAGATTACTGTAACGCGAGTATTGATAAGCTGCATCCCGCAGCCGGTTGGGGTTGTCGCCCAGGGGGTATTTAAGTATTTTACCGCGCAGCCCCGAGGACCACTGAAACGGCTGTGCCCCCGACAGGTTTTCGAGCAGCAAATCGCTTGTCATATTTCTGTAACATAGCGCCGTCTCTTCACTACCTATCTGATCAGAAACCATGAAATCAAATCTGATTCCCTGGGCCGCGCTTGTCGGTCTGAGTCTGTTGATCGCCACGCCGGATGCCCGCGCGATGGACGTCAGCGGCGACTTTCGCTGGCACGCCTACACGGAAGCCTGGCGCGATACCCGCGATGGCGGAAAGACCAATTCGAGCGCGTCCGGCGTGCGCCTGCGTCTGCGCCTGAGAGAGGACCTGAGCGAGGCCTGTCGATTCCAGACGCGCTTCGCCGCCACCGCCCTCGACGAGGGGAACGATTGGGATTTCTACCTGCGCTCGAACCGCGACAGCGGCACCGAGGTCAATCCTGGAACGGCCACGCTCGATGAATTCTTTCTTCGCTGCAACGTGGGCGACGGGCGATCGCAATGGCGAATCGGACGCATGCAGTCCAACCTCGACCTGCCGCACATGGCCACGCGAAGCTTCGATCGCAGCCAGGCCAGCGCGATCAATATCGGTTGGACCGACGGCATTGCCTACCGCCGCGAGTTCGACAACGGCTGGTACGCCGATGTCATGGCTCAGTACAACGGACGGAACGGCAACGGCCAGACGCTTCGTGGGCCGATCGGTTTCGACGACAGCGGGTCTAGGATCGGCTTCTTCGGTATCCTGGGCAGCGATGAGGCGGTGGGTCCGATCTTCATGCGCGCCCTGTCTCTGACCGTCTATCCCGACTCGCTGGCGCCGCGGGGGCTGAGCGATCCCGAGCGCGAGGACTACCTTCTCGCGGCCTTCAAGGTGGGTGCTGGATGGGACCTCGACGAAAGCGGACGTCGCCTCATCGCCGTGGCAGAACTTGCCCACGCCTTCAATCGGCCGCAGCGCTTCGCCCTTCGCCTGCCCGGTGAAGGCCGGACGGATCCCTGGGGCTGGCAGGTCGGCGTGGACATCGACGACCTGTTTCCGCGCCACTCGATGGGCATCAACTACGGCCAGTCCGACGGCAGCATGCTCGTGTCCAACGATTTCCGGCCCAACAACGAGCTGTTCGAATACCGCTGGCAGTTCCAGGCGAGCCGCGCGTTACGCTTCGAATTCCGAGCCCGCTGGCGGCGCGAGCTCGAGCGTCTTATCGATTCCCCCTTCCTGCAGCGCGACTGGGACATTCGCTTCCGTACCACCTATCGATTCTGATCGGCGCCTCGCCTCAGTTCTGCATCGCGATCTGATCGTCCCAGCGGAATCCCAGTCCGCCGGCCTGCCAGACGCCCGCTCCCAGTGGACTGGGCCCGGTGATGTCGAGGCGCTGGGGAAGACCGAAGTGGGGCGCCAGATCCTGCACGCCGCGAACGGTGCTTCGGTGCAGAACGCGCAGGCCCTGCTGCTCGGCCGGGCGGTGGGCCTCGGGGGAGGCGCGATGGGCGACGGCCAGGTTGTCGACGAAGATGCAATCGTTCCTCTGATACTCGTAGGCAATCGCATAGCCGCCCTCGAAGCCGGCGTTGAGGATATCGTTGTACTCGTGGCAGAGGGCCGTGAGTTCCTCGGCGTCGAGGAGCCGGAAGTCGTCGGAATCCTGTCGCTTTTCGATGACCGCACCGGTCATTCCCAGGTGCAGCCAGAGGCTCTTGCGTCCGGAAATCGGATGCGCATGGACCGCTGGATGAACCACCCCTGAAGCAGAGTTGACTGATGACAGGCGTTCCCAATACGCCTGCCGATCCGGCGCCAGCGCATCGAAGGCCGCGCCCTGGTGGGCGAACCAGGTCCCCCCGCCGCGCTCGGCGGGACGCACGATGTGATAGCCCGCGTGCGAGAAGGTGTCGGTATTGAAGCTGCCGTCGTTGTGCCACTGCG
>CAZDFS010000031.1:18577-23230 GCA_964504865.1 uncultured Wenzhouxiangella sp.
CTCGGCCATGACCTGCTCCAGCGCGGCCACCACCTCGGTCGGCGGCTTGTCCGCCGCCAGGTCAATGCCCTTGACGGCGACCCCGATCGGGTCGAGCTCGATGAGTTCGGCGCCGAGCGGGTCGAGCAGGCGCTGCGTGTCGTCGGCGATTAGCGGAACGGGTGTTGTCGATATGTTTGATTCGTTTAGCATTTTTTCAGGGTAACGCAGGCGGGCGGCGAGCGAAAGGGTGATCCGGGCGCGGTGGCCCGCCAGGCTGAAACGCACAACGGCCACTCCGAGTGTCGGTTGGCGTGAAACGAAACGAGAATCATTACTTTAAACTGAGGTCCAAAAAGAGCGGCGGTTTTGGGGCATTGATATCGCACCCCCGGCCGGCCGCCTGTCCGTCACTTCGACTCATTGGAGACAAGCAAATGAAGATCTGGAAGATCGCGTTTTTCGCCTCGCTCTCGATGCTGATTGCTCAGTCCGCCCTCGCCGACGATCGCCCGGACCACTTCGAGGGCCAGTCCGCCGACACGCTCGAGCAGGCCCGCGCCAACCTGGCGGAAGCCAATCGGGAGATCGCGGCGATCCTGGCTCAGGATGAGATAAGCATGACCGACATGGCCCGGATCCACGAGCTGACCTACACGCTCGAAAACGCCCTGGAGCGGATCGATGAGGAGTACGACGAGCTGGAAGACCAGCTCGAAGCGCTCCATCTGGCTTCCGAAGGCGCGGATATCGAGCGCGCCCGGGAGCTCGGTGACGCCTATCTAGACCAAAGCCAACGCTTCCAGAACTGACCCACGACTCCCGCGACCGGTTCTTCGCCTGGCGCTCGGTGGTCCTTCTCTCGCAACCCCAGGCGCTATTGCCGAACGTCCGGGGTTGCTGGACTTGGTTCTTTCAGCCTCAGCGATCGTAGCGCTTGACTGTTTGTTCGATGGTGCCGAAATAGCTGTTGCCGTCGGCGTCGGTCATGTCGATGCGCACCGTGTCGCCGAACTGCATGAAGGGGGTTTCGGGCTTGCCGTTGGCAATGATCTCGAGCATGCGCTTTTCAGCCAGGCAGGAGGCGCCGCGGCTCGTGTCCTGGTTAGCGATCGTGCCCGAGCCCATGATCGTGCCGGCGGCCAGCGGCCGCGACTTGGCGGCGTGGGCCAGCAGCTCGGCAAAGCTGAACTGCATGTCCTCGCCGGCTTCCGGGTTGCCGAAGAGCTCCCCGTTCAGATGCGTGACCAGCGGGCGGTTGAGTTTGCTGTCGACCCAGGCCTCGCCCAGCTCGTCGGGTGTAGCCACGACCGGTGCCAGGGCGGAGCGCGGCTTGGACTGGAGGAAGCCGAAGCCCTTGGCCAGCTCGCCGGGAATCAGGTTGCGCAGGGAGACATCGTTCAGGATAGTGACCAGCTGGATGTGCTCGGCGCATTCAGCGGGGCTGGCGCCCATGGGAATATCGTCGCAGATGACGCCGATCTCGGATTCGAAATCGATGCCCCAAGCCGTGTCGCCCATCTCGATGGCGTCGCGCGGCCCCAGGAAACCGTCGGAGACGGCCTGGTACATGAGTGGATCGGTGAAGAAGCTTTCCGGCACCTCCGCGCCGCGGGCCTTGCGCACGCGCTCGACGTGGGGCAGGTAGGCGCTGCCGTCGAGGAACTGGTAGGCGCGCGGCAGGGGGGAGGCCAGGGCCGTGTGATCCAGCTCGAAGGCGCCCTCCGCTTCACCGTCCTGGAGTTGATCGAACAGGCTCGCCAGGCGCGGTGCCGCATTCGACCAGTCGTCGAGAGCGGCCTGCAGGCTGGGTGCGATGGCGGTGGCCTTGACCGCGCGCTCGAGGTCCCGCGAGACCACGATCAGCGTGCCGTCGCGGCCACCTTCTTTCAGAGTTCCTAACTTCATGGTGTACGGTCCTGGTGGTTGGATTAGATTGATCTGGTTTAGGGGCTCAGGGCTCAGGGCTCAGGGTTCAGGGTTCAGGGTTCAGGGTTCAGGGTTCAGGGTTCAGGGTTCAGGGTTCAGGAGTCGTTTTTCCGGAAACCGTAAACCGTAAACCGTAAACCGTAAACCGTAAACCGTCCTTTCGCCTTTCGCCTTCCTCTTATCCTTTCCAGCTGTCGACATACCCCGTCCACTCGATCGTCTCGGCACCTGCCGTGACTTCCAGCGCGTCGCGCGTGTCGATCATCACCGCCACTTCTTCCGTGGCCTCGGCCTTGGGTGTGAAGGCGTTCTTCAGCGCTTTCGGGTGCGGGCCGTGGGTGAAACCGCAGGGGTGCAGGGTCATCATGCCGGGGTGGATGTTGTCGCGCGAGAAGAACTCGCCGGCGTGGTAGAAGATCAGCTCGTCGTAGTCGTCGTTGTTATGGAAGAACGGCACCTTGAGCGCGCCCGGGTCCGTCTCGAAGGGCCGCGGCACGAAGGTGCAGATGACGAAGCGATTGGCCAGGAAGGTCGTGTGGGCCGAGGGCGGCAGATGGTAGCGGTGACTCATCAGCGGGCGGATATCGCGCCAGTTGATCTTCACCGGCATCAGGTCGCCGTGCCAGCCCACCGCATCCAGGGGGTTGAAGGGGTAGGTGATCGTCGAGATCGCGTTGCGGCGCTTGACCTGCACCTGCCATTCGCCGTCGCCCTGCTGGGCCTTGAAGGTCTCATCGATCTTCGGCGTGTCGAGCATCGCCGGGTCGAAGATCGCGTGCGGCCCGAGCAGGCCCTTGTCCGGCAGCATGTAGCTGGAGTTGCTGGCTTCGATCAGCAGCAGCTCGACGGGTGCATCGCTCTCGATGCGCCACATGGTGCCGCGCGGCAGCATGATGTAGTCGCCGTCGCGGAAGGGCAGGTGGCCGTAGTCGCAGAACAGTTCGCCGGCGCCGGCGTGGATGAACAGCATCTCGTCGCCGTCGGAGTTACGCACCAGCTGCCGCTGTTGGCCGTCACTCTTCCACTGACGGATGCGCACGTGGGCGTTGTGCAGCAGTTCGGTGGCGTCCCAGGGCGATGCCGTGGTTGTGTCGAGCTTGGTCGTGTCGAAGGCGCGCGGCTTGAGCGGCCCTTCGAAGTCGGTCCAGCCGGTCGGCGCGTTCGGGTGGTACATGTGGCTGGCCGGCCCGAAAAAGCCCTCCTTGCCGAGCTCGCGCTCGTAGGTGCCTTCGGGCAGATCGCAGTGCGCCTGCCGCGAGGCCCTGCCTTCCACTTTCGGATGCGTAATCCAGTTTTTCATATGAAGTCTCTTTAGCGCGAAGGTCAGTTGAACTAAGGCTTAACCACGAAGGCACGAAGGACACGAAGAAAAGATTTTTAGATTGTTCTTCGGGTTTCTTCGTGCTCTTCGTGACCTTCGTGGTGAATCGCTTATATCTTTCAGAGGACGCCGCGCTTGGCCTGGTCGCGCTCGATGGCTTCGAACAGGGCCTGGAAGTTGCCTTCGCCGAAACCCTCGTTGCCCTTGCGCTGGATGATCTCGAAGAAGATCGGGCCGATATTGGTCTGGGTGAAGATCTGCAGCAGCTGGCGGTCCGGCTGGTTGATGTCAGCGTCGATGAGGATCTTGTTCTTGCGCATCCGCGCAACGTCTTCACCGTGGTTCGGAATGCGCTGGTCGATGACGTCGAAGTAGGTGTCCGGCGTATCGAGGAACTGGATGTTGTTGGCGTGCAGGGCCTCGACGGACTCGTAGATATCGTCGCTGTAGAGGGCAATGTGCTGAACGCCTTCGCCCTTGTACTCGTCGAGATACTCGTTGATCTGGCTCTTCGGGTCCTCGGACTCGTTGATTGGAATCGAGATGTTGCCGTTCGGCGCTGTCATGGCCTTCGAGCGCAGGCCCGTCTGCTGACCCTTGATGTCGAAGTACTTGACCTCGTAGAAGCCGAACAGCTTCTCGTAGAACGCCGCCCATTCGCCCATGTTGCCGTTGTAGACGTTGTGGGTAAGGTGGTCGACGAAGCTCAAGCCGACGCCCTTCGGATGGCGCTCGACGGCCGGGTCGAAATCGAACTCGGCTTCGAGCTGATCGAGGCCGCTGGTCAGGTAGAGCACGCTGCCGCCGATGCCGGCGATGCAGGGCAGGTCGAGGGCCAGGCCGCCGGCCGAGTCCAGCGCCTTGGCGCCGCGCTCCAGGGCGGCCTCGCGCGCCTTGGCGCCATCGCTGACGCGCAGGGCGAACCCGGTGCAGCAGGGGCCGTGCTCGGCGGCGAACTGGCTGGCGAAGGCGTCGCCCATGGCATTGACGAGGAAATTGATGTCGCCCTGGCGGTACAGGGTGACATCGCGTGATTTGTGGCGGGCCACGGCGGTGAAGCCGAGGCGGGTGAACAGGTCATGGAGGACGCTGGCATCCGGTGCGGCAAATTCGATGAACTCGAATCGGTCGACGCCCATCGGGTTGGGCCGGGCGGTCTGGGCTTCGGTCTGGGTCATGGCAATCACGCTCCTGAAATTGAATGCGGCGCTGTGGCGAACGCTCGTGGCGCGTTGGCGGGCCGGGCTTGTCAATGCCTCGCATATTAGTTACATTTGAAACCAATTTCAAGGGAGGCCGCCGGGCCATGCTCGACCTCGAACAATTCCTGCCCTATCGCTTGTCGGTGCTGTCCAATCAGGTCAGCGCCGGCATTGCCGAGACCTACGCCGAGCGCTTCGGGATCAGCGTCACCGAGTGGCGGG
>CAZDFS010000031.1:23240-38085 GCA_964504865.1 uncultured Wenzhouxiangella sp.
CTCGATCACGGCGGCCGCACGGTCGCTCGCCGCGTCATCGCCATCCTCGGTCGCTATCCAGGCATTTCGGCCACCGAGGTGGCCGAGCGTTCAGCGATGGACAAGGTGGCCGTCAGCCGCGCGGTGCACCGTCTGATCGAACAGGAACGCGTCTCGCGCCGCTCCAATGCCGACGATCGGCGCGCCAAGCACCTTTTTCTGAGCGACGGCGGGCGCGAGGTATTCGACGCCATTGCGCCAGCGGCCCTGGCCTATGAAGAACGCCTGCTGTCGGTCCTGGACGCGGCCGAGCGCGAGCAGCTCGATGGGTTGCTCGATCGGCTGATCCGGGCGAGTCATCCTTGAGCTCGAGCACAAGCCTTCAGCCTCCGCCGCGCTTCGACGTCCTCTATCGGGACGACTGGCTCTGCGCCATCGACAAACCCTGCGGAATGATGGTTCATCGCTCCAGCCGCAGCACCGACGGTCGGTTCATCATGGGCCTGTTGCGCGACCAGCTCGGTCAGCGGGTCTGGCCGATCCATCGCCTGGACCGCGCGACCTCGGGCGTGCTGTTGTTTTCCCTGGATGCCGCCACGGCGGGCGCTCTCGGCCAGCAGGTGATGGCGCGCGAGGTCGGCAAGCGTTATCTCTGCGTCGTGCGCGGATTCATCGACGATGAGGGCGTGATCGACCATCCCCTCCAGGCCGAGGGTCGCGGCCCCGAGCAGGAGGCCGTCACCGCCTACCGCTGCCTGGCCCGGATGGAGCTACCGATCCCGATCGGGCGCTATCCGACGGCGCGCTACAGCCTGGTCGAGGCGCGGCCACGGACCGGCCGGATGCACCAGCTGCGCCGCCATTTCAAGCATCTGTTTCACCCCATCATCGGCGACACGACCTACGGGGAGGGGCGGCACAACCGCCTGTTCCGCCAGCACCTGGGATGTCATCGAATGTTGCTGCACGCCAGCGATCTCGAGCTCCGGCATCCGGTCAATGGCGAGCCGCTCAAGCTCCATGCCCCGCTGACCGGGGAGTTCAATGCCCTGATGAGGCAGCAGTTTTCGGGTGCTGTCGAGTTTTTTCGTTGTTAGGCATCGAAGGTTGTTTACCAAGAGACTTTATTAACCACGAAGGGCACGAAGGACACGAAGAAAAGAGAAATCGATCAGACAGGTAATTGAATAAAAGGACGGTTTTTTTCAAAGACAACCAATCTGATCATCGTTTGTTCTTTAACTTCCTGCTCTTCGTGCCCTTCGTGCTCTTCGTGGTTAAAAGATTTTCAATCGCCAAAGCTCAATGACCGGCAAGCACTTGGGGCGGCATCAAGGCTATGATGACTGCCAGTTTGGACTGGCCATAGGCTGGCGCCAAGACATCCGGATTGAAGGACAAAAGCAATGAGTATTCAGATTTTCAGTCATTTCGACGGCGGCAATATCGAGGTTATCGATGCCGCGGATCCGTCAGCGGTCAAGCTGGCCATCACCCCCGACGCCGGCGATGAGCACCTGCAGTGGTTCCATTTCCAGGTCTGCAACGCGCGCGGTCAGGCCTGCGTGCTGTCCATCGAGAACGCCGGCAAGGTGAGCTATCCCGACGGCTTCAAGGACTACCAGGCGGTCTGCTCCGTGGATCAGGAGCAGTGGGTCCGGGTGCCGACGGACTTCGACGGCGAGCGACTGACCATCCGCCATACGCCCCCGGCCGACGTCGTCTACTACGCCTACTTCGCGCCCTATCCCCTGGCGCGGCATCAGGCGCTGATTGCCGACGCCCTGAACTCGCCGCTGGTGCACGCCGAGTCCCTGTGCGCGACGCCCGATGGCCACGCCCACACGCTGCTGATCATCGGCGAGGAAAGGCCCGGGGCGAAGAAGCTCTGGATCACGGCCCGCCAGCACCCCGGCGAGACCATGGCCGAGTGGTGGGTCGAAGGCTTTCTCGGCCGGCTGCTCGATAGCGATGATCCGGTCTCGCGCCGGCTGCTCGAGGAGGCCGTGATCTACCTGGTCCCGAACATGTGCATCGACGGCGCCGTCCGTGGCCACCTGCGCTGCAACGCCCTGGGCCGCAATCTCAACCGCGAGTGGGCCGACCCGTCGGCGGAGGACTCGCCCGAGGTCTACTACGTCATCGAGAAGATGAAGCAGACCGGCGTCGACTTCGCCTTCGACGTGCACGGTGACGAGGCACTGCCCTACAACTTCATCGCCGGGGCCGAGGGCACCGAGAGCTGGAACGATGACAAGCAGACCCAGCTCGATGAGTTCAAGGCCCTGCTGACCTCGATCAGCCCGGATTTTCAGACCGAGTTCGGCTACGAGGTCGACCCGCCGAAGAGCTCGGACATGAAGAAGTGCACGGACTGGGTCGCCGAGACCTTCGATTGCCTGGCCATGACCCTGGAGATGCCCTTCAAGGATTCAGCCATCACGCCGGACGAGGTGCAGGGCTGGAGCCCGGGTCGCTGCCAGGCCCTGGGGATGGCCTGCGTGGATGCCTTCTGGCACACGCTGCCGAAGCTTTGAGCCTGGTTTGAAGTCGATGCCCCGGCGCCTTCGCGCGGCGGGGTAGGGGAGGTGCGATTTCTGCGGCTATCCAGGGCCTGCGAGATGCCTGGCCCGGATCCGGCCGTCCGAGGACCACCGTTGGGTTGGCGTTGAATCGCCGCTGGCAGGGTCCGTGCGGGACTTACGACTGAAGGAAGGAACCCATGTCATCTCGAGACGGTGAAATCCATGCCTTCACGTTGCCTGTTCGTCATCTTCCTTCTCGCTTTTCCCCTGGCCTGCCAGGGCGCCACCTTTATCGTCAACAGCATCTTTGACGGCCCGGACAGCACGCCCGGCGACGGGGTTTGCGAGACGGCCGACCCCGGGCCACCGCGCTGCACTCTGCGGGCGGCGATCATGGAGGCCAATGGCGGCCCCGCGGTGACTGCTTACACCATCGAATTCAGCGTCGGCGGCTTTGGAATCATCGTCGAGGATTCGCCGCTGCCGACGATCAACCGCCGAGTATCGATCGATGGACGAACGGCGCCAGGCTATGCGGAAGCCGACGATGTGATCGGATCGCCGCCTTCGATCTGGATTTCCGGGGCGAGCCTGACCGATCCACAGGCGGACGGGCTTCGGGTGGCGAGCGCCGAACGTTTCCAGGTTTTTGCCTTCGGCATCGTCGGATTTCCCGATAACGGCATCGAGCTGGTCGATGTGGTGAGCGCCGAGATCAGCGGAAACTGGATCGGAATTCAACCCAACGGCAACGTGTTGGGCAATGGTGGGTCGGGTATCTGGTCGCAGGGCTGCGATCGCTGTCGCTTCGGGTCTCGCGTCCATCTGGTCGGTCCGCCGCCCCTGGGCTTGGCCAGCTTCGGCAATCTATTGAGCGCCAACGGCGAGGATGGTCTTTTTCTCGAGCTCGGTAGCGAAAATACCGTCGGCGCCAATCAGATCGGCACCAACCCAACGGGCGCGGCTTCTCGCGGAAATGGTCGTCATGGCATCCAGCTTAGGGAGTCCGACGCGATCATCGGTCAGGAGATCTTCATCCCCAGCGTCGACGCTCAGCACGGCAACGTCATCATTGACAATCTCGGCGACGGGCTTCGTGTCGTTGGCAACAACAATCGAATCTACGCGAACACGATTGCCCTCAACGCGGGGGACGGAATCCATCTGGATGGCAACGAGAACCAGATCGGTTTTGTCAATCCGGTACAGATCAATACGATCGTCTCCAACGGCGGGTTCGGCGTCCGCCTCGGGCCCACGCTCAGTGCGTCGGACAACATCATCCAGAATCAGCTGATTGCTCAGAACGGGCTGAATGGAATTGAACTTGTTGCAGGCACGGGTAATGTCATCGAGGCGAATCAGATCGCTGGTAACGCCGATGGAATTCGGATCTTTGCCAGCGGCACTGACGTGATCGAGAATTCCATTGGCCTGATAGACGGGCTTGTCATCGGCAACCGATTCAACGGCGTCAGCGTCCTGGGCAGCGAGAACACCCTCAGGCGCAATGTCATCGGCGGGATGTCCGACGATGGCATCGATCTGGCTGCCGGCACTGGCCAACAGATCCTCGACAATCTGATCGGCACCCTCGCCGACGGCACGGACATCGGCAATACGAACGTCGGAATTCGCGTGCGATCGGCGGCGAACGATACGCTCATCCAGGGCAACCTGATCGGCCATAATTCCGACGGCATTGCGATCGAGGGCAGCGGCACGAGCATCTGTGGCAACGCTATCGGTCTGGCCGAGTCGAATCTGGCGGCCGGGAACCGCATCGAGGGCATTCGCATCGATGGCGGAGGAAACACGGTCGGCAATCCCGTCGTCGGCTGTGCAGGGAATACGGTGGGGTTCAACGCGTCCGACGGCATTCAGATCACCGGCGACGCCAACGTCGTTCGCGGAAATACCTCCGGCGGCCGCTTCGGCCTTGAGCTGGGCAATGGAAATTCCGGCGTGTTCCTGAACGAGGGGTCCGATCTGAACGAGATCGCCGACAATGACCTCTACCACAACGGCAACGACGGGATCCGGGTAGCCGCGAATGCCGGCACGCGCAACCGCTTCGACAGCAATCGCTTCGGCGACAACGGCGATATCAGCATCGATCTGGGCGATAACGGCAGGGACAATGAAGATGCCCAGGACCCGGATTCGGGGCCGAACAATCTCCAGAATTCACCTCAATTCAAGCAGATCAGCGGCAACAACGGTCGACTCCAGATCACTTACGGCGTCGACAGCAGTCTGAGCAGCAGCAACTATCCCCTGACCGTCGATTTCTATGTCTCGGATAACGGTCGAGAGATCTACCGCGTCCATCGAGATACCTACATCGACCCCAGCGAGTTTCAATCGGTGATTTTCGATGTGCCCCTGCTGGCGGCCGGAATCAGCGCCATGGTGATCGACAGCGAGGGCAACAGCTCCGAGCTCAATACGGCGCAGCCCTACATCATCCCGCCGCCGTCCGACGAGATCTTTCATGACCGATTCGAGCTTCCCTGAGGAATTCCGTGATGGCTGATGGGACGTCCGGCCCGGCCTACTGCACCGTCCAGCCACCGTCGACGGTGATGGCCTGGCCGGTGATGTTGCGCGCGAGCGGTGACATCAGAAAGGCGGTGATGCCGGCCAGTTCCTCCAGGCTGATAAAGACGCCCTTGGGCATTGGCTTGAGCATGATGTTGTCGACCACCTCGTCCTCGGAAATGCCGTGGTTGCGAGCCTGGTCGGCGATCTGTTGATCGACGAGCGGCGTCTTGACGTAGGTCGGGCAGATCGTGTTGATGGTGATGTCGGTGTTTGCGGTCTCGAGGGCGACCACCTTGGAAAAGCCCATCAGACCGTGTTTGGCCGCGACATAGGCCGATTTGTAGGGGCTGGCCACCAGTGAATGAATGGAGCCGATATTCACGATTCGGCCAAAGCCCTGCTCGCGCATGCCGGGAAGAAGAGCCTGGCTGACCTTGGCCACGCCGACGAGCATGACCTGGACCAGAAGGTTCCACTTGTCCATCGGAAAGTCCTCGAGCGGGGCCACGTGCTGCAGACCGGCGTTGTTGACCAGGACATCGACGGGCGCGTCGAGGCCGTCGACGAGCGCCTGGATCGAGGCATCGGAGGCGACGTCGAGTGCAACGGCCTCGGCGGACCCGCCGGCGTCGGTGATGCCCGCAGCGATCTGCTCGGCGGCCTCGAGGCGAAGGTCGCTGACCAGCAGATGATGTCCCTGGGCGGCGAGATGTTCGGCGATACCGGCGCCAATGCCGCTGCCGGCACCGGTCACCAGCACGCGCATGGCGGTTTTCGAAGAGGCTTGATTCACGTCCTGGCTCCTGAATTCAACATGTCGTTCGACCAGCGCGAGATTCTCGCACCAAATCCGGCCCGATGGCAGCGCTTCTGGCGCTGACGCCCCAGCCCGACCCTCACTTAAAAACAGTAGAATTCCGGCTCTGATGAGACTGATCCGCACACTCGACGCCCGCCAGGCACCGCCGGGGCCGACCGCCCTGGCGATCGGCAACTTCGATGGACTGCACCTCGGGCATCAGGCCCTGCTCGATCGGGCCCTTGCCGCGGCGCCGGATCTGGCGCCGGCGCTGATGTGCTTCGAGCCGCTGCCGATGACGCGGTTCCGGCCCGATGCGCCCGTGCCGCGCCTTCACTCGGTCCGTGATCGCCTGATCTCGGCGCGTGAACTGGGTGTCGAACGCCTCTACATGATGCGCTTCGACCGTCGCTTTGCGGCGCTCAGTCCAGACGCCTTCGTGTCCGAGGTCGTGGCCGGCCTGGCCGGGGCGCGCCGCGTCATCGTCGGCAGCGATTTCCGCTTTGGCGCCCGGGCCGCGGGCAACGTGGAGCGCTTGATCGCGCTGGGCCGGGCGCACGGCTTTGACGTCGAGGAAGTGGACGCGGTCCTGGCGGGCGACGAGCGGATCTCTTCGTCGGCGATTCGTGCGGCCCTTGCTGCCGGCCAGATGGTGCGGGTGCGTGAGATGCTGGGACGGCCCTATTTTCTGCACGGGCGCGTCCTTCGCGGTGAGCAGCTGGGTCGGACGCTGGGCTACCCGACGGCCAATATCCGACCGCCACTGCCGCCGGCCGCCCACGGCATCTTTGCGGCGCGTGTCGATGGTCCGAGCCTGGTGGGCCATCCAGCCGTCGTCAGCCTGGGCCTTCGGCCGACGGTGGCGGGGAAAAACTGGCTGTTGGAGGTGCACCTCTTCGATTACGATGACAACCTCTACGGCCAGCATCTTCGCGTTGAACTCGTCGAGCGCTTGCGCGGCGAAGAAAAATTCGACAGTCTGGGTGCGCTGCGCCTGCAGATGGATGAGGATGCTGCGCTGGCGCGCCGAATCCTTGCACAATGAACGCGCCGGCCGTCAATGGACCGCCGGACACGACACGACACGACTCAAGCCGATAACAAGCCCGCTCAATGGATTATAAAGATACGATCAATCTGCCCCAGACCGCCTTCCCGATGAAGGCCTCGCTGGCGACCCGCGAACCGGCCATGCTGAAAAGCTGGTACGAGCAGGCGCTGTATCAGAGGATTCAGGCGGCCACGGCCGACCGCGAGACTTTCGTGATGCACGACGGACCTCCATACGCCAACGGCGATATCCATATCGGTCACGCGGTCAACAAGATCCTCAAGGACATCGTCGTGCGATCCGCGCTGCTGTCGGGGTTTCGTGCACCCTACATCCCGGGCTGGGACTGCCACGGCCTGCCGATCGAGCTACAGGTCGAAAAGAAGGTGGGCAAGGTCGGTCACAAGGTCGACGCGCGCACCTTCCGGCAGAAGTGCCGCGACTACGCCGGCAAGCAGATCGACCGCCAGCGCGAGGATTTCAAGCGCCTCGGCGGCCTCGCCGACTGGGATAATCCCTACGCCACACGAGACTTCAGCTACGAAGCCGGCATGCTGCGTGCGCTGTCGAAGATCGTCGAGAACGGCCACCTCAAGCGCGGCGTCAAACCGGTGCACTGGTGCTTCGACTGCGGCTCGGCCCTGGCGGAGGCCGAGATCGAATACCAGGACAAGACCTCGACGGCGATCGACGTGCTCTTCCCGGCGGTGGATCCGGAGCGCCTCGCGGCGATCTTCGGCGTTGAGCGTGTCTCCGACCGGGCCGGCATCGTGATCTGGACGACGACACCCTGGACGATCCCCGCCAACCAGGCGGTCAGCCTGAACGCCGAGCTGGACTACGATCTGCTCCGCGGCCAGCGCGAGGGCAGGACCCTCGATCTGGTGGTGGCCTCTGACCTGCGCGAGACCTTCTGCGAGCGGATCGGTCTGGAATCGCCGCAGGTGCTGGGTACGGTCAAGGGTCAGGCGCTCGAGCTGATCGGGCTGCACCACCCCTACAACGGCATCGAAGTGCCGGTGATTCTCGGTGACCACGTCACCACCGAGACGGGCACCGGCGCGGTCCATACGGCACCGGGTCACGGTCAGGAGGACTTCGACGTCGGCAAGCGCTACGACATTCCGGTCGTCAATCCCGTCGACAGCCGCGGCGTATTCATCGACGGTACGCCGGTGGTCGAGGGTGAGTTCGTCTGGAAGGCGAACAAGACCCTCGTCGAGCACATGCGCGCCAACGGCACGCTTCTGGCGGACGTGGCCTTCGAGCACAGCTACCCGCACTGCTGGCGGCACAAGTCGCCGACCGCCTTCCGGACCACGCCTCAGTGGTTCATTTCCATGGACCAGGCGGGTCTGCGCGAGCAGGCGCTGGCGGCGATCGACCAGGTGCGTTGGGTCCCCGAATGGGGCCAGGCCCGAATTCGCGGCATGGTGGAATCGCGCCCGGACTGGTGCATCTCGCGCCAGCGCACCTGGGGGGTTCCCCTGGGGCTGTTCGTTCATCGCGAGACCCAGGAGCCCCATCCGGAGTCGGCGGCACTGCTGCTGAAGCTGGCCGATCTGGTCGGCGAGCAGGGCGTGGACGTCTGGTACGAGGACGGAATTGCCAAAAAGCTGGGGGTCGATGGCGCCAGCTACGAGATCGTGCCCGACATCCTGGATGTGTGGTTCGACTCCGGCGTGACGCATCATTGCGTGCTCGATCAGCGCGACGAGCTGACGCGGCCCGCCGATCTCTATCTCGAAGGGTCGGACCAGCACCGCGGCTGGTTCCAGTCCTCGCTGCTGACCTCCGTTGCGATGCATGGGGAGGCGCCCTACAAGCAGGTCCTCACCCACGGCTTCACCGTGGATGCCGATGGTCGCAAGATGTCCAAGTCACTGGGCAACGTGATCGCTCCCCAGCAGGTCATGAATTCGCTGGGGGCCGATATTCTCAGGCTGTGGGTGGCCGCGGCGGACTATCGCCAGGAGATGAGCGTCTCGGACGAAATTCTCAAGCGAGTGGCCGATGCCTACCGGCGGATCCGGAACACGACCCGCTTCCTGCTCGGCAATCTGCACGGCTTCAAGGCTGAGCAGCACGCGGTGCCGATCGACGACATGCTTCCCCTCGATCGTTACGCCGTCGATCTCGCCGCCGGGCTGGACCAGGAAATCCGCGACGCCTACAGCAGCTATCGGTTCCTGAACATCTACCAGCGGCTCCACCACTTCTGCTCATCGGACATGGGCGCGTTCTATCTTGATGTGATCAAGGATCGGCTCTACACCCTGCCCGAAGGTCATCCGGCACGGCGCTCGGCGCAGACCGCGATGCATCACATCCTGGAAGCGCTGGTTCGATGGCTGGCGCCGATCTGCAGCTTCACCGCCGAGGAGATCTGGGCTGAGATGGGCGGCGATCGAGACGATTCCGTGATGCTGGCGACCTGGTACGAAGACCTGGTGCGGACCTCGGCCGAGGAGCGCGAGTTCTGGTCCAATCTGCGCGCGGTGCGAGAGGCGGTCGGGCCTCACCTCGAGGCCCTGCGCCGAGGCAAGGAAATCGGCTCTTCGCTGGCGGCGGAGATCACCCTCGAGGCCGAGGGCGCCCTGGCCGATCAGCTGGCGAAGGTCGGCGATGAGCTGCGCTTCATCTTCATCAGCTCCGATGTTCATCTGGGCCCGGCGGGTGAAGGCGCGCAATCCGCCGAGGTTGCCGGTCAGCGCCTGCGTTTCTCGGTCCGGCCGACCGAGCATGCCAAGTGCGTTCGCTGCTGGCACCACCGCGACTCGGTGGGCCAGGACGACGCTCACCCGGCACTCTGCGGGCGCTGCGTGGAGAACGTCGAGGGCGCGGGCGAGACCCGCCGCTGGGGTTGATCCGCCGATGACCCCCATGCGGCCTCAGAAATACGCGCTCTGGCTGGTCCTGGCGGTTGTTGTCGTGGGGCTGGACTACTGGACCAAACACCTCGCGGTCGAGAACCTTGTCCTCTACCGGCCGCTGCCCGTCACGTCCTGGTTCAACCTGACGCTTGCCCACAACGAGGGGGCGGCGTTCAGCTTGCTGGCGGACGCGGGCGGCTGGCAGCGCTGGTTCTTCACCACGGTGGCTGTGGTCATCAGCGGGGTGCTGCTCGTCTGGCTGTGGCGCCTGCCGAATCGGTCGCGCCTCCTGCCCTCTGCGCTGATGCTCGTTCTCGGTGGTGCGATCGGCAACCTGATCGATCGCCTGCGCTTCGGCTACGTGATCGACTTCATCGACGTCCACTACCAGGGCTGGCACTGGCCCGCCTTCAATATCGCCGACAGCGCCATCGTCCTCGGCGTGATCCTGCTGCTGATCGACGGTTTCTTGCCGCGGCGCGGCAGCGCCATCGCGGAGTCGTGACCGACCAGCACGACCTGATCGTCATCGGGCACGGCTTGAGTGCGCTGGCCAGCGCGCTCTGGCTTTCCGAATCGGGATTGAAGCCCCTGGTCGTGCCCGTGCGCGAGCAGTCAGGGCTGCTGCCGGCGCCCGATCTTTCTGCGGCCTTGCCCTGGCGTCTGCCGCCGGTGATGGCGGCCCTCGAACGACGCGGACAGGCTCTGATGACCGAGCTGGGTACCCGTCTCGCCCAGGAGACCGGGGTCGATGTTCCGTCGCGTGACGTCGATCTGCTGCTGCCGCCGACGCTCGTCGACGCGGAGGCCCTCGCCTCGCTGCCGGGTGCCGCCACGCCACGTCGCGGCGTGCTGGCCGATTTCGAACCGCAGCTCGCCGAGGGGCAGCGCTCGACAGCCTGCCTTCCTGGTCGTCGCCTGATTCGCTGCGATCGCCTGGCGCGGGCGCTGCGCCTGGCGCTGGCAAGCCGCGGCGTGACGGTGCTGGCGCCTGCGTTGGCTCGGCGCTTGGCGGTCTCGGGCAATATCGTTCTCGGCGTTGAACTCGACGACGGGGTTTTCCTGGGCGCCGATGCAACGGTGCTGGCCGCCGATCTGGAAAGCGATCGGCTGCTCTACGAGTCCGGCCTCGAGGAGCTCGCGGGTGGCGCCCCCAAGGTGCCGGCCCTGCAGTTTGCACCGACCAGTGCCGCCCTGCGCTGCGCCGTCGTCGATTCGGCGATGATGCTGTTGCCGCAGGGCAACGGAAAGATCCTGGCCGCGAGCGCCGTCGGTCCGGGCTCGACCAGCCAGCTGACGTCGGATGAACTGCGACTGGCGGTGCACCGTCGCCTGCCGGGGCTCGGTCGCCATGACCTGGAGTGCCGCGGCCAGCTTGCGATTCCCGGCGCCGGCTCTCGCGCCTCGATCGGTCCGTATCCTGGCGTGCGGGGGCTCTGGCTGAATCTCGGACAGGCGCCATTCGGGCCGCTCCTGGCACCCGCGGCAGCAGAGTTTCTCGCTGAGCAGCTGGCCGGTGGGCCAGCCGTCGCGGGGCTCGAACCGACCTTCTCGCCTTCGATGCAACCTTCTTGCTAAACTCTGGTCATAGTTTTGGGATCCGAATGATTCGCATTCGGCTTTGGCTTGACTGTTTTGGAGGCTCGATTTAAATCATGAACCAGCCGTTCCGTGCTTCATCAATACCTGCGTCGACCACCGTTGCGACCGACGAGGGCGCCCGCCGGGTGCTACGCAACACCTGGAAATTGCTCGCCATGACGCTGGCATTCAGCGCGCTCATGGCCTACACCTCGATGGCCTTGAACTGGCCGCCGCTCGGGCCCCTGCTCACGCTGGGCGGATTCTTCGGGCTGCTGATTCTGACCAACATGCTGCAGAACTCCGCATGGGGACTGCTCGCGGTCTTTGCCCTGACCGGCTTCATGGGTGTGACGGTGGGGCCGCTGATCAACGCCTATCTGAGCGCCTTCGGTAACGGCCACCAGCTGGTCATGGCCGCCTTCGGGATGACGGCCGTGGCCTTCCTCGGGGCGTCGGGTTTTGCCCTGGTCACGAAGAAGGACTTCAGCTTCATGGCGCCGTTCCTGTTTGTCGGTGTGCTCGTCGCCTTCGTTGCCGCGCTGGCCAACCTGTTCTTGCAGATGCCCGCGCTGTCGCTGGCCGTGTCGGCGATGTTTGCTGTCCTCTCGACGGGAATCATCCTGTTCCAGACGCAGCAGATCGTGCGCGGCGGTGAGCGCAACTACATCAGCGCCACCGTGACCCTGTTCGTGTCGATCTACAACATTTTCATCAGCCTGCTCCAGCTGTTCGGATTCGCCTTCGGCGAAGAGTAGGACTCTGATCGGGCGGGCGCGCCACCCGGGGCGCCCAACCAATCGAAGAGAACAGAAAAGGGCGGCCACCACGGCCGCCCTTTTCTTTAACCGCTCCCCATCCTGCGTCCGTAACCCCTTTTCCCCTTTTCCCCTTTTCCCCTTTTCCCCTTCGCCCTTCGCCCTGAGCCTTCCTCTCAACCCGATTTCTCGCTATACTGCCCGGCTGGCTCCGGCCGCGTGGTCGCGCGCGGCCGGTTTTTTCAATGTTGCAAACAACGAGATTTCATCATGGCTAAACAATTCAAGATTCCGGCGGAACTGCGCACGGACGTGGGGAAAGGTGCGAGCCGCCGCCTGCGTCGTGCGGGCCGTGTTCCCGCCGTCGTTTACGGGGCCGAGCGTGATCCGGCAACGATCACCGTCGATCACGACTCCGTCTTCCACATGGCTGACGAAGAGGCCTTTCACTCCTCGATCCTCGAGCTGCGTGTCGGCGACGACAAGCGCCAGAAGGTCGTGCTGCGCGATATTCAGCGCCACCCCTTCAAGCCGCTTCTGACCCACCTCGACTTCCTGCGCGTGTCCGACGATCAGCTCGTTCGTATCAACGTGCCGATTCACTTCGTTAACGAAGAGCGGTCGCCGGCAGGCAAGAAGGCGGGCGTGGTCATCTCCCACCAGACGATCGAAGTCGAGATCGATGCGCTGCCGAAGGACCTGCCGGAGTATCTGGAAGTCGACCTCGGCACGCTCGAGCCCGGCGGCAGCGTCCTGCTCAGCGACATCAACCTGCCCGAAGGCGTCACGATTCCGGCGCTCGAGGTCAGCGAAGATGCCGACCATCCGATCGTCACGGCAATCTTCATTCGCGCCTCCCAGGGCACCGGTGAAGCTGCCGCCGAGGCCGATGCGGCCATGGGTGAGGCCGCTGAAGTCGAAACCGTTGCCGAGTCCGAGTCTGACGAAGAGGGCGATGAAGAGTCCGGCGATGAGGACGGTGACGACGACGAGTCCAAGTCGGACGGCTGATCGCGCGCCGCCCAGACGAATGGCTGAAAGCAGATGGCTGACAGCTGGCTGATTGCCGGCCTGGGGAACCCGGGCCAGAAGTACGAAAGAACCCGGCACAATGCCGGGTTCTGGTTTCTGGACGCCATCGATCGCGAAGAGCGGCTGGAGTTTCGGGCCCAGCGCAAGCTGCACGGCGACGTGAGCAAGCAGCAGTGGCGGGGTCATCCCGTGATCGCTCTGCGCCCGGATACGTTCATGAACCAGTCGGGCCAGGCCGTTCGCGCTGTCCTGGATTATTATTCGGTGCCCGCTGACCGTCTGCTCGTCGCCTATGACGATCTCGACCTGCCCGCCGGCACCGTTCGCCTCAAGTTTGCGGGTGGTCACGGCGGCCACAACGGGCTGCGTAGCATCTTCCAGCATCTGGGGCATCCCGATTTCTGGCGCCTGCGCATCGGCATCGGCCACCCGGGCACTCGCGAGGCGGTCCTGCCCTGGGTGCTGGGTCGGGCCCGTCCCGATGACGAGCGGGCCATCGTCGAAAGCATTCAGCGCGCCGTCGCCGTCCTGCCCGATGTTCTGAGCGGACGCATCGAACGCGCACAACAAGACCTGCACAGCGGTGAGTCGGCGGGATGAATCAACGCCCTTCGCGTCTCTGTGAGGGCACCAAGTCGGAGTAGATCATGGGTTTCAAGTGTGGAATCGTCGGGTTGCCGAACGTCGGGAAATCGACCCTGTTCAAGTGCCTGACCAAGACCGAAATTGCCGCGGAGAACTACCCTTTTTGCACCATCGAGCCCAATGTGGGCATGGTGCCCGTGCCGGACCTGCGGCTCGACGAGCTGGCGGCGATCGTCAAGCCGGAAAAGATCGTGCCGACGATGATGCAGTTCGTCGACATCGCCGGCCTCGTCGAGGGTGCGTCGAAGGGCGAGGGTCTGGGCAACAAGTTCCTGTCGCATATCCGCGAAACGGACGCGATCGCCCACATCGTGCGCTGCTTCGACGATGACGACATCACCCATGTTGCGGGCAAGGTCGACCCGATTGCCGATATCGAAACGATCGAGACCGAGCTGGTGCTCGCCGACCTCGATACGGCCGAGCGCGCGCTGGACCGGACGCAGCGCCAGACCAAATCCGGCGACAAGGACGCCAAGCGCCTCGCCGGCTTGCTGGAGAAGGTCGTTGCGCATCTCGGTGAGGGGCTGCCCCTGCGGACTCTGGCCCTCGATGCCGAGGATCGCGTCCTCCTCGCGCCGTGGCAGTTCATCAGCGCCAAACCCGTGCTCTATGTCGCCAACGTCGATGATTCAGCCGACGACGACAATGACAAGGTCCGGGCGGTCCGCGAGCGAGCGGAGGCCGAGGATGCGGAAGTGGTGGTGCTGTGCGCCGCCATGGAGGCCGAGCTGGCAGAGCTGAGCCCGGAGGAGCAGAGTGAATTCCTGGCCGAGCTGGGGCAGTCGGAACCGGGCCTGAACCGATTGATTCGAGCCGGTTACGAGCTCCTCGGCCTGTTGACCTTCTTTACCGCCGGGCCCAAGGAAGTGCGTGCCTGGACCGTGCGGCGCGGCGCCACGGCGCCGCAGGCGGCGGGCCGGATCCATACGGACTTCGAAAAGGGCTTCATCCGCGCCGAAACCGCCGCCTATGCCGACTACATTGCCGGTCAGGGCGAGGCAGGCGCCAAGGCCGCGGGCAAGCTTCGCCTCGAGGGCCGCGACTACATCGTCCAG
>CAZDFS010000032.1:0-37095 GCA_964504865.1 uncultured Wenzhouxiangella sp.
CCTTTTCGGGGCCTCCGCCCGATTGTCATCACAATACGGACTCGCTTATTTGGAACTACCAAACGTCGCTCGCCCAAGCCGAGCCAGCGCAGGCAGCGTAGATGCGGCGGTTTCGCGCAGCGAAGAAGCCGCATTGGAGTGCCGTCAAGCGCGTGCCTCCCGAAAAAGCCCGTCGCGCCCGAGCATAATTATTCAGAGCTTCCCTAACAATCTTGGCGCATCCGTCGCTATTTCATTTTGCGGCCGCAGCCAGCGGCAACGTCCATCGTCAGCCTCAACCGTTGCGGCTCAATGGGCAAGAACTGACTAGCCAAGATCTGCGGACCATCGCAAGCGGTGACCTTGCAGTAAAGCGACGTCTTTTTGGCATACGTTAGCCCTGATCGATTCCTCTTTGCGTCCTCTGCCCCTCCGCGCCCCTGCGCGCGGCCCAGTAGTTTCAGTGATCGATAACAACGGCGACGAGCCATCTCACCAGTTCAATGCCAGGTTGACGAAGGCCAGGCGGCCGGCGCCGGGGAAGTAGCGGTAGTTAGCGAAGGCGAAGTCGGCGCGTTCGGCGTAGCGCTTGCCGGTGAGGTTGCGCAGGCGCAGGCCGACCTGCCACTGGGTGTCGATGTCGTAGTCGAGGGCCGCGTGCAGCAGCGTATGGCCGCCGTAGCGGCGGCTGTTGGCGGCATCGAGGTAATAGCGTCCCGTGGACTCGACGGCGAGCTGGCCCCGAAGACGATCGATCGGCGTCCAGTTGATATCGGCGCTGACCAGGCGGCGGGGTGCCGATGGGATGTCGCGGCCGGAGACGATCGTCTCCCCGCGGACGTCGCGATCGAAGCGGAAGGTATGGGCTGCATAGGTGCCGCGAAGACCGGTCTTAAGCGTGTCGGTCCAGGCCCAGTCGAGATCCACTTCGACGCCGACGTGGCGCGTGCGACCGTCGCTGACGTTGAAGCCCTCGGCGTCGCGGAAGATGAAGTTGTCCTTACGCTGGGCGAAGGCCACCAGCTCCCAGCTCAGGCGGCCGTTCTGGCGCAGACCGACCTCGACGGCGTCGAGGACTTCGGAATCGAGATCGGCAACGGTCTGACCGCTCTGCAGACGATAGAGCTCGGTGGCCTGCGGCGCACGCACACCGCGCGCCAGGCGAACCCAGAACAGGCCCCCGTCGAGTTCGCGGCTCAGGGTGAATTCGGGCGCGATGTCGAAGAAGGTATCGTCGCGATCGGCCGGGCGGGTGTAGAGACAGCCGCCGAAACCGCAGGGCTCGCCCTGATCATTGAGGTTGCCGGCGGCCAGGAAGTTGTCGTAGTCATAGCGCAGAAGATCGGCGCTCAGACCGCCGCGCCAGCGCCAGGCGCCGAGATCCCCCGAAAGCGCCAGATAGCCGCCGAGGCGCTGGCCGTCGACCTCGTAGTCGTAGTGCTCCCCCACCGGCCGCGTCGCGACGAGAAAGGCCGAGCCTTGCGCTAGGGCGAACTGCTCCTGGCTCAAGTCCCCTCGAAACCACTCCGCATCCAGCCCCCACTCGAACTCCATGTCGGGTCGGAAGGCGCCGATGCGGGCCTGATCGAACTGCAGGCCGACCGAAACCTGCCCATTGCGCTCCAGCGGCTTGCCGGGAAGAAAATGCTGCAGGAAGGTCATGCGCGATCGACGAGCGAAAGCGGTCAAGCGGCTCTCGGCCGCGCCCGTCGACCAGCTCGCGCGCGAAAACAGGCGCGCGGCCGTCGCCCGGCGGTAGGCCTCCGGATTGAGATTCTGACGCCGGAGGACCGGGTCCTGGAAGCTGTCCTCGCCGAGGATGAAGCCGGCCGTGTCCTGGTCCAGGCGGGCCAGATTGAGCCGCGTTTCAACCTGGCCCCAGGCCGTCGGCGTCAGGTGGGCCAGATTGACGAACTGATGCTCGTAGCCCTCGTCCTCGCGGAAGCTGCCCGAGTCGACGGCATTGGCGTCCAGGCCCAGGCGCCCCTCGCCGAGCTCGGCGGTGGCTGACAGGCTCAGCCGGCGATAATCCTCACCGCCAGCCTCGAGGCTAAGACGATTGATCGGATTGAAGCGCGGCGATCGCGAGCGCACGTCGATGACCCCGTGCAGTCCGCCGGAGGCATGGCCCAGACCACCCGGCCCGCGCAGCACCCGCAGAGAGTCGGCCTGGAGCAGATTGACCTCGAACAGGTTGTTGACGTTGCAAAAGCCCGGCGGGCGGATCGGAATGCCGTCCTCGAGAATCAGCAGGGCCCCGCAGCCGCCGGCGCCGCTGAGCAGTGGCGAGCGGACCGCGCTGAGGTGTTCCTGACCCGAGCCGCGCGTGATCCAGGTGCCGGGCAGGCGCGTGAACAGCTCGGCGGGGTGCGTCGGTCGAATGGTTTCGATGGCCTCACGGTCGAGCTCGGCGGTCGCCTCGGCCGCGCCGGGGTCGAGGTCACGGCCGCTGACCTCGAGGGCGGGCAGGTCAACGGGCTCGGCCTGCCCGAGGGCGGCGCTCAGCATCAGCGGTAGAAGAAGGGAGTGCATGGAAATCGTGGAAAATCCGGGGGGCAAATCAGCGCGCAGGATACTCGCAGACCCGCAGTGCTGAATCAACAGTCCTCAGGCTGCCATGAGCTGGCGCCGGCGCCGAGCCAGAAGCACGAAGGTGATGGCCGCTCCCAGCGTCAGCGTAAACGGCACCAGCAGGACCCACCGACCCTGGCCCGCGCCCAGACTTTCCAGCCACTGGTAGATCATCACCCCGCTCAGGGGCGCGATGAGGCCGCGAATACCCGTCAGCGTGACGTGGATGCCCATGTAGAGCGTTGACTGCTCGTCGGAGGCGAAATCGTTGTGGCCCAGGTTCCAACCGAGCTTGCCGCCCGCAAACGCGGCGCCCAGCGAAACTGCGCCAGCCCAGAACAACCAGGCCTGGGACAGGATCGTCGCGGTCGCAAAAAGACCAATGGCCAGGACGAAGCTCCAGGCCTGGCGAGCGCGGTAGTCGAGGATGTGCGTGGCGTCCAGACGCCGCGCCCAGATCGGCGTGAAGACCGCCACACCGATGAGGGGCAGGGAGGTCGTGATCAGCATCTGCGAGAGCTTGGCAAAGCCGAACTGGTCGTTGAGGATGATCACGAGCAGCGCGATCACCATCAGATTGCCCGAACCGAAGGCGAACATCGTCAGCATGTAGCGCCGGAACCAGACATCGGCCCGGAGGATGCCCAGGGCCGCTCGGAACTGGCCGCCCTGGCGCTCATGGCGCTGAGCCTGCTCGTGGCGCCGAAGCCGGGCGCCCATGCGGATGCGCATGCGCTGATAGCGCAGCGCCGCGAAGACGCCGAGCACGCCGGCGACGGGGAACATCCAGCGCCAGGACTCGGGCCAGATCGACATGACGCCCCCCAGGGCCGCGGCGGTCAGTGCGATGGTCATGGAATAGATCACCGTGATGCGTCCGGTGATCTGAGCACGGACGTGGCGCGGAAAGTTCGCCCGCCAGATGGCCGCGCGCAGGGTGATCACGCCGGCCCAGGCCAGGCGCGCCGTGATCATCGCCACCGTCAGGCCCACCAGGCCCCAGACCGAATAGGGCATCACTGCCATGGCAATCAGCGCCAGGGCCGTCAGCAGCATCAGTCGGGATACCCAGGCGGTCTTGTCGCGGCCCTCGGCCAGGCCGGAAATCGTCAGCGAGGCCATGTTGGCAAAAGCCGGCGCGCCCGCAACCAGGGCCACGGCCAGGTTGATCCAGGCTTCCGGCGCAACCCCGTCGAACTCGTTCTTGACCAGCACCCCCACGACCCCGCCCTCCAGCGCACCCAGGGCCACGGCCATCGTGCCGTTCGCCCAGATCTCGCGCGGCATCAGCGTGCGGGCAATGAACGGCAGAGACTGGCGAGGCGTCGAGGACAACATGCGGGCATTGTATGCGCCGACTGGCTGCGGGCAGTCAAAACCGCGGTTTTTCACCCAGAGACGAGGAGCAGAAAGAGCACGCGGGGTTGACGCAGTGCCACCAGGGGCCAATCTGAATAGGCCCGAGTGCCTTCCTCTGCGTGCCCTCGTCGCTTTGCCCCTCCGCATGGCTACTTTTATCGCTAGAATCCTGGGCATGAGTCACGACTATGACGAAGAAAAGCGCTGGCTGGCCGATACGCTGACGCGACAGATTCCGCTGGGGGGCGCGATGGGCCTGACGATCGAGCGCCTCGACGACGACGGCCTGGTGCTCGACCTTCCCCTGGCGCCGAACATCAACGACAAGGGCACGGCCTTCGGCGGCGCCATGAGCAGCGCGCTCATCCTCGCCGGCTGGTCCCTGCCGCGCCTGATCCTGCGCCGCGAGCAGCGCAGCGCCGACCTGGTCATCGGCCGCTGCGATCTGCGCTTCCTCGCGCCGGTCAAAAGTGGCTTTCAGGCCGTGGCCCGATGGCCTGCGCAAGGGGCGATCGAGGCCTTTCTTGCTCGCCTCGACGAGCGCGGCAAAGCCGCCCTGGAGATGGCCCCGGAGATTCGCGCCGGCGAGACGGTGGCGGCCAGCTTGAACGCCCGGTATGCTGCCCTGACCCATTCCGAAGGATAAGAGCCATGCCCATTCGAACGGTCCTTTTCGGCCTGCTACTGCTCGGCACGCTGGCCGGCTGTGCCACGGGCCCATCGAATCAGGACCAGCGCGAACGCTTTCAGGCCTGGGAAAACGTGGTCCGCTGGAGCGAGCACAAGGCCGCCCTGATCGACTTCATCCACCCCGAGTGGCTGGCCGCCAACCCGATCCCGGCGCTCGATGTCGACCGCCTCGAGCAATTTCGGGTCACCGAATACCGTGTGCGGCAGGTGGTGGCCAACCCGAACGGCCTGGAAGTCGAGCGCCTCGTTCAGCTTCGGCTCTACCATATCCATACGGCGCGCGAGCGCGTCATCGACCACCGCGAGCTGTGGCGCTATGATGAAGAGCGTGAGCTGTGGATGCTCCATTCCGGGATTCCCGACCCCCGCCGGTACTGACGGCGACCGCGGCGGCAAACCGGAACGTTCGATGAACGCAAGTGGGAGGACGGCATGACGATTCGAACCATCGCAGTTATCAACGCCAAGGGAGGCTGCGGCAAGACGACGATCGCCACCAGCCTGGCGTCGGCGCTCGCCTGGGAGGGTCACTCGGTGGCTCTGGCCGACATGGATCCCCAGCAATCTTCCAATGACTGGCTGGCCCAGCGCGGCGAGACCGAACCCCAGATCATCGAAGTCAACCGAGGCGGCGGTCCGCTGCGCGCGCCGGCAGAGGCCGACACCCTGATCCTCGACACGCCGGCCGGACTGCACGGCACGGAACTGGGCCACATCCTTCGCCGTGCCGAGACCGTGCTGATCCCGGTTCTGCCCTCGCCAGTGGACATGCGCGCGGCCTGGCGATTCCTGAACGGGCTCCTCGAGCTCAAGCCGGTCAAGGAGCGCCAGACCATGGTCGGTCTGATCGCCAATCGCGTGCGACCGCAGACCCTGATCTACCGCGAACTGACCGGCTTCCTCGACGATTTCCGCATCCCCGTTGTCGGTCAACTACGCGACTCGATGAACTACGTCCGGGCCTTCGAGTCCGGCAAGGCAGTGGCCGACCTGCCGCCCTACCTGGCCTGGAAGGATTGGGAGGAATGGGAAACGATCCTGACCTGGATCCGGAGTCGCAAATCACGGGGAAAGCCCTGACGGATCTGCTCGGCGCGGCCATTACGCGCTGGGTAGGTCCTTGAGTGGTTTCGTTGGTTGGGATGGTTGTGTTGCTTTAGTTGGTTGAATTCGTTTTGTTGGTTGATTCTCGACCGCGCTAAAGCCAACGCACCAACCAAACCAACCAAACCAACCAAACCAACCAAACCAACCAAACCAACCAAACCAACACAACCATCCCAACCAAGGAAGTCATTCAAACGGGAACGTTGTCGATCAGACGGGCCTGGCCCAGCTGGGCGGCGGCGAGGAGGCGCTGGGCCTTGCCAGGCTCGGGTGGGCCCAGGGTCGTCGCCGAGCGCCAGGCCAGGTACTGGGGCACGAAGCCGACCGATTCGAGGGCGTCGATGGCGCGGGCCTCGAGGGCGGGCCAGTCGTCGCTGGCGAGCAAGCGCTCGGCCGTCGCGCTGAGAACACGATGGAGATGCCCGGCCACGGCGCGCTCGTCGGCGCTGAGATACTGATTGCGTGAGCTCATCGCCAGTCCGTCGGGCTCGCGCACCGTCGGCAGGGCCTGAATGTCGATCGGAAGCGAGTAGTCCCGGACCAGCTGCCGAATGACCAGGAGCTGTTGAAAGTCCTTTTCGCCAAACACCGCGGCATCGGGCTGTACCTGCAGGAAGAGCCGCAGCACGACGCTCGCGACTCCGTCGAAATGGCCCGGACGGTGAGCGCCGCAGAGGGTGCCGGACAGGACCTCGGGAACCTTGATCAGAAAAGGCGCCTCGAGGGGATACATCGCGTCGACCGACGGCGTCCAGACCAGGTCGACGCCGACCTCTTCAAGAGCCGCCAGATCGTCATCCAGGGTCCGCGGATAGGTCGCGAAGTCCTCGTTGGGACCGAACTGGGTCGGGTTGACGAAGATGCTGGCCACCAGGCAGTCGCAGCTCGCCCTCAGATGCTCCACCAGGGCCAGATGGCCAGCGTGCAGGTTGCCCATGGTCGGCACCAGGCCGATCCGCTGCCCCTGCCCTCGCCTCGCCGCGACCTGCGCTCGCAGGGCGTCGAGTTCACTTGTCGCCTGCAGGCTCATTCGTAGCTTTCTGAAGCGTCGGGAAACTGGCGGCCGCGAACGGCGGTGACGTAGGCCTCCAGCGCCGCCGGAATAGTGCCTGCGCCCGCCATGAAGTCACGGACGAATTTCGGCAGGCGGCCTGCGCTGATGCCCAGCATGTCATAGCTGACCAGCACCTGGCCGTCGACATCCACGCCGGCACCGATCCCGATCACCGGGATGGCCAGCGACTCGGTAACGCGCCTGGCCAGCGCACTCGGGATGCATTCGACCACCAGCAGGCTCGCACCAGCGTTCTGCAGCGCCAGTGCGTCCTCGACCAGGGCGTCGGCCATGGCCTGCTCTCGACCCTGGACGCGATAGCCACCGAAGCGATGGACGTGCTGCGGCGTCAGTCCGAGATGAGCACAGACCGGGATACCCTGCCCGACCAGATCGGTCACGATCTGGACCACGGCAGCGCCACCCTCGAGCTTCACCATGCCGGCGCCGGCGCGCATGACCTCAGCGGCACTTTTCATCGCCGTCGGGCGGTCGTGATAGCTCATGAACGGCAGATCGGCGACCAGCAGCGCCCGCTCGAGTCCACGCGCGACGGCACGCGTGTGGTAAGCCATCTCATCGACGGTGACCGGCAGCGTCGACCCCCGCCCCTGGATCACGTTACCCAGGGAATCACCGACCAGGACGCAGTCAACGCCGGCCTGATCGATACGACGTGCCAGGCTGGCGTCATAAGCGGTCAACATGGTGATCGCCACCTCCGTGCGCTTGAACTCCCGCAGGACGGGGGCGGTGACGGTTTTATCGAGGATGCTCATGGGCCGCGATGGTACTGCAAGGGGCCCTTCAATTTGATGTCAGTTTTCTCCGCTGCAGGCAGCTGCTCGAGGAGCTCGGCCACGGTGCCCTGCCCCGGGATCGTCAGACCCGGCGCCAGCGCCTGCAGGGGGATGAGAACGAAGGCGCGCTGATGAAGGCGGGGATGAGGCAGGGACAGCTCGGGCGTCTCGATGGCCGCATCATCGACCAGCAGCAGATCGAGGTCGATGACCCGCGGCCCCCAGCGCTCGTCCTGACGAACCCGGCCGAGCGTTGATTCGATCTCCAGCAGCCTGTGCAGCAGGTCATGGGGCGAGAGGTCGGTGCTGAGCTCGGCCACCGCATTGAGGAAATCGGGCTGACCGGTGACGCCCCAGGGCGGCGTGCGATAGGCGTTCGATGCGCGCTCGAGTCGGGTTTGCGGCAGACGATCCAGCGCCGCGAGGGCTTGGGTCAGAACGGTTTCGGAGTCGCCCAGATTGCTGCCGAGGCCGACCCAGGCGCTTGGCATCAGCGAGTCACGAGGCCGTCGCGGAGGATTTGGTCGTGGCCGCTGATTCCTTGCCGGGAGATTTCCTCCGGCGACGGCGGCGCTTGGCGGGCGCTTGCTGGGTCATGGCCAGCTGCGCCTCCCCCTCCTTCTCCTGGATCTGGGTCCACCAGTCGGCAAGCTCCTGGAGCTCTGGCTCTTCAAGGGCCCGCAGCAGCAGGAAATCGTAGGCCGCGCGGAAACGCCGCTCGCCGATCAGCTTCAGCGCCCGCTTGCCGCGACGCTTTTCGAAGCGCGGCTGCATGCACCAGATTTCCTTCGACATGGTCGAGAAGCGACGGTGAATGGCGACCCGGCGCGCCTGGGCGACGATCGCCAGCTCCCCGGCCTCGGCCAGGGCCTCGACCGGCGCCATGCCTTTGGCCATGAGCGCGTCGGCCTTCGGCTTGACGCGCGGCCACAGGAAGGAGGCGAAGAGAAAGCCCGGCGTGACCGGCAATCCGTCCTGGACCCGTTGGTCGGTGTTCTTCAGGGTTTGCTCGACGAGGAGGGGCGGATTGGCGGGGTCGGAGAAAAGATCGGGAAAGAGCTCCTCCCACAGCTTCTGCCGCACGAGTGCCTGGTAAGTCGGCCACGCCTTGCCGGCAAGGAAAAGCTTGAGAATTTCGTCGAAGAGGCGCGCCGGCGGAATGTCCCTGAGCAGGGGTGCCATCGCGACCATCGGCCCGGCGGTCTCGGGCTCGATGGCGAGATCGAGCTTGACCTGGAAGCGAACGGCGCGAAGCAGGCGCACGGGATCCTCGCGGTAGCGAGTGGCCGGATCACCGATCAGGCGCAGGCGACGGGCGAGGACGTCCTCGTAGCCGCCAACGTGGTCGCGGATCGTCTCGGTCGTGGGGTCGTACATCAGCGCATTGATGGTGAAGTCGCGACGTCGGGCGTCCTCTTCCTCGCTGCCGTAGACGTTATCGCGCAGCACTCGGCCCGTGTGCTTGACCTCACGCTGGTCACCGCCCTCACCCTCGGGACAGCCACGAAAGGTCGCAACCTCGATGATTTCCCGGCCGAAGCGAACGTGGGCAAGGCGGAAGCGACGCCCGATCAATCGCGCATTGCGCATGACCTGCTTGACCTGTTCGGGGGTGGCGTCGGTCGCGACGTCAAAATCCTTCGGACTCTCACCGAGCAGGAGATCACGAACGGAGCCGCCGACCAGATAGGCAGCGAAGCCCCCGTGCTGAAGACGCTCGACGACCTTGATCGCGTTGGCGCTGATCTTGCGGGGCTGAATGCCGTGTTCTGCGAGCTCGATGATGCGAAGCGTCGATCGCTCGGCCTGGCTTTGCGGCGTACTCAAGAGGAGGGGGAGAAAACAGTGGAAAAGATAGGGAAATCCATCAACGGAACAGGGGCCGCTTTGCTAAAATATTGCAATATTCTAGCACCTTGCCAGCAGGCATCATAGCCTGGGCTTCAGGTGCGACCGAAGCAAAATAACGAGGCCTCGAGCAAATGACTTTCGTCGTGACCGAAAACTGCATCAAGTGCAAGTACACCGATTGCGTCGAGGTGTGCCCGGTGGACTGTTTCCACGAAGGTCCGAACTTCCTCGTCATCGATCCTGAGGAATGTATCGACTGCACGCTGTGCGAACCCGAGTGTCCTGCCGAGGCCATTTATCCCGAGGACGATCTGCCGGCCGGTCAGGAGGGCTTTCTCGAACTCAACGCCGAGTTGTCACGCGAGTGGCCGGTCATTACCGAGATGAAAGCGCCGCCGCCCGACGCCAAGGAATGGGAAGACAAGCCCGACAAGCTCAAGCTCCTCGAGCGCTGAGCAACCGCCCCGCGCAAGGGTCGGAACAAGGTCTACGGGCAGCCTGATCGACGCGTCAGCCCAGGCGCTCGCGCAGTCTGGCCAGGACAAATTCCGCCCGGTCCATCTGCAGCACTTCGCCCTGAGCGCTGAGAATATCGACGCGCGTATTGTTGCCCTCTTCGTGGAGCAGCACCTCGTATTCCCCGCTGTAGTCGAGGAACTGGTCACCCTGCCAGAAGGCCAGATTGGCCATCCATCCGCGGTCGACTTCGATGGGCTCGTGCTCGAACAGAAAGCGATAGCGCCGCTCCGATTCATCGGCGCGGCGGATGCTCATGCCACCGCGGTTCAGGGTGAAGCTCAGGCGCCGCCAGACGCTGTCGGGTTCGTCCTCGACCTCGAGGTAAAGGCCTCGAGAACCGAAGCGGATATGAGAGCGGGACGCCTCGGCTTCGGCGCTGGACAGCACGACAGGTGGGCTGGCTTCGTCGCCGACCCCTGCGAGCTGAGGCAGATAGGCACCGGGGATATCGTAGGTGCGGCGAACGTTCGGTAGCGACAGGTCATCCGGCACTTCCAGCTCGGGCAGATCTTCGCTCTGGACGTAGATCGGGCGATCATCCCGGTTGAAACAGGCTGTTGCCAGGATGACGGCGAACAGAATCAGTAATACTCGATGGAAATTCATTGACCCCTGGGCCCTGTGGATTTCGAGGACACTCCGGACAGGTCGCTGCCCGACGCGTAAAGTCGACCCCCCAGTTTAGGCAACATCAGGCACCGCGTCCAGCCGCAGCGTATCGATCAGGCGGTCAGCTTCGTCGCGATAGGCCGGGTCGAGGGGCGTCAGCGGCAATCTCAGGCCGGTTCCGATCCGGCCCATGCGATGGAGCATCCACTTGACGGGAATGGGGTTGGATTCGGCCCCGAGAAACCCGTAGAGCGCCATCAGCTCCCGATCGATGGACCGGGCCTGCGCCTCCTCTCCCTGGCTGGCGCGCCGGCAAAGCTCGGCCATGCGCCGGGGGTCGACGTTGGCTGCCACTGAAATCACGCCGGCGGCTCCGGCGAGCATGGCCTGGCAGCAGGACGGGTCGTCCCCGCTCAGCACGGTCAGACCCGTCGCCAGCAGCGCGCGGACCCGCTCGCGATCCCCGACCGCCTCCTTGATGGCAACGATATTGGGGTGATCTGCGAGCCGGGAAACCGTCTCGGGGCTCAGATCGCAGGCCGTCCGAGACGGCACGTTGTAAAGCACGACGGGGATGTCGCTGACATCGGCGACCGCCCGGTAGTGCAGCTCGAGACCGCGCTGGGTCGGCCGGTTGTAGGCGGGCGTCACGACGAGCGCGGCATGCGCCCCCGCCCTGGCCGCCGCCCGGGTGCGCACCAGCGTTTCCTGCGTCGAAGGGCTCCCCGTGCCGGCAAGCACGCGCATCGAATCACCGACGCGCTCCAGCGCCAGGAAGAGCAGGCGGTCGAATTCAGAGGCCGTAAGATTGACCGACTCGCCCGTCGTCCCGCCGACCACCACACCGGCGGTGCCAGACTGGCGATGCCAATCGAGCAGCTCGACCCAGGCGCCCTCATCGAGGGACTCACCGTCAAGGAACGGTGTAATCAGAGCAGTAATCGAACCTGAAAGCATGGGTTTCTCTATCGGGTGACGGGGCTCGCCTTCGCAACGCCCAGGGGGATTTGATTGTGCTAACGTTGAGTTGTGATTCTAACTGAACTGCTGCTCTCGTTTGAGCACCAGTCATCCATCCAAGTTCCTGAATTAACGAATATTTCATAACCATGACCAATACGACCCCTGCACTGTCCTCTCTCGAGCTCCCCGCCACCGGCGATCGCGTTCTGAAACTGGCTGACTTCAAGGGCCAGCCCGTCGTGGTCTATTTCTACCCGCGAGACAACACGCCCGGCTGCACCAAGCAGGGCCAGGGTTTCCGCGACCTCTACCCGGAATTCCAGGCCCTGGGCTGCGAAATCATCGGTGTTTCTCGCGACACGATCGCCAGCCACGAGAAGTTCGCCGCCAAGCAGGAGTTTCCCTTTCCCCTGCTCGCCGATACGGAAGAAAAGCTCTGCCAGCAGTTCGACGTCATCAAGGAAAAGAACATGTACGGCAAGAAGGTGATGGGTATCGAACGAAGCACCTTCCTGTTCAATGGCGAGGGCGAGCTGGCCAGGGAATGGCGGAAGGTCCGCGTCCCCGGCCACGTCGAGGACGTTCTCGAGGCGGTGAAAGCCCTGGCTTGACGCAGACGCCCGCCGACATCACCACACGCCCAACTTTCATCTTCTAGGGGAGCCACCCGCCCATGGCCGAACGCCCGCGCCTGTACCTTCTCGACACCAACGTGCTGATGCACGATCCCACCGCTCTGTTCCGCTTCGCCGAGCACGATATCTATCTGCCGATGATGGTGCTCGAAGAACTCGACAAGTCGAAGAAAGGCCTGTCCGAAGTCTCCAGGAACGTTCGCCAGGTCAGTCGCTTCATCGGCGAAATGATGGACAAGGAAGGCGCGATCGACAACGGCCTGTCCCTGCGCGAACCCGAGGGCCTGGACCTGAACGTTGGCAGCGGCCGCCTGTACTTCCAGACCGAGCCGGTCGAAAACGGCACCCAGCTGGTCGGTGATCGCTCGATCGCCGACAACGAGATCATTCGATCCGCCCTGCACCTGACGCGAAAGCATCCCGAGCGCGATGTCATCCTGGTCTCCAAGGACATCAACCTGCGCATCAAGGCAGCGATCCACGGCCTGCCGGCGGAGGACTACCAGAACGACCGGGCGCTGGACGATCTCAGCCTGCTCTACACGGGCATGCTCGAGCAGGACTCGAACTTCTGGGAGCAGCACGACACGGAGGATTCGTGGACGGAGGACACGCGAACCTTCTATCGCCTCCAGCGTCATGATGACGACGACTGGCATCCCAATCAATGCATTCGCCTGACCGGCGGCAACGGTCTCGAGGCCATCGTTCGGGACGTCTCGGACAGCACGATCGAGATCGAGGTCGCCCGGGATTTTCGCCGTCAGCAGAACGGCGTCTGGGGCATCATGGCGCGCAATCCGGAGCAGAACTTTGCCCTCAATCTGCTGATGGATCCGGAGATCGACTTCGTCACGCTCCTCGGCACCGCCGGCACGGGCAAGACGCTGCTGGCGCTGGCCGCAGGACTGTCCCAGACCCTCGACGAAAAGCGCTATCGGGAAATCGTCATGACCCGCGTCACCGTGTCGGTCGGGGAAGACATCGGCTTCCTCCCGGGCACCGAGGAAGAGAAAATGACCCCGTGGATGGGTGCGCTGACCGACAACCTCGAAGTCCTTACGGAGCCCGATGACCACGGCGGCGAATGGGGGCGGGCTGCCACCAATGATCTACTGGCCTCCCGCATCAAGATCCGCTCGCTGAATTTCATGCGCGGCCGCACCTTTCTGAATCGCTACGTCATCATCGACGAGGCCCAGAATCTCACGCCGAAGCAGATGAAGACCCTGATCACCCGTGCCGGCCCGGGCACCAAGATCGTCTGCCTCGGCAACGTCGAGCAGATCGATACCCCCTACCTGACCGAGACCACCTCGGGCCTGACCTTCGCCGTCGACCGATTCAAATACTGGAAGCACGCCGGCCACATCACCCTGAAGCGCGGCGAACGCTCGAGGCTGGCGGACTTTGCGTCTGATTCGCTTTAAGGAACCGCCGAATAGCTAGCCAGGCAGTTCCCCCGGCCAGGTCAGATCGACCAGCGATAGTCGATCTGACCCTCGATCCCGCCCCAGGCGTCGAAGCGGCGCTCGACGACCTGCGACGTTGCCCCCAGGCGAACGAGCGTCGTGCAGCGCGTCCCATAGCGCTCGGACACGATGAAGGGCGGCGCCAGGAAGCGTTCCATCTCGAGGCCCACGCCCGTATCGGGCAGATCGTCGTCGTCCACGCCTGTCGTATCGCGCATCAATTCGAATATCTCGCCGCCGCTGGGCTGCCCCCGGGCCATCGACGCCAGGCCGTCGGCGACTCGACGCGCTTTGGGCCAGGGCGCATCGAAGGCTCCGTTCGATACGGCATGGACACCGGGCGGGATCTCGGCTGCGGGAGCATGGCTGGACGCGAACCAGACCGACGCCTGATCACCGACCAGAAGATTGAAAGGGCCGTAGCGATTCGCCCGCGCCTGCACCTGAGCCGCGTAGGCCGCCGGTTCCGACCCTTGCTCGAAGAAACCCAGGGGCAGCTCGCCGCGCGACTGCGGCCCGCGCGCCGCCTTCGGGTTTCGCACGTTGGTCACCGCCGCCCAGCGACCGTCCCGGCCCACCGCCAGCCAGGTGCCGCCGGCCTGTTCGTCGCGACCGGCGAGAATCGGCGTAGCGCCCGGCCACCAGGCCATGGGCCGCGCCGGGCGGGCGTGGAATTCATCACGATTGGCCGCAAGGAGCAGCGGGTGCTCGGCATCGGGGTCGAAGGCGAAGGTAATCAGGCACATGAATTAAACGACAGGTTCAAGGCTCAAGACTAAAGACTCAAGGTTCAGGGCCCAGGGCACGGGGCGAAGGATACAGGGTCGACAGCAGGGTTTCTGGAAAGGGGCATAAGGTCATTGCCGGCGGTCGATCTCTGGTTTGTACCCGGGTCGTGAGGACTCGGCTCGAGTCGGCTAGTCGTGCTAGATTCTGGTCGAAAAGCCAGACGGACAAGGAGCGTGGCAATGGAATCGAAGCAGCTGGGGATTGTCGGCGGTCTGCTCGCCGTCGGCATGATTATCGCGGCGGCGATTACCGCCTCGGCCATACGAGATTTTCGCATCAGCGATCGCTTCGTCGAGGTCAAGGGCCTGGCCGAACGTGAAGTCGCCGCCGATCTCGCGATCTGGCCGATCGCCTACCAGCTCTCGGCGGGTTCGCTCGATGAGCTGCGCATGGCCATCGAGCGGGCCGATGAGGCGGTCATCGCCTTCCTGAAGCTGCGTGGCTTCAGCGATGAGGAGATCACGCCGAACCCGCCACGCATCAACGATCAATGGCTGTATTCGGTGGAAAATCAACGCCCCGCCAACCGCTACACGGCCGAGCGCAGCCTGACGCTCAAATCAGACCAGGTCGACGCCGCGCTGCGCGCGCTCCAGGAATCCTCCGAGCTGATTGGTCAGGGCGTCGTGCTGACCCCGAACTGGGGCCAGGCCGCGCAGTTCCTCTTCACGGGATTGAATACGATCAAACCCGAGATGATCGCCGAGGCAACCGCCGATGCCCGGCGCGCCGCCAGCCAGTTCGCCGCTGACTCGGAGGCCGCCCTCGGCCCGATCCGCTCGGCCCGCCAGGGCTTCTTTTCCATCAGCGAGCGCGATCCCTCAACGCCGGAAATCAAAGTGGTGCGCGTCGTCACCACAATCGAATACCTGCTCGACTGATCAGACAGACCGTGTCAAGGCACCATGGCGAGGCGGAAGTCATTCCGTCCAATGACGCTTGCGGCAATCAGCAGCGCCGGCAGAATCAGAAAGATCAGCCAGTCCACGCCGCCTCGGTGCGGGAAGGACGACCACAGGACATCGATCAGGATCTCGAGCGCCCCCGCGCCGAGCAACAGACCGAGAGCAAGCAGCAGATACAAGCCCCAGGCGCGCACCAGACGACGGCGTCCACCAGTGGTCAGGGCGAGCGTCGCCAGCCCGCCGAAGACGGTCAGGTAAACCGCGAGCAGCTGGACCACGGCTGCTTCGGCAATCAAGGGAGACCAGCCGGAAACCTCGCCCCGGAGGATGAGCCAGAGCCCCATGACAATGGGCGTCAAAAGCGCCGTCACAGCGCTCGCCAGCGACGCGGCGAGTGGCACGCAGAACATCGCGATGACCGGCGCGGCGACGATCAGGAACAAGCCGTAGCGAAACAGGGCGTTGAAGCTCGACTCATCCAGACTGCCTATCACCGCGAGATGATGATTGAGGGTGAGGATCGGCATGAGGACGTAGCTCGCCAGGACGATGCGTGCCAGGCGACGACTCAGCCGCCGCCTGCGGACCGCGGACCGCCTGTCCGCCCCCGGCGGCACGCGCTGCGCAAACAGCGTTTCCGCCATGCCGAAAGACAGGCAGACCAGGCACAGCAGGATCAGCGGAAGCCCGAAAATCGGAATCGCATCCTGCGATGGCGCGATCGCGACCGCAACGACGCCGGACACGGGGATCAGGACGATGCCCAACATGATCAGACCGGGGTGACCGTAGGGCGCGGGTCGAGCCAGCCAGGCCGCCAGAAGGAGGAGGACGCAGGCCGGCCACCAGATCGTCACGAATGGCTCGGGTTCGAGCAGCAGTACGCCAACGAGACTGGCCAGGACAAGAAACAGGAACACGAATAGAACCCCGCGCTTGATGCCCCGCGCATAGGCCGCAGCCAGCTCCGGCGCATCCCCCGACAGCCTGATCGCGGGATCGAGGCGGGCCAGCTGCTTGCGGATGTCGGCGGGATCGAGACCGAGCAGGCGCTTCAGCCTGAAGGCGGCTGCCGAGGGCCCGCCATCGCGAGCGAGCGCCAGGAGCGCTCGATGCTCCTCCTCCGTCACGAGATAGTCGAGTTCCTGGCGAAGCATCGTGCTGCAGTCATCGGTAGTCATCTGCCAGGGAATACGCAAAGGACTGGCGTCTTCCCCTCACCTGCCCGGCAGAAAACAGAATTCCCCGCAGGAGGGATTGCTTATCGAGGCCCCATCCGCTGACCCAGTCTGATGGCAAAACCGGAAGCGGCCAGCAGGACAGCGCCAAAGACGATCAACGCAATGGGCCATCCCAGGGTGTCGGCGAAGTACTCCTGGGTGAAATAGCCGAGATAGGAGAGCAGCACGATCACCGACAGGGCCAGGAGGGCGCGGCGGCGGACGAGCACGCTGATCTGGACCAGGACCGCGCCGACGCCGATCAGCAGCAGATCCAGGGGGAACTCACCTGCCAGCAGGCCAAAGGCGCCGATGGCGAGCGCCGATGAATAGACCCACCAGCTCAGACCACACAGGGGCTTGAACGCGGTCCGCTCCAGCGCCCAGCTGACGACCATGCCGGACAGGCCCATGACCGTTGCCATCAGCTCCGAATCGATATCGAGGTGGCTGCAGACCGCGATGAAGCTGAGCGTGGTGAACACCATCACGCCGAGCAGCAGCTCCGACCGCCGCTGCCAGACCAGCAGCAGAGCGAACTGGGCCGCCATCACGCCGAACACGGCCAGCGCATGCAGATCGTTGGGCGTGGTCGTGAGGTATTCGTCGACGGCCACGAACAGGCCCCAGGTCTGGAACCATCCGGCGAGGACGAAGAGAATCGAGGCGGCCTTGTCGTAATCCTCGCGCTGACCGGCCATGGCCGCCAGGACCAGGGCGACCAGGCCGGCGCCCAGGACGATCGCCACGCGGGCCAGGGGGACCAGATCGTCCCAAATCAGGCTGAAGCCGGCGATCAAGCCGGCAAGGACAAACAGACCTCCGAGGGTGGCCAGCACCGGTCTCAGCCATTCGCCGGACCGCGCCGCCGAGGAGGTCGCCCTGAGATCGCTCGGGCTGAGCCCATGGTCCCGCATCAGCTCGTTGATGTGGTCGATCGCCTGTTCTCTATTCATTTCATTTCTCACGGGTCGCCCGCTCGTCCTCGATCACCCAGGCCACGAAGGCCCCGGTGGCCATGTAGCGGCCCTGCTCGGGCAGAGCGTGGCGCACACCGTGGCCCACGAGCTGATACTCCGTTCTCGTCCGATAGCCGCCGAACAGATCCAGAAAGAGGCCGCGGCTCCCGCGCGAGGACACCTTGAAGCGATAGCCCTCGGGCGACACGGGATCAGCGTCCAGTCGCAGCGCCTGCAGTGATTCAGGGAGGTCCAGTGCGACGGATCCCCCGTCCGACAGCGGCCCGGGCAAGTCGACTTCAAAGGGGCTCGACGCGCTGCTGTCGGGCCGGTACAGCCACAGCGTCATCGTCGACTCGGCCCGATGCTGCCGGCCGACCCCGTTTTCGGTGTAGGTCAGGTTCAGCCTGCCATCGTTCACCGACCAGCCCACCTTCGGACGCAGGGAGTAGTCAGCGTCCGGCCAGTACAGCACGGGCGTCGTCGCCGGTGGCGCATTCCACCGCGAGACGACCTGAATCGTCAGAACGAACAGGATCAGAAGCAGCGGCAGGGACAGACCGATGACCAGGGGCCAGTAGCGTTGGAGAGCGCTTCATGACCGGATCATAGCGGCAGCGGCGCCTCCGCAGCAAAGCGCGGCCCTCAGATCAGGCCCGCCTCCAGGCTGGCGGCGACGGTCTGGCCGAGCTCGGCGGCCTGCTCGACGAAGCCTTCGCTCCACTCACCGCGACAGATCAACGGCGCCTGCACGGGCTTCCAGTTCAGCCCGCCGCAGATCGATTCGACGGCCCGGCGGGTCCCCGTGCCGTCCATGCCGGCGCGGATCAGCAGGGCGTAGGGCAAGGCGTCCGTGCGGCCGTCCAGGTCGTGGAAGCATCGGTCGAAGAAGTCCTTCAGAGCACCGCTCATGTAACCAAGATTCTCGGGCGTCAGGAGAATGACCGCATCAGCGGCCAGAACGGCGTCGACGTCAGTTTCGAAGGGACTGAGACAGCGAACGTCCACGCCCGCGATCGCCGGGCTGCGCGCGCCGTCGAGAATCGCCTGCTTGAGCGCGCGCAGATTGGGCGACGGGTCATGGGCGATGACCAGCAGCCGGCTCAGCACCGGCTAGAGCCCACGCGCCCAGTCGGGACGCAGCCGCGCCTGCTCGGGATGGTGGATGGCCGTGTCGAGCTGCTGGAGCAGGCGGTCCTTGTCGCGTCCGAGAACGCCCTTGAGGACCAGCCAGTTGGAGGCGTGGTCCGAGCGGAAGACCGTGTTCTTCAAGTCGAGGCGGGCGATGAAGCGCCGCATTTCCTTGAACAGACCCATCTGGTCGAGGGGCTCGTAGTCCAGGAAGTCGGCGCGGAAACGCTCCTCCCCCTGGGGAAAGCTCACGACGAGCGTGGCCAGATATTCGGGCTGGGTCGCGTTCGCCAGCGCGGCCGACTCCTCGGCGTGCTGATCGCTGTAGACCGCACCGCCCAGGCCGTTGAGCAGCATCACCGAGCGGGTGATCCCCGCCTCGCCCATCTTGTTCAGAGCTTCGATGGTGGAGGCCTGGGTTTCGCGCTTGTTGACCTTCTCCAGCACCACATCGTCGCCGGACTCCGCGCCCAGATAGGCCATCTGCAGTCCGGCCTCGCGCAGCGAGACCAAATCCTCAACCGATTTCCGCTTCAGGTTGCTAGCCAGGCAGTAGCTGGACACGCGCTCGACGGACGGCAGGTGCTCGCGGATGGCCTCGAGGATGCGCAGCAACCGGTGGGTCGGCAGCACGAGCGCATCACCATCGGCCAGGAAGATACGCCGAACCTGCGGGCCGAAGGTCTCGCCGCAGCGCCGGATCATCTCCAGCACCTCGCCCTCGGATCGCGCCTTGAATTTCTTCTGCGGTGCCGTGTACATCTCGCAGAAGGTGCACTGGTTCCAGGAGCAGCCGTCGGTCACCGGCAGGATCAGCGAGTTGGCCTCACTGGGTGGTCGGAATACGGGCTCTACATAGCGGATCGGGGAAGAGTGCATCGGTCTGTGCGTTGATCCTTGCGACGAGTCAGTTGGACAGGCGGGCAGCGGCGTTGCCGAACCGCGCTGCTATGATAACGCCGTCTCCCCGCCAGGTTTTCCATGCGTTTTTGTCTTATTGCCTTTTTCGCCGCCCTCGCCAGCCCGCTGACCGTCCTCGCCCAAGCCGCCGAGGAGGTCGTTGCGGGCAACGCGCAGAATCCGCCGGAGCTAGTCGTTGCTCTGCGCATCGCACCACCCTTCGTCATGGACGCTGCTTCCGGGGCCTATGAAGGCTTGAGCGTGGATGCGTTCGAAGAGGCCGCCGAACAGCTGGGCTGGTCCTGGCGCTACGCGTCGACGGATCTCGACGACGCGCTGGCCGGCACCCAGGACGGGCGCTACGACCTTGCCGTCGGTGCCTTCACGGTCACGGCTGAGCGGGAGCGAAACCTGGATTTCAGCCACCCCTTTCACACCTCCGGCCTCGGCATCGCCGCCCGCGCCGAGGCCGGCGGCGGCTGGCTGAGCCTGGCAGGCCGCTTTCTGTCGCTGGAATTCCTGAGCGTCGCCCTGTCCCTCGGCGTCCTGCTGCTCGTCTTCGGGAGCCTGGTCTGGCTCTTCGAGCGCCACGCCAACCCGGACGAATTCGGCGGCAGCGTCGATCGCGGTGTCGGTGCAGGCTTCTGGTGGGCCGCGGTCACGATGACCACCGTGGGCTACGGCGATAAGTCACCGCGAACGCTCGGCGGCCGCCTCGTTGCTCTGGTCTGGATGTTTGCTGCGATCATCGTGATTTCGAGCTTTACCGCGGCCATTACATCGTCCCTGACGGTCAGCCAGCTCAGCTCGACGATCGAGTCGGCCGATGATCTGAAACAGATCCGCACCGGCACGGTGACCGACTCGGCCAGCGAGACCTGGCTCGATGCCCAGAACCTGCGCAAGCGCAGTTTCACCACCCTCGAGGACGCGCTCGAGGCCGTCGAGCAGGGCGAGCTTGAGGCCGTGGTCTACGACGCGCCGCTCCTTCGTTTTCGACTGCGGGAGGACGACTACGACAACATTCGCCTGCTGCCGGAAATCGTCGAGCGCCAGGACTACGCCCTGGTGTTGCCACAGGGCTCGCCTCGCCGCGAGGCACTCAACCGAGCGTTGCTCGACACGCTGGCTCGACCGGCTTGGTCGGACACCGTGGATCGCTATCTGGGGCCCGGCTGACCGCTGCCGGGCTATCCACTCAACGCATCTGTTTTCTGAACAAGTCGTGCTGCGGGCGCTGGAACCGAAACCTCCGACGACGCGCCGGATTCGCTTCAGCTCAACGCCATCGATCGCAACGGCCAGCCGCTGTGACGATGGGCACCACTCGGGGGCGATGCAGCGCCGCGCGGTGGCAGGCCGCCGCGGTGAGCTGAACGGCGGCCGGGGCTCGGGCCGAAACGATTGCTGCTATCATCCGGCGCCATGTCGATCGTTCGTATCCGATCATCGCTGGAGACGCGCCTATCCAGCGACTGAAGGCCATGCAGCGCCACGTCCTGTTCCGTGTTGCCACCGGCTATTTCGTCATTGCCTGGCTGGTGATCCAGGTCGGCGACGTCCTGTTCGAGAACTTCGCTGCCCCCGACTGGCTTTTCCGGGCCCTCGTCGGCGTCCTCGTCGCCGGCTTTCCCGTCGCCCTGGTGCTGGCGTGGATCGTCGATGGTCAGCGACGCCGCTCACGCGCCGCCGCCGGCGAGGAAACGCGCCGGCTGGGAGCGGGCCTGCAGCTCGCCTCGGCCCTCGTGCTGCTGTCGATGGCTGTGGGTCTCGGCTTCCTCGGCTGGCGAGCGGTTCAGAGCGTGCCCGACGGTCGCGTGGCAAGCAGCGAGCCCTCGATTGCCGTCCTGCCCTTCTCGGACATGAGCGCCGCCGGCGACCAGCGCTACTTCGCTCACGGCCTGTCCGAAGAAATACTCAATCTCCTCGCCGGCGTCGCCGAGCTCAAAGTCTCGGGGCGCACCTCGTCGTTTTCCTTCGAGGACAAGGATGCCTCGATCCCCGAAATCGGCGCCGCGCTGGACGTGGCTCACGTCCTCGAGGGCAGCGTCCGCAAATCCGGCAGTCAGGTCCGCGTCACGGCCCAGCTCATTTCGACCGCCGATGGCTTTCACGTCTGGTCGGAAAACTTCGAGCGGGAGCTCACGGACATCTTCGCTATCCAGGACGACATCGCCAGCGCCATCGCCTCGACGCTGCAGGTCCAGCTCATCGACGGTGGCGCCAGCCGTGCCGATGCGACCAGCACCTCGTCGATCGAGGCCTATGAACTGTTCCTCCGCGCCCGGCCCCTGATCCAGGACCGGGCCCTGGCCGGCATCGAGCGCGCCAGCGAGCTGCTCGACACCGCACTCGAACTCGATCCCGATTTCGCGCCAGCCCTGGCCCAATCGGCCCTGGCCGATCTGATGCTGGCCAACACATCGATCACGCCGGGCAGCGCGCCCCTGGCCCAGGCGATTGCCGCGGCTGAACCCAAGCTCCAGCGGGCAAGAGAACTCAGCCCGGGCCTGGCCGACTCCTACGCCGTTGCCGGCTTGATGCACCTGCTCCGCAACGAGACCGAGGCGGCCGAGCGCGCCCTGGCCATGGCCCTCGACCGAAATGCCAGCCATACCGATGCGCTGAACTGGCAGGCGATCAACCTTCGCCGCGCCGCACGCATCCAGGAAGAGCTTCAGGCCCGCCAGCGCCTGGCCCAGATCGATCCCTTCTATCTGAGTAACGCGTTCAACCTGGCGATCGTCCATATCCTCCACGGCGACCTGAGCGCGGCTCGAGCGGCCGTGGCGCAGATGAAAGACGACTTCCCGGGCAGCCCCTGGGCAGAGGTGGCCGAGATCGAAGTCGAGTTCCGATTCGGCAGGATCGCCTCAGCCTACCGCCGTGGGCAGGCCGCGCTCGATGACGGCAACGGGGCAGTCACCAACACCCTGGGCAGCATCCTGCTGGCGATCGGCGAACCCGAGCGTGCCGTCGAGCTCACCGGCGCTACCTTCAGCATGGCGCTGATCGCTCAGGGGCAGATCGACGAAGCCGTTGCCCTGGCGCAACAGGAGGCCGCAGCCGCCCCGAACGACCGGAACACAGCGCAGGCCCTGCTCCGGGTGCTTGGCCTGGCCGGCCAGCATGAGGTGCTGCTGACTTACTTCGAGAACCGCTGGGGCAGCCTGGACGCGTTCCATCAATTCTTCCGGCACGGCGATAACTCGGCCGAAATCATCCCCGTCGCCGTGGCGCAGCAGGCGCTGGGACGGGACGAGGCGCTGGAGCAGACGCTGACGGCCTGGTCAGGCTGGCTGGATCACCTGGAGGATGAGGGCTTCGGCCTGCCCTACTACTACTTCATCGCGGCGAGCCACGCCGCCCTGTCGGGCCACCGCGACGAGGCCTTTTCTCAGCTGCGCGCCGCCATCGACAGAGGCTATCTGATCGCCGAGCTGCCGAACGAGCCGCAGTTTCACTCACTCCAGGACGATCCGGAGTTTCAGGCGCTGCTCGAACTCAACCGCCAACGCATCAACGCCGAGCGCGCCGAACTCGACCTGCCGCCACTGGACGCGCAACGAGCCGGCAAGGACGGATGAACTGATGGCGAAAGGCAGACGAATCCGGGACGAAATCGACCGCCATCTGGCTTCGATGGAGGCGCTCGAGGAACTCAGCGATACTCGCTACCACCTCACCCACGAGCGCTTCGAGGCGGCCAGCAATCAGCGCCGCCTACTCCTGGACTGGGTCGAGGGATTGACCCGGCGCCTGTCACCGCCACCCGGGAGGCCGGTCGACATCCTCAGCGTTGGCTGCGGCGGCGGCGTGATGGATCGCCGCATCATCGACCTGATCGCAAAGACCTGCGGGCCGGTCCATATCACCGGCGTCGACCCCAACGACGAGCACATCCCGGCGTTTCAGACGGCCTTCAACGATAGCGAACACGCCAGCTCGACCTTCATCGGCGGCTTCATGGACTTCGACGCCGATCGTCGATTCGACCTGATCTATTTTCTCCACAGCCTGTATTACTTCGATGCCATCGAGCCCGCCCTCCGCAAGGCCGCCGCGCTTCTGCGGCCCGGCGGCAGGCTCGTCGCGTTCCAGGCCCCGAACAGCGAGCTGAACCACCTGGCGCACCGCGTCTGGAAGAAGCAGTTCGACCAGCCTGCCTGGTACAGCGACGACGTCAGGGCGATCCTCGAGGTCATTCCCGGCACCCTGCGCTGCGAGCGTATCGAGGCGACGGTCGATGTGACCCCCTGCTTCGAGCCCGACAATCGCCTGGGCATCGAGATCCTCGACTTCATCGTCCAGGCCGAAACGCAGCGCTTCTCGCCCGCGCTCCGCGCCTCGCTGCGAAGCAGCCTGAAGTCGGTCTGCGCCCGGGCCGGCGATCAGTTTCTGGTGCCGCATCCCATTGATGTCATGACGCTGGATCGCTGACCTGAGGGTCCCGTCTCGACTGTTTCCTCGGGGGCCTGGCGGGAAATTCTTTCCGTCACGCGTCAGTGATCGTGCATCGCCTCTCGAACGGCAACGGCCGTCGCCGGAAAGTCGGTAAACACCGCATCCACGCCCAGCGAATAGAGCGCGACGAGTTCGTCCTCGACCGAATCGCCGACAAGCGGCGGGCGATCGTCGCGCACGGTCCAGACGTGAACGTCGAGGCCGAGCGCGTGAGCGCGTTCGAGAAAGCCGGTACTCGGTCCATCTGGATTCAGCAGCACGGCCTTGTTCGCTCCGATCCCGTCGGCGAATTCGGCGATCGCCGCCAGATCGAGCCCGTCGGCGTTGCCCGAGGGATCATCGGGGCCTGAATAGAGCTGGAGCAGCGGCAGAGGTGTTTGCGGTCGCAGGCGCCTGAGGAAGGACGGATCGAAACTCTGGATCTTCACCGCGGCAGCCGGCGCATTGAGTCCGTGGACATCGAGAGCGGCGAGCAACGCGGGCAGCGGGTCCAGCCCGGCCTGGCCGTAGAGGGCCGGCAATTTCACTTCCGGCTCGACCGGGATCGTGCAGCCGCAGGTCTGCTCCTGCCGCGCCACAAAGGCCAGGAAGTCGGTGAAGGTCAGCATCGGGAACCGGTCGTTGGCGTCCTGCGGGCGATCGGCGAAGACCTGACGTGCCTTCAGGGAGCGCAGCTCGGCGGCCGTGAAATCCATCACCCACCAGTCCTCACGTCCACCTCGTTCGGCTTTGCGCTCGGCGAACTCGGCACGCTCGCTCACATCCGTCGAAGTCGAGAGATACGGGTCGCGGCGAACGATCAGCTGGCCATCGGCGCTCATCTGCAGGTCGGGTTCGAGCACGTCGGCGCCCTGCTCCAAGGCCAAGCGATAGGCAGCTTCTGTATGCTCCGGCAATCGTCCCGAGGCCCCTCGATGGGCGATAACCTGGGGTGCTTCACCGCTGCGCGTCGTCCAGTTCACGGTGTTTGACGGCTCGGCATCATTGCGCGGAAGCCCCAGCAGCGACAGCGCTGCAAGCAGCCAGCAAAGCGCCAGTAAGACGGTGAGGCGACCCATGCCAGAGCGCTCCTCTGATGATAGTGACATCACGATACTGCCGAGACGCGGACGTCGGCGTGATGTTTCGATGACAACGACAGCGCTTTGCGCACCGAGCGCAAGAAGCCCTCGCGGGGCACTCGTCGCTACCAGGAAACGCAACGGGCAGATTCCTATGAATGGCTTGCCGCTATCGGGAACTCAGCGCTCGCCCCGACAGACTGAGTTCACCGTCGAATCAAGGGCGCGAGGGCCTATCGACAATCCCCGGGCCTGATGCAGGAATGATTCAGCCCTCTAAGCGATTACTGAAGAGGATGTCCTGGATTTCCTCGCGCTGCAGCTCGAAGGCACCCATATCGCAGAGCGCCTGGCCGTCGAGATCGCCGTCGGCCGGTCGCAGTTGACCGCGCTGATCGGTGACAGGGCAGCCGTTGCCGGCCGCATCGATCGCAGGCGACCCGGGCAACAGAATCTGAGTGGGCGTGGTCCCGCCGTTATCGGCCAGCTCGCCGAGACGGGGGTCGATGCCGGTCAAGGACGCATTGATGCTGGTGATGTTGACCTCGCCGGGATTCTGCACCAGGGCATGGTCCAGTTCGAAGCGCCCCCCACCAGAAAGGTCCGTGTCGCCGCCCGCGCCAACAATGGAACGAACGATGCGCACGCTGGAGTCGGCGTTGGCATCCTGGAAGGCGATGGAAGCGCCTGCGCCGCCAGCGACGAGATCCCCGCCCTTGCTGACCGTGCTGTCCACCAGATCGAGCGACGCGACATCAAGCTCGATGGCCAGTCCAGTGCCGACTCCAGCGTTTTGAACGGAACATCCCGTAATCGTGGTATTCGAGACCGTCAGGAAATTATTTCGAGAATAGATGCACCCACCCCAGTTGGCGCTTCGGTTGCCCGACAAGGTGCTGTTCACGATCGTGACGTCGGCGTTTCGGGCGAGCAACCCGCCGCCCGCCCGAGAACGACTGTCGAGGATCTGTATCGAATCCAGGGTCAGATTCGCCGCCGTGCGTATCGAGCCACCCCGACCCGTGGGCTCCGAACTGCCGATAAAGTCATTTCCATTCACCAGAGTCAGTCCCGAGACCCGATTGACGGTGAGCAATTCGGCGAGCGGGTTGGCCGGGTCGGCAAAGTGGAAATGGCGCGACTGATCGGCCGCATCGATCGTGAGCAGCCCCGCCCCGGGGCCGGCGATGGTGGTGGACTCGGTGACCACCATGTCGCCCTGCGACAAGGTGATCGTCGTCGGCGCGCCGAACAGGGCGGAATCGAAGGAGATGACCGACAGGTCCGGATCACTATTGGCCGCCAGAACCGCGTCCCGCAGCGTGCAGGTGCCGACGACGGCCTCGCAGACGCTATCGCCATCGTCTCCAGCTGAATTGACGATGAAGTCGGGCCCAGGCTGCACCGGGTCGCCGGCCAGAGCGGTGGTGGCGACGCCGAGCAGCAGGCCTCGGGTGACGGCGATAAACAATGGGTGACGACGAGCTGACATGGTGGGTACTCCCTTTGCGAAGGCGTTTCGCTGATTTCGGATTTCAGAATCAAATCAGCGTAGGTCGCAACCGTGGTGATCAGCGTTGTATCCAGCGTTGAAATTGCAAAATCGCAAAGCAAGACAATGACTAGTCGGCGCTCAGACTGGGTGCTAGCCCTTTACGGATAAGGGACTTTCACCACTTGACCTACCACCGGCCCTGGCCCGCGCACTGGATGTCCTCTGTTGCTGCTTTGGCCGCCATTGCCGTTAGGAAAACGCCTGTTCTAGGCTGGGTATTTACGTAACCGAGTGGGTGTCCTGCGATGCTTAGAAGCTTGAAGAACCGTAAACGAGTGGGTGTCTTGCGATGCTTTTGCGATCCTCGATATGTTAATTTAAGCGATTCGGAAGCTTGGGAAATTCAATGCGAACAGCGTCTGTTGGCGGTGCAGTTGCACTGTTTTGTGTCGCAACGTCCGTCACGGCGGCTACTTTCACCGTCACCCGCTTCGACGATCCACCGCCCGGGGCCTGCCAGCCAGACGATTGCTCGCTGCGCGAAGCTGCCATCGCAGCCAACGCCAATACGGTGGCCGATCTCATTCTTCTTCAAAGTGGAAACTACGTGCTGACCATTCCGGCCGGCGCAAACGATGAAGCTACCGGTGACATCGACCTAACCGCAGACGATGTCGTGACGATCCGCGGCGTCAACCGGCTCCAGACAACTATCCGGGCTCAGAACGGCGATCGCGTATTCGAGGCACGGGCAGCCCGGTTTGAAGACCTGGGCATAACGGGCGGCTCGGCTACGAACGGCGCTGGTGTCTATGCTCCAGATGTTGTCGACGTTGACTTCGATCGGGTCCGCATCTTCGATAATACGGCATCAGCATTCGGTGGAGGGCTATGGTTCAATACTTCTAGCACCACCCCGGTCAGCGCCACCATGACGGCAACCGCCATTTTCAACAACACGGCCAACAATGGAAGTGCCGTGAGCTGCCTGGGGGCCAACCTCACATGCAGGTTCCGCTTCGCCGATATCTATCTGAACAACGCCAATTTCCAGGCCGCGATCAACGTGGCGAACGCCAACCGGCTCTCTATCGAATTCAGCTCGATCAATAACAACCAGTCCGGCTCCTGGCCAGGCGGCATCAACATCGGGCAAACGCCCGCCTCGTTCATCAACACAACGATTTCAGGTAATAATGCTGACGCCACAGCAGGCGGTTCTGGTGGCGGTGCAGTGAGTGTTGCAGGCGATTTCCCGTTTTCCGCACGCCACCTGACGATGACTGGTAATACCTCCTCAAGCGGGCCAGACGGAATTAATTTCAGCAACGGTGTATCGGCCAGCTTCAGGGCAAGCGTTCTCGACGACGACTGTGCCTTCTCCAGTGGTGCCGTCACCGACACCGCAATCGCGACCATCGAGACCGGGAATACCTGCGGTCTCTCAGGCGGCGAGGATGTCGCCATCAATGTTTCTTCGCAAGCCCTCGCACTGAGTTCTCTGGAAGATAATGGTGGATGGGGCGCGTCGCATGCGCTCGCCAACAGTAGTCTTGCGCGCAGCTTCGTGCCGCCGGATGACTGCACGTTCCCGCTGCGCGACCAGCGCGGCGCGGAGAGATATCCGGCTGAATGCGATGCCGGCGCTTACCAGACCGCGCCATGCAGCTTTCCCGGCGCAACGATTCCGGACAACGACATAGCCGGCATCACCAACGAGCTCGTCATTGAAGAAGACTACCGAATCGATCGGATGTCGCTCTTTCTCGGGATTAGACATACCTATGTAGGCGACCTGAGCGTCGAGCTCGAGCACGTCGAATCGGGCCTGAGCGCGACGATCATCGACCGCCCGGGCAGTACCTCCTGCTCCGGCGACGACCTCTTTATCGACTTCGACGACGGCGCTAGCGACGCAGATGACGAGTGTCTCTCGTCCGGCGGGCAGGCTTTCGCCAACGAGACCTACGGAACCACCGATGCGCTTTCCGTATTCGATGGGCTGAGCACGGTCGGAACATGGCGGCTGACGGTGGTCGACAGCGCCGCGCAAGATATCGGCACGCTCGAGCGATGGTGTCTGCTGGATCCTGGCACGCGCGTCAATGTGTTTAGCGATCGCTTCGAATAGACCTGCTAATCAACAACCTGGCGGATCTAGCGGATCTCGAACATCCCGGCGATCAAGCCAGCCTCAGCAGAGGCTCCTGATGGCCAAAACAGCCATTATTGGGCAGCAGCATAGGCGATGTGGCAATTGCGGTTTCGGCGGTAAGCGGAAGAAGCAAGGCCGCTATTCCGTGCCTGTCCTGCTTCTGACTTTGTGGAATCCTCGGCCGCAGCAAAGGACTGGCCGACTATCCCGATAGGGGGCCGATCGTCCCCGTGTTCGATCAGCCTTTCTCGCAGGAGCTGGTACAGCCCGTTTCGCGTCGTCTATCGGCGTAACCCTGGGCACGTGCGTGTTGTTCGGGTCTGGCGTAGCGAGCGCCTACTGGACGTCCCGGACGGAGACGCCCCAAGCTGATCGAAGCCGCCAGGCAAGCGAGCCTTTACCAGCAACAGGCCGGTCTTCAACCTTCATCCGAATAACGCCCCTAAAGACAGCCTCGCAGAATGCGCAAAGTGGACACCCGCGCCGTTCTCTGTTGCAGGTCGCTCAAAAAATTGCGATCACCGGCGCTCTTTGCTGCCGGATCATGCCTGTCTCGTTTTCGCGTTCCCCCTTTCGCGTTCCTGAATTCAGTTCAACTGGAATCGATCGCCAAAGACCTGGTCTGGCGTCCACTCAAAGGCGCCGCAGTCAACGGTAGAGCCGACAACGCGCGGGCCGAAATCGGCGTCAATCAACCCGATACCACCAACAGGACTGTTGAGGCAGCTGTCGATGGCTGAGGAACCATCGGCGAGACGATAATTGCCGCCAGCAAAGTCGACGAATCCTGGGTTGGTCCCGACGATGTTGAAGAAGTCCAGGTTATTACCGTTGCCGTCGTCGCCGAAAACGAACTGGGCCGCCCCGTTGCCGAAGGCGATCCCGTTGTACTGGGTCTGCGTGTTGCTGCTACCGTCTTCGTGACGAATGCCGTCGACGTCATTATTGACCGCCGTCGTATTGATCACGAAAGCCTGCGCCGACGAGACAGCGTCTACACGCAGCCCCGAGACGTCGATGCCGTCGACGGCAGCCACGCTGCGAAGCGTGACGTTGCCGCTCGACGTGTTGACTTCGAGCTGGGCTGCGCCCGCCGCACTGCCGTTGCGTCGATTGCGCCGGAATAGAGCGCCTTCGACCGACACGAAGGGTCCGGAGATGCTCGGACTGGTAAGAAGATGCAGGCCAGCACCGACGTTGGAAGAATCCGAATCGACCGCGTTATTGTTGACCGTCAGACGCCTCAGTTCGACGGACGGATCACCGCTGCCGCCGGCACTGATCGCAACGGCGCCGCCTCGCGCGATGCCGGTACCCGATGCGATGTTGTTGAAAAATTCAAGGCCGTTACCAATGAAGCTGCCGTCTTCAATGGTGACCTGCAGGCCGCCTCCGGAGGCGGTGCCTGCCGATACCTCGTTCTGGGCAAACACGCAGCGGTCGAGCTCCACGGTCGAATTGCCGACCTGAAGAATCTGCACGCCGCCGCCACCCGCGGCCCCTGACGCAACGACCCCGTTCCGCAGCACGCGGCATCGGGCCAGCTCGAACGTTGCATTGCCTTCAATCGTGATGTCGACCCCTGCTCCGCCGTCTGCCGCGGATCCGTCGGCCAGGGTCAGGTTGCGCACCAGCACATCGCCGGCGCTGATCGCCAGAGACAGCACCCGCTGACTCTGAGAGCCTGACAGCTCCGTCGCGCTCGCATCATCGACGGCACCATCGAAGCTGGCATTCCAGCCACCGCTGATCTCCAGGAAGAAATCTTCGGCCAGCGTCGCTTGAGCCGAGGTCTGGAGCAGCCCGGCCTGGATCCGGATTTCATCCGCTTCACCATTGCTCTGCGCCACGTTCAGCGCCGCCTGCAGGCTAGGAAAGTTACCGTCGGGACCAACGGTCAGAACAGCAGCCGTAACCGGATTGCCGGCAGCCATTGCCAGCGCAAGCAAGAGAATGTTGCGAGTCATGATGAGAAATCTCAAGTCCGCCAGCCCACTACTTTATTCGGCCGCGATCCAAAGGTCCAGCTGCTAGGCGTCATCGAGCCTTAGGCACTCGCGTAGCAGGTTCTGGCATCAGGCCTGTGCTTGGTCCTCTCAGCTCGGTCTTGAGCCTGAGACGCCCGGCCAACCCTGCCAAGCGGAACGCTCCGATCGATGGCTGCGGCGGGCCCGGCGGAACCCGAAAAATGAACTCGAAAGCGATCGCTTCAAGGCCGGATACTTTCAGGTGATCAATCGGCGGTCGTGGAGGGCCTACCCAGATACTCGGCGGGATCGACAACCCGCAGCTCGGCCATGTCGCGAAGCGCTCTTTCGATGAGAAGCCGATGGCCGGCGCCGAACAACACGAGAATCCGCTCGTCCTCCGATTCGATCAGATCTTCGACATTGGCGGCGATGATGAGATTCCTGAGGTTCCATTGGCTGGCAAATCGGGCACCCTCCGGATTCTCAGCAGTCCCAAGCGTCGCCAGTTGTCCATAGATCTGGTGATTGCGCACATGCCAATCTCCATTGATCACGCGAAAGAGATCCAGGATCGTCGAATCGGGATCGTTCTCGACGGCCTGAATTTCGGCAAGAAGAGCCGGCGCATCCTCGCTCATCACACGCTCGAACAGCGCGACCTCCCCTCCGGCTTCAGCCGCTGCCTGCAAGCCGCCGGTATCAAGCGCTACGGCGGCATCAACAGCAAAGAGCTGCTGATGTCCAAGTTTCTTTGCCAGGCGCATCCCGATCTGATCTCGCTCATTTCTTGTCAACTGATAGTCACCGACCGTGTAGGCCTGGAAGTCTGTGTTGAAGTCCTCCTGAAACTCCGGGTCAAGCTCCAGCGCTATTTTGGTCGGAGCAAATGCTGCGAGCCTGTCCACCAAGATTTTGATCTCCCTCTGTCGACGTTCAGAGAAGACGTCGTCGACCTCCAAATTGAAGACGTCTTCGCCACTGGGGTCAAAATGATGAGTTCCCACAATCATCACCGTGGCTCGAAACGCTTCGGGCTTTGATGACGTTGCCGTAAGCGATGACAGCATCGGAAAGATGGGAAAAAACGAGAAGATCACGGCAATCACACACGGTCTCATATCAAGCATTCCTTTCAGTACCTGGCAATCGGCTCAACCACTGCGTAAAACTTACTCAGGGAGTAACCCGACGAAGCTTCTGGGAGAACCGGTGCCGAAGGTAGGCAAGGCCGGTCGGGCAATTTTTCATCGATAGGCATCGAGATCAAATTTCCGGCTTTCAGCATTCAACCCCTCGACGCGATCGAGCATCGCATCCAGTACCTGACGATCGTAGACCCGACCCTGCGAAACGACCAGATCGATAGAGGTTGTATTCGAGATGTCATCGAGCGGGTTGGCCGAAAGCATTAGCAGATCTGCTCGGCGATCCACCTCAATGACTCCAGCGTTGCTTCCCATGACCTCGGCGGGCACGGCCGTCGCAGCCCGGAGTGCCTGTGCCGTCGTCATTCCATTGCGCACCAGTGATTCCAGCTCCTGGTGCAAGGAAAAACCAGGGATCATCAGATGCGTCGTCGCATCCGTCCCGGCCGTCAGTCGAACACCGCGGGCGAGCATGGCACGGAAAAGAATGCGATGGGCCTCGGCCCGAGCTTCCCAGAACGCCTCGATATCCGCGCGCTCTTCAGGATCGACACGCTGCTGAACCTCGAAACCGTTGCGTCCCGGCAACCAGCCGACCGCTTCAATATATGGGCTGCCTTCCACCATCGCGGGGTTGGCGTATTCAAGAGGAATCCGCCGCAGCTGCCCTTCGAGATCGAAAGCCTGGCGGCCGATGACCTCCATCAACCAGAGCGTCGTGTTGACCGCGATGTCGTTGGCAATCAGGTCAGCGATAATCGCCTCGGCTCGCTCGGCAACGAAGCCCGGAAAGGCCTGACTGTACGGACCATGAAGATCTGAATCAAACTCGTACTGTAAAAGCTTGATGATCTCTTCGATATGGCCTATTTCCTGCAGCTCGGTGCTTTCGAGTCGCTCGATCGGAAAACCGAAAGGCAGGTGGCCGATCGTATGGATGCCAGCATCAAGAGCCGCCCGATTGACAGCGCGAAACACATCCCGATCGATATCGGAATAGAGCTTGATCAAGTCATAGCCTTCTTCGATCAGTGCATCGACCACCTGATCGGCATGCTCGGGATTTCTAATATTCAGACGGGGCTCGGTTGACTCTCTGAACCATCCACGAAGCGGGTCTGTGGTGAACATTAAAGGTGATGACACGTCCATCCGAGGGCCGGCTCTGGCCGCTGCCACCTCATCGCGCAGCGCGAGTAGCCACGGTGATCCGGACAGATCACGGATATGAGTGATCCCATTGGCCAGATAGAGCAACAGGTCGTTAGGCTGACGGCGCAGATGGACATGCGCATCGATCAGGCCCGGGATCAAGAACTTCCCCGCACCATCGATGACCGACGCTTGGCCGGGTGGCGGATCACCGTCCAGCACCGCCAGGATCCTGTCGCCTTCGAACACTACGGTTCGAGGTCCGATCATTACAGCGCCATCGGGAGACAGAACATTGACGTCAGTGATCGCGGTCAGCCGCGCTGTAACCTGGAATTCCGAGGCTGCAGCCCGCTCGACATAGCCTCCCCAGATTCGATGGGCATGGCTGAGCGCCCCTGCATAGGCCAAAACGCTCGAGAGCATCACGATGACTACCGTTCCGATCGCCACTTTCTTGAATACGATCATGTCTGCCGACCTGTTGTTCGATGCGTTCGAGATTCGGCCGGCTCCGCATCAGAGTCGTCGATGCGCTCCAACAGGTCACCCGGCGTGCAATCGAGCACCCGGCAGATTTTGTCCAGTGTTTCGAAGCGCACCCCCTTGACCTTACCTTGGCGCAGCAGGGAGAGGTTCTGCTCGGAAATTCCGATTTCTGCCGCCAGCTCCTTGGACTTCATCTTTCGAAGCGCAAGCATCACATCCAGTCGCACCACGATGGCCATCAGACAAACCCTTCGTTTTCACGCGCCAGCTCGACTGCATGAGAGAACACCCGCGCGAGAACAACCAGGCAGAGCCCGACAAATAGAAACAGAAACTGCTCGTAGGTGACCACCACAACCAACTCGCCAACGATCTCGAAGCCCGATGAAGTCAAGGATGCCAATGTATTGAAGATCACCTGCTGCAGTGGAACCAGCAAGGTCGACCAGGAAAGGAATCTAACGCCGCGGAGGGTCTCCGGTTCGAACACTACGCCCCGAGACAGCGAGGAGAAAATCAAAAAAATACCCAGATAGATTACAACTGGGATCAGGTAGTCAAACAGCGCAAGGGCCGACACAATCCACTCGGACGACACCAAAGGCCCTGGAATATCGGCGTAGAGCCCGACACCTCGAAGATCGGTATGCGTAGCAATCATTAGCGCAGTCTCATCGACAAGCAGAACGCTGATGCAATGAAGCATGGCGACCATTACCGTTGCGTACTTCAGCAGGCGGCAGAGTAACCTGGACCGCGCCGTTACAAATCTGGGATTATTCATGTTTGTTTTGCTTATATTAATGTTTAACATTAATTTTTCATACCAAAACATTATCATACACGCAGGTTGAAATATTTTCTACTACGTCAGGAGATCCCATGACATCGCTATACAAAAATTGTCGAGCACCTCTTCTGCTCTGCCTATTCACCTGTGCCGCCTTTCCCGCCCTGAGCAACAACGAGACCGGCTTCATTGATGTGACCGAGCACCGCGACCGAATTGCCCGAGCCCTTGCCACAACCCATGAACCAGACTCCAGGCTGCGCGTGGAGCTTTTGCTGAAACCGGACATGGATCAGCCGGAGTCGATCGACATTTGGCTGGTCACCGCCGAGACTCGAATCGAGCTGGACATAAATCCTGACGGCGTGATCGAGCTTGGACCGAATCAGTCCCTGATGCGAGAAGCGCTGGGCTTCGAGGTCAGTCCATACAGCCATGAGTTCGGCATTGCGACGCGTATCGTGGCTGACCTGCCCTTCGAGAAGTCGCTTGAACCCCAAGCCGTCCGCGACAGCATCGAGCAGTTCAATGCACTTATTCGAAGGGAAGCCGGGGTCCTCCGGTTTCTGGCCCCCCGATTCGATGGCGTTCGGGCTCGGATCGGTGTCAACGAAACAGTCTCTCTGGCCACGGCACGAGGCCTCCAGCGCGAGCTGTTCGCCGATGAAAGTGGTTGGGTCGAGATCACCTGGAAGCTCAAGTCGCTGGATTCCATTGAATTCTCGGCGCTCCCGCAGGAGTATGAGTTCGTCGACTGAATCCGGATCCGATTATTGCGGGTGCGCCGACTCACCAGGGCGAGGACAGGGACAGGCGCGAAAACTAGCTTAGGATCGTGCGGGCAGGTCATTTAGCTCTACTGGTGAAATCAATGGTGATGACATTGATGACCTGCTAATTGGAGCAACCCGGGATAGTTCTAACTTCAGCTTTGGTGGAGCTGGCTACGTAGTTTTTGGTTCTCGGGGTACGTGGACGAGGTCGATCAATCTGGCGACGCTTGACGGCACCGACGGTTTCAAACTAGAGGGCAAGGCATCGGATGACCAAAACGGGAGGTCTATCAGCGCGACTGAGGACATCAACGGCGACGGTGTTGATGATTTGATCATCGGAACGCCTCAAGCCAATTGAAACGGCAACATCTTTGCTGATCGACTCTGCGTCGTATTGGGCCGGAGCGACCGAATGTTTTCAGGTCAATTTTCTCGAGATTAGCAGGCCACTATTAGCGGGAATGCAATGGGGATAGAATGGAAGACGTGGAAAGGGCGAAGAGGGGAAGAGAACAAATAAGCCTCCCTCTCTGCAATAAAGCACCATTTCGTCGATTTTCGGCTGATTCGGAGTGATTGAAGTTGTACTGCTCATTCAGGATTTTTCGATTTCGGATTTTTGCGACACAGAATAGACTGCTGACATATATCCAAGCTCTAAACGAGAAGCCTCTTTCTTGCTTTCCGCCCCCCAATGGGGCTCGACATGATTTCGAGCCCTGAGCACCCACGCGACTTACGCCTTTAGTCCTATACCATTCGCATTGCAGCATACCCAGGCAGTGACTACTCGGGGCTCAGGGGGGCTAACCCTTCACAGATAACGGACTTTTATCGCTTGGTCTATCGCCAGCACGGGCCGGCGGACTGGATGTCCATTGTTGCGTTGGCCGGCATTGCCTTTAGGAACAACATCAGTTCTGGGCTGGGGTGTTTGCTCAACAGAGTGGGGGTCCTGCGATGCGAGAAAGCGTGTCCGTTCAAGTAGTGCAGTGTTCTGGCAGACAACAGCGCGTGCAACTTCGGCTAGCGCCGGTGGTCACAAGGTGAGTCAGGGCGCTCGGCCACGCCGGCAGCCAACAACAAAAACAATGGAGAGCCACGCATGAAACTCAGCCACCTTCTGATCGTTCTGGTCACAGCCCAGATGTCCTTCGCCGCGTACGCCGATGATTTCGAGCGGGTCAACGAGCGACTGGCCACGCTGGTCGGCAGCGACGTGGAGGTTGCCGTGGCCAGCACCCGGATTGATGGCATCGTCCAGGTGACTGCCGGCACCGAGGTCTTCTTCATGACCGACGACGGTCAATACTTCATTCAGGGCAGACTGGTCAATCTGGACACTCAGGACGATCTGACCGAACTGGGCAAGCAAGGCGTTCGCCGACAACTGCTGGACAATTTCGATACCTCGACCTTCATCACCTACGGCCCGACCCATCCGGACCACGAAATTCTGATCTTCACCGATACGGACTGCGGCTACTGCCGACGGTTGCACGGCATGATCGATGAGTATGTCGAGGCAGGCATCGCCGTCCGCTACGCCGCGTTCCCACGGGCCGGCATTGGAAGCTCGACTTATGATGACCTGGTCGCCGTCTGGTGCTCGGATGACGTCAATACTGCGATGGACCAGGCTCAGCTTGGGCGCAGCGTCGAGAGAGGCGACTGCAACTCGCCCGTCGAACAGCACTTCGAGCTCGGTCGGCAGATGGGCGTTAACGGAACGCCCTACATCATCACGGCAAACGGCGAAATGTTCGGCGGCATCGTCCCCGCCCAGGATCTGCGCCAACGCCTGGATCAGGCCCGCGCTGACGGGTCTTGACCTTGAGCAGGGGAATTGATCCTGTCGTACTAAATCTCAGACCCTGCAGTCGGCGCGTCTCGATACCATCGCAGCAAGAAGGAAGCGGGGTCAAGCCGATATAGCCTGACCCCGGGGTTCAAGCTCGATAAGCTGAAGGTCGAGTCGTTGAAATTCAACTCGCCATCGATTTACAACCTGCCCTGCATTCCTCCCTGACGCCCCACGACGCCGGCGAGCACCAGCATCAGTAGGGTCAACAGCAGCAGGCTGAA
>CAZDFS010000033.1:0-16612 GCA_964504865.1 uncultured Wenzhouxiangella sp.
GAGCCTCCCGAAAAAGCCCGTCGCGCCCGAGCATAATTGTTCAGAGCTTCCCTAGCTTGGGGATTACATTATCGATTGCTGTTACCAACGTCCTCTGTTAACTTGATGTGGGGGCTAGGCGTGGTTGAGGCGCGGAGCGGCGCAGGGTTTGCGAGTCGTTGGCCAACTACCACCAGGAGCCTGGACCATGTTTTTCGAGCTTTCCGCGTTCGCAGGCATCAAATTCGTACGCGATCTCAACCAGAATCAATCCCTGGAGCTTTTCCGTCAGGTGCTTGATTCCAGCTACGATTCGATCCTCATCACGAGTCCCGACCTGGACGAACCCGAGATCGTCTACGTCAATCCGGCGTTTTGCCAGATGACCGGCTACGACGCGGAGGATGTCATCGGTCGAACCCCAAAGATGCTGCAGGGTTCTGACACGGACCAGGAAGTCACCGCCGCCCTGAAGGCATCCCTGCAATCAGGAGAGAGTTACGAAGCCCATGCGATCAACTACCGCAAGGACGGGACGGCGTTCCATATGCAGTGGCGCACATCCCCGGTGTTTGATGACGATGGACGCGTCATCCTGTACATGGCGATTCAGCGGGACGTTACGGAGCAGGTCCATCTGATCGAGCGGCTGAAGCGCGATGCCATGATCGATGGTCTGACCGGGCTATTCAATCGCGGCGCCGGCGAGAAGGCGCTCGGCGAACTGCTCGAGGCTGCCTATGAGCAACGGGAACCCCTGAGCCTGGTTCTCTTCGATCTCGATCATTTCAAGGAGATCAACGATAGGCACGGACATCTGGTCGGTGACCAGGTGCTCCGTCGGGTGGCCAGGATCATCGATGGCAGGACGCGCGGAAACGATCTCGTCATTCGCTGGGGCGGGGAAGAGTTCGTGGTCGCGCTCTGGGCAACAACGATCGACGGCGCTCATTCGGTCGCTCGCGCCATCCGTCGAGCCGTGCAGGTCGCTCGAATCGAGCCGGTCGATTCGGTAACGTTAAGTGGTGGTGTCACAGAATGGGAGCCGGGCACAGCGATGACCGAACTCATCGACAGCGCGGATCGGTGTCTCTACGAAGCAAAATCCGCCGGCCGAAACCAGATCAGGACCTGAGCCGTGGGCAGCGTCCCAATACGCTGATTTCGCCATCATTCGATCCGCCTGTCGGAACAGGGCCACGCACTGACTACTTTTGTTTCCTGACTCCTTGTCGCCGGTAAATTCAACGATAAACGTTTGAGACATCGCAAGATCAGACGCAAAAAGTTCGCCCCCATCACAATTTAAAAATAATTGGCACAGATTCTGCATGTTCCAGGTTGACCGCGATGAAAGATTCCATCGCAACGGATACGGAACAGAAGGAGGGGCAGACGATGCCAGCGAACAACTCAGAGAAAGCAACCGTCTTGTTTGTCGATGATTCCAAGCTCATGCGCCGGGCCGCGGAGAGCGCGCTTTCGACGCATTACGACGTGCTGCTTGCCGTCGATGGCGTCGACGCCATGAAGGCGATCCACGAGCATTCGGAGATCCAGGCCATCATCACCGATCTTTCCATGCCCGAAATGGACGGACATGAGCTGATCAGAAAGATCAAGACGTCGACTGATGCCAGGCTGCGGTCACTGCCCATGCTGGTCGTTACCGGCTCGGCCACCGATGAGGTGATCAAGCAGGTTCGTCAGGCGGGGGCTGCCGGTGTCATGACCAAGCCGTTTACGCCTGAAGCGCTCGTCGAGCGCGTGCGCCAGCTCCTTGCCGTCGGTGAGAATGATGCGGCCAGCGCCAGCCCTCAGATCGAATCGGTCGACGCGCTGAACGGCCATATCTGCGTTGAGTCTTCAGCGGCGGAGCTGGAGCGTCGCCTGCGTCAGACCGTCGCCCTGCACGTGCGCCACGACCTGCCGCTGGCGGTCATGCAGCTGAGCATCACCAATCTCCAGGCCATTGAGTCAAGCCACGGCGAAAGCGTGGGTCGTTCGGTGATGAAGTTCGCGGAGAAGATTCTGGGCCAGACTCTGAGAGACGAGGACTCCGTTGGTCAGACCAGCACGGACACCTTCACTCTGGTGCTTCCGATGACCACGGCAAGCGGCGCCGAGGCCCTGTCCGACCGCCTCGAGCAGGCGTTTCGCAAGAAAAAGGTCGCTTTTCGGGGCCAGGTCATCGAGCTCGAAGTAGAGCTGGCGCTCTGCGACCCGGGCCTCTCCGAGCAGGACATCGAATGCATCGCGGCGGGAAAGGACAAGCCGGGTCTGATGACCAACGTCGTCAAGTTCGAGCTGCCTGCCAATGAAAAGGCAGCACCGGCCGCCAGTGCGCCGAAAGCACAGGCTGCGGCAGTCTGACTTGATCCTTGAGGGCGCGACGGCTCGATCGCTGTCGCGCCTTGACCATCGCCTCGCCGCCAACACCCCCCCCTACGGGTCCGACGTCAGAAGAGCGCTCGGATCACGCCGTAGAACAACACCAGAAAGCCGCCGATCTCGGCCGCAATCAGTGTCCACATGAAGATCGAAATTGCTTTCTTCGGGACCGGGTGGACGCCGATTCCGAATGGGGCCCTGAGCTGATTGTCCGTATCTCTGAGCAGGCCGTGGATGAGATAGGTGATGATCGACGCGCCGAAATACACCAGCAGAGCGCAAACGGCGATCAGTTCCACCCGTACGGGCAGGGTGCTGATCTCGACGAAGTGAAACAGCAGGATCGCGGCAAAGGCATAGAGCAGCGATGCCCGATGGGCGATGTCGACATACGGATGAGCCGCCGCCTGCTCGGACGCCATGATCTGCCGGTATTTCACCACGCCCGTCAGGAGGCCGGAAAGAAAGAAGACGCCGGCCGCGGCGATCGTGACTTTGGCGGTGATATCCATGGCAGTGATCCCTCCTTCATCGGCCCGAAGACAACGCACCCCTTGACGAGGGACCCAGCGAAGGCAGGGGGAAGATGGTGGGCCCTGTAGGACTTGAACCTACGACCTACCGATTATGAGTCGGCTGCTCTAACCAACTGAGCTAAGGGCCCTTGCGGGTGATCTTCAGGACTTCGGGGGTTCGGCGCTACCGCTGACTTCGGCCATCGGCTTGGGTTCCAGGCCCTGGGCTTCGAGCTCCTGCTTCTTGCGTTCCTGGATGTAACCCAGATTGTTCTTGTAGACCTGGGCGACGCGCTCGACACCGTTCGGCGCGAGGAATCCCTGGTTACCGGCGGCCATGAAGGTGGCGTACACGCCGGACGCCGCCATCAGGGCGGCTGAAATCATCTTGATGTCCTGACCCTCTTCGTTGGCCATTTCGTTGGCCAGCTTGATGAATCGTTCCGTCGCCTTGTTGTGGGCATCGATCTGTTTTTGCTTGTCGGACATGGTCCTGCCTGTATCGGGTGTTCTCGGAGGTGAAGCCGCCCCTTGCGGGCCGGCGAAACAGACCGTCAAGAATATCATGCAGGGCTGCGGCGCCGGAAGCGGAGGCGATTGGATGCCATTTGACATCCGAAGGCCGAGTTGGCACTTTTGAAGGTTCGTGGTAGGCGGCGGATAGGCATGGCGCTTGGTGGTCGGGTCCTGTTTCTTTTGATCGGTCTGGTTTTTTTCAGATCGGCTGCGGCACACGTGGAATTCGAGCGCCTGTCCATGGGAGACGGGCTCGCCCAGTCGTCGATCCACGGCATGGCGCAGGACCGCTACGGCTTTCTCTGGTTCGGCACCCAGTACGGTCTGAGTCGCTATGACGGCTATCGCTTCGAGACCTTTCGACATCGCGCGGACGATTCATCCAGCTTGAGCGACTCGACCGTGTCCGACCTCCTGGTGGGGGCCGACGGTCGCCTTTGGGTCGGAACTCGCAACGGATTGAATCGCTTCGATCCCGATAGCGGCGGCAGTGACCGCTTTTTCCTGCACGATCCAGCGAGGGTCGAGCCTCGAGCCACCTGGGTGCGGCAGATCATCGGTGAGACGCGCGAGGGGCAGCTGTTTGTCCGCCTCAGCGACGAGGTGGCCGTCCTGCAGCCCAACCTGCCCCACCTGCGCCCGCTGGACTTTTCCATCCCGTTGTCTGACCTCGGCCTGAAGGGCATGACGGGCCTGCTGGACCGCTCTGACCGCCTCTGGCTGCTGAACGACGCCGGTCTCTGGGCGCTCGGCGCCGAGAGTGGCGTCCTCGAGCGCCTGGACGGCGTTCAGCCAGCACGCGGGCGCTACCCAGACGCCAGCCTGGTCGAAACCGCGTCGGGTCAGCTCGCCGTGGTCGTCGATGACGGGCTGATGCTGATCGAGCCCGGGGAGGTCCCCACGACGCGAGTCCTCAGGCCCTCGGACCATGGTTTTTCCGAAGCGGGTTTCGACGCAGTCGTTGCGACGAGTGACGGCAGCCTTTGGTTGACCTCCGGAACGCATTTCTTTCGCTACCTCGTCGATCAGGACAATTTGCAGAAGATCTTCGAGGGGCAATCGCGCGACGCGCTGAATGGTGCCGTCGTGAAGCTGCAGGTTGCCGAGGCCGGTCATGGACTTTTCTGGTTTGCCAGCCAGTACGGCGTCTCGCGATGGTCCGAGTCGGAGCAGTCTCTTGAGAGTTTCCTGCATGATCCGCGCAATGATCAGAGCATTCCGCCAACGCTGCGCCGGTGGCCCTATTCGCTGTTCGTGGATCAGGATCGAACCCTGTGGATCGGCAGTGAGTTGGGTGGCCTGGCGCGCCTGCCCGAGCTGGCTAGACGCTTCGATCATCTGGTCGACCAGAGCCCGCCAGGCAGCCGGCCGTTTGCGGGACAGAACGTGGTCCGTGGCGTCGTGGAATCCGAGGTCGACGGGCAGGATCACGTCTGGGTCGGTCTTGATTCCGCGGGCATCCGGCAGTACCGGCGCGTGCATGAAGGCCGCTACGAACTGCTCCGAGTCTTCCATGCGAGTGCGCCACGCGCTCAGCGCCTGCCGGGCAACGGGATCAGCGCGATGGCACTCGACCCTGTCAGCAGCGACCTCTGGGTGGCTCAGGACAGGAACCTGGTCGTAATCGACACGCAGGCCGGTGAGGTCGTCAACTCGAACGCCCTGGCGTCCAAGATCGGTATCGATGACATCCAGGCGCTGCTGTTTTCTCTCGATGGCCGGCGCCTGTGGGTTGCCCATGCCGCGGTCGAGGAGTTTCAAATGGGGGCCGATCGACTCACGCTCGGTGATTGTCCGAACGGCAGCTTTCTGTCTGAACTGGGTCAATACAACCTCCTCGAGCTGGATGATGGGCGGTTGATCGTGGGTGGTCGCAACGGCTTTTCGCTGGTGGATTTCCACTGCGATCGCGCCGATCGGGCCCTTCAGAGCCAGGCCTTTCTGACGCCAGGGACACAGGAGATCCACGGGCTCGCCCGTGCATCGGGCGCTGGGTTCTGGATCGGAACGCGTCAGTCCGGTCTGGCGCGGGTCGAGCTGCAGACGGGGCTGACCTCGCCCCGGCTCACCTGGTTCGATTCGAGCAACGGGCTCGCGGACGACACCATTTACGCCATCCTGCCGGAAGACTCCGGCCGCCTCTGGTTGAGCAGCAACCGGGGGATCATGCGCTTCGATCCGGCGCTCGGCGATCTGCGCCATTTCACCCCACCCGACGGGGTGCAGCACTTCGAATTCAATCGAGGCGTCGCGCACCGTGGAAATTCCGGGCACTTCTATTTCGGCGGCATCAACGGGCTGAACGCCTTTCGGCCCGAAGCCATTCGCATCCTCGAGCAACCGCCTCGCCTCCGCCTCGCCGGTCTGCGAGTCAATGGCCAGGCGCAGCAGATTTCACAGGCGACGCCCCTGAAAATGGCCCTTGCCTGGGATGAAAACGATCTGGATGTCAGCTTCGTCGGATTGCATTCCGCCGACCCTGATCGTCATCGATATCAATACTGGCTCGAGGGCGTCGACGGGGACTGGCGAGAGCCGGGCTTCCAGCGCCAGGTCAGTTATGCCGGCCTCGACAGTGGCACCTATCGACTCTGGGTGCGCGCGGCCAATAGCGATGGCGTGTGGTCGGAGGACACGCTGCTCCTCGACGCCACCGTGCAACCCCCTCCATGGGCCACGGCCTGGGCCTTGCTGGCGTATCTACTGGGCGGCGTGTTGTTGCTGGCGCTCTTCTGGCTGCTGGCACATCGCCGTCAGCACCAGCTGGAGATCGAAGTCAAGGAACGCACGAGTGAGCTGACGCAACAGCAGTCCCTGGTTCGGGCACAGGCGCAGGAGCTCGAGCGGGCGCTGCAGTCGAGGACGGCTTTCTTTGCCAATGTCTCGCATGAGTTCCGCACGCCCCTGACCCTGATCGGTGCCAGCCTCGACGATCTCAATCGCCGTCTGCCGGATGCACCCCCCCTGGTGCGGGCTCGCGCCTATCTCGATCGCCTGGTGAGGCTGGTGGACCAATTGCTCGACCTGTCCGAGCTGCAGGCCCACCCACCGAACGAACCGGGGCATCTCTGGTCGATCAGCGCCGTCCTCGGGTTCATCGTGCGCTCCTTCGAACCCCTGGCGGTGCAGCGTGGGATCCGGTTTTCAGCCGAGATCGAGGACCATTGCCTGACCGCCTGCTCACAGCATCATGTCGAGCAGGTTGCTCTGAACCTCATCAGCAATGCCCTCAAATACAGCCCCTCCGGGGCGGAGGTCACCGTCGCCCTTCGCGCCATCGACGGGGGACTGTGTTTTATCGTCGCCGACACCGGGCCAGGGATCGATCCCTCTGAACACGACGCGATCTTTGAACGCTTCCATCGCGCCGAAGACGCCCGATCGAGCGGTCAGGCCGGCGCGGGGATCGGGCTCGCTCTGGTCAGGGAAACGGTCGATGCGCTCGGCGGTCATATCGAACTGGACAGCGCCCTGGGCCAGGGCAGCAGCTTTCGGGTGACCCTGCCGGGTGAAAGGATGCCCAGCCTGCAGCCGCCGTCGATCTCGCCGGACCGTAAAGCGCTTGAACTCGAGGTCGCGCAGCTCTCCCCCCTGCCTCCACCGGATTGTCTGGTGATCGATCGCGACGGTGGCCAGTCCGGCACGCTGCTGATCGTCGAAGACCAGCCCGAGATCCGAAGCTATCTTGCCGAGTCGCTCGCTGACGAGTGGCAGGTGATCGAAGCCGCAGACGGTCAACAGGGTCTGCAGCGTGCGCGACAGGACCAGCCGGACATGATTCTCAGCGACGTGATGATGCCAGGCCTGGACGGCTTTCAGATGCTGGCCCGATTGCGCGATGACCTGGCCACCAGCCACATCCCCGTGCTTCTGCTTACGGCCCGCCACGATCGCGACAGTCGCATGAAGGGCCTGATGCTGAGCGCGGATGATTTCCTCGGCAAACCCTTCGAGATTGCCGAGCTGCGCGTTCGACTCCGCCGCATGCGTGACAATCGCAGGCGCATGCAGCGTTACCTGCTCGATCGAGGCGCCGAAGCCATGGTGGAGACCGAGACCGAGGCGGGGCAGATGCCCGATCTCAGCGCCCGCGATCAGGCCTTGCTCGAAAGCCTACGGGACTGGCTGGATCAGGTCCTCGACCAGCCCGAGGTGACCGTTGACGATATGGCCGGGGCCGTGACCATGGAAACGCGAACGCTGCAGCGGAAGTTGCGCGCGTTGACCGGTCAGACGCCGAGCGAATTCCTTCGTCATTTCCGCCTGCAGCGCGCCATCGAACTGCTGCTCGGGACGGATCGATCGGTTCACGACATCGCCCTGAGCTGCGGATTCTCCAGTCCGCAGAGTTTCAGTCGGACTTTTTCACGTGAGTACGGTCAGCCGCCGGATCGCTGGCGCCGCAACCGCGGTCCCGCCGGACAGCCTTCAAACTGACGCCATCGGGCCCGGAGACCTCAACGAACGGGTCCAAGACGCCGCGCGCCCCTGAAGATTGTCGCCTGATGATATCCGCTTGTCGCTTGGTGATACTCGGAAAATCAGCGACTTAAAGTAACCTAGTTTCATCTTGTCGGACATTGTTCGACTGGGTATTGGCAACGAGTTCCGTTGGACTCTCTGGGATTCAAAGTGTTTTGATGGGGTTGAGCCGGTCGCTCCCGTAGGGGCAACCGGCTCTTTTTTTTTTGCCTGTTTTCTCGACAACCGCCAAGCCCGGGGAGCGGCCTTAGCCAGTCGACCGCGCTGGGGTAGAATCAGAGCAGACCGGCGGCTCGATGCTGCCGGACCGGCACTGGATGAATCGAGGCTGACCCATGGGAAATCCTGCAGGGAGCGGAGGAAAGACCGATCCGTATACGCTGCTGATTGCCGGTGAGCGCAGTGAAACGGCAACCCTTCACGGCGCCTGCCTGGTCGTGATCAAGGGGCCGCGCCTGGGTGCCCGCCTGGATCTCGATCATCTGCCGCTGGTCATCGGCCGCGGCGCCAGCGCCGATTTTCGCATCGCTTCACCCAGCGTATCCCGCTCCCACTGCCGCGTCTTTCTCAACGAGGACGAACTCTGGATCGAAGATCTCAGATCCACCAATCAGACCCTCATCAACACCCTGCCGGTCGAGCGCCAGGCGCTGCGAGACGGCGACCAGATTCGTATCGGTGATGCCGTCCTCAAATACCTGGCTGCCGGAAACGCAGAACTGGCGTTCCTGGCGGAGATGCGCGAAACCGTCATCCGCGATGAGTTGACCGGCCTCCATAACCGGCGTCATTTGCTGGCCACGCTGAATGACGCGGTGACCCAGCAACGTCGAGCGAATCCCGAGTCCTTGAGCCTGGCGATCATCGACGTGGATCGCTTCAAGGCGATCAACGACGTGATCGGTCATCTGGCCGGTGACGAAGTGCTCCGCCAGCTCGGAAGCGTGCTGGCCGGGAAAATCCGGAAGGACGACCTGCTGGCGCGCATCGGCGGCGAGGAATTCGCCGTTCTGATGCCCGGGCATTCCCTCGACTCGGCGCGGGCGACCTGCGAGCGGATCAGGGCAGCGGTCGAGTCCCATCGGTTCATGATTGATGGGCGCGACGAACCTCTGCCGGTGACCGTCAGCATCGGCGTGGCGCAGTGGACGTCGGCCATGGACGGTGTCAGTGACCTGTTCCGCAAGGCCGACGATCTCCTCTATCGGTCCAAGGACGCGGGTCGCAATCGCGTCTTTGCCTGAGTGCCAGGCCGATCGGCTGGCGCCGGGCGCCTCAATGGGGAATCAGCAGGCGTGCCAGGGCGCTTGTGGTGGACCCGAACTGCTCCGGTGATCCTGCTTCATGCCATCGTCCGCCGTGCTCGAGGAGCGCCAGCGGTGGCCCGAGCCTGTCGCGAACCGTGGCGATATTCTCGTCCTGAACCGGTTGCTCAGGATCGAGGCGGTTGCCGATCCAGCCGGCAAGGCTCAGGCCGTCTTCCTCGATACAGCGCGCGGTCAGGAGCGCGTGGTTGATCGCCCCCAGGCGCAGACCGACGACGAGGATGATCTGAGCACCGATCGCCCGGGCGAGGTCGGCGGTCATTGCGGCCTGACCCATCGGGACCATCCACCCGCCCGCCCCCTCGACGAGGCGCACGTCCGATTGGTGCGAACGGATCGCCCCGGCAAGCGCTTCGATGTCGATCTCCACGCCAGCCCGCTGAGCCGCGATGTGCGGCGCGATGGCCTCGGGCAGGGCCACCGGATTGACCGTCTCATAGGCGAGCGGCGGATGCGAGGCGGCCATCAGGGCGCGGGCGTCCTCGTTCTGCCAGCGTCCATCGATCCAATCGCAGCCCGATGCGATCGGCTTGAAGCAGGCGACCCGGTGTCCTGCCTGGCCCAGGAGCTCACCGAGGGCCGCGGTGACCGTGGTCTTGCCGCAGCCCGTATCCGTGCCGGTAATGAAAAACGTGGGAACGGTCATTCCCGCCGCCGCACCTTGAGACTGGAAATCGGGATGCTGGCGACCTCCCCCTGGCCGTCCCGAACGGGCTGGCCGTACTCCGGCGCCCAGGCCGAGGCGTAGACCACTTCCCAGGTGGCGGGATAGCGGCCGTCTTCAAGACGAAAGGCGTCATAGGCTGCCATCGCGGCGCGCAGGCGCGTCGGCGACATCAGCCCGCGCGAACGGTCCTCATCGGCGTGGGTCGCCCCCAGGCCCTTCAGCTCCCGGAGCAGGTCGCGGGGCTGAGCGTAGGTCGTCGTCAGCCAGTCCGTATCGAGGACGGGCTCGGCGAAGCCAGCTCGCGTCAGCGCCGACCCGAGCTTCTGAACGTCCGTGAAGCGCCCGACGCGCGTCCTTTCGTCAACGGCGGCCCAGGCCTGACGCAGCTCGCGCAAGGTGTCGAGGCCAAAGGTGGAGAGGAGCAGCAGTCCCCCGGGCTTGAGGGCCCGCCTCAGGCCGGCAAAAACCCGTTCGGGCTCCTCGCACCACTGGAGCATCAGGTTGCAGAACACGAGATCCAGGCTGTCCTCGGCCAGGGGCAGGGCGCGGGCGTTGGCCTGTACCAGGTCGAAGCGCTTTCTCCACCAGCCGCGCCGGTCGCGCGCCTGCCTCAGCATCGGGCCCGACAGGTCGCAGGCCAGCAGCCGGGCTTTGGGAAAGCGCGAGTGCAGGGCCTGGGTCTGGACGCCCGTGCCGCAGCCCAGGTCAAGGACCCTTCCGGGGTCGAAGCGCAGGCCCTGCAGGCGATCCATCAGGCGCTCGCCCACTTCCCGCTGGAGCTCCGCATGGGCGTCGTAACTGCCTGCGGCGCGGGAGAACTGGCGGGCGATCGTGCGTTCGTCCAGGCTCATGCGTCGATCTCCTCGATAAACGTCTGGATGCCTTCAGCGACGGCCGAGACGTCGGTCAGAAACGGTGCGTGCGCGGCGCCGGGAATGCGCAGGACCTCAGCCCGGGGCAGGCGCTGAGCGGTGGCTTCGAGGGCCTCGAAGGAGACCAGCTTGTCGCGGCGTCCCCCGATCAGCAGCACCGGGAGATCGACCCGGTCCAGCTGGTCGCTCAGGTCCCAGGCGCGCAGGAGTTCCAGCCCGGCCGCCAGCGCGTCGCGCCGAGGCAGACCATACTGGAAGGCGATCTCCCGCAGCAGCTTCAGGTCGGCGGCCGCGTGCTCCGAGCCGTGCACTTCCAGGGCGAGGAAGCGGTTCAATACCTGTTCTGGCCCGCTCTCGAGCTCGTGGGCGAGCTGGCGTACCAGCGCGTCCGCCACGCCGTATGGCCAGTGGGGGCGCTTGCTGAAGCAGGGCGTGGCGGCGATCAGGATCAGGCCGCGCAGTCCGTCGGGCTGATCCAGCGCCAGGCGCAGACCGAGCAGACCGCCCAGGGACCAGCCCGCGAGTACGCCGCCGTCGGCGGATCGACCGAGCGCTTCGATCAGCGCACTTGGATCCTCGGGCCAGGCCTGATCCCGATTCCGGCCGTGGCCGGGCAGGTCGACCCGCTGGCGCCGGCAGCCGGGCAAGGCGCGAGTCAGCTGATCGAAGAGCCCGGAGTGCATGGCCCAGCCGTGGACCAGCGTGAGCGTCGGGCCCTGGCCCTGAGCATCGACGACGAGAGAGGTGTTGGACATGGCTGTCGGTCTGAAGGAATTCGAAGTTCAGCAGGCGGCGGTTCGGGGCCTGCGCGCCAGGGTTGCAAGCGTCTCACAGAGCCGGTCGATATCTTGGGACGAATGGGCCGCGGACAAGGTCAGGCGCAGCCGCGCCGTGCCCGTGGGCACCGTGGGGGGGCGAATGGCCTTGACGAGGAAGCCGGCCTCGGCCAGGGCCTGGCTCCAGGCCATGGCCTCGTCGTTGTCGCCGACGGGCAGGATCTGAATGGCCGTCGGACTGTCGAGCAGGCCAAGGCCGGCCGCGCTGGCAAGTCGGCGAAAGCGGCGGATATGATCATGCAGGCGGAGGCGATGCTCGGGTTCGTCGCGCAGACGCTGCAGGTGGTCGAGGGTCGCTTCAACGAGGAACGGCGCCAGGGCAGTGGAATAGATCAGGCCGCGGGCATGATTTTCCAGATGCTCGATGAGACCGCGCTCGCCGGCGACGAAGGCCCCGGCCGAGCCGAGGGCCTTGCCGAAGGTGGCGACATACACATCGACGCGCTCAGGCGCCAGCCCAAGGGCCTCGAGGGCGCCGCGACCGGTCGTGCCCAGCACGCCGAGCCCATGGGCGTCGTCAACCCAGAGTGCGAGGTCACGATCATCGGCCAGCCTCGCCAGGGCGGGTAGCGGCGCGAGGTCGCCGTCCATGGAAAACACGCTGTCGCTGACCAGCATCCGGCAGTCCGGGGAGGCGCGCTTGCGCGCTGCCGCGGCATCGGCGTGCCGATAGCGCTGGATTCGGGCGCCAGCCAGGCGCGGCCCGTCGTTCAGGCTGGCGTGATTGAGCCGGTCAGCGAGGACGCGGTCGCCGCGCTCGAGGAGGGCCTGTCCCACGGCCAGATTGGCCTGATAGCCCGAGGGAAACAGGCAGCAGGCCTCGAAGCCGGTGAAGTCGCACAGTGCTGCCTCCAAATCGGCGTGGCGCCTGGAATGTCCGCTGACCAGGGGGGAGGCGCTGGCGCCACCGGCGGCCTCGACCGAGACGGTCCGGGCGCCGAATCCCAGGTAGTCATTGCTCGAAAAATCGATCAGCTCGCGCCCATCGACGAGGCTTCGCAGGCCCGGGCCCAGGCGGGCCACGGGCTGTCGTGCACGATCAAGTCCCGCCGCCCGTCGCTGCTCGCGGTGGCCACGAATCCGTTCGGCCAGGGCCGGTCTCATGCCGGATCGCGAGCGCGGCGGCAGCGCTCAGGCCCCTGCGGCAAGGGCGTCGCAGGCCGGCTTGTCATCGGCGGCTTCTGCCGAACGCGCCTTGGCCCGATTGATGCCGAGGCGTCGAAACAGCCGGTCATCGCGCTCGACGTCGGGGTTGCCGGTGGTCAGTAGCTTGTCGCCGTAGAAGATCGAATTGGCGCCGGCCAGGAAGCACAGGGCCTGCAGTTCGTCGCTCATGGCCTCGCGCCCGGCCGACAGGCGCACCCGCGAGGTCGGGAGCACGACCCGCGTCACTGCAATCGTGCGCACGAACTCCAGCGGATCGATGGCGTCGGTCCCGTCCAGCGGCGTGCCGGGAACCTGGACCAGCTGGTTGATCGGCACGGACTGGGGATGTTCAGGCAGGGTGGCGAGCGCCTCGATCAGACCGGCTCGATCGGCCCGCGATTCGCCCATGCCGATGATGCCGCCACAGCAGACCTTCATCCCGCTTTCGCGGACGGCTTTCAGGGTGTCGAGGCGGTCATCGTAGGTCCGCGTTGAAATGATTTCCTCGTAGTACTCGGGCGAGGTGTCCAGATTGTGGTTGTAGTAATCGAGACCGGCCGCCTTCAGTCTCAGGGCCTGGTCGCTTGTCAGCATGCCCAGGGTGAGACAGGTCTCGAGCCCCTCCTCGCGCACGACCTTGAGCATGTCGATGACCTGATCGAGCTGCCGATCCTTCGGGCGACGCCAGGCCGCACCCATGCAGAATCGTTCGGCCCCGGCCGCGCGCGCCTTGCGCGCCGCATCGCGGACCACGTTCAGCGGCAGCAGCTCCTCGTCCTCGAGTCCCGTGTTCCAGCGCACCGACTGGGGACAGTACTTGCAGTCCTCCGGGCAGCGCCCGGTCTTGATCGACAGCAGCGTCGACACTTGAACTTCGTTGGCATCGAAATGCTGCCGATGGACCTGCTGGGCCTGATGCAGCAGATCCGCGAAGGGTTGCTCGAAGAGCGCTTCGATCTCTCGGCGCTGCCAGTCGTGACGAGTGCTAAGCTCGGGCTCGGGCATGGGTAAGGTGGCCGCTAAGGTGACAGAGCCGCAAGTATCTGGATCCGGACGCCGACTTGTCAACCTGAAGGCCATCCTTCCGGTTGACCGATGGCTCTACCCGCCGGTCTGTCTGATCTGCGGTCTGGCCGGCCGGTCGGGTCTGGACTGCTGCGAGGCCTGCGAGGCCGAGCTGGAATGGGTCAAGGCAGGCTGTCGACGCTGTGGTCTCGAGCGGGTTCGATCCGTGGCCCTGTGCGGCCGCTGCACCACGCGCCTGCCCGCCTTTCATGAGACCCATTCCGCCTTTGCCTATCGTGGCCCCATCGAGGGTCTGATCCAGCGCTTCAAGTTCGGCGGCGACCTGGCCGCTGGCCGCGTGCTTGCCCTGCTGATGGCGCGACGGATCGCCGAGCAGCGCTGGCCACGACCGCAGCTGATGGTGCCCGTGCCCCTCCATCGCCGCCGCCGCTGGTGGCGCGGATTCAATCAATCGGAAATGCTCTGCCGCGATCTCGGCCGGGCTCTGTCCGGCCTGCCGTGGGCGCCGGTACTCCTGCGGGCCCGCTCGACCCCGGCCCAGTCCGAATTGCCCGCCGATCGCCGCCGGGGCAACGTCCGCGGCGCCTTCCGCGCGCGCAAGCTGCCGCCGGGCACTCGTCACGTGGCGCTCGTTGATGATGTGATGACCACCGGCTCGACCCTCGATGAATGCGCCCGCGTGCTCAAACGCGCCGGCGTCAGTCGCGTCGACCTCTGGGTGCTGGCGAGAGCGTAGCGCTTGCGAAAATCTTTGAATCGCAGAGCGGCCAAGAAAAAGCGAAGAAATAAAACGACCTTCAATTTCTTCTTTTGCTGCTTCGCTGCTTTGCGATCCAAATGTTTTGCTTTTTCTAGCCTCGCGCCCGAGCATGATGATTCAAAGATTCCCTAGACTCACGGCGATGCCGGCAAACAGGAACAGGCCGATCCAGTGGTTGCTCAGAAAGGCCTGGAAGCAGGCCTGCGGGTCGCGCGTCCGAATTCGCCAGAGCTGGTACTGGAAGTGGACCAGCGACAGGGCGACGGCGGTAAACCAGGCCGGGTGCGGCAGGTCGCGAAGGCCGATGATCAGCAGCAGCGCCGTCATCAGGCCCATCAGGGCGGCGAGTATCGGCAGGTCGAATCGGCCGAAGGCGATTGCCGTCGATTTCACGCCGGCCTTCAGGTCGTCCTCGCGATCGGCCATGGCGTACTGGGTGTCGTAGATGACCGTCCAGATCAGGTTGGCCGCGAACAGCCACCAGGCCAGGGCCGGCACCTGACCGGCTTCCGCGGCAAAGGCCATCGGAATGGCCCAGGCAAAGGCCGAGCCAAGGGCGATCTGAGGGAAATGGGTAAAGCGTTTGAAGAACGGATAGGTGCCGGCCAGCAGGGCGCCGCCGAAGGCCAGGAGGACGGTCAATCGGTTGGTCATCAGTACCAGCACCAGGGCCAGCGCGAGGAGGCCGAAGAACAGCAGCAGGGCCTGTGCGGGCTGGATCTCGCCGGCGGCGATCGGTCGGCTGCGCGTGCGCTCGACCTGGGGGTCGATATCGCGGTCGGCATAGTCATTGATGACGCAGCCGGCGGCGCGCATGACGATCACCCCGGCGGTGAAGATCAGCAGATTCTTCAGGCTCGGGACACCACCGGCGGCCAGCCATAGGCCCCACCAGGTCGGCCAGAGCAGCAGGGCGATTCCGATCGGGCGATCGAAGCGCATCAGGCGCAGCCAGGGGCCCAGCGGCCCCTCGAAGATGGCCGTCTGCAGCCTAAACTCCATCGTTCTCTACCGAAGCGAAGGGCAGAGCGACGGCCGAATCAGCGCACCCTTTGCCGACGATACGGTTCTGAACCGACGCCTGCGGGACACGGGACCCCGGAAACCGTAAACCGCTGTTCTCCTGGCTCCTGACCCCCGAGCCCTGAAACCGATTCACCCTAGGCATCCCAACAGGGAATCTCGCGGTGCTGGGCGCCCGGCGAGGCGCGCACGATGAAGCGCCAGGGCGAGCGCTCGTCCGGCGCGATGCGGTAGTCGACCCAGAACTGCGGGATCGACTCGCGGCGGACTTCCATCTGTGCATCGAAGCCCAGGGTTCGGATGCGGGCCTGGCGAGCCCGCGCGTTGTTCACGTTTTCATACAGCCCGACCGAGACGCTGTTCTCCATCGCCCCGCTGGTGACGACGTAATAGTCCTCGACGCCGCGCTGGGCCAGCTCCCGACTCAGGCTGGTGGCTTCGGCCCGCGAGGTGGCCGGCAGGTAGACCCACCAGCCGCGATCGGAGTCTGCCGTGGTCTGGCGCGAGCGCTGGTCGCTGGCAAAGGGACGCAGCCGGTCCTCGGCGCGCTGCTGGGACAGCAGCGTGGGAAGCGGCCCGATGGTGAAACAGCGCTCCGCCGTCGGTTCCGCGCGGTCGTCGGACAGTTCAGCGACCAGCTGCAGACGCGGCAGTGCCGGGTCGAGGGGCGGGATGGCCGCCCGTTCGGCCTCGTTCTCGGTCTCGCCGCTGAGCCAGAACAGGCCCAGCACGAGATTGAGGGTCAGCAGTCCAAGCGCGATCCAGCGCCAGCCTGGCGCTGTCATGACCGCGCTCCCGCCAGGGCGAGTCCGCGAAGGACCAGATGGGGATCGTGCTGCACGGCGCGCCCCAGCTGCGCGCCAAGCCGGTCCGCATCACCGCCGGTGAGCCAGCAGTCGAAGTCCCCGCCCAGCAGGCCCTCGAGCCGAAGGGCATACTGGTTGGCCACTTCGGCGCGCCCCTCGCTGCTGCGCGCCGTGGTCAGCTGGTTAGCCAACAGCTGGTCGTAGATTCGCTCAACCCCGACCACCAGCACGCCGGTGCCAAACTGCAGGGAACCGAACCCCTGCACAG
>CAZDFS010000033.1:16622-25669 GCA_964504865.1 uncultured Wenzhouxiangella sp.
GTTCGAGGCCGCCGGCAATCGCTGCCGCGCTGCTGGCTGCCGGCGCCCGATCGGCGCCCGGCCCGGCGTCGGGGGCGGGCAGCCTCGGAGCGCGCTGCGCCAACCCCGCCCGAAGGGTGTTCATGCCGGCCATGATCCAGCCGCCGAGATGGCGGCCGCTGGCGTCAACGGCATCCACGGTCACGGCCGTGCCGGCGTCGATCACGCAGAGCGCGCGCCGCGAGCTGGACCAGGGCCACTGGAGGGCGAGCCAGCGGTCGGATCCAAGGTCGGAATAAGCGGCGGCGACGGGCAAGTCGAGACTTCCAGTTGAAACAGTGCGACAGGATACCCCGAGCACCCTGAAATCGTTGCGCAATCGTTCAATGGCGTCACCGTGGCTCTGCGTCGACCAGATCACCCGCTCAACGGCGTTGCGCTCGATGGAGGTCGTCAGGGGGCGAGGGTCGTCGAGGGAGCAGGCTCCCACGGAGGCCGCGATCAAGTCACCGTTGACGCAGCGGCCCCATTTCGCCCGGCTGTGGCCCAGATCGATCACGAGATCAGCCGAGGCGGACACTGACTTCTCCGCTGCCGATGGCCTGCTGGCCCTCGCCGCCCGCGATGAGCAAGCGACCCTGGGAGTCCACGCCCCTGGCGGTGCCCTCGATCGGATCCCCTCGACCCTGGATGCGCACCGCGCGACCCCGCAGGCCGTCCAGCTCGGCCCAGCGTGCTTCGAAGGCCGAAAAGCCCTTGGCGTCCAGCACCTCGTAAGCCCGGGTCAGGGTATTGATGAGATCGGCGATCAGCCGGTTCCGGTCCGGGCTCAGACCGTGCTGCGCCAGATCGGTCCAGGGCTGGTCGATGTCGGTGGCGTCGCCGAGATCGAGGTTGAGCCCGAGGCCGGTCACGGCCTCACAGGGCCCCTCGGCTGCACCGCTGATTTCGATCAGGCAGCCGCCGAGCTTCTGCGAGCCAGCCCAGAGATCGTTCGGCCATTTCAGACGCACGGCGGCCAGTCCGTAGGCCTCGAGGACGTCGGCCACGGCGATACCCGAGACCAGGCTCAGGGCTGACAGGCCGGTCAGGCCCGATTCGAAGCGCCAGCTCAGGGACAGGTAGAGACCGCCGCCCGGGGGCGAGCGCCACCGGCGCGCCCGCCGTCCACGCCCCTGCGTCTGAGCCTCGGCGATCAGCGCTCGGGGGGGCGGGTGGTGCTGACCTTCGCGCTGGAGACAGGCGTTGGTCGAGTCGACGAGGAAGCGCAGGTCGAGATCGATGGGACCGTCGAGGAGGGTCTGGATGGTCCTGGCGCAGGGACGCTGAATCGCGGAACGGAGGCGGTAGCCCGCACCCGCTTCGGACGTGACGGTCAGTCCGAGCTCGCGCAGGGCGACGATGTGCTTCCAGATGGCCGCGCGGCTGATGCCCAGCGCGTCGGCCAGCCGCTGCCCGCTGTGAACGTCGCCGTCTGCCAGGCGATCGAAGACCTGCTCGAGGGTGCTGTCCATGGTCAGCGGCGTTTGATCAGGCGGGCCTTCTCGAAACGGTTTTCCGTGCCCGAGCGCATGCGAGCGAGGTTTTCCCGGTGGGTGAAGACCAGGGTCACGGCCAGTGCGATGGCCAGGGCGCCAAGGGCGGCGGGCAGCGGATCGGGCCCGAGCAGCCACATGGCGGGCACCAGGCTCAGCCCGGCCAGAATCGTCGCCAGGCCGACGAATCCGGTGCCGATGAGCGTCACCAGCCAGACCGTCAGCAGCGGCAGGAAGCACCAGGGTGCGATGCTCAGCACGACGCCGACGGCGGTGCCTGCCCCCTTGCCACCGCGAAAGCGGAAGTAGAGCGGCCAGATGTGGCCGAGGACGGACGCAAAGCCGCCGAGGGCGGCGAGCGGGAGGTACTGGCCGCTGTCGCGACCGGCAAAGAGCAGCGGCAGCACGCCGGCGGCGAGGACGCCCTTGCCCACATCGATCAACACCACGCCGAGGGCGAACTGCCAGCCGACGGTGCGCAGGGCGTTGGTGCCGCCGGCGTTGCCCGAGCCCATGGCGCGAATATCGATGCCGCGCAGGCGACCCAGCACGAGGCTGCCCGAGATCGAGCCCAGGAGGTAGCCGCCGAGGGCCACCAGGACCCAGTCAAGCATGGCGACGCTCCGGTTTCGTCCACGGATGGAGGCCGACCACGAGGCTGCCGGGGCCGGCGTGGGCGCCGACAGCGGGGCTGGCTTCTTCCAGCCAGCAGGCATCGACTTCCGGATGACCAGCCAGGAGCAGGTCGCGCAAGGATCTGGCATCGTCGCGAGCGTTCGTGTGGCTGATGATGATCCGATAGCAGACATCGCGCTGCATCTTCTTCAGCACGAATCGCGCAAAGCGCGGCACCGCCTGACTGCGCCCGGCGAGGACCGAACAGGCCTTGAGCTGTCCCTCCGGCGAGGCCGTGAGCACGGGGTTGAGGGACAGGCGGCGCGAGACCGTTTCCATCCAGGGCTTGAGGCGTCCGCCGCGCACGCCCCAGGACAGGTCCCGCGCGAGGGCGAAGGTCCTGAATTCCCCCCGCCGGGACTCGAGCCAGTCGACGATGTCGGCCCGGTCCCAGCCGCGTGCCGCGGCCTCGGCCGCCCAGAGCACCATCAGGGCCTGGCCGCAGGCGGCGTTGAGCGTATCGAATACGGTCACCTTGTCGCCATCGCCTGAGTCCGCATTGACCATTCTGGCGGCCGTCTCGGCGGCCTGCCGCGTGCCGGACAGCGCGCCGGAGAGCTGCACCGAGAGCACCTCCAGCCCGTGCGAGGTAAGCAGCTCGAACTGGCGACGGAAGTCCGCGGGCGGCGGCTGCGAGGTCTGCGGCTTGAGCTCCGAGTTCGCGAGTTTGGCGTAGAACTCGGCCGGCGTGATGGTCAGTTTGTCGAGGTATTCCTCGTTGTCGAAGATCAAGCGCACGGGCACGACATGGATGCCGAGGCGTTCGGTCTCTTCGGCCGGGAGATCGGCGGCGGAGTCGGTGACGATGGCGACCTGACCGATCTGACCCATGAGACCGTGCTGGCGGGTCATGTCATCGGCCTTCTGCTGGCGAATTTCGCCGTATTCGTTGCAGACGCGAAAGACCTCGCCCGGGGAGTCCGTATGGATGTGGACGCGAGCCTTCCGCGCGCCCCCGGCCACGACCAGGGAACTCGCGTCGAGGTCCTCGAGGCGCGCGCGCAGGGCTCTGACGTCCATCTCATCGCCTTCAAGCAGGCATTCGGTGCAGAAACGATGCTGCTCCGGCGCCGAGGCTTTAGTGGCCGCGGCTTCGAACTGGGTCAGCCCGGCGCTGCTGCCCTTGGGCAATGGGGGCACCTTGCCGCTGCGGATGTAGCCCCAGATGCCGTCGAGCAGGTCGACGAAGCCCTGAGCGCCGGCGTCGACCACGCCGGCCTCCCGGAGCGCTGCCAGCTGATCCGGCGTCTGAGCCAGCGATCGACGCGCGCGGTCCAGACCCAAGCGAAACAGCTCGCGGATGTCCTCTTCACCGCCGTCGGCGTGCTTTTCGAGCTCGCGAGCGAAATCCTCGAGCACTGTGGGCAGGGTGCCGGGCACGGGATTGGACATCGCCGTCCAGGCAGAGCGAGCGGCCTCGGTGGTCATCGTGGCCAGCTGCTGCGCATCGAGAGCCTCGATGTCCTTACCCGAATCGCTCAGGCCCTGAAAGTACTGCGCCATGATCGCGCCGGAGTTGCCGCGGGCGCCGTTGATGGCGGCCTCCGCGCAGCGCTCGAGGAGGGTCGGCAGGGTCAGGCCCTCAGCCTGACCCAGGGCCGCGTGGACACTGGCCAGCGTGAAGGCGAGGTTGGTCCCCGTGTCGCTGTCCGGGACCGGAAAGACGTTGATGCTGTTGATGTAATCGCGGCGCTTCAGCACGCTGACGATGCCGGCGCGCAGGGCACAGGCCAGGGCCTGCGCATCGACCGTTGGGATCGCTGCGTGAGCCTCAGTCATCAATCAGGGCGCGAGCCTGGGACGCGGTGAAGGGCCAGGCCAGCTTTTCGCCGGTCTGATCGTTGAAGAGCACGGGCACCTGATCGCCGTAGCGAGCGATCAGGTCGAGGTCGCTTTCGATATCGACCTTGTCATAGTGAGATCGCAGGCCGGTTTCGGCCAGGAGCGCCTCGGCTTTGTCGCATAACCCGCAGTCCGGGCGCGAATAGAGGATCAGGCTCATGGGCGGGACACCCCGATTGGCGTTGATGATCGACAGAGTCGCCAAGTATTTCATTGTCGGCTCGACGCGTCCAGTGAGCGATCGCCTCCCGGTAAGCGACAGGCGCCAGGGCCAAGATGGAGATAGTATGATTCGCGGTTCCGATGATCGGCGGACTTGATCGTCTGCTGCCAGCACTTTACGAGACGACGCTCATGGATGATCTGATTCGCCAGAACTATCTCTCCGAGACCTCGCAGCTGCACGCTCGCTACGATTCGGCCAAGCCGTTTCGGCACCTGGTGATGGATGAGTTCTTTTCCCCCGAGTTTGCCGAGGCACTGCTGAGCGACTTCCCGCCCTTCGATCAGCACAAGGCCATGAACGAGGACGGCAAGGTCGGTGGCAAGTGCGTCCACGAGCAGTTGGGGGAGCTGGCCGCGCCCTATCAGCGCCTCGACCGGCTCATCCAGACCCGCGAGTTTCTCGACTGGCTCGGACAGCTGACGGGCATCGACGATCTGCGCTATGACCCCCACTACTTCGGCGGCGGCACCCATGAAAACTGCCACGGCCAGGATCTGGACCCCCACGTCGACTTCAACAAGCATCCCGAAACCGGACTCCATCGCCGCCTCAACCTGATCGTCTACCTCAACCGCGAGTGGTCGAGCGACTGGGGTGGCGCGATCGAGTTCCACGAGGACCCACGCCGGCCACCGGATCAGAACCGGATCACCACGGTTCTGCCGGCCTTCAATCGAGCCGTGCTCTTCGAGACGACGCACTGGTCGTGGCATGGTTTCGAGCGGATCAATCTCCCGGACGGCGATCAGAGCGCCCTGTCGCGGAAATCCGTGGCGCTGTATTTCTACAGCGAGGACCGGCCGAAGGAGGAACAGACCAAGCCCCATTCGACGATCTACGTCGAGCGGCCGCTGCCCGGACACATCCGCCCTGGTGAGGCCCTGGCCGAGCCGGATTATCAGCATATCCTGGGCCTTCTATCGCGCCGCGACCAGCACCTTCAGCGCCTCTATCGCAATATTTCCGATCTGTCGGCCAACGTCGAGGATCTGATCGAGCAGCGCGATCGAGCCATGGCCATGGTCAAGGAGCGCGATGCCGAACTGCAGGAGGTCCACCGTGAGCTGCAGACGAGCTTTCTGCATCGGGCCAGCCGCTGGCTGCGCCGAAGGTTCTCGACTTGAGTGTCGCGACCCAGCGCTGTGACCTGTGCCAGCGCGAGGCTCCCTGCCCGAGCACCGTGGGGCAGGTCGGCAATACGCACGCAGGCGCCTTCAGCCAGACGCACTATGCGCTGGTGCAGTGTCGCGACTGCGATGTCGTCCGCCTCGACCCCCTGCCCACCGACGACGATCTGGATGTTCTCTATCGTCAGACCGAGCAATTCGACGATGACCTCTACACCGACGCCGAGCGCATCGAGTCCATGCTCGACTACTACGGCCACTGCCTCGATCATCTGGGCTTGATGCCGCGCGACGGCGAAGCCAGCCTGGAAGTCGGTGCCGGTTTTGCCTGGGTCTCCCGCGCAATCCGCCAGCGCAGCGATGCGGTGCGCACCATCGCCCAGGACGTGACCGAGGAATGCGTCGGCCGCACGGACTGGGTCGACGACTACCACGTCGGCCAGGTCGACGAGCTGCCCGGCACTCGCCGCTTCCGATTGATCTCCCTGACTCACGTCATCGAGCATCTGAAGCACCCGGCCCGGATGCTCCTCGACCTGTCCGAGCGCCTGCTGCCGGGCGGGCGCATTCTGATCACGGCGCCGCATCGCCCCGAGGGCTGGACGCCCGACGCGGGGCTCGAGACCTGGCTGTCCTATTCCTATCTGCACGTCCCGGCCCACATCGCCTACCTGTCGAAGACCTGGTTCGAGATCACCGCCGCGCGCTGCGGCCTGCGCCTGATCCACTGGGACGCCAGCCACGAAAACGGCCAGGCCTTCGAGGCCGTGCTGGAACTCGACCCGGGCCGCGGCCAGGGCTGGTGGGCCCGGCGAAGACGCCGTAGAGCGTTTCGATGATCGGCGAGGTCGGTGTCATTGCTGCCAGCCTGGAACAGGATTTCATGCAGCAGGTTAGCGCCCGGCCCGGCGCCTACGAGCTGGCCTCGATCGACAAGCCCCGTCGGCTTCGCCAGAACGTCGGCGTCCTTACGGTTCTTGAACGACCGCCGGCAGCCCGTCTCGTCGATGGTTCGACCTCGCCGGTGTGCTGTGAGGTCGGCCAGTGGGGACCGGAAATGGCGGTCGAGGGCGAGGCCTTCAATCGTCAGCCCGACGGCGCGCGTCGAGCATTTTGCCGAGCTGACCCGCGGTGAGCACCCCCTTGATCTTGTCGACCCGGGCAGCGGCGAGCGCTTGCGCGTCGGTGCACTGACGATTCAATAGGGTCTGCGCCGTCGACAGCTCTCTGGCTTGCAGGCGGGGCAGGCCGCATAATGGGAAGCGGAACTCGCACACCGTCAGGGCACTCCCAGAACACCATGGCTGTCAGCATCTTCGACCTGTTCAAGATCGGTATCGGACCCTCCAGTTCGCACACGGTGGGGCCGATGCGCGCGGCGTCCATTTTTCTCGAGCGCCTCAAGGAGGCCGGCGCGCTGGATCGAACGGCCCGTGTCCGCGTGGATCTGTTCGGATCGCTGGGCCACACGGGCCGCGGTCACGGGACGGATCGGGCGGTGCTCCTGGGCCTGGAGGGCGAGCTGCCGGATCAGGTCGACCCGGACCATATCGGCCCGCGCATGGACGCCATTGCCGACACCGGTCGCCTGCGCCTCGCTCGCCAGCGAGAGATCCCGATGGACCTGCGCAAGGATCTTTTTTTCCACAAGCGCCAGACCCTGCCGCACCATCCCAATGGCATGCGCTTTACCGCCTTTGATCAGGCCGGCGAAACGCTGCTGTCGCGCGATTACTATTCGGTCGGCGGCGGCTTCGTGGTCAACGTCGACGACGCGGCCGCGGACCGGATCATGCCCGACACCACGCGCCTCACCTACCCCTTCTCTACTGGCGATGAGCTGCTCGGCATCTGCGAGGACGAGGGCCTGCGGATCGCCGATGTGATGCTGGCCAACGAGCAGGCCTGGCGCAGCGCCGAAGAAGTGCGGGCCGGTGTTCTCACCCTCTGGCAGGCGATGAAGGATTGCGTCCAGCGCGGCCTCGAGCAGACCGGTCACCTGCCGGGCGGGCTGAAAGTACTTCGGCGCGCGCCAACGCTCCACCGCAAGCTCAAGCACCGGGCCGAAAAGGACAATCTGGACCAGCTCGACTGGATCAATCTCTACGCCCTGGCCGTGAATGAGGAAAACGCCGCCGGCGGCCGGGTCGTCACCGCACCGACCAATGGTGCGGCTGGCATCATCCCTTCGGTACTTCACTATTACCGTCGCTTCGTCTCTGGTGCCGACGAGGATGGCGTCGTGGAGTTCATGCTCACGGCCGGCGCGATCGGCCTGCTGTACAAGGAAAACGCCTCGATCTCGGGAGCGGAAGTCGGCTGCCAGGGCGAGGTCGGCGTGGCCTGCTCCATGGCGGCCGGCGGACTGACCGCCGCCCTCGGCGGCAGCATGGGCCAGGTGGAAAACGCCGCCGAGATCGGCATGGAACACAACCTCGGGCTCACCTGCGATCCCGTCGGCGGTCTGGTCCAGATCCCCTGCATCGAGCGCAACGCCATGGGCGCGGTCAAGGCCGTCAATGCCACCCGCATGGCGATGGCCGGCGACGGCAAGCACCGGGTCAGCCTGGACAAGGTGATCCGCACCATGCGCGACACGGGCCGCGACATGAAGACCAAGTACAAGGAAACCTCCCGCGGCGGTCTGGCCGTCAACGTGATCGAATGCTAGGAACGCGGGTTCCAGCCGTCAGATTCAAGGTCCCAGATGGGCGACTACTTATCGCCTTGCTCCTGATCGCGCTGACCCCTATCGGCGTCGTGCACGCGCAGACGATCTACTCCTGGACCGACGAGGAGGGCATCACCCACTTCACCGACCAGCGGCCGGTCACCGACCAGCCGGTTCGGGTGCAGCGAGCCATCGCCCGGCCCGAGGCGATGATGGAGATCGTCAAGGCCGGGACGGCCGAGTCACCGGTGTGGAAGTTCAGCAATCGAACCCAGGGCCCGCTGGCCGTTCGGGTCTGGCTCGAAGACGAAGAAAACGTGGTCAGCTACCCCGAGCTTCCGGGCCGGTTCGTCCTGGCCGGCGGCAGCACCCGGGAACTTGTCACCATCGGTGCCTTCGATCCGCGGAAATCCTGGCGCTACCAGATTCGTGCCGAGTCCCTGCCCGGCGACCCCGCCGGCAGACACCGACCCGGCCGTGCCTACCGGCCACCCTTTGCTCGCAATCAGGAGTTTCGCATCGGTCAGGCCTTTGGCGGCAGCTTCAGTCATAGCGCCCCGGATTCGCGCTACGCCGTCGATATCTCCATGCCCGTCGGCACGCCTATTCACGCGGCCCGCGAGGGCGTGGTCATGGATATCGCGCGCTGGTTCTCCGGGTCCGGCACGGACATCAAGCGCGACGGGCCGCGGGCCAATTTCGTTCGCATCCTGCACGAGGACGGCAGCATGGCCGTCTACGCTCACCTCGACTACGAGGGCGTCGTCGTGCGCCCGGGCCAGCGCGTCGAGCGCGGCCAGCTTATCGGCCGATCGGGCAACACCGGTTACTCCACCGGGCCCCACCTGCACTTCGTCATCCAGCTCAACCGCGACATGAAGCTGGTCTCCGTCCCCTTCGAATTTGCCGGCCGGGAAGGCCAGCGCTTCACGCCCGAGCAAGGCATGCAGATCAAGGTCCACGAGCCCCGCTAGCCCCTAGCCTTTGTTTGT
>CAZDFS010000033.1:25769-37041 GCA_964504865.1 uncultured Wenzhouxiangella sp.
CGCCCTTCGCCCTTCGCCCTTCGCCCTTCGCCCTTCGCCCTTCGCCCTTCGCCCTTCGCCCTGAGCCCTGAACCCTGAGCCCTGAGCCTTGCTCCTTGCTCCTTGCTCCCCCAATTCTGTGACACACCCCACATTCCCGCCCTAAAATTGTGCAATCTCGGGGCAGCGCCTATACTCGAACCTCGTCGTCCTGTGCCTTTACGCAAGCATGACGTAACGCCGGGAAGCATCGATCCGCCGCATCCATCGTGGGCCTCGAGACCCGTTGAGCCTTGACGTCGCGGGAATAAGGAATGGCCAAGCAACGCTCACGACTCAGCCGAACTCTTGGGGAACTGAGGCGCCGACACGTCTTCCGCATCGTTGGCGTGTACGCCATTGCGGCCTGGGGCATGCTTCAGGTCGCCGACGTGCTGATCCCCGCCCTGCTGATCCCGGAGTGGGTGATGCGGCTCCTCGTCATCAGCGTGGTCATCGGCTTTCCTGTCACCGCGCTTCTGGCCTGGATCTACGACATCACCCCCCATGGCGTCATCCGCACGGCCGAGCAGCCGCCCGTCGGCGGGGCAGCAGGCGCCGCTCCGGGTGGAATGAAATGGCGCTGGCTGGTCTTCGCCACCATCGCGGCGGCGATGGCGCTGCTCGCATTCCTGCTGCTGTATCGCGTCGACTTTCTCGAGCCCTCCCTTCCGGAGAAGTCGATCGCCGTACTGCCCTTCGAGGATCTCAGCCCGGAACAGGACACGGGCTACTTCTGCGATGGCATGGCCGAAGCGATCCTGGAGGCGCTAACGCCCCTGCCGAGCCTGCGGGTCGCAGCGCGCACCTCGTCCTTTGCCTTCCGGGCGCGCGAAGACGACGTCCGCGAGCTGGCACGAGCGCTTGGCGTCGCCACCCTGCTCGAAGGCAGCGTTCGCAAGGACGGCAACCGCCTGCGGATCAGTGCGCGCCTGATCGACGGTCGCACGGGCCACCAGCTGTGGAACGAGTCCTACAACGGCACGCTCGACGACGTCTTTGCCGTTCAGGACAGTATTTCGCGCGCCATCGTCGACGTGCTTCGCGTGCGCTTGGTGGACGAAGACGTACTGGTCGAAGCGCCCACCGACAATCAGCTGGCCTACGAGGAATATCTGCGCGGCCGCGATCTGATTCGCAACGGCAACAGCGTCGAAGACTTCCAGAGCGCCGTCGATCGCTTCGAGCAGGCGCTGCTGATCGACCGATCCTTCGGCCTGGCCCGCGCAGGCATCTGCACCGCCTACTGGCTGCAGTACGAACTGGTCGGCGACGCCGATCTGGCCGACCAGGCCATCGCTGCCTGCCGCCAGGCCGAGGCCAGCAGCGATCGCGCCGAGACCCTCGTTGCCCTGGGCAACGTCTACCGCGAGACCGGCCGGGTGGCCGAATCCCGCGAGCTGTTCACCCGCGCACTGGAGGCCGAGCCGAACAACGCCAGCGCCAACGCCGGTCTGGCCCAATCCCTGCGCATGGACGGCGATGCCGCGGCCGCCGAGTTCCATCTGAGGCGCGCCATCCAGCTGGACCCGGTCTACTGGCGAAATCCCTTTGCGCTGGCCCGCGTTCTCTACGAGCAGGGCCGCGTCGAAGACACCATCGAAGCGCTCGGTCAGGCCATTCGCCTGGCGCCGGACAACCCCGTGCCCTACATCAGCCTGGCCGCGATTCATTACTACGAGGGCGACTACCTGCGCGCGGCCGAAATCAACAGGCAGTCGCTGGAGCGCAACCCGACGCCCCGCGCCTATTCCAACGCCGGCAGCTACTACTTCTACGCCGGTGAGTATGCCCAGGCCGAAGCCATGTACCGTCGCGCCCTCGAGCTGTTCTCGCCGGGTGACTTCCGCTGGCATGGTTTTCTGGCCGAAGCCCTGGAAATGCAGCCCGCGAGCGACCCCCAGGAAATCGCTGACCAGTACCAGGCCGCCATCCGCCTCGGCTTTGAGCGCCTCGCAGTGAACCCGGCCGACCACGGCGCCCGCAGCCTGGTGGCCAGCTACCTGGCCAAGACCGGGCAGACCGCCGAGGCCGAAGCCGAACTTGCAAGGCTGGCACAGCCCGATAAGCTGGACATGCTCGCCCACCGCGCCGCCGCCTTTGCCTACCTGGCGCTGAACGAGCCGGACCCGGCCATCGATCAGTTCACCGCCGCCGTCGCGGCCGGCCTGCCGCCGCAGATCCTGGCCGACGACCCGCGCCTTGACGAGCTGCGCGACGACCCCCGATTCCCGGCGCAAGCCCCCGACCCCACCGATGCCACAACCCCACCATGAGGAACGACCAATGAACCCTTCCACCCGTATGCGACTCCACCGGCGCCGAGGCTTGTCCCTGCTGCCCTTCGCCCTGCTTCTGGTCCCGGGCCTGGCGGTCTGCCAGCCGGACGAGCCCACACCACCCGGGCCTCCCGCTGCGCTCGAAGATTCCAAGCCGATGCGGATGTCAGAATCACCGGCGCCAGCGTCAGAACGGGCTCGGCCAGCGCCAGGCGACGAATGCCCGCCGAAATGCGAACTGAACGTGACACTGCCGACCAACGCACGCTTGTCGCCCACAATCTCAAATTCGGTATTACACGCCCGCAGCGGAGCGACCGTCGTTATCTACCTGGAAAACCAGTCCAGTCAAAGCAGCCGCGAAGCGGCCACTATCCTGCGCTTCCAGGAAGCCGCATTCGTCGATCGCAACGGCCGGCCAATGACCACCGTTACGCTCACCCCGGGCAAAAACGAGTTTACCGTACGACCCTATTCCGACGGCGCCTGCCGAGCAGAGCGGGGCGGCTGCAAATATGACGTCATCAACACCGGCGACCCGGGCCGCCCCGTCCTCGACCCGCACGTCATCATCTGGAACTGACTCAGCCCCACCCCACCGGCGGCCACCCCGGCCGCCGGTAAACACAAAAACCAGCACCAAACCCCACGTCTTGCGCCTTGTGACTTTTGCCTTGCGCCTTCTGCCTTGCGCCCTTCATCCGTAAACCGGAAACCGGAAACCGTAAACCGTGTTTTCCCCCTTCACCCCTTCACCCCTTCACCCCTCTCCCCCAAGGCCTCGATAAGACCTCGGCCTACGCGCCACGCGCCGGCTACCGCTGGAAAAAGATCGCGTGGTGAGCCTGCGTCCGCTGTGATCGCAGGCTCGATGGATGTCATGAATCCAGCGCCTCATCACGGCCCGAATAAAACAGGGCTTGTAACTATCCGGCGGCCTGGCGCCCCTCCCCTGAAAACTGAAAGCTGAACCCTGGCGCTGGGGCCTGGCAGCGTGTCCTGGCGGCCCGTCACCGACGCTCTGGCATGGCCTCGGTGAAGCGATCGGAAAAGATGAACTCCGTAAACTCGAATGCCCCCAGATCACAGCTGCCATCGCGGGCCACGCCACGCTGGTCGGTGAGCACGCCGTACACGGTCGCGCAGTCACCGCCCGCATCGATCGCGACACTGCCAACCTGAAGGGCATGGGTCCGTGTCGGGCCACCGTTCTCGGCCAGCGGCAGCAGAGCCAGATCCTGCGCATCCGTGGCCGTCCCGGTGCAGGAATCATCGGTCGCCAGGCTGTTGGTGAAGGATTCGGCAGGGCCGTCGCAGAGCACCGCCGTGGCCGGACCACTGAGCACCGTGTTGACCAGGTTCAGCGCAAAGCCCGTCTCGGCAGCGATGCTGACGCCGACGCCGTTGTCGGCAAGCGTCACGTGGGTCAGATCCGCCGAGCCGGCACCGGCAAACGCCAGCACCGGCCCCGAGCTCGATTGATTACCGGAGACGGTCACATTGGTCAGGCTCGGCGATTGAAATCGAAAGCTACCGGCCGACGCGGCCGAGTCACCCAGGTTCAATGCGATTTCACTGTCACGGACGGCCGTCGACCCGGATGAAAGCGACAGCGGTGCCGCGCCGATATTGCCGCTGATCCTGCTGCCTTCGATCACGACCTCAGCGTCCTGACCAAAGATCGCCGCGCCCTCGCTGAACAGTGCTCTACACCGATTCCCGGTGATCAACGAATCGAACAAGGTCAATGAGGAGCCGATCAATGCAATGCCGGCCCCGTAGTCCTGACTGAACGTACTATCCGCGAACAGATCGTTCCTATCGATTACGGTTCGATTGACGCTGAGCTGTGAGTCCAGTGCAGCGATGCCCCCGCCTTCAGCGACGCCTGAAAAGGAGATATAGTTTCTCCGCACCTCGCTATCGTTCAAGGTCAGACTCGAGTCGTTAACACGGATGCCCGACCCGACACCGGACGAGCCAAAGATACGATTGTCCTGCACCCTGCAATTGCTGAGCGTGACCTCAGTCGAGCCCGCTGCCAACAAGCCACCCCCTTCGCTGCCGCCAATATTGCTGGAGATCTCGACCGAATCCAGGGTCGCCTGGTAGACCGACTCAAGATAGATGCCCGCGCCATAGGTGGCTAAATTGCCGCTGACGATCCCGCCGGTGAGCTCCAGATCACCATTCGCCACAAAAAGCCCCCCGGCAAAGCCGCCGGCGGAAAAGCTGGTGCCGGCAGAGTTGTCCTGGATCGCAACCTCGTTGAGACTCAGGCGCCCGTTCGTAAAAGAAATCCCGCCGCCGATCAGGGCGCTGGTGTTCGAGTCCACGCTGACCTGCGACAGAGTGAGATCGGCATTCTGACTGTCCACACCACCACCGATCGAGCCCGAACCCGACCCGTTCGTGACCGTCAGGCTGTCCATCGCGACGTCGATCGAGCCAGGGCTACTGCCATCGATATCGAAGACCGTTGATATCCCGCCGCCGCTGATCAACAAGCCCGCGGCCGAGCCCGCAGTCGGACCACTGATGCGGAGCGAATCAGTGACCACAAAGGGCGACGCTGAAGCGGCAATCGTGATCGTGCTGGCCGCCAGCGCCGGATCGAAGACGATCTGATCCAGTCCCGACTCCCCGGCCTGACAGCCGTCGACTGGAGCATCCGTATTGGCTGCCTGAACGGCCGCGCGCAGGGTGCATTCAGACGGGAAGGCGCCGATCGCACCGTCGTTGGCACTATCAACGGTAATGATCGCTGCCTGCAGCGAGCTCGCCGACAGCACAGCGCCGATCGCCACCGTCAGCGGCAGTTGTTGCATCTGATACTTGGTCATATCCGCAAACTCCGGGATTTCATGCTTCTTTTCAGAGCATAGCTGGATCGGGCCACGGTTGTGATGGGCGGTTCACCATGGTCGCCGGCACGGCAGGCCGTGATCAACTCCTGGTCGACCCGCGGCCCGGAACACTGACGAGAACCAGCGAAGCGAACCAGGCCTGGCAACGAACGGCAGCGAGCCCGTTCTGCGGCTACACTGGTTACCTGATCCCACAAGGCCCGCGGCATGAAGTCCAGCACCTACCTGCATCATGTCCATGCCTTCCGAGGGTTTGCGATCCTGAACATCGTCGCGATTCATGCCGCGGCCCTGGCGCAATTCATTCCCTCGGGTGGACGCATCGACTCGACCTCGCTGTTCTCTTCCATCAACGAGACGCTCTTCCACGACGCGACCCTGTATTTTGCGCTGATCTCGGGCCTGCTCTACTCGGCGGTGCTGAAACCACGCGGCCTGAACGCCTTCTTCCGCGGCAAGCTGCTGAATGTGGTTGCACCCTACGCCTTCTGCACGCTGGTGTTCAGCGTGGTCATCTTGCAGCTGGACGGCTCGGGCGTTCTCGGCCTGCGCGAGAGCATGGGCGCCTACCTCGACGTGGTGCCAAACAATCTGCTGCACGGCGAGGCCCAGTTCACGTTCTGGTACATCCCGATCCTGCTGCTGCTGTTCGCGGCCACGCCGCTGCTATCGGCCTGGATCGAGCGGGGCGGCGCCTGGAACCTGCTCCTGTGGGTGATCATGCTTGCCCCGCTGATCGTGTCGCGCTCCGCCTGGGTCAGCGGGGGCAGTCAGATCACCCTCGCGACCTTCGTCTACTTCCTCGGCGCCTACGCGGTCGGGCTCTACCTCGGGAGCACGCGAGATGGTGGCCTGGACCAGCGCCTGGATGGCCTGTCGAAGCACTGGAAACTCCTGCTTGCGGTCGCGCTGGTCGCATCGATCATACTGCTGGCGCTGTACAGGTACGACGTGGACCGGATCGGCTTCTACTCGTTTCATGAAACCCTGTTCTACCTTCAGAAGATGTGCGTCGCAGTCCTCGTGCTGATCGCGTTCAGAACGCTTGATCCCCAGCGACTGAAGTGGCTCTCGCCGTTTGCCGATGCGGCCTTCTCGATCTACTTCCTGCACGTCTTTTTCATGCTGGTGGTCGCCGAACTGGCATTCACCTTCGTGGTCGACGAATCATTCCTTCCGGCATCGATGTACCTGATGACCGTGGTCCATTTCTTCGCCGCGCTCGCGCTTTCATTGCTCACCGTCCACCTATTCCGCAAGGCCTTTGGCCGACGGTCAAGGCTGCTGATCGGCAGTTGAAGCGAAGAGAAAACGCCGACGGGCCCATGGCGGTTCCCTCGCCCTTAGCCCTTAGCCCTTAGCCCTTCGCCCTTCGCCCTTCGCCCTTCGCCCTTCGCCCCTTCACCCCTTCACCCCTTCACCCCTTCACCCCTTCACCCCTTCACCCTTTCGCCTGCTTTTCCCTGAGCCCGGAGCCCGGAGCCCTGAGCCCGGAACCCGTAAACCGAGTTTTTCCCCCTTCCCCCTTCACGCCCCCTTTTCAGAGGACCATAACGTTCTCACTCAACTGTACAACCAACTTGCTCGTTTCGGATATTTCGATTAAATTGCAAGTCAAACGAGAGGTAACAAGCGGGAGACACCACAGTGGAAAATGCACGAACCATCAATGATCTGCCCAGCGCGGAAACCGCCAGCCTGGCGCGTGAGAGCGCAACGGCACTGAGCCGGCTGCTGCGGGAGCACCCGGACATCGACCGGGCACAGGTCCGTCTGGACCAAGAAGACCTGATTCTGCCGCGCGCAGCGCTAGACCTACTGCGCAAGCTGCTGGCCGAAATGGCTCAAGGTAACGCTGTTACGATCGTCCCGGTCCATGCTGAGCTGACCACCCAGGAAGCGGCCGACATGCTCAATGTCTCTCGCCCTCACCTGGTCAAGTTACTTACCGAGGAAAAGATTCCCCACACGATGGTCGGCTCTCACCGTCGCGTTCGGCTGCGCGATCTCCTAGCTTACAAGCACCAACAGGATGAGCGAAGCCGGGAGGCGCTGGAGAATCTCGCTGAGCAGGCCCAGGAACTGGATATGGGCTATTAGGAGTGCGGTTTGTTGTTGTCTACGATGCCTGCGTTCTGTACCCGGCGGCACTTCGAGACTTCTTGATCCGCCTGGCAACCACGCGTTTGTTTGCCGCTCGCTGGAGCGAGCAAATCCACGAAGAATGGATGCGGAATGTCCAGGCCAAACGCCCAGATCTGACTGGGGCGCAGCTCAAACGGACCCGCGATTTGATGGATGATGCAGTACCAGATTGCTTGGTCAGCGGTCATGAGAGGCTGATTTCATCTCTGGAACTGCCAGACCCGGACGATCGCCACGTCCTAGCTGCTGCAATCGTCGCTCACGCACAGATGATCGTTTCCTTCAACCTCTGAGATTTTCCGCAAGAACAGCTCGAACCCTTCGGAATCGAGGCGATTCATCCCGACCGATTTATCGAATGCCAAATGGACCTGCGCGAGTCCGCAGTAATACAAGCAGCGCAGGGGCTACCGGTCAGCGCCGATCGGCTGCGGGAGTTTGAGGAACTGATTTGATATCGGATGTTCAAGCTGCATCATTTGGCATGGCCAGCGCAATCTAGAAAGACCATGTTCAGAATCCCTACCTGTTTAATTCTTGAGCCCTGAGCCCCGTAACCCGTAATCCGTAACCCGGAAACCGAGCTTCTCGCCCTACGTCTTGCACCTTATTTACGTTTCAATGCACTGGACGATGGTTTGATCGGGCATTGTTGAGAATTCCGACCGGAATATGAGAATATTCATCGGAAATCAACGAGCAGTGAGAAAAATGAGCGGAATTCCAGCGCCGTCCCAGAAAACCGCGCCGTTTTCTCGAATCGTGGCCTTTTCCGGTCATTTTTCGGATTTCAAGACCAAACGGGCACTCTGGACCCGATCGTCCTTGCAGCCATCGTGGCCTTCAGCTTTGTCTTCATCCATCCGTTCATGGACGGGAACGGACGCATCCACCGCTATCTCATTCACCATATCCTTGCCCAGGCAGGGTTCACTCCCAGAGGAATCGTGCTGCCGGTGTCGGCCGTCATTCTCGCCAACCTTGATCGCTACGTCGAAAGCCTTGAGACTTTTTCACGGCCGCTGGTAGCGCGAACGCAATACGACCCGAACGCGCCGCAGTTGCCAGCGACGGGCAATGACGCCATGTATTTCCGGTACTTCGACGCGACACCGCAGGCTGAATTTCTCTATTGGGCACTGGAGCGAACCGTCTCTGAAGATTTGCCCCAGGAGATCGACTTCCTGCTCGGCTTCGACCGCGCTCGAAGTGCACTGAACGAGCGCTTCGATTGGCCCCGAAACACGCTGGGCCTGTTTATTCAGTTAGTCCATCAAAACCAATGGAAGCTCTCCGAAACGAAGCGTCGATCCCACTTCGACTGGATGACCGATCAAGAAGTCCGCGAGGCCCAAGACCTCGTGCTGCGCGCATTCTCAGAATCCAGGACGACCTGAGCTCAGGTCGCCGACACAACTAAAGGTCGGGCCTCAGGCGCCTGCCTTTGCCAGACAGTTCCGAGCCCGAGTCGGTAACGACCAAAGCACCAACCGCGAATCCAGAAACGCCATTACCCAGTCAATTGCCGATTAAAAAACACTCGCCTCGATTTCTTTCGCCGTCCGACTCATGGAAAAAGAGCGCGAAGTCAGACTGCGGCCGTTGCGCAGATTCGGTGTATGTCCTGCATTTACGCCCAAACCCAAAAGCCAGCACCGCACGCCCGCGTCTCGTGCCCTCCGCCTGCTTGCCCCTGAAACCTGAAACCTGAAACCGTAAACCGAGGTTTTCCCCTTTCGCCGTTTTTCCCCTTCCCCCTTTTTCCCCTTTCGCCCTTTTTCCCCTTTCGCCCTTTTTCCCCTTTCGCCCTTTTTTCCCTTTCGCCCTTTTTCCCCTTCACCCTTTTTCCCCTTCACCCTTTCGCCGGCTCTTCCTCCCTGCTCCCTGAGCCCTTCATCCGTAACCCGTAACCCGTAAACCGAGCCTTTCACCCTTCGCCCTTTTCCCCTTCCCCCATTTTCCCCCTTCACCCTTTCGCTCCCCCACCCCCTGCGCCTTTCCCCCTGCCCCAGCCAAAACCACCATTGCCAAAGTCCCAATTTGGGACTATCATTGAACCGTGCGCATCATCGCTCTGTCCACTCTGAAAGCATTCTGGGCCAGCTCTCCAGACCATGCTGACTCGATCGAGCCGGGAATGGCCTGGTACCGGGAGACGCTCAAAGCCGACTGGGCAACGCCGAATGAGGTGAAGGCGCAATTTGCAAGCGCCAGCATTCTCAAAGACGGACGTGTGGTGTTCAACATCGCCGGAAACAAGTACCGATTAGTCACTTGGATCAACTATCCCTATCGCGTCGTGTATATCCGGTTTTTTGGTACGCACAAGCACTACGACCAGATCGACGCACAAACCATATGAAGCAAACTATGAAAATTCGACCCATCAAAACTGAAGCCGATTATCGGGCGACACTCAAGGAAATCGAAACACTGATGTTGGCCGAAATGGACAGCCCCGAAGGCGATCGCCTGGACGTGCTCGTCACGCTGGTCGAAGCCTATGAGCGCAAGCATTATCCGATTGAATTCCCGAATCCGGTGGAAGCCATCAAATTCCGCATGGACCAGCAGGGTCTGACCGTGGATGATCTTGTGCCCGCCATTGGTCGAAAAAATCGCGTCTACGAAGTGCTGGCCGGCAAACGCCCCCTCACGCTCCGGATGATAGAAAACCTCCACGAGACCTTTTCCATCCCCGCAGAAAGCCTGCTCAAGCGGAATCGCAATAGCAAACACCAATCAGCATAAACATCGAGGCCCAGAAACCGCAAACCGGGCTTTTCCTCTTCGCCCTTTATCCCATTCACCCCTTCGCCGGCTTTTCCCCCCTGAACCCGGAAACCGGAAACCGGAAACCGAGCTTTTAGCCCTTTCCCCTTTTCCCCTTCACCCTTCACCTTGACAAGTACCCAATAAAGGTATTTTATTACCCAATATGAGTACTTCAGAGATCAGAGATGGTGAGGCGAGTCCGTACGAGAAACGCATCAGCCTGGCTGACGCGCTGTTCTCCGGCACCCGCCAGACCTTGCTTCGTCTGTTCTTCACGGACCCGAACCGCGGCTATACGCTCAGCCAACTCATCGACCTGGCTCAGGCCGGTCGCGGGGCCGTCCAACGAGAAACCGCCCGGCTGGCCGAAGTCGGTTTGATCACGCAAGAGGGTCAGAGCCGCGGCCGTCTGTACCGCGCCAACCCCAGTGCTCCTATCTTCAACGAACTCTGCAGCCTGACCCGCAAGATTCTCGGGCCCGCCGAACTGCTCAGGACCGCGCTGGCCCCGGTGAGCCACCAAATCAATCTGGCCCTGCTCTACGGTTCGATCGCGCAAGGCCGCGATCATGCAGGTAGCGACGTGGATGTGCTGATCGTCTCCGACGAGCTGCTGCTCGAAGACATCTTCGAAGCCCTGAGCGAGACCGAACATGCCCTAGGCCGCAGCATCAACCCCACGCTCTACTCCGCAGACGAGTTCAAACGCCGCCGTGAGCAAAAAAGTCCGTTTCTGACCGAGGTGCTCGATAACGATCATGAGGTCTTGCTGGGGTCGCTCGACTGAGTGCAGTGATGAGCAAGGAAAAACTCGAAAACCTGGCGCGCATCGGAAAGCTCCATCATCAAGCCCCCTCTCGCCGCGAGTTCGATGGCCTGCTTGCCTCCGGCATCGCGCGCCTGCGGGACGCGCAACACCGCGAACTCAGCCTGGAAAGTCAGTTCGACCTGGCGTATAACGCCGCTCACGCCTTGGCGCTGGCCGCCCTGCGCCGGCATGGCTACCGATCGGACAGCCACTACCTGGTATTTCAGTGCCTGCAACACACCGTGGACCTCGCCCCGGCTCAATGGCGCGTGCTGGACCAGGCCCACCGCGCCCGAAACCTCGCCGAATACGAAGGCCATATGGACACTAGGGAAGCTCTGAATAATTATGCTCGGGCGCGACGGGCTTTTTCGGGAGGC
>CAZDFS010000034.1:0-36778 GCA_964504865.1 uncultured Wenzhouxiangella sp.
TGCCGAGTCGACCGCCCGGGGGCGGTTTGAAGATCAGGGTGGCGTCCGAACTGCAGCTGCCCGAATCGCGCCTGCGCCTGCAGCTCGCCGCCCGAGGGTTTCAGGAAGTCCTTACCTGGAGCTTTGTCGCCGGCAAGGATCTCGAGCGCCTTGGCCTCCGCGAGGGCGCCCAGGAGCTCGCCAACCCGTTGAGTCGCGATCTGGCGATGCTCAGGACGAGCCTGCTGCCGGGGCTGATCGATACCGCCGGAAAAGCCCTGCGCCGCCAGCACCACGACATCCGTCTGTTCGAGGCGGGGCACCGTTTTCGCAGCACCGGCAACGAGGGGCTGGCGGAAGATCAGCGCCTGGGAATGCTGATGTCGGGCCGCCGCGAGGCGGAACATTTCAGCGCCAAGGCCGAGCCCCTCGATTTCTTCGATCTCAAGGGTGAGATCGAGTACCTGATCGAGAGCAATTCGGTCGCCGGCAGCTTGTCCTTCGAGCCCTGCGAGCACGAGTGGTTGCATCCGGGGCAGGCGGCGGCCGTCGCCCTTGACGGTGAGGTCGTCGGCTGGCTGGGCCAGCTTCATCCGAAACTGCTGGAGGTTCTGGACTGGCCCCAGACCGCGTTCGTCGCCGAGCTCGACCTGGATCGAATCCGCCAGCGCCGACTGCCTCAGGCCCGGGAATTGTCCCGCCTGCCCTCGATGCGCCGAGACCTGTCCCTGGTGGTTCGCGATGAGGTTCCGGCAGCAGAACTGATTCGCAGCATCAAGGCGCTGGCCGGGGATCGCCTGGAGCGGTGTATCATTTTTGACCAATATCGCGGTCCTGGCGTTGAAAAAGATTGCAGAAGTGTGTCTATTGGCTTGATTATTCGTGATGTTTCGCGCACTCTTACCGAATCGGACGTTGAAGAAATCACCAAAACCATTCTGTCGGGGCTCAGCGAGCAGTTCGACGCCAAACTGAGAGGGTAAGGGGATGTCACTGACCAAAGCGGACCTGGCGGCGACACTGTTCGACGAAGTCGGTCTCAATAAGCGCGAGGCCAAGGAATTCGTCGATGCCTGGTTCGAAGCCATCCGAGAAGGCCTGGAGAAGGGTGACCACGTCAAGCTGTCGGGCTTCGGCAACTTTCAGCTGCGTGACAAGAGCGAGCGGCCGGGCCGCAATCCGAAAACAGGCGAGGAAATTCCGATTTCTGCTCGTCGGGTGGTGACTTTCAAGCCAGGTCAGAAGCTGAGAGCGAGGGTGGAGGCGTATGCTGGATCCGGGGAGTAATCAGGAACTTCCACCCATCCCGGCAAAGCGGTACTTCACGATCGGTGAAGTCAGCGAGCTGTGCGCCGTCAAGCCTCACGTTCTCCGCTACTGGGAGCAGGAATTCCCGCAGCTCAAGCCGGTCAAACGGCGGGGCAACCGTCGCTACTATCAGCGCCATGACGTGCTGATGATTCGTCAGATTCGAAGCCTCCTTCACGAGCAGGGCTTCACGATCCTCGGGGCACGGCAGCGGCTCGAGGGCGAAAAAGCGCAGGACGATGTCTCCATGAGCCAGCAACTGATCCGCCAGCTGCGCACGGAGCTCGAAGACGTACTTCACGTTTTGCGTCGTTGACGGTAGAATTACAGCCCATCGAAAGCCTCGTAAGTTTTCCGGTCGGAGCGTGGCGCAGCCTGGTAGCGCACCACAATGGGGTTGTGGGGGTCGGAGGTTCGAATCCTCTCGCTCCGACCAATTTCAATTCAAGCGTGTGGTGAGGCGTCGGCCCTCATCAGCATTGCCATCGATCCCCCCGTCGCTCTCACGCCCGCCGGCGTCGTCGAGCTCCACGGCGGCCTCCGGTTCACGAGGAGATCAATCGAATGAGTAAAGCAAGCAAAGTGGCCTCGATGCCCGATATCGCCAGCCACGCCAAGGCACAGGTGGCCGGCAAGCTGGATTGGGTGGGCATGAACCACATCGAGATGCCCTTGATCCTCGAAGCAGAAGGGCAGCGACCTGTCCAGGCCTCGGCGCGTATCAGCGCGTTCGTCGATCTCGATAAGGAGGATGCGCGTGGCATTCACATGTCCCGTCTCTACCTCCATCTGGATAGAACGCTGGCAGAACAGCCCCTGTCCCCACTGATGCTGCGGCGGATTCTGAAGGATTTCATGGCCTCGCATTCGGATCTGAGTACCTGCGCAATGGTGCGGATGGACTTCAACTACCTGATCAAACGCCAATCGCTGGTGAGCGACAATGCGGGCTGGAAGAACTACCCCTTCAGCCTGATTGCGAGCATGCATCACGGCGAGTTCGCCCTGGAAATGGCCTACCAGGTCGTCTATTCCTCCACCTGTCCATGCTCTGCTGCGCTGGCCAGGCAGTTGATCCAGGATCAGTTTCGCAAGGACTTCCAGGGTCAGGATCGCATCGACGCCGAGGCGGTCATCGACTGGCTGGGGACCGAGCAGGGCATCCTGGCGACGCCGCACTCCCAGCGCAGCGCCGCCGACATCCGGCTCCAACTCTCGCCCAGCTTCGAAGCCTTTCCCTTTGTGGAAATGATCGATGCCATCGAAGATGCCCTGAAGACGCCGGTTCAGGCCGCCGTCAAGCGCGAGGACGAGCAGGCCTTCGCCTTGCTGAATGGGCAGAACCTGATGTTCTGCGAGGACGCGGCCCGGCGGGTTCAGGATGCCCTGGCGGAAAAGGAGCAGGTCGTCGATTTCTGGGCGCGCTGCTCTCACTTCGAGAGCCTTCATCCCCATAACGCGGTGAGTATCGTCACCAAGGGCATCGACGGCGGCTACGAGCCCATCGATGGCCATCCCTCAGCCTGGGCTGGTTGATCGCTGCGCGGCGATCCCTGCAGGCCGGCCGACGCCGGTCGACTCAAGACCGGACGCCTGCGCTGCCAGCGTTCATCGCGGTGATTCGCATCAGCGGCGGCTGCTGAGCCAAGGGCTTTTCAGGGCGCTGGGACGCGTTCCAGACCGACCTGAACGCCCTCAGTGGCGAGACCGATGCGGTCTGAATCGGCTTCGCTCCAGGAACGGACCAGGGTCTTGCGGGTTTCGGCATCGACCACGTTGATGCGCAGGATCGCTGCAGCCTCGCTCCCGGGCATCAGGGCATGCTCGAGTTCGAGCAGAATGCCTAATGACATGCCGGCGGCGTCGACGGGCTCGACGACTTCCAGCGCCGTATCGATTTCAACGTCCCTCGCGATCCGCCATTGGCCCGCCTCGGCAACGCCCACCCAGCCGCGGTACTCCCTGAGCCGGAAAAAGCGCAGTTCCGTCACAGACTGTGCCTGCAGATCATCCGCGCTTGCTCTGACGAGTCGATCGGCGATGCGGACCTGGTCGCCGGCAAACAGGAATTCCTTGGCGAGGCCGACGCGCTCCTGGCCTGAGCCGAACTGACAGCTCTCGGCACGCGTGGTCGCACTCAGGCCCGCGGAGCTCATCCTGACGGTCAGGGGACACTCGGCGATCACGGCGCCGCGGGGGCCCAGGGGGGCGAGGTTGCCGATGAGAGAACCGTCTGTCGCCTCGGGGGATTCGGCGAGAGTCAGCCTGAAGCGGCGCAAGGCCTGGCCGGGCGCCTGCTGGGTCAGATTGAGGACAAGGCGACGAGCGGAGGCCGTCAAGGGCTCCCCGGCGACCGTCAGCAGGAGGGTGCTTTCCTGATCGTCAGCCTGAGAGCCAACGTAATCGCCGCTTGCCGTCGCAGCAATCTGGCGCAACATCGGCGTGATGCTCTGGCGATCCTCTGATTGCGGCAGGCTGCCGCAGGCGCTTGTTACTAGGAGGGATGCAAGGAGCAAGCCCCGCTGCCAGCGATGGGTGTTCAAGGGTCGGAGTCCAGCAACAGCCGCGGATCGACTCGAGTGCTGCCGATATTGATGCGCCAGTCCAGGTGCGGGCCGGTCGCTCTGCCCGTAGCGCCGACGCGACCGATTTCCTGGCCCTGCTCGACGACCTGGCCCAGCTCCACGGCCAGGGAGTCGAGGTGCAGGAATGCGGATACGAGGCCATGGCCGTGATCCAGGAACAGGGTGCCGCCGGAGTAGTACATGTCGTCCTCGGCCAGGGTCACCACGCCGGGGGCAGGTGCGAGAACGGCCGTGCCCGTCGGTGCAGCGATATCGATACCCCAGTGAGGATTGCGTGGCTCGCCGTTGAGGATTCGCTGGCTGCCGTAGACCCCGGAAATTCGCCCTCGGGCGGGCCAGATCCAGCCCGAAAGCCAGTCGGTCCGATGATCACGGCGCTGCCGGGCTGCCCGCGTCAGCGCCACATCGCTGCGGATTCGTTCATAGACTTCGGGCGGGGGGGTGACGAAGTTTTGGTCGAGGCCGTCGATGCGCTCGATCTTGAACTCGCGATCCGCGGGGACGAGGGATCTGGACCAGCGCCGGCCGTCCTGAAACTCGACGGACAGGACTCTGGCCGCCGCGTCGTCTCGCGAAAAGCCGAAAACGAAGTGGCCGTCGTCCGAATGCATCAGGGCTTCGCCGTCAAGGGCGACGCGGACCGCGCCCGGCGCGTGGCCGAAGACCAGGCCTCCCTGGACGATATGACCGTCAAGGTGGACGTCCTGGGCGTGGGCCCCGGTCAGGCCCAGCAGCAGAAGAAGAATCAGGCGCTTTTGCATCAACTACCTCGACGGATGGTGAGGGTCTGCCCGGGGCGCAGAATGCTGCTCTCGTCGAGATCATTCCAGCGCATGAGATCACGCATGGAGACTTGATGTCGACGCGCGATAAGCCAGAGCGAGTCGCCGCGGCGAACGGTGTAGGAGACGACGGGGGAGGGCCCGGCAGGCCCGTCCATCTCGATCATGAGTCGCTGGCCGGGACGGATCAGCGAGGAACTCCCCAGGCGATTCCAGCGCTGGATATCGTCGACGCCGACCGAATAGTTGCGTGCGATCACCCAGAGGCTCTCGCCGGGCCGAACGACGTGGCGAAACCGCCGGCTGGGCAGCAGCCGCTGCTGAAGCTGGGCCAGTTCCGCGTAGCGATCGGCGAAGGGCGAGCTTTCGGGCGGGCGCACGCCGTCGGAAATCCGCAGGACCTGACCGATCCTGAGCAGGCTGTCGCGCGACAGGCCGTTCGCTTCGGTCAGGGCCTGGATGCTGGTGTCGTGGCGCAGCGCCAGGCCAGAGAGGGTGTCGCCCCGTTGCACGATGATTTCACGCCAGGCCAGCGCGGTCGTGGCGTCGAGCTCGGGAACCGCGGCTTCCACTCGCTCGGCGGCCTCGACGGGCACGATGATGTGGTGTGGCCCCGTCGGCGAGGTCAGATGGCCGTTCAGTCCCGCGTTCAGGGCGACGAGCTCGGTCAGATCGAGCTCGGCTTGCACTGACAGCTGCACGATGTCGATGGGGCCGTCGAGGGAAACGCGTGCAATCTGTGCCCGATCCTGCCACTGCGGACGCTGCCAGCCATAGCGCTCGGGCTCGCGAAACAGGCAGCCCAGGCCGTTGACCTTGGGCACGTACGCCAGCGTCTCCCTCGGCAGTCGAAGGTCGGCCCAGTGCGTTGACCGGTCGCGCGATCGATTCCGGCGGATGGCGCGCGCCACCCGGCCCTGGCCCCCGTTGTAGGCCGCCAGGGCGAGATTCCAGTCGCCGTCGAAGCGCTGATTGAGGGTCTCGAGGTAGTCGAGTGCGGCACGCGTCGCCGAATGCAGATCGCGCCGCCCGTCATAGTGTTCGTTGATCTCGAGGCCGTATTCTCGACCCGTCGCAGCGACGAACTGCCAGGCGCCGGAGGCCTGGCCGTGGGAGTAGGCGAAGGGGTCATAGGCGCTCTCGACGATCGGCACCAGGGCCAGTTCGCCGGGAAGGTCGCGCGACTCGATCTGTTCGGCGATGTCGTGGAGCCAGGGGTGCGCACGGGTCATGACCCGATCGAGGTAGTCGTGGCGCTCGCCGAACCAGGCCGCCCACTGGCTCGCACGGCTACCGTCCGGGCAGCTGGAGAATTCGAAGCGATCGACGAGGCGCTGCCAGAGATCGACGCTTTCCCTTTCAGGCGTTTCAGCCGCGTCATCGGATCGCAGCCGCGCTGATCCGACGCGCTCGATCGCGCGGTCGATTCGGTCGAAGGGGTCGTCCACGTGCGCTCGAAGGAAATAGGGGGGCGTCAGGTCCTGGGGTTCCTGCGCAGGCCCGTCATCGCGCTGCCAGGGCGTCGCGGCACAGGCCGACAGCAGCAAAAGCAGGCTGGCGGCGCTCGCGGTGCGTATCGATCGTGGGAAGTCAGGCATCGGGTCTGCTTTACTTGGCGACCCCGGCATTATCCGGTCACGCCAAACGAGGTCAAGCTTAAGAGAATACAATGATCCGACCCATTGAAAGGCAAACAGTTCTATGACCCGTTCCAAGGCGCGTCGCATCGACGCCGACACGATCCGTCGTCTTCTCGAGGACTCGTCCCATCCCATGACCCGACGACAGCTGTCGGACATCCTCGAGCTCGACAAGGCGGCCTCGGACGCTCGCCTCAAGCCGGTGTTGCTCGAGCTCATTGCTGCCGGCGAGGTCGTCCGGAATCGTCGGGCCGCCTACGGCCTGGCAGCGGACATGGACCTGGTGAGAGGTCGCATCAGCGCCCACGCGGACGGGTTCGGTTTCGTCATGCCCGATGACGGGGGCGATGATCTCTACCTGTCGCCCAAGCAGATGCGGCAGGTCTTTCACGGCGACAGCGTTCTGGCGGCCGTGACCGGCGTCGACCGCCGCGGCCGCAAGGAGGGCGGGATCGTCGAGGTCGTCGAGCGCGCCCATCGACAGGTCGTGGGGCGTCTCATGCTCGAGTCGGGCGTTGCTGCGGTGATCCCCGACGACCCGCGCCTGACCCAGGACATTCTCATTCCCCTCGACAAGACCGGGAAGGCCAAGCCGGGGCAGATCGTGGTGGCTCGCATCGAGCGCATGCCCAGCCTGGACCAGGCGCCCACGGGGGAGGTCACCGCCATCCTCGGCCATGCCGATGAGCCCGGCATTGCTACCGACATTGCCATCTTCGGTCACGATCTTCCTCAGGAATTCCCGGAGCCTGTGATCGAGGAAGCGCAAGCTTTTGGTGAGAAGATCGATGCGGGAATCGCCGGCCGGAGAAAGGATCTTCGCTCGCTGCCGCTGCTGACGATCGACGGTGCGGACGCCCGCGATTTCGACGACGCGGTCTACGCAGAGGCCCTGGACAAGGGCTACCGCCTGATCATCGCGATCGCCGATGTCGCCGAGTACGTCCAGCCGGGGTCGCCCCTGGATCAGGAGGCCCAGCACCGTGGCACGTCGGTCTATTTCCCTGATCGCGTTCTGCCGATGCTGCCCGAGACCCTGTCGAACGGGCTGTGCTCGCTCAGGCCCGACGAGGATCGACTCTGCATGGTCTGTGATGTCCGCCTCGACGAGACGGGCAAGGTTCGGTCGAGCCGCTTCTACGAGGCGGTCATGCGGTCCCAGGCGCGCCTCACCTACGACCAGGTTCAGGCGATGATGGTCAAGGGCGATAGCGATCTACGCCACAAGCACGCGCACGTGATGGGCAGTCTGACCGCCCTCTACGAGGTCTACCGGGTGCTGTTCAAGCGCCGCACCCGGCGCGGTGCTCTGGACTTCGATTCCAGCGATGTCTACTTCCAGTTCGATGCCGAGGGGCGCGTGGCGGATATCCGGCCGAGGACGCGCCACGATGCCCATCGCCTGATCGAAGAGTGCATGATTCTGGCCAACGTCGAAGCCGCGCGCTTCGTCGGCAAGAGCGGCCTGCCGATGCTCTTCCGCGTCCACGACTCGCCGCCGGAGGAGAAGCTGGAAAGCCTGGAGCTGTTCCTGCGCGCCCAGGGCATTTCCGTGAGGTGGTCGGAGCAACCCGAGCCGGCGCAGTTCGCCGCTATCCAGGCCCGCGTGGCCGGCAAGGAGGATGCTCGTCTGGTCAACGCCGTGCTGATGCGAAGCCTCAGCCTGGCGGTCTATCAGCCCGAGAACATCGGCCATTTCGGTCTGGCGCTCAATGACTATGCTCACTTTACCTCGCCGATTCGGCGCTACCCGGACCTGCTGCTGCACCGCGCCCTGAAGCACATCGTCCGGAAGCAGCCGCGCTCGGAATTCCCCTACAGCGACTCGGCGATGGCCGATCTGGGTCGGCACTGTTCCTGGACCGAACGGCGGGCCGAAGAGGCTTCCCGAGATGTCGATGAGCGGCTCAAATGCCAGTTCATGCAGCGCCATCTGGGTGACGAATTCGATGGTGTGATCACCGGGGTGACCAGCTTCGGCCTGTTCGTCGAGTTGACCGAGTTCGGTGTCTCCGGTCTCGTCCATGTCACGTCCATGCCCAACGACTACTACAACTTCGATCCCGTCAGCCATCGCATGACCGGCAAGCGCCACGGCAGGGTCTTCAAGCTCGCTGATCGGGTCCGGGTGAGCGTTGCCGCCGTCAATATCGATGAACGCAAGATCGACCTTTCCCTCGAGACAGGCGCCGGATGAAGCGGGAGCTGGCGATGGGCATCAACGCCGTCGATGGACTGCTCGATGCGGCGCCTGAGCAGATCGTTCGCGTCTGGATCCGCCCGAACAACGGCCGCCTGCAGGCCCTGCTCGAGCGCCTCGTGGCGCTGGGCGTCAGCTGTGAGCAGGTTGAGCTGGCCGCCCTGGACCGCCGTGCCAGGGGCGTCCGCCACCAGGGCGTGATCGCTGAATTCAACGCACGTCAGGCGATCGACGAAAACGCGCTCATGGCGCTTGTCGAGGGGGCAGAGGCCTCGCCGCGACTGCTGATCCTCGACGGTGTGCAGGATCCCCACAATCTGGGAGCCTGCCTGCGAAGTGCCCTCGCCGCGGGGTGCTGCGCGGTGGTGGTGCCGAAGGACCGGGCGGCGGGTCTGACGCCGGTGACCCGCCGCGCCGCTGCCGGCGCAGCCGAACAGCTGCCCGTGGCGATGGTGACCAATCTCGCCCGCTGCATGGCGCGCCTGAGTCGCGCGGGTCTAACGCTGGTCGGTCTTGCCGGCGACGGCGAGCGCAGCCTTCACGACATCGATCTGAGTGGTCCGCTGGCGCTGGTGCTCGGCAGCGAAGAGCGCGGGCTGCGCCGATTGACCCGCGAGCATTGTGATCAGCTCGCTCGCATCGACATGCCGGGGCCGATGGAGAGCCTGAACGTCTCGGTCGCAGCGGGTATCGCCCTGTTCGAGGCCGTCCGCCAGGACCACCTCGTCTCCGTCTCATCGCAACCCACTCATCGACCAGGAGAAACGGCTTGAGCAGGGCGTCAACCGATTCGATTCGCATCGAACTCCCGAGCTGGCTGCGGGCCTTCCGCCGCCAGTTGCCGGAACGCCTGGAGAGCCCGGAGGAGCGAATGCGAGTAGCGATCAGCCTGTCGCGGCAGAACCTTCGAGAACAGACCGGCGGGCCCTTCGGGGCCCTGGTCGTGGCCCGCGACAGCGGCGAGGTCCTTGCGCTTGGCGTCAATCGTGTCGAGCCGACCCACTGTTCGTCGGCGCACGCCGAGATCGTGGCGCTGACCCTGGCTCAGCAGGTGCTGGCGAACTGGAATCTCGGGGATACATCAACGGGCGAGGTGGAGCTCGTCAGCTCCTGCGAGCCCTGCGCCATGTGCCTGGGTGCGATTCCCTGGTCGGGAATTCGTTCGCTCCTGTGCGGTGCCAACAAGATGGATGCGGAGGCCGCTGGCTTCGATGAAGGCGACCGGCCCGAGGCCTGGACCGACAAGCTGGAAGCGCGGGGCATTCAGGTCACGACGGACCTGCTGCGAGAGGAAGCCGCCGCCGTTCTCAGGGACTATGCCCGGTCAGGGCAGACGATCTACAACCCCTGAAGCGCCAAGCGCTATTGATCAGCGCCCTGATTCAGGGTTCCACCGCGGTCAGGGTCACGGCGCTCGGGCTCAGACCGACATCCTCGCGCAGGACGCGGTGATCCTTGTCGCTCAGGCGCGCGTACTGGCCGCCACGCAGGCCCTTGGGCAGGAACACGGGGCCGAAGCGCACTCGTTTGAGTCGGGCGACCTGGGCGCCAACGGCCTCCCACAGCCGCCGCACCTCCCGATTGCGGCCTTCCATGATGGTGACCGTGTACCAGGTGTGGCCGCTCGTCGTCTCACCGATCACCAGATCGGAGAATCGCGCGGGTCCGTCGTCGAGCTCAACGCCGTCGAGCAGCGCTTCGAGCTGGTCGTCGCTGACTTCGCCTCGAATGCGGCACAGGTATTCCCGATCGACCTGTCCTGAGGGATGCATCATCCGATTGGCCAGCTCACCGTCGGTAGTGAGCAGCAGCAGGCCCGAGGTGTTCAGGTCGAGGCGCCCGATGGCGACCCAGCGTCCCTGGGCCGGTCGCGGCAGGCGCTCGAACACCGTTCGCCGCCCGTCCGGATCGCTTTGCGTCGTGATTTCGCCCTCGGGCTTGAAGTAGATCAGGGTTTCCGAGGGTGAGGCAACGGCAGCAACCTCAAGTCGCCGGCCGTCGTACTCGATCCGGTCGCCCTGGGATACGGTAGCGCCGAGCTTGGCCGTCTGCCCGTTGACGCGGATTCTGCCCGCTTCGATCTGCTTTTCCAGGGTTCGCCGCGAACCCAGGCCGGCGTTGGCCAGTACCTTCTGCAGTCGGTCGCTAGCCGTGGGGTGGTCGATCGTTCGTGTCCGCGCGGCCTTCGGCGCCTTCCGCGGACCGCTCGCTGCCGTCGTCTTCGATGGCTTCGTCTTCGTCGTCATGCGGCCCTTCGGCCGACTCGATCGATTGGCCTGAGGGGACTGCTTCTTCTTGCTCGTCCTGCTCGTTCGATGGTTCTTCTCCCTCATGGGGGGTCTCCTCACGGTCGCTGTCTGCCTCGGCGTTGGCCGGGGATTCGTCACCCGGCGCGGTCGGTGCAGAGGCGTTGCTGTCCGGGGGTGCCGGATGAGTCAATTCGAGCTCCGGTTCCAGATTGTCGATGTCCTTGATCTCTGCCAGCGTCGGTAGCTGATCCAGGGACTTGAGATTGAAATAGTCCAGAAAGCCCTTGGTCGTTCCCAGCAGCTCCGGTCGGCCGGGCACGTCGCGGTGACCCACCACCTTGATCCAATCCCGTTCCTGCAGCGTCCTGAGAATGTTCGAGCTGACGGCGACACCACGGATCTGTTCGATATCGCCGCGCGTGATGGGCTGGCGGTAGGCAATGATCGCCAGCGTCTCCAGGAGGGCGCGGGAATAGCGCGGCGGCTTCTCGGACCACAGTTGGGAGATCACCGGCATCAGCCCGGTGCGAATCTGGATTCGATAGCCGCTGCCGACCTCGACGAGCTCGACGGCGCGACCCTCCAGGTCAGCGTCGAGGGCGGCGAGGGCCTCCTTGATGGCGCCGTGACCGGGCTTTTCATCGTCCGGAAACAGGGCGTTGATCTGGTTGAGGCTCATCGGGCCGCCGGCGGCGAGCAGAACGCCCTCGACGATTTGCTTGAGAGATTCGATTTCCATGCAATCAACTCGAACGGTGGGTCAGGCCTCGGCTTTGGCCGGGCTTCGTACGTAGATTCGGCCGAACAGCTCTTGCTGGACCAGATCGACCAGATGCTCGCGAAGGAGCTCGAGGAGGGCGAGGAAGGTGACCACCGCCCCCAGGCGACCCTCGTCGAGGTCGAAGCAGGCTTCGAATTCAACGAAGGGCTTGTTCGAGACCAGTTGGGTGATGCGCGCCATCCGCTCGCGCACGGACAGGGGCTCGGACTGGATGTGGTGGCTGGCGAGCATTTCTGCCCGCGCCATCACGTCCTTCAGCGCCAGGAGCAGTTCCTTCAGGTCGACGTCGGGCGGGAGTTTTACCTGGTCGACGTGCTCGATGCCTGCGGAAGCCACGGCGACGTCGCGTTCGAGCCTCGGTAGCTCGTCCAGATCCTCCGCGGCCTGCTTGAAGCGCTCGTACTCCTGAAGCCGGCGGATCAGCTCTGCGCGGGGATCGCCCTCGTCTTCCTCTTCAGGCACGGGCCGCGGCAGGAGCATGCGCGATTTGATTTCGGCCAGGATCGCGGCCATCACCAGGTATTCGGCGGCGAGTTCCAGCTTCAGGCCCGCCATCATGTCGATGTAACCGGTGTACTGGCGCGTGATTTCGGCGATCGGGATGTCGAGAATATCGAGGTTCTGGCGCCGAATCAGATAGAGCAGCAGGTCGAGGGGCCCCTCGAAGGCCTCGAGGAAGACCTCCAGAGCATCCGGTGGAATGTAGAGGTCATCCGGCAGTTTGAGCACGGGCTGCCCCTGGACCACGGCAAAGGGCATCTCCGACTGGCTGACGGGCGTGTCGACGGAATCGTTCATCAGCCGGCAAGTGTAGCGTGTTCTTCTATCGGCAGGGGAGCTGTACAATGGCGAGCCTGGCCATCGCTCCTCCGAGACCCATGCTCTACATGATCCGTGGCTATGATGCCGACGACAGCCTGCCGCGGCGCAAGAGCGCTCGTGAGGCGCACCTTGCCCGGCTGCGTGCCCTTGCCGATGAGGGGCGGCTGATTCTTGCCGGTCCGCTGCCCGCCATCGACGCCGACGACCCCGGCCCCGCAGGCTTCGTCGGGTCGCTGGTCGTCGCGGACTTCCCGAGCCTGGGCGATGCCCGGAGCTGGGCCGATGCGGACCCCTACCTGCAGGTGGGCGCCTGGACCCGTGCCGAGGTCGAGCCCTTCAAGCAGGTGCTGCCGTGACGGCCGCGCGCGTCGAGCTCATCGAAGCGCGCCTGAATGAATCATTCAGTCCCGATGAGCTCGAGGTCATCGACGAGTCGCACCTGCACCGGGGCCATCCGGGCGCGCGCGACGGCCGCGGTCATTTCCGCGTCCGCATCGTGGCCGATGTATTTCACGGTCTCCCTCGACTGGCGCGGCACCGGCGCGTGTATCGTTCGCTGGGCGAGCTGATGACCACCGATATCCACGCACTCAATATTGAAGCGATTTCAAAGAATGAAATATAAGCTACTGATTATAATTTCATTGTTTTTGCTCACTGCCTGCCAGAACAGCAATGAATCGGCGGGCCAGTCCGGCCTGATCCACGACGACGACGTGCTCCTCGTGCTCGTCGACGGCGAGCCGATCAGCCTGCCCATGCTGGAATCGGTGATGGAGGCCCGCGGCATCAGCGAGGATGATGAGGAGGCCATGCGCGGCGTTCTCGAGGAGCTGATTCGCATGCAGGCCGTCGCCAATGCCGCCGAGGCGTCCGGGATGAGCGAGGAGCCGCGAATGCGCGCCATGCGCCAGCTCCGCAACCTCGAGGTCATCTGGGCAAACTACCTCGACCGTCTGGCCCAGAATGACCCGGTCACGGAGGAGGAGGTTCGTCAGGTCTACGCCGCCCAGGCCGAGCAGACCGGAGGCCAGCAGTATCAGGTCGAGACCGTCGTTTATGTCGATCAGCCCACGATCCTCACGGACCTGGCCAGGCTGGAGCGGGGCGAGGCCAGCTATGAAGAACTTCTGGCCGAGTCGCGAAGCGCCGGACGGGTGATTGACCAGCCCCTCTGGGTCGACCTCAGTCAGCTACCGCCCGAGATCGCCACCCTGCTGTCGGAAGCAGCGCCCGGCGACGTCCTGAGCGTCCCGCTGCAGACACCGCAGGGATGGCGTCTGGTCCACCTGACCGACGTGCGGGATTTCGAGCCGCCGCCTCTGGAGAGCGTGCGCGAGGGCATCGTCCAGACGATTCGCCGCCAGCGCATGAACGACCACGTCGAGGCGCTCTATGACGCCGCGGAGATCACTCCGATGCTGCCGATGGAAGCGGCAGACGAGGCCGACGCGGAGGCGGAGTCGGACTAGTCGGCCTGGGCGGTCTGAGGGGGCAAGCGCCGCCTGGCCGCAGCGAGCGCGGTCAGGGCAGCTCGACGCGGGGCGGGCATTCCCAGCCCGGCTTGCGGTATTCCGCGATGACCTCCGTGTAGATACCGCCGCGCACCTTGAAATCGGAGCGCAGGCGCATGAAGCGGGGCTGGGTGGCTTCGACCAGGTCATCGAGAATCTGATTGGTCACGGCTTCATGAAAGGCGCCCTCGTCGCGAAAGCTCCAGATGTAGTTTTTCAGCGCCTTCAGCTCGACGCAGAGACGGTCGGGCACATAGGCAAGAAAGAGCTCCGCGAAGTCCGGCTGCCCCGTCTTCGGACACAGGCAGGTAAACTCGGGCATCCGAATACGGATGGTATAATCGCGGTCAGCGTGTGGGCTCGGAAAAACTTCGAGTTCCCGACTCGGTTGGCTGGGCATAGAACAGTCTCGAACAGGGATGACAATCCCGAAGATTAAAACAAAACTCAGGGAACCAGGGCGTCAATGCGACTGACCGCGATCAAACTGTCTGGCTTCAAGTCATTCGTCGATGCAACGACGGTGACCTTTCCTTCCAATCTGATGGGGATCGTCGGTCCCAACGGCTGCGGGAAGTCGAACATCATCGACGCGGTGCGCTGGGTGATGGGCGAGAGTTCCGCACGCCAACTGCGCGGCGAGTCCATGAGCGACGTCATATTTGCAGGCTCCGGGTCGCGCAAGCCCGTTGCCACGGCGACCGTCGAGCTGGTGTTCGACAACAGCGACGGTCGAGCCGGTGGCGAATACGCCAGCTACACGGATATTTCGGTCAAGCGCCAGGTCAGCCGGGACGGGCAGTCGGCCTACTTCCTCAACGGCGCCCGCTGCCGCCGCAAGGACATCACCGATCTTTTCCTCGGAACGGGTCTTGGTCCGCGCAGCTACGCCATCATCGAACAGGGCATGATTTCCCAGATCGTCGAGGCGCGGCCGGAGGAGCTTCGGGGGTTCCTGGAAGAAGCGGCCGGCATCTCCCGCTACAAGGAGCGTCGCCGCGAGACCGAGAATCGAATCCGGCACACGCGTGAGAATCTCGAGCGCTTGCTGGACCTTCGCGAGGAAGTCACCAAGCAGCTCGAGAAGCTGAAGCGTCAGGCCCGGGCTGCCGAACGCTACAAGGAATACAAGCAGCGTTATCGCCAGGACGAGGCCCGCCTGACGGCGCTGCGCTGGCGTGATCTGCAGACCCGCGTCGAAGAGGAGACGCTGGCGCTGAAGGCCGTCGAAAATCAGCTGCAGGAAGCGCTGTCCAGGCAGCGGAATGCGGAAAAAGAGCTCGAGACGCTCCGCCAGAGTCAGCACCAGGCCGCCGATCAGGCCAGCAAGATTCAGGGCGAGCTCTATGAGGTCGGTGGAGAAATCGCGCGCCTGGAACAGGCGATCGAGCACCAGCGCGAGATCCGCCAGCGGCAGCAGGCCGAGTACCGCGACACAGAGAGCCAGCTCGATGAGCTCAAGCAGCACCTCGTGCTGGACCAGGCGCAGGTGAAGGAAACCTCCGAGCTGATCGCCGAGCTGACGCCGAAGCTCGAGGCCGCCAGGGCCAGCGAAACTGCGGCCAGCGAAGCCCTCGAACAGTCAGAAACGGCCCTGGGCCACTGGCAGACCCAGTGGCAGGACCATCAGAGCAAAGCCGCCCAGGCTCGCAACCAGGCCGATCTCCTGCGTCAGCGCATCGAGCACCTCGATGATCGAATGAACCGCGCGGCCGAGCGTCTCGACAGCCTTGAATCGCAGTCCGGTGATTCGGCGGTCCGCCAGCTCGATGAAGAGAAGGCGCGGGCCGAGGCCGATCTCGAAGCGCGCGACAAGGCGCTGACTGAACTCGGTGAGCGGATGGACGCGCTGCGCTCCGGCATGAGCGATCAGCGATCCTCCATCGAGGCCCTCCGCAACGACCTGGAAAAAGCCCGCGCCGAGCGTCACGCGCGCCAGGCCCGTCTCGAATCCCTGCGCGTGCTCAACCGTGGCGAAGATGACAGCGCGCTGGAGCACTGGCTCAAGGCCGAAGGTCTGGCGTCCGAGGCACGAGTGCTCGAGTCTCTCGAAATCAAGGATTCGCGCTGGACGCAGGCGGTCGAGGTCGTCCTCGCTGGCTGGCTTCAGGGGCTGATGTCCGATCGCCACGAGAACGTCCTCGGCAAGGAGCTCCCTCCCTCGGGCCTGACCATGGCCGAGCCCGCGGACCTTCCCGGTCTTCCCGGCACCCTGGGTGAGCAGGTAAACGGGGCCGGCGCCCTTGGTGAACTGCTGAACCGGGTGCATTGCGCGTCGGACCTGGATACCGCACGTGCGCGCGTCGACGCGCTGGCGGCCGGCGAGTCGGTGGTGACACCTCAGGGTCTGTGGCTGGGGCGCGGCTGGTTCAGTCAGCCCGCCGGTGACGCCGCCGAAGCGGGACTGCTCGCGCGAGAAAGAGAGATTCGCGAGCTCGACGAGCTGATCGCCGCTGATTCCGGCCGCATCGAGACCATCGAGGGCAAGCTGGCCGAGGCTCGCGAGACCCTGCAGGCGCTGGAAAGCGATCAAAAGGATCTTGAAACCCAGCTCCAGCAGGCTCAGCGTCAGCGCGCTCAGGTGCAGGGAAATCTAGCCGGGATCAGCTCGCGACTGGAGACCCTCGAACGTCAGCGTGTCGCCGCCGAGTCCGAGCGCGAAGCGCTGGAAAAGCGCCAGCGGGAGGATACGGAGGCCGTTGGTCAGGCCCGGGCCGAGATGCAGGAGGTCCTGGCCCGCATGGAAACGGCGGAGACGGAGCGTGAACCGCTGCGCGAGGAGAAGGGCCGCCTCGATGAAGCCCGGGATGCCGCTCGCCAGGCTCAGCGTGATGCGCGCCAGGAGCGTGAGAACCTTTCCTTGAAGCTCGGGTCGGGCCGGGCCGGTCTCGATTCCCTGCGCCAGTCGATCGCCAGAATGGACACTCAGGTCGGCCAGCTGCAGGCGCGCTATCTCGAGCTCAGCGAAGCCCTGGCCAAGGGCGATGAACCGGTCAAGGAGCAGCAGAAGCGGCGCGACGAGCTGCTCGATCAGCGCCTTGCCATCGAGAAGCGTCTGCGCGACGCCCGTGCCGAGGTCGAGGCGATCGAGGCGAAATGGCGAGAACAGGATCAGAACCGTCAGCAGGCCTCCGCTGAAGCCGATAGCGTTCGAGCGGACCAGTCCGAGCGCCAGCTGGCGCTGAAGGAATCCCAGCTCAAGGCACAGTCCCTGAAGGAACGCGTCGAAGCCCTGGATGCGGATCTCGACCGCCTCCTCGAATCCCTACCCGAAGGCGCGGAACGGCAGAAATATCAGGAGGATCTCGAGCGGCTGGAGGAGAAGATCCGCAAGCTCGAACCGGTCAACCTTGCCGCCATCGAAGAGGCGGAAGCCGAGGCCGAACGCAAGGCTTATCTCGATGCGCAGCATGCGGATCTGGAAGAGGCTCTGACCACCCTCGAGGCGGCGATCGCGAAGATCGACCGGGACTCGAGGACTCGCTTCCGCGAGACCTTCGAGCAGATCAACAAGAACATGGAGACGCTTTTTCCGCGTCTGTTCGGGGGTGGCCACGGGCACCTCGAGATGGTCGGCGACGACTGGTTGTCCGCTGGCGTGGCGATCATGGCGCGTCCGCCGGGCAAGCGGATCGCCCGCATTCACCTGATGTCGGGCGGCGAAAAGGCGCTGACCGCCGTCGCCTTCGTCTTCTCGATATTCAACCTCAATCCGGCACCGTTCTGCCTTCTCGACGAGGTCGACGCGCCCCTCGATGACGCTAACGTCGGCCGCTTTTCGGAAATGGTGCGGGAGATGTCCGAGCAGGTCCAGTTCCTGATCGTCACCCACAACAAGGTCACGATGGAAGTGGCTCATCAGATGCTCGGCGTGACCATGCGCGAGTCGGGCGTCTCGCGCCTGGTCTCCGTCGATCTCGACAAGGCCGTGGCGCTGGCCGAGGCCTCGGCGTGATCGGGGCCCTTGCAGAGGACGACGGCGGCCGTGGATAGCTTGCGTATCGTATTGATTCTGATCGGCTTGCTCGTGCTTGCCGCGATCATTCTGTTCCACAAGCCGGCCGGTGAGTCGAAGCGCAACCACCAGCGCTGGCTGTCATCCCGGCGCGAGCCGAAGCTGGGGAACGGAGCCGACGATGATGTCGAGGGGCGCCAGGAGCCGAAGCTCGAGCCTGATCAACGCCAGTCCTCGCCCTCGAATCTCGCCGCCGGACTCGCCTCAGCAAGGCTGTTTGCAACCGACCCGGATCTGGAGGACGAGTCCGACGACGGCGCGACGGGTCGAGGCCATCGTCAGGCGCCGCCCGACAAGATCGTGACCCTGTACGTCCAGCGTCGCGAAGGGCGTCGGATCAACGGCTCGGAGCTCCTCGATGCGGCGATCAAGGCCGGCATGGAATTCGGTGAGATGAACATTTTCCATCGCCTCCACGAGGGCGCAACGGAACCGGTCTTCAGCATGGCGGATCTGACGGCGCCCGGGCACTTCGATCCGTCGAACTGGAACGTCTTCGATACCTCGGGCGTGACCTTCTTCATGACCCTGCCGGCACCGGTCACGGCCCTTGACGCCTGGGACGCCATGCTGGCAACGGCCAGCCGGATGGGCGAGCTTCTCGACGCCGACGTGCTCGACGACGCACGCTGCCGCGTCAATCGCCAGCGGATTGCCCAGCTGCGCGAATCCATGCGTGAGTACGACCGGCAGCACGGACTGAAGCCCCCGCGCTGAGCTGACAGCCCAGTGAGCCAGGCAGAGATCAAAAGCAAGCTCAGGCGTTTGCGCGAGCAGATCAATGAGCATAATCATCGCTACTACGTCCTTGATGATCCGCTGATCAGCGATGCGGAATACGACCGCCTCATGCGCGAACTCGAGGCCGTCGAGGACGAGCACCCCGACCTGATCACGAGTGACTCGCCGACGCAGCGAGTCGGGGCAGCACCCGCCGACGGCTTCGATACCGTCGAGCACAGCGTGCCGATGTTGTCTCTGGGCAACGCATTTTCCGAGGAGGAAGTCGAAGAATTCGACCGGCGCGTTCGCTCCACCCTGGACCGCGAATCGGTGGCCTACCTGGCCGAGCCCAAGCTGGATGGCCTGGCGATCACGCTTCATTACCGTAAGGGCGAGCTCGTCCTGGGCGCCACCCGAGGTGACGGCCAGAAGGGCGAGGATGTCACCGGCAACGTGCGAACGATCCGGTCCATTCCCCTGCGCCTGAGAGGAGAGGACGTGCCCGACGAGCTCGAAGTCCGGGGGGAGGTCATCATGTCGCGCGCCGGCTTCGACGCGCTCAATCGACGCCTGGCCGAGGCCGGGGAGAAGCAGTTCGTCAACCCGCGCAACGCCGCTGCCGGCAGCCTGCGCCAGCTCGACCCGAAGATGACCGCCACGCGCCCGCTTCGCTTCTACACCTACGGCTCGGCCACCGCGGAGGGCATGCCCGACTCCCAGGCCGCGATCCTCGAGTTTCTCCAGAGCCTCGGCCTGCCGGTCAGCGCGGAAGTCGAGCGGGTCGAGGGGCTCGAGGGCCTGCTCGCCTATCACGCTCGCATCGGCGATCGCCGCGCCGAGCTCGACTATGACATCGACGGGGTCGTCTACAAGGTCGACGATATCGATCAGCAGCGTGAGCTGGGCTTTGTCAGCCGAGCGCCGCGCTGGGCCCTGGCGCACAAGTTTCCGGCCCAGGAAGAGTCGACCACGCTACTGGATATCGAGGTGCAGGTCGGCCGAACCGGCGCGCTGACGCCCGTCGCTCGCCTCGAGCCTGTCTTCGTCGGCGGCGTGACGGTCACCAACGCAACCCTGCACAACCTCGACGAGATCCGGCGAAAGGATGTTCGCCCCGGCGATCGCGTGATCGTCCGGCGCGCGGGCGATGTGATCCCCGAGGTGGTTCGCTCGGTGCCCGAATTCAGGCCAGACGATGCCAAGGTCTGGCAGATGCCGGAGCGCTGCCCGGCCTGTGGCTCTGCCGTCGAGCAGGTCGAGGGCGAAGCCGTCGCCCGCTGTACCGGGGGCCTGGTCTGTCCAGCGCAGCGCAAGCGCGCTCTGGAGCATTTCGTCGGCCGCGGCGCAATGGATATCGACGGCCTGGGCAGCAAGCTGATCGACCAGCTCGTTGAACAGGACCTCATCCACAGCCCGGCGGATCTTTACAAGCTCGACATGGCGACCCTGACCTCGCTTGAGCGCATGGGGGAGAAATCAGCTCAGAACCTGCTGAACGCCATCGAGGAGAGCAAGCATCCCACCCTCGGACGGCTGCTTTTCGCCCTGGGTATCCGGGAAGTGGGCGAAGTCACGGCCCGACAGCTGGCGCGACACTTCGGCGCCATCGACAGGCTTGCCGCCGCCGATCTCGAGGCGCTCTGCGCCGTGCCCGATGTCGGCCCGATCGTGGCAGAACACGTCCACGCCTTCTTCCAGGAGCCGCATAATCAGGCAATCATCGATCGGCTCTTCGAGCTGGGCGTGGACTACGAGCAGGAGGAGGTCGTCGACCGATCCTCGCTGCCGCTCCAGGGAAGGACCTATGTGCTGACCGGCTCCCTGGAGTCGATGCCCCGATCCGAGGCCAAGCAGGCGCTCGAGGCCCGCGGCGCCAAGGTCACCTCGAGCGTATCGAAGAACACGACCGCACTGATTGCCGGCGCAGAACCCGGCTCCAAGCTGACCAAGGCCGAGGCGCTTGGAATCGACATCCTCGGCGAGACCGAGCTCCTCGATCTGATCGACCGGTCTCCATAACCGATCCTGCTGACTCGTCTCATCAACCAGCTCCAGTCACCGATCGTGATCCGACGCTCGTGATCCGGCCCTGATGATTTGGCCTCGATCAAATCTTTTCCCCGACCACGCGCATAGAATCCAGGCTGGACTTATGCGAAATCGCTGGAGAAGGCCGTGACTGAACACATCAAGGAAATCCTGGTTCCCGTTGACGGGTCGGAGAATTCGATTCGCGCAGCCCGCTATGCGATCGAGCTCGCAAAGCCTCTGTCGATCGGGATTCGACTCTTCTACGTCTTTCCGGCCGCGTCCGTCGAAGTTATCGGCATGGCCGGTATGTCCAGGGCGGACATCGACCAGGCGGCGCAGGTCGCGGCTCAGCGCGCCTTCGATCAGACCCGTGAGGGCCTCGGCCAGGATGCGATGGACGGCATGGAAGAGGAAACATCGATGGGGGACCCTGCCGAGGAAATCATCCGCTATACGGAGGACGATCACGCCATCCTGGTGGTGATCGGCCGACGGGGGCTTTCAAGGATGCAGTCCCTGATGCTCGGGAGCGTCAGTGATCGGGTCCTTCGACATGCCCAGAGCCCGGTGATGGTCATTACCTGAGCGCTGTCTCGACTGGACAAGCGACAGCAGGCCCCGTCGATCAGGTCCGCTTCGCGGCTCGGCTGCGGGAGCGCAGTTGTCCGAGATAGGCGTCGACACGCTCCTCGAGCTGGCGCTGCGTGCCGCTGTTGTCGATGACGTGGTCGGCCCGAGCCAGGCGCTCTTCGCGGCTGGCCTGGGCATCCAGTATCTTTCGTACCTGGTCCTCGGACATGCCGTCACGCTGACGCAGGCGGTCGATCTGGATGCCTTCCGGAACATCGACGACCACCACCTCATCGGCGTCGCCAAAAAGACCGCTCTCGATCAGCAGGGGCACCACCAGCACGATGAGCGCCTCCGAGCCGGCCGCTTCGATGTCGCGGCGGACCTGCTCCCGGATCAGCGGATGGGTAATGGCCTCGAGCTGCTTGCGCGCGGCGGCTGAATCGAACACCCGCTGCCGAAGCGCTCGTCGATCCAGGGCGCCGTCGGGCTGGAGGATCGCCGGCCCGAAGACCTCGACGATCCGTGCCAGGCCGGGCGTGCCCGGCTTCACGACCTGGCGCGCGATGACGTCGGTGTCGATCACTCGCACGCCAGCTTCGGCGAGGCGATCGGAGACGGTGGTCTTGCCCGAGGCAATCCCGCCGGTTAGAACGACGATTCGAGGCCTCGTGGGCGATGGCTCGTTCATTTTCAAGAATCTCGAAGGGTCCCAGGGCCCTGGACCAGCTCCCTACAGGCTAACGGCAAGGGCGGGTGCGAGTCCAGCGGCGCGCCGGGTCGGCCACCCACAGACCTTCGTCGATCGAAAAGACAACGGCCAGCGCATCCCCGCGCTGGCCACTGCTCGAGCACCCGGAAACCAGGGCACGGATCAATCGCTTAGGGCAAAGCGGTCGGAAAAGACGGCGTCGTCAAGTCGGATCAGGTTCAGGACTCCGCCGCAGCAACCGCTCGTCAGAGGCTGCAGGGGACTGCCGGCAGTGACGACATCACCGGCGCCCTTCAGGCGAACGGCGATGCTCTCCAGGGGACCGGCGTAATCGCTTTCAAGTTCACCCCAGACCTCGAGGACAGCGATCGAGGAGGCAGTGAAGCCCGGCCCCGGGGGAGCGACGACCTCGGCGCCATCGGCTTCTTGAATCGTGAACAGAATCGGGCTGGATTCGTCGATGGCCGTGAGTTCAGCGAGCATCACGGTGTCGCCATCACGCCGAAGCACGTAGAGGCGAGCGAACAGGTCGTCGATGGTCGCTGCATCCAGCGGGGCGCCGAAGAGAGACTCCTCAAAGGTGACGGCCAGAGCGTCGAGTTCGATCGCCTCGTCCGTCGGACGGCCCAGATGCTGGACGTCGATGCGCAATAGCTGGGCCTGCGTGCCGAATGCAATGGTCGTATCGGCAGGACGAGCCGGCTCGACTCGAATCTGTCCACGCACCGTCTCCACCCATTGAATCGCACCCCCGGCTTCAACGCCGATGGGATCCTGATCACCGTCGCCGTCGACGTCGCCGAACTGGAGCAGGTTGGATTGCAGTCCTCCGAGATCACGGGCGACGGGCGCCAGCACACCGCGTCGGTTCTCCAGCCAGACCGCGCCTGCGGAACGGCCGCCGAAGATGTCGAGGTCGCCGTCTCGATCAATGTCGATGGCGTGCAGGGTCTGGATCTGATCATCGAGAAAGGTGAGATTCGATCCCCAGATGTCACCGCCATTGTTCCTGTAGAGATAGATAAGCTCGCCGGTCTGACCAACGATGTCGTTATCGCCATCGACATCGAAGTCACCGGTCACGATGTGGTTCGTGTCTCGGGACGCGATCGTCTCCTCTGAAAACACCGTGTCGGCGATACGTGTCAAGGCCTTCACGGAATCATCGGAAGCGAGGATGAGTTCGGGCTGCATGTCGGCGTCGAGGTCAACGGCGGCGACGTCTCTGTAGGTGGCAAGGGAACTGCGAATCGTATTTCGCAAGAAGCCCGTCGCGTCGCCGAGATTCCGCCACCAGTAAAGATCACTGGAGGCAGCGTCGAAGGCGACCACGTCGAGATCACCATCGAGATTCAGATCGATAACCAGCACATCGCTGATATTGTTGGAGCTGTTGTTCAGGGTGTTGCTGCTGAACGGGTTGCCGAAACCGTTGTTCTCGAGCCATCCGAGGCCGTCGTCCAGCCCGAGGACGACGTCGACATCACCGTCGTTGTCCATATCCGCCAGCGCGAAGGCCTGTGGATCGTTCAGAACCGCGCTGGTCGCCTGCAGCAGGGTGCCGGGGTCGTTCATGTTGTCGCGGTAGCGCAGGCGCTCGTCCGAGTCGTAGCTGACGATATCGACATCACCATCGCGGTCCAGGTCGGTCATGGCGAAGGCAATCGGTGTCGCCGGGCCCCTGAAATCCCCCTGTGCATCTTCGAAGCGTACGCTGCTGCGGATCGTCTGGTTCTCGATCGTGTCGACAACGTTGCTGTCGCCGCCCGCGATAACGAAATCGAGATCGCCATCCTGGTCGAGGTCGGCCAGTGTCGCTCGGCCAGGCCCGAGGTAACTGCCGCCTAAATCCTGCACTGTAAAGGATGCGGCGCCGTCGTTACGCAGAAAGCGAAGGTCGCCGTTGCCGGCAAAACGCGTCACCAGCAGATCCAGACTGCCGTCCTGGTCGATGTCCTGTGTATCGATGTCGACCACCGAGAAATCACCCTGTATATCGGTTTGTGCCCAGGGACCGGTGAGGTTGGGTGATCGGTCCCAAAATGCGAGCGACGGCGGAGTCTTTGAACCGGCTATGACTTCATCTTGGCCGTCGCCATCAATGTCGCCTGTCGCGACCGCTTCGCCATTGGAAAAATTCGAATCAATGTCGTGGACCAGCCATGAGGTCGGGGGGCTGTTCAGTCGGTTTTCCAGCCAGACAAGCTTCGTGGTGGTGACGACCACGAGATCCTGGTCGCCGTCGAGGTCGATGTCGGTGGCTACCGCATCCACCGTTGCGCCACCCGGTGTCGCGATGGAGCCGTTGATCCAGGTCTCGCCGCTTCCGTCGTTGATATGCAGGGACACCTCGCCAGAACCAAATTCGCAGGAGGCCGCATCGAGGTCACCGTCCTCGTCCGGATCGAAGAGGACGATGCACAGGGGTTGGTCGAGCGTGTTGTCGATCGGGACTCGGAATGCGGAGCTGCGATTCAGCACCACGCCAATGCGGTCGTCGCTACCGCTGGCGTCCCCGGCCGAATAGACGAAATCGGTCGTGCCATCACCGTCGACATCGCCCACGTCGATGTCGGTGACCGGGTGGAAGAAGGGAATCGACTGCTCCACCCAGCCGAACTCCTGATTGCGCCAAACGCTCAAGGCCCGGCCATCAAACGCGCCACCGACAATGTCCAGATCGCCCTCCTGATCCCAATCCAACACCTCGACGATCCGGGCGTCGACAAAATTGGAGTCGACGGATTCAGGAGCCCCCGTGGGAATATCCGCCGCCTCCAGGGAGAAGGCGCCCAGGAACACCAAGGGGATAAGCAATCGCCTCCGAATAGGGCGGCTTGAAGAAAGTTGTGAAGTGCTGCCCTGCTCGATCGAGGGTTGCTTTCTATCGTGATCCCGGGCCGCCATCGTCAGTTCCTCAGTCGCTGGATACAGGGGTTACAACGCCCATGGTGCTCGCGACAGCGATCTCGAACTTGAAACTATCTTGAAAGTTTCTTGAAAGCGGGTGGCAGGCAGACCGGCTTTCTTCTGCCCGTCCTCCCATGCTGCCACTGCGTGGATTTTCAAGATAATTTCAAGTTAATTTCAAGTTGACTGCGACCGCTTATCTCATCCTGCTCATCGTGGTGCCTGAGAGCGCAGGAACGCCGTCGATCGAACGATGAGCGTTCCTCGACGATCAGGTGTCGGACATTCAAGGCTAGACTGGAGGTGCGTAGGTGGGCAGACCGAAGATGCGTTTTCCTATCGTGCAGCCGTCGCTGTCCGGCGGGCTTGTAGCGCCGGTCGGGACGACCTCTCTAGGCCTGATTGTCAGCCTGTTTCTGATCGCGGCGTTGATCCCGACTGCGGCGGCGAGCCAGCCTGTCGAAGCCCGCTATCTCAAGGCCTCCAATACGCAGGCCGACGACCGCTTTGGAAGCGCGGTGGCGATGTGGGGAGACACGCTGGTCGTCGGTGCGCCAGGCGAAGACGGCTCGGGCGGGGGCGACGGTTCGGACGATTCTGCCCCCCTGTCCGGCGCGGCTTATGTCTACGTTCGCGACGGCAGCGGCAGCTGGTCGCAGCAGGCCTACCTGAAGGCGTCGAATACCGGCGTCAGCGATCAGTTCGGCGCTGCGGTCGCGATCCACGAGGACACGGTCGTGATCGGCGCTATCTTCGAAGACAGCGGCACGGGTGACCCCAACGACAATTCGGCCAGCGCGGCGGGCGCGGCCTATGTGTTCGTTCGCGACGGCAGCGGCGCCTGGACCGAGCAGGCCTACCTGAAGGCCGGGAATCGGGAGGCGGGCGATCGATTCGGCTCTGCGGTTGCCGTTCATGGCGACACGATCGCTGTCGGCGCTGTCGGAGAGGACAGCGCAAATACAAACGATCCTGGCGACAACGCGTCGGACAATGCCGGCGCGGTCTATGTTTTCACCCGCAGCGGCACTGCGTGGTCGCAGCAGGCCTACCTGAAGGCCGACAACCTCGACGATCGGGATGAGTTCGGTTACAGCGTCGGCGTCGCTGGATCGTGGATCATCGCGGGCGCGCCTTTCGAGGACGGGAGCGCGACCGGGGTGGGGGCAAGCGACGACAACTCGGCCGAATCGGCCGGTGCGGTTTACGTCTTCGAGGATAGCGGTAGTGGAAACTGGGCACAGACCGAGTACCTCAAGGCCTCCAACAGCGGCGTCAACCATCGCTTCGGCACGGCAGTGACGATCGCCGGGTCGACGATCGTGGTTGCCGCCCCCGATGAAGGCAGCGCGGCGACAGGCGTCAATGGCGACCCGGGCCTGGGATCGGCGATTCGCTCCGGCGCGGCCTACGTCTTCGAGCATGACGCGCCGGATGGATGGGCCCAGACCGCCTACCTGAAAGCCATCAATACGGGCACCCAGGACCGCTTCGGCCAGTCCGTGGCCGTGTCCGAAGACCTGATCGTCATCGGCGCCCATCAGGAAGACAGCGGCAGCGGCGGCAGGCCAGCGGACAACAGCCGACAGGACTCAGGCGCTGCCTATGTCTATCGGCGCGAGCTTGACGGGGCCTGGTCATTCGATGCCTACCACAAGGCCCTGCGACCCGGAACGGGTGATGTCTTCGGGCACGGCGTCGCGGTGGCCGGCGAGGTGATCGTCGTTGCAGCGCTCGAGGAAGACAGCGCCGCGACGGGCATCGACGGCGATCCGTCCGACAACAGTGCCGAGGGCGCAGGGGCGGTATTTGTTTTCGTCGGCGTTCCCTGGGTTTTTTCCGATCGCTTCGGGCAGTGAAATGCGCGCATTCCGTCAACTGCAACTCGGCTTCTACTCCAACGATAGGAGACAAGGCACATGAGCTACGATCAGCCTGATTCAAGATCATCGCGATACGGCGCATCATCCCGCTCCAGGATCGGCCATTGTCTTGGTGAATCCTCGCCAGGAGCCCGGGGCATATCTGAACGCCGAGCTATTGCCCTGCGCGGCGCGCTGACGATCGCCATCAGTGCAGCACTCGCCATGGCAGGCAGCGAATCGCTTCAGGCCGGGTCGGATCCCTCCGAAGTCGAGCTCGGTATGCTCGACGGAACGAACGGATTTTCGATCAATGGTGAAGCCGGCAACGACAGGCTGGGCCAGTCGGTGTCCGGCATCGGCGATATCAACGGCGACGGTATCGACGATGCCCTTGTCGGGGCCTTCCTCGCCGATCCGAACGGCGACAATTCCGGTCGGGCCTATGTCGTGTTTGGCGCGAGCGACGGATTCTCCAGCTCGCTCGATCCATCGACGCTGGATGGCACCAACGGCTTCGTCATCAATGGAGAGGCCGCGGAGGATCGCGCGGGCTGGTCCGTCGGGGGCGCGGGCGATGTCAATGACGACGGCATCGACGATCTGATTATCGGCGCCATCTTCTCCAGCCCGAATGGCGACAGATCCGGCCGGGCCTACGTCGTGTTCGGAGCCTCCGGCGGATTCACCAGCCCCCTCGAACTGTCCTCGCTAGATGGCGCCAACGGCTTCATGCTGAATGGCGAAGCCGAGGGCGACGAGGCGGGTGAATCGGTGGCGGGCGCGGGTGATATCAACGGCGATGGCATCGACGATCTGATCATCGGGTCCAGCCTGGCCGACGGCAGCGGGGACCGGTCAGGTCGCGCCTATGTCGTCTTCGGCTCCGGCGATCCGTTCCCTGGCATCATCGAGCTGTCGTCCCTTGACGGTGTCAGCGGATTCAAGATCGATGGCGAGGCGGCGACCGACTACGCCGGCGTCGCGGTCGCCGGCGCCGGCGATATCAATGCTGACGGTCTCGACGATCTGCTTGTTGGCGCGCACTTTGCTGATCCAAACGGCATCACCTCCGGTCGCAGCTATGTGATCTTCGGGTCGAGTGATCCGTTCACTAGCCCCTTCAGCCTGTCCGCGCTGAATGGCTTGAACGGCTTTGCCATCAACGGTGAAGCGGCGCAGCATCGGTCGGGTGAATCGCTTGCAGGCGCCGGTGACCTCAACGGCGACACGATCGATGACCTGATCATCGGCGCTGCGCGGGCAGAAGTGGCGGGCACGCGTGTTGGCCGCAGCTACGTGGTGTTCGGATCAGACCAGGCATTTGTCAGCGAACTCGACCTGGCTGACCTGAACGGCACGAATGGATTCATCATCGACGGCGAAGCGGAGTTCGATGACTTCGGCGCCTCCGTCGCCTCGGCGGGGGACGTCAACTCCGATGGCATTGATGACCTTCTCATAGGCGCCGATGGTGCCGACCCCAACGGCAATGCGTCGGGCCGCGGCTACGTCCTCTTCGGCACTTTGGAGCCACGCCCCAGTCCTTTCAGCGTGGCCAGTCTTGATAGCTCGAACGGCTTTGTGCTGAATGGCGAGGCCCTGGGTGACAACACGGGGGAGTCCGTTTCGGGACTCGGTGATTTCAACGGTGACGGTATCGCCGACCTGGCGCTGGGTGCGCGAGGCGCTGACCCGAACGGAAGCAGCTCGGGGCGCGCCCACATCGTATTCGGTCGACGAGGCGATGCGCTCTTCGCCGACCGATTCGAGGCGCCTTGAGATGGGTCGACCTGAAAGCCTCGGGTGACGGTAGGTCACAGAAGGGGTCGTTTCTGATTTTCCCCCGGGGCGCATTCGCCGCGGATAGACAGACCTTTCATTTGCATTGGAGATTGAATTCATGGATAGACCCCTTTTAGCCGCTTCTGAATTCGATCCATGGGTGAGAGAGGTCCGCGTCGCGGCACGGAAAAGCGCGCTTGCCTTTGCGATCACCAGCGCTTTGACCGTGTCGCTGGCCGAATCGGTTCATGGGCAGGCCTTTCCCTCGCAGCTCGAACTCAGCCAGCTCGACGGAACCAATGGATTCGTGATCAACGGCGAGGCCGCCGACGATCGATTGGGCTATTCCGTGTCGTCGGCGGGAGACATCAATGGCGACGGCGTCGACGACCTGATCGTCGGCGCGCCGTTCTCAGAGTCACCACTGGCGAACGCGGGGCGCAGCTATGTGCTGTTTGGTGCGACCAGCGCCTTTCCCGCGGTGTTCGATCCGTCGACACTTGATGGTACGAATGGATTTATCGTGAACGGTGAGTCCATTACCGACCGAAGCGGCGGGGCGGTTGCAAGCGCCGGCGACGTCAATAACGACGGCATCGACGATCTGATTATCGGCGCCAGACGGGCAGACAGCAGTGCTTCGAACGCCGGAAAAAGCTACTTGGTGTTCGGGTCCGATAAGGGCTTTCCGGCCTCGGTCGATTTAGCCTCCTTGGATGGCTCGAACGGCGTGGTGTTGCTCGGTGAAGCGGCGGAAGACGATTCAGGTAGCGCAGTTGCGGCGGCCGGAGACGTCAACGGGGACGGCATCGATGATGTGATTATCGGGGCTCGTTTCGCCGACCCGAACGGGGAGGGCTCGGGTCGCAGCTACGTGATCTTCGGGTCGGACACGCCGTTCTCTGCATCGATCGATCTGTCCCTGCTCGACGGCCTGAACGGGTTTGCGATCGATGGTGAAGCCGAGGGCGATGAATCGGGTGTCAGCGTGTCGGGGGCGGGGGATGTCAATGGCGATGGCATCGGCGATCTGCTCATCGGCGCCCGACGTGCCGATATCAATGGCGCGGATTCCGGCCGAGCCTACGTCATCTTTGGATCGACGGTCAATCGGGTGACTGGATGGGTGAGTCTGTTGCCAACGCCGGCGACCTGAACGATGACGGCTTCGACGATATCGTCCTCGGCGCCGGCCGAGCCGACCCGAACGGCTCGGCCTCAGGCCGCAGCTACGTCATCTTCGGCTCGGATTCGGCGTTTCCCAGTCCCTTCGACCTATCGTCACTTGACGGCAACAACGGTTTTGCACTGAACGGTGAGGTGAGCTTCGATGTCCTTGGAATCCCCGTATCGACCGCCGGCGACATCAACCTCGACGGCATCGACGACCTGATCGTCGGCGCGCCGTTTCCGCCGGATAATGGCGTGGCGACCGGTCGGGCAATGGTCGTGTTCGGCTCATCGGCAGGCTTCAGTAGCCCACTGGAGGTCGAGGATCTCGATGGATCGATCGGCTTCGTCATCAATGGCGAACTCGCCGACGATCAGGCAGGAGGCTCCGTATCCGCAGCCGGCGACATCAACGGCGACGGCATTGGTGATCTGATAATCGGCGCGCCGGTGGCTGATCCGAACGGCATCCGATCGGGACGCGCCTACGTGGTCTTCGGTCGCGAAGCGCTGTTCGTCGATCGCTTCGAGGGCGTGATCGACTAGCGCCTGGGCATTATGCCGCTGACTCGATGCCGTGGCGACTCAGCCGCGGCGCCAGCTGAAGAATCGCTCGGCCCATTGCAGCAGCCGCTCGGGCTTGGTCGCCTGCTTCCAGACGCCGGCCGCATACTTATTGCCCTCGCTGAAGGTGGGGTAGACGTGGATCGTGCCCATGATCTTGTTCAGGCCCAGGCCATGGGTCATGGCGAGGACGAATTCAGGCAGCATCTCGGCGGCGTGGGCACCGACGATCGTCACACCCAGGATCCTGTCCTTGCCGGGTTCCGTGAGGACCTTGACGTAGCCGTAGTCGGCGCTGTCGGCGATCGCGCGATCGAGGTCATCGAGGCCGTAGACCGAGACCCGGTGATCGATGTCCTGCTCGATCGCTTCGTCCTCGCTCAGGCCCACGCGGGCGACTTCCGGGTCCGTATAGGTGACCCAGGGGATCGCATCGTAGCGGGTGCGGAACGACCAGAAGGGCGCGATCAGGGCGTTGACGGCGGCCGACCAGGCCTGGTGGGAGGCGACGTGGGTGAACTGGTAGGGGCCCGCGGCGTCACCGCAGACATAAATATTGGGGAAGTTGCTGCGCTGGAATTCATCGCTGGCGATGCGGGATTGCTCATCCAGGCGCACGCCGAGGTCCTCCAGGCCATAGCCGGAGACTCGCGTCCTTCTCCCAAGGGCTACGAGCAGTCGATCGAACTCGAAGCGGACTTCTTCGCCGTCCTGGTCGCAGACCAGGGTCGCGCCGCCCTCGACGCGAAGGGCGCGGGTTCTGGTCGCTATCGTCGCGCCCTCGGCGCTCATCCTCTCGGCGAGAAGCCGGCCGGCGGCCTCGTCTTCGCGCGGCAGCAGGCGATCGGCCATTTCGACCACCGTCACCCTCGATCCCAGCCGGGTAAAGGCCTGGGATAGCTCGGAGCCGATCGGGCCGCCGCCGAGGACGACGAGGCGCTCGGGCAGGGCCTCGAGGTCCCAGAGCGTGTCGGAGGTCAGGTAGCGGCTTTCATCCAGCCCCTCGATGGGCGGGATCAGGGGCTCGGCGCCGGTCGCCAGCACGATCGAGCGGGCGCTGATGCGGCGCTCGCCGACTTCGACCTCCCAGGGCGAGACCAGCCGCGCATGGCCCTGGATCACGTCCACCCCTAGATCCCGGTATCGCTCCGGAGAGTCATGGGGCGCGATCTTGGCGATCGCCTCGTGGACGCGTTCCATGACCTGCTTGAAATCGAAGCTGGCCTCCATGCGCTCGATGCCGTAGCGCTGGCTGTCGCGGGCCTCGGCGAGCAGCTTTGCGGTCCTGAGCAGCGCTTTCGAGGGAACGCAGCCCGTATTCAGGCAGTCGCCGCCCATGTCGTTCTTTTCGATCAGGGCGACCCGGGCCTTGACCGCGGCGGCGATATAGGCAGACACCAGGCCGCCGGCGCCCGCGCCGATCACGACGAGGTTGTAGTCGAAGCGCCGCGGTCGCTTGTGGCCTCGATAGACCTTGCGGCGCTTGAGCCAGTTCAAGGTCCAGCGCATGAGCAGTGGTAACAGGCCCAGCAGGACGAAGGCGCCGATGAGCCCGGGCGAGAGGACATCGCCGAGGCCATCGACCTGGGCGAGCTGGGTGCCGGCATTGACGTAGATGACGGTCGCCGGCAGCATTCCGATCTGGCTGACCCAGTAAAACGTCCAGGTCTTCAGCCGCGTCAGTGCCATCAGCAGGTTGATCAGCCAGAAGGGGAACACGGGCACGAGCCGAAGCGCCAGAAGGTAGAAGGCGCCGTCGCGCTCGATGCCTCGATCGATGGCCTTCAGGCGCTTTCCGAAGCGCTGTTGAATCGTGTCTCGAAACAGGAAACGCGCGGCCAGGAACACCAGCGTGGCACCGATCGTGGAGGCGAAGGACACTACCAGGGTGCCGACGAGCACTCCGAAGAGGGCACCGCCGGCGAGGGTCAGGATTGCCGCACCAGGCACGGACAAGGCCGCCATGGCGATATAGATGCCCAGGTAAATCAGAATGCTGAAAGCAAAGTTGGCCTCGACGAGCTCGAGCAGTCGGTCGCGCTGTTCCCTGAGCGTCTCGAGATTGAGATACTGGCTGACATCGAAGGCGAAGAAAGCGGCAAGGCCGGCGAGAAAGAGCAGGGCGATCAGGAGCCTGAGGGCGAGTTTGCGGGTCATCGAGTCTGCGGTGCCGTTGGAGTTCGGGGAATGGTCCGGTCCAGCTTACTTCAGCAGGCAGCAAGGCAGGGCGGATTAAGGGTCACTGATCGCTATCCCGGCGCCTCGAAGCGCCGGCAGAGGAGCGGGTCAGCCCGGCCAGCGCGCACCGCTGACCCGCTCGATCCCCGCCAGGTCCGCCCAGCTCTCGGGGCTGTCGAATCCTCGCGACCGAAGGAGGGCGCGTACGGAATCGGCCTGATCGTAGCCGTGCTCAAGCAGCAGCCAGCCGCCCCGATTCAGTCGGGAAGCGCTTTGATCGACGAGCTTGCGCAGCAGCTCGAGTCCGTCCTCGCCGCAGCTGAGCGCCATGGCCGGTTCGAAGCGCAGGTCGCCCCGGGATAGATGAGGATCTGACGCGGCCACGTAAGGCGGGTTACTGATGATCAGGTCAAAGGACCCGGGGACTCTCTCGAGCAGGTCAGCCTGCAGCAAATCGACGCGCTCAAGGCCCATTCGATCGCGATTGGCAGCCGCGACCTTCAGGGCTGAGGGAGACAGGTCCGTCGCGATGATCTGCCAGGACGGTCGCTCGGCGGCGAGGGTCAGGGCGATCGCCCCGGAGCCCGTGCCGACGTCGACGGCGCGAAGAACCTTCGCCGTAAGCAAATCGAGTGCCCGCTCGATCAGGGTTTCGGTTTCCGGGCGGGGGATCAATACCGCCGGTGAGACGGCGAAAGCACGCCCGTAGAACTCACGCACGCCCAGAATATAGGCGACGGGCTCACCGCGTTCTCGCCGATCGAGCAGGCGTTGAAACCTCTCGTGGAGGTCGTCGGGGAGTGGATCATCGAGGTGGGCCCATAGCCAGCCCCGATCGCGGCCGGCCAGATGGGCCAGGAACAGCTCTTTTTCAAAGCGTTCGACGCAGGGATGGGACTCGATCAGCGCATCGCGAATGCGTCGTGGATCGTTGCCGGTGGGCCTGTCGGTCATCGCAGCGCTCTGTGTTCGACGTCTGCACGGAACGATCCCGCCAGACCTGGAGTCCTAGGATTCTGAGTGCTGAAAGCTTGAAGCGCGGGGAGTCGGAGAAATGGTGGCCAGGGGCAGAATCGAACTGCCGACACGCGGATTTTCAATCCGCTGCTCTACCAACTGAGCTACCTAGCCACTTTCGAACTCGATATCGTGCCTGAGACTCAGATCACGAAGCCGCATATTAGAACGTTTCGACGGCATGAAGTCAAGCGATGTCGGGAAAATCAAGGATCTGCTGGACGCCGTGATTCGACGGCCGCATCCGCCAGCCATAACAGAGGCATTGAAACGATGATGAATGGATTCTTTCTCAGAACAAAGGTGGTGTTGCCGCTGCTGGCCATGGTGCTCTGCGCCTGCTCAGCCGTCGATCAGCGAGACGATGGCGGCGATGGCGGCGATGGCCTGACGCCGCTCCTCGAGGACGCGGGCGAGCCGGTTCGACGAGTCTACATCGGCAGTTTTATTCGCGACTGGCAGGTGGTCAACGGTGACACGGTGCTGATGGAGTTCGACCGCCAGCGCCGAGTCTTCGTCCAGCTGGGCCCACCCTGTTCGAGCGTGATCGACGAAGTGACGGCGATCGAACTCATGCCCAACCACGCCGGGTATCTGAGCGTGTTCGATCAGATCCGAGCCGGCGACATGGTCTGCCGGATCGAGGGCATGCGCCCGGCTCAGGAGGGTTCGGGGGGTACGTAACCCTCCGCCCGGTCGAAGTCGCCGCCGAAGAGAAACGCCTCGGCCTGTTGTTCGAGGTATTTTCGATGCTCCGGATTGATCGGGCTGAGACGATTCTCGTTGATCAACAGGGTCTGGTGTGCCAGCCACTGTCGCCACGCCGGCTTCGATATCTCATTCAGGATTTTCTCGCCCAGCGGGCCGGGCAGGGGCGCTCGATCCAGCGCCTCCTCTTCTCGCTTCAGATAGCTGCAATGGATGGTTTTGCTCATGCGTTCGACGTAGGGAGCGTGGCTTCACGGCGAATGGTAGCACCGGGCGCCTGAAATCGGCGATTCAGCCAGGCCAGGGTGCCCAGGCCGATTGCCAGGGGCAGCAGCCAGCCGAGGGTGCTGCTCAATTCCCCCTGCGCCGGCATCAGGCGAGCCAGGCCGATCTGTGAGAACGCGATATGGGTAGCGATACCGTTCCCGATCATGGCCCCGTAGTGCTCCCTCAGCCACCAGTTTCTCGGCGCCGTCGTTGCGCGGATTTGCCGGACCATTGCGACCACGCTGACGATACCGATGGCGCCGAAGGGCACCAGAATCATCGCCCACGAGGTGTTCCAGCCGATGAACACCACCGCGGCCCCGCTCAGACCCAGCAGCCCCGTGGCGATTCGATGAAAACGACCCAGAAAGGCCTGGCGATCGTGCTTGAGGCGAATCGCCCTGACGCTGGTCGCGCAGCTATGGCTGACCAGGATCAGAAGATAGGCGAGAAAGACCGCGCCGGTATGGCTTCCTTCCAGATAGGCTTTTAGCGTGAGCGGGATACCCGTCAGAACGATCAGGGCCATGCACAGGAGATAGGCCTGGCCGATGCGCCGATGGCGTGTCGTTCCCTTTTTCTTGATCGCGGCGAGCCAGAACAGCAGCAGCGCGAGCGTGCCGGCAAGGGCGTGGGGAATCGCGAAAGTGGACAGGGTCATGGCGTTCTCCTGAGAGTTGGCGGGCTGGCATCGGATCGATCTGATCCGGGTACGCCACCATCATGTGCCGCAGTCGTGAGCGACAAAGGTGCCGAAAGTCAGCAGTTCCGGGTGCCAGAAGTCATGACATGGCCTCGAGCCCTTGAGAACTCCCGAGCACTGCGCGGATACTGAGGCCATGAACGACGAATCGCTCGCCTCACGCCTGCTCAACCCCCTCGCGCTGGCCTCCTACGTGGCCTTTGCCGCCGTCTGGTTCGCAAACTCGGGTCTGCTGGGTCGGGCACCGTCCGAGGGCCCCTGGGCAGACATGGCGCTGCTGATTTTCCTGCTCTGCTGGCTGTGGTTTCTGATGTCCGAGGACGATGACCCATCGCCGGTCTCCGTCAGTGTCCTTGTTCTGATGGGGGCGAGCATCCTCTGGCTTCTGCTGCAGGGCTTCTCCGGCTCCTCACCGATCCTTCTCATTCTTCTCGCGACGCGGCTGGCGGTCATGTTCACCTGGCCCGTCGCCGTCGGCCTATTGCTGGCCATCAATGGCGCCTACTTCCTGATCCTGGATCAGGTCTGGGGCGCCAACCTGTCGAATTCCCTGATCAATGTCGCCGCCCACGGTTCGTTTCAGATGTTCGCCTACCTGGTCCTGCGCTACGGGCGGGAATCGGAGCGCATGGCCGAAGAGCTGCGTCTGGTCAACGCCGACCTGATGGCCACGCGAACGCTCCTGGCCGATAGCGCCAGGGACCAGGAGCGCCTGCGCCTGTCGCGCGAGCTGCACGATGTCGCCGGGCACAAGCTGACGGCGCTGAAGATGAATCTGCGCACGCTCCGCGGCCGCGCGGATGAAGAAGGGCGCGAGGCGCTGGGCGTCGCCGACGTCCTTGCAGGTGAGCTCCTGGACGACCTGCGCGCCGTCGTCGCCCAGCTCCGGAAGAGCGATGGGCTGTCACTCGAGCAGGGAATCCGGCAGCTGGCAGCCCCCCTCGGCGGCCTTGAGCTCCACCTCGACCTGGCCGATGAATTCAGGATGGAGCGGGTGGTCGAAGCGCAGGCCTTCCTTGACATCGTGCGTGAGGGCTTGACCAATGCGGTACGCCACGGCCGTGCCAGCGCGGCCTGGCTGCAACTGAGCCAGGGCGCGGGGCACTGGCAGCTCAAGCTTGAAGATAACGGCAAGGTCAGCTGGCCGATCAAACCGGGCATGGGCCTGCGGGGCATGCGCGAGCGCATCGAGTCCCTTGATGGGTCGCTCGACTTCCAGCCCTGGGCGCGCGGCGGGCTTTGCTTGACCGCGCGCCTGCCGCTGGAGACAGGTCGATGAGCAGGTCCGATAAACTGCGGCTCGCGCTTGCCGACGACCAGGCCCTGGTCCGCGAGGGCCTGAAGGCCATCATCAATCCGATCCCGGACATGACCGTCGTTGTCGAGTGCGAAACGGGTCTGGAGTTGATCCGCCGGCTCGAAGAAACGCCCGTCGATGCGGTGATTTCCGATATTCGCATGCCGGAACTCGACGGCATCGAGATGACTCGCCAGCTGCGCGCTGCCGCCAACGCGACGCCGGTGCTGCTGTTGACGACCTTCGACGATGAAAGCCTCCTGCCGCGGGCAGCCGACGCCGGGGCGCAGGGTTTTCTGCTGAAAGATGTGGCGCCGGAAGATCTGGAGTTCGCGATTCGCGAGGTAGCAGCTGGGCGAAGCCTGATGCAACCGATCAGCACCGACGGTGTTCGCAGTCGCTATCA
>CAZDFS010000035.1:0-2290 GCA_964504865.1 uncultured Wenzhouxiangella sp.
CGCAACCTGCCCATCGACCTGCTGCTGGTGCGCGACGACGACATCCCGCGACTGCTTCTCGAAGGCGTGTGTCAACTCGGCATCGTCGGCGAGAACGTTGCCCTGGAAAAGCTGCTGGAAAGCCGCCAGCGCAAGCCACAGGCCGAACTCGAGGCGCTGCTACCTCTCGAATTCGGCGACTGCCGTCTGATGCTCGCCATCCCCGAAGCGCAGGACTTTACCGGCGTCGAGATGCTGGACGGCAAACGCCTGGCAACCAGCTATCCCTACCTGACGCGTCAGTACCTGGAGCGGCACGGGGTGGAGGCCGATATCGTGACCCTGAGCGGCGCCGTCGAGATCGCACCCAGCCTCGGCACCGCCGACGCCATCGTCGACCTCGTCTCCACGGGCACGACCCTGCGCGCCAACCACCTCAAGGCGGTCGACTCGGTCCTCGAATCCCAGGCCGCGCTCTATCGTTGCCCCCAGCGGCTCGACGACGCCAATGAGCAACTCCTTGACAAGCTACTGACCCGGATTCGCGGCGTCCAGCTCGCCGCCGAGACCAAATACGTCATGCTGCACGCCCCGCGCGACCGCCTCGAGGAGATCAGTGACATCCTCCCCGGCGCTGAGTCGCCGACGATCCTCACCCTCGAGGGCCAGCCCGATCGCGTCGCCGTGCACGCGGTCTGCACCGAGCAGGTCTTCTGGGGCCATCTCGAGGCGCTGAAGGCGGCCGGGGCCTCCGCGGTGCTGGTCTTGCCCGTGGAGAAGATGCTGGCATGAAGACGCTCCAGGTCAATCAACTGTCGACGGATGAACTGCGCCGCGTGCTCGCTCGGCCAGCCATGGAATCCGATGCGGAACTGCGCGAGATCGTGGCCGCGATCATCGCCGGCGTCCGGGAAAGCGGCGATGAGGCCCTGATCGACTACGGCCGCAAGTTCGACGGCCAGGCGCCGGCCCGGCTGATGGTGTCCAAGGACGAGCTGGCGGCGGCCGAGTTCGAGCTCGAGGCGGACCTGATCGATGCGATCGATACGGCGATCGCGACCGTGCGACGCTTCCACGAGGCGGGCCGGCCGTCGGATCTCGAGATCGAGACCGCGCCCGGCGTGGTCTGCCAGGCGCGTTGGCGGGCGCTGGATGCCGTCGGGCTCTACGTGCCGGCCGGCTCCGCGCCGCTGCCCTCGACGGCCATCATGCTGGGCGTCCCCGCGGCCCTGGCCGGCTGTCGTGAGGTGGTGCTGGCGACTCCGCCGGGCAAGGACGGGCGCGCCGATCCGGCCGTCCTTACCATTGCTCAACGCCTCGGCATCGACAAGGTGCTCGTCGCCGGCGGCGCCCAGGCCGTCGCCGCCATGGCCTTCGGCACCGCCTCGGTGCCGAAGGTCGACAAGATCTTCGGGCCCGGTAACCGCTTCGTCGCCGAAGCCAAGCGCCAGGTCGCCGAACAGGCCGAGGGCGCCGCCCAGGACCTGCCGGCGGGTCCATCGGAAGTGCTGGTCATCGCCGACGACAGCGCCACGCCGCGCTTCGTCGCCATCGACCTGCTCTCCCAGGCCGAGCACGGCCCGGATTCACAGGCCCTCCTGATCACCGATAGCCCCGCCCTGGCTCAGGCCACCGGGCAAGCGCTCGACCGCCTCCTCGACGAGCTGCCGCGCGCCGAGACGGCGCGCGCCGCCATTGAAAACAGCGCCGCCCTCGTCGTCGAATCCATGGATCAGGCGGTCGCGATCAGCAATCAGTACGCGCCAGAGCATCTGATCCTCGCCACGCGCGACCCGGAGGCGCTGTGCGAAGACATCACCAGCGCCGGCTCGGTCTTCCTCGGCCACTACACGCCCGAGTCCCTGGGCGACTACATCTCCGGCACCAACCACGTTCTGCCCACCGCCGGCTGGGCTCGCTCCCACGCCGGCCTGAGCCTGAGTGATTTCATGCGCCGCATGACCGTTCAGCGCGCCAGCCCCGAGGGCCTGAAGACCCTGGGCCCGCCCGGCGCACGCCTGGCGGCCCACGAGGGCCTGGACGCGCACCGCCTGGCCATCCAGCTGCGCCTCGACGCCCTGGCCGGCGAGGCCGATTCGTGAGCGAAGGACGCACGAGCAGCCCGCCGTGGCTCGATGCGCTGGCGCGACCCGAGGTGCGGGCCCTGACGCCCTATGCCTCGGCGCGCGCCCTGGCCGACAGCGCCGGGTTGCTTCTGAACGCCAACGAAAATCCCTGGCCGCCGGCCGAGGACGGAGGCCTGGCGCTCAATCGCTACCCCGACCCGCAGCCCGCCGACCTGCGCGCTGAA
>CAZDFS010000035.1:2300-18349 GCA_964504865.1 uncultured Wenzhouxiangella sp.
CTGTTGCAGACCAGGCAGGATCAGGAACTGGCTGACCTGCGCGCTGAACTGGCCAGGCGCTTTGCGGTGGCCGACGATCGACTGCTGATCAGCCGCGGCAGCGACGAGGGCATCGACCTTCTGATGCGCGCTTTCTGCCGCGCCGGCACGGACCGCGTCGTGATCTGCCCGCCCTGCTTCGGCATGTACGGACTCAGCGCCCGCATCCAGGGTGCCGAGGTCATTGAAGTTCCGCTCATCGACCGAGGCGAGGACTGGGACCTGGACGCCGATGGCGTGATCAACGCCGACGCGCCCAAGCTGACTTTTCTCTGCTCGCCGAACAATCCCACCGGCAATGACGTGCCCGTCGACGCGGTTCGGCGCATCTGCCGGGCACGCGAGGGCACGGGACTCGTCGTGGTCGACGAGGCCTACATCGAGTTCAGCCCGGCCGGGCCCATGACCCACCTGCTCGATGCGCACGACAATCTGGTCGTTCTGCGCACCCTCTCCAAGGCCTACGCCCTGGCCGGCTGCCGGATCGGCGTGCTGATCGCGCATCCTGCGGTGATCGACCTGCTGCGACGGATCATCCCGCCCTACCCACTGCCGACCCCGTCCGTGGCCGCGGCGCGCCGCGCGCTGGCAGACCCGAGTCGACTGAATGAGCAGCTCGCCACGCTTCAGCAATCGAAGGATCGCCTCATCGAGGCCTTGACCGCCTTGCCCGGCGTCGCCAGACTCTGGCCGGGTCAGGCGAATTTCATCCTGATTCGCGTCGACAGCGCCAGCAATCTGGTCGAGGCCGCCGCTTCGCAAGGCATTCGCCTGCGCAACCAGTCGGCGCAGGCGCAGCTCGATAACTGCGTGCGAATCACCATCGGTACGCCCGAAGAGACAGCTCGTCTGATCGACTTTCTTCAGGCCTATTTCAGCACCCGGGAGACGGGCATATGAGCGTCAGGAAAATTCTCTTCATCGATCGCGACGGCTGCCTCATCGAGGAGCCCGAGGATGAGCAGATCGACCGCTTCGAGAAATTTCGCCTGATGCCGGGCGTGATTCCGGCGCTGCTCGAGCTCAAAGCCGCAGGCTATCGCTTCGTAATGGTGTCGAATCAGGATGGTCTGGGCAGCGAGTCCTTTCCAAGCGAGGACTTTCAGGGCCCGCATGACCTTCTGCTGCAGATCCTCGATTCCCAGGGCCTGCGCTTCGACGAGATCCTGATCGACCCGACTCGGCCCGAAGACAACGCGCCAACCCGAAAGCCCGGCGTGGGCATGGTGCTGAACTACCTGAGCGACCCCTCGCTGGATCGCAGCCAGTCCGCCGTCATCGGCGACCGGGAAACCGATCTCCAGCTCGCCGCCAACATGGGGCTGCGCGGCTTTCGCGTTGGCCCGGACGGCGAGACCTGGGGCGCGATCGCCCAGCAACTTCTCGTCACCCCGCGAACGGCCCGCGTCGAACGCGGCACCAATGAAACGCGAATCGAGGTCCAGGTCAACCTGGACGCGACGGCGCCGGTGACGATCTCGACGGGCATCGGCTTTTTCGACCACATGCTCGAACAGATCGCCGCCCACGGCGGCTTCAGCCTGACGCTGAACTGCGCCGGTGATCTGCACGTCGACGAACACCACACGGTCGAGGACTGCGCCCTGGCCCTCGGCGAAGCGCTCCATCGCGCCCTCGGCGATCGCGCCGGCATCGGGCGCTACGGTTTTACCCTGCCGATGGACGAGTCCCTGGCCCGCGTTGCCGTCGACCTGTCGGGCCGTCCGGCCTTTGTCCTCAACGGTACCTTCCCCCGCGAGTCCGTCGGCGGTCTGCACACGGAGATGGTGAGCCACTTCTTCGCCTCCCTGTCGCAGGCCCTGAAGTGCGCGCTGCACATCGACCTGAGCGGCGAGAACACGCACCACATGGTGGAGGCCTGCTTCAAGGGTGTCGGCCGGGCCCTGCGACCCGCCCTCGGCCGCGGCGCCGGTAGCGGCATTCCATCCACCAAGGGATCCCTTTGAGCCGGTCATGAGCAGCCCAGCCTCCATCGCCGTCATCGACTCCGGTGGCGCCAACCTCGGCTCGGTCATGCACGCACTTGGCCGACTCGGCGCACCGGCGGTTCTGACCTCCGATGCGGACCGCATCCGCGCCGCTGACCGCGTCCTGCTGCCCGGCGTCGGCTCGGCGCGCTCGGCCATGCGTGCCCTCGACGAGGCCGGCCTGATCGAGGTCATCCGCAGCCTCGAGCAGCCGGTGATGGGTATCTGCCTCGGCCTGCAGCTCCTCTACGAACGTTCCGAGGAAGGGGACTGCGACTGCCTGGGGCTTATTCCCGGCGAAGTGCGACACCTTCCCAGCGACCCGGCCCTGCGCCTGCCGCATATGGGTTGGAACCAGCTCGGGTGGCGCCAGCCCGACGATCCACTGGCGCAGGGCGTGGATCCCGACGCCTGGTTCTACTTCGTCCACAGCTACGCCGCGCCCATCGATCACGCCGTCGCGGTCAGCCACCACGGCCAGGAGTTTGCCGCCGTCGTGCGTCGTGGCAATTTCTCGGCCTGCCAGTTTCACCCGGAAAAATCAGCCTCGGCCGGGGCGCGCCTTCTGGCGAATTTTCTCGCCCTGAACCCAGCCGACCCGCAGAGCGCTACATGCAAGGAGACCGCATGATCCTGATCCCTGCGATCGACCTGCGCGGGGGGCGCGTCGTGCGCCTGTCGCAGGGCGACTACGATCGCGAAACCCGCTACCCCACCGACGCCGTGGAGCTGGCCAGGCGCTATGCCGCCGCCGGCGCCCGATGGATTCACGTCGTCGACCTCGACGGTGCGCGCTCCGGCAACGAAGAGAATCTCGAGTCCATCGCTCGGATCTGCGCGGCCGTCGACGTGCCGGTCCAGACCGGCGGCGGGGTGCGCTGCCTCGAAGATGTCGAGCTCAGGCTCGAGCAGGGCGCTCGGCGCATCGTCATCGGCAGCCTGTGCGTGCGCCAACCCGAGGCGGTCTGCGCCTGGCTCGATGCCCTTGGCGGTGAGGCCATCGTCGCGGGACTCGACGTGGCGCGCACCCTCGACGGCCAGTGGCTTCCCAAGGCCTCGGGCTGGACTGAATCCGGCGACACGGACCTGTTCAGCCTCATCGAGCGGCTCAGCGGCGCCGGGCTGAAACACCTGCTGTGCACCGACATCGAGCGCGATGGCATGCTGTCGGGCCCATCCCTGAGCCTCTACAGCGCGATCCTCGAGCGCTTTCCCAACCTCCAGCTGCAGGCCTCGGGCGGCATTGCCAGGGCCAGTGACCTGCTCGATGTCTCCCGAACCGGCGCAGCGGGCTGCATTGTCGGCCGGGCGCTGCTGGAAGGCCGTGTCGCTTTTGACGAGATTGGTCGATGGTCGCCGTCCGCCTGATTCCCTGCCTGGACGTGCGCGAGGGTCGCGTGGTCAAGGGCGTGCGCTTCCGCGACCATCGCGACATGGGCGACATCGTGAATCTGGCCGAGCGCTATCGCGACGAGGGTGCCGACGAGCTCGTGTTCTACGACATCACCGCCAGCCCGCAGCGGCGCAGCGTCGATACGAGCTGGGTCGAGCGCGTGGCCGAAGCGATCGATATTCCCTTCTGCGTCGCCGGCGGCATTCGCGACGTGGCCACCGCCCGCGCCGTACTCCACGCCGGCGCCGACAAGGTGTCGGTGAACTCACCGGCGCTGGAACGGCCCGAGCTGATCAGCGAGCTGGCCGATGCCTTCGGCTCGCAGTGCGTGGTCGTCGGCATCGATTCGATTCGAGACGGCGAGCTGCTTCGCGTTCGCCAGTACACGGGCGACCCCGACAACATGGTCGACCCCCGACGTGACACGGCGCACTGGGTCGACGAGGTCCAGCGCCTTGGCGCCGGCGAGATCGTGCTCAACTGCATGGATTCCGACGGCGTGCGGACGGGCTACGACATGGCGCAGCTCAAGGCCATGCGCGATCGCTGTCGCGTGCCGCTGATCGCCTCCGGTGGCGCCGGTGCCCGGGAGCACTTTCGCGACGTATTCCGCCAGGCCGACGTCGACGGCGCCCTGGCGGCCACCGTGTTCCACTCGGGCCAGATCGCGATCCCCGAACTCAAGCAATGGCTCGGCGATGAAGGCATCATCGTTCGGACATAGACAACCATCGATTCACCACGGAGCCACCGAGGTCACGGAGAAAAAAGCATCGAGTCAAGGGGTGCGCCTGCTGAGACAGGGCTCTTGATCCTTGAGGGCGACGCGAGGGTGACACCGCCGCCCAGGCAAGCGGGTACGAACCCGGACGCTTCAATCGCTGTGCCCCCGTGTCTCCATGGTGAACAGCCTCACGATATTCCTATGCAAATAGATAAAAACCAAATCAACTCACTGGACTGGGACAAGGGCGATGGCCTGCTGCCCGCGATCATCCAGCACGCGACCGAGGGCCGAGTGTTGATGCTCGGCTACATGAACACCGAGGCGCTGCAGCAGACCCTGGACACGGGCCGGGTCACCTTCTTCTCGCGCAGCAAGCAGCGGCTCTGGACAAAAGGCGAGACCTCCGGCCACGTTCTCGGGCTGGTCTCGGTCGAAGGCGACTGCGATCGCGACACGCTGCTGATCCAGGCGGTTCCGCAGGGCCCGACCTGCCACCTCGGCACCCAGACCTGCTTCGGCGACGCGATGGTGCCGCCGCTGGGCTTGTTGGCTGAGCTCGAGTCGGTGATCCAATCGCGTCGGGGAGAGGATCCCGAATCGAGCTACACGGCGCGCCTGCTCAGCGACGGCATGGCCCGCTGCGCCCAGAAGGTCGGCGAGGAAGGCGTGGAAGTTGCCCTCGCTGCGGTGCAGGGCAAGGGCGACGAGCTCAACGACGAAGCCGCCGACCTCCTCTACCACCTGCTGGTCTGCCTGCATGCCGCCGATTCGAGCCTCGACGACGTTCTGAAGGTGCTGGCCGAGCGTCGCGGCTAGCGCCTCGATCGCGTCACTGAGCGAGCCACGATCCTCGGCCCGAGCCCGAAGCCGGGCGCTAGCGCATCGCGCGCGGACCTGTCTCCATCGCCCGAGCGGCCTGCCGCCGCAGCGAAGACAGGGGCGCGAGGCCGCCTAGATCCAGGCGATCGGGCGGCGCTAAGCGCGCGCCGGCGCGCGACTCGGCCATCGGGCCGGCCAGGGCGGTCATCGGGCTTGCCTGACCCGAGGCCTTGAACAAGCCGGTCCAGGGGCCCGGCGACCAGCCGCCAAGGATCGAGCCCAGCTCGGTCTGGCCGAAGCGCACGGCCAGCATTTCGGCGATGACCTGCCGGTAATCCGTGGTGACGGCCAGGTCCTGACCGTCGGACAGGGCGCCAGCGTGCAGACCGGGCCAATCGCCGTAGACCTGGCCGCCGTTGACGCCGCCGCCGGCCACCAGCATCACGCCGCCGTGACCATGGTCGGTGCCGAGCGATGCATTTTCATAAGCGCGGCGACCGAATTCGGTCTTGACCAGTACCGTGGTCGAGGACCAGTCTTCGCCGAGATCGTTGCGGAATGCGAGGAGCGCGTCGCCGAGATCCTCGACCAAGCCGCCGATCTCGTCATTCTGACGCTCGTGCGTGTCCCACCCCCCCGTATTGACAGCGGCGGCCTTGATGCCGGCGCCGGATTTGATCAGGCGGGCCGCATCGGCCAGGGCCGTGCCCAGGGGGCTGGTCGGATAGTCGCTGCCGGACGGATAGGCCTGCACGGGCACCAGCGCCTGGGCCGCGTCGAAGACGGCACTGGCCGTGGGCGCCAGCAGCGGGTCCTGGTCGTAGAGTTCGGTCAGGATCATTCGCGTGCGCGTGTCCAGCTGGAGGCTGAACTGGTCGATCTCGCCCAGGGCCAGCGCACTTCCCAGGCCCGCCATCGACAGGGGCACGGCCACGTCCAGCGCCGCGGCGGCCAGCGGTGACCCGCCGTTCAGCGTCGCCAGATAGCGGCCGAGCCAGCCGTCGCCGGTGGCCAGGTCCAGCGGATCGATCCCCTGCTCCATGATGGCCTGGGCCTCGAAATGCGAGCGCTCGGCGGTCATCGTTCCCGCGGCGTGGACCACGGCCAGCTCGCCGGCATCGTAGAGCGTCTTCATCGATCCGGCTGCCGGGTGCAGCCCGAAATAACCGTCCAGCGCCAGCGCCTCGGATTCGGCGACCGACAGGGTTGGCCGGAGGTCGAAGTAGGCGCCGTCGCCGAGCGGGGGCACGAGGGTCAGGCCGTCGGCGCCGCCGCGCAGGAACAGCAGGATCAGGCGCTCGCCCGGCTGCTGCCCCTCGCCCACCGCCCAGACCCAGCCAGGGGCCGCGGCTGCAGCCCCGGACAGAGCCATCCACTTCATCAGTTCGCGTCGATTCATCTGTCTGTCTCCTTTATCGGGCCTATCGCCACTGGGCTTCGGGGCTGCCCAGCATCCAGCTGGCCAGGGCCGCGGGGCGCTGGCTGACCGGCAGGCGCCGGCAGTAGCGTTTCAGGCGCTGGCGTTCATCGGGACGCAGGCCCCGCGGGCGCAGGCCGCGCTCGAGCAGATCGATCTGCGCCTCCAGGCCGTTCTGCTGGGCGGCCTCCCGGAGCAGCGGCGAGGCCGCCTGCAGCTCGGAGGGCAGCGCCGCTGCCTGGTTGAAGCGCATCAGAAAGCCGTTCGTCGACTGCCAGTAGCTGCGCTGGTCCGGATAACCGTTCGGCGCCGGCCAGCTGAAGGGCACCTGGCCACCCGCGACCAGCGACTGGTAGTGTCCGTTCAGGGTGTACTCGCCGAGGCCGACTTCGAGGGCACGCAGCATGGATGCACTGAATTCGTTCGGCCGCTTGAGTTTCAGCGGCAGGGTCTGGCGCACCTGGGGCAGCATCAGCAGCGCCTTGAGGGTGACGCGGATATCCCCACCGGAGTCGAGAAAGGCCCGGGCGACCGCATCGACCACCGCCGGGTCGGGATCGTCGGCGACGAAGCGACGAATCAGCTTCGTCGAGATGAAGCGCGCCGTCGACTCGTGGGCGGCCAGGCGCCGGAGCAGCGCCTCTCCTTCGCTCAGGCCCGTCGGCTCGATCACCTCACCGAGGACGGTCTTGGCTTCGAAGTCATGGAGGATCGTGTAGAAGCGGAACTGCGCCGGCTCGGCGATCGACCAGCCCGTGAACACGCGCGCCGTGTCCTTGATGTCGGCTTCCGTATAGCCCCCGTTCACGCCGAGCGTGTGGAGCTCCAGCATTTCGCGGGCGTAATTCTCGTTCGGTCCCTCGGCGGTGCTGGAGAAGTTATCCAGGTAGTAGAGCATCGCCGGTGACTTGGCCGAGCCCATCAGCAGGTCCTCGAAGCGGCTCAGGGCCCGTGGCCGGACCTGATCCCGGTCTTCGAGGGTCTTGAAGAAGCCGCTCTGAACGCTGTTGATCGGCACGTTGAAATGATCGGACCAGAATTCGACCATGCGCTCGAAGAGCTGGCGCGGGCTGTAAACCTGACGGATCACCGTCGCGATGGTCAGGTCGCGCTGGGCATCGCCGAAGTTGCGCTGCTCGAAGGTGTGATCAGCGAGCGTCTCGGCATCCATCGACAGGGTCGGAAGAAAGCTTGCCAGGGCGTCTTCGAGGCCCCCGTCGTCGATGGCTTCACCCTCGAGCTGCCAGTCGATGAAACCCTCGTAGCCCATGGCTTCGACGAGTTCGCTCCACTGGCGACTGCCGCCATAGGTGGTTCTTTCGACAAGTCGGAGCAGCGCGCCGAGGTCGTCGCTCAAGGGGGTCGATTCAGCCATGGTCAGGTCTCCGGGTGCATATCGCCAGCGCGTCGCGGCAATCAGACGATCAGGATCGCTCGATTGCGGCGCGCAGGATCACCCTAGCGCCGGGCTGGCGGGCGCTGCAAGTGACGGAATGTCAAGAAGGGTTTCGGGGAGCGCGGTGGCGTTGCGCAATCCGGGCCCCTTGGCCGGTTCAGTCGAGGTGGCGGCGCGCCCGAATCAGGACCTCGTCGGCGCCGAGGAGGTGGAGCTCGGATGGCGAGATCAGTTCGAAGCGCTCGACCTTGGCGAGGGCCGCGGCCATCCGCTGCTCCTGCGCGTTGACGGCCTCGTCGGGGCAGGCCATCAGGGTGCTCATCATCGGCCCCAGTCCGAGGGCCGCGCCGTCGAGGGTGTAGGGCGCACCGAAGCGGTTGCAGCCGGCGGTGCCGGCCAGACGCCCCTCGTCACTGAGGAATCGAAGTGCCGGCGCCGAGTCGGCCACCGGGGCCTGACCCGCGATCTCGATCACCTGCCAGTCGACGTCGATCAAGGCCGCCGCGCCGGCGTCAGCACCTTCGACGGCCTGGCATTCCGGGTAATCGCGACCGTCGAGAATCAGCCTGGCCGTGCCCTGATGGGACCAGAACTCGTCCCCAGCGCGCTCGAAGCGCGCGCCCGAGGCCGCCGGGGAGGCATCGAGAATCCGCTGCTCGCCGTCCACGGCGAGCACCGCTCGATCACCGATCGAGAAGACCTGCACCCGCACCTCGCCGCAGCGAAAACGGGCCTGAAAGTCCTCGTCGGCCAGAAAACGCAGGGGCAGTTGCCCGATCGCCAGGCCGTCGGCCGGGGCGAAGGCCGCCGATGTGCCGATGCGCGCGGTTCCGTCGGGCTCAAGGAGCGCCGCTTCGAGGCGCACGATCCGAGTCAGGTCGACGTCCTCGGGGAGCGGTAGCTCGAAGGCGATTGGCGCCTGCTCACCCGCCAGGGCGAGCAGGCGCGGCGCCACGATAGCGCCCGGCCGATCGGCATCGGTCAGTGCAAGCACCAGCTCGGCCTGATCGGAAAGCGCGCGGCGGTCACGGTAGACGACCTCGCCGCGCAGGACCGTGGTCGATTCCGTCGAAGCTGCATCCATCGCTGAAGGCGCCGTCGCGGGCTCAGTCGAGCAGGCCGATAGCAGGAGGGCCAGGGCGAGAAGGAGGACTCGTATCGATCGGCGCATGCATCACCCGGGGCTAAGGTTTCGTCGGACGCCTCATTATTGTGCCAGTCCCGCCAGCGTGTCCGCCAGTCCGGCAAAGCGCGCCTGCGTCAGGCCGGACCGGGCCTGCGCCATCTCGTCAAAGCCTTCGGCCAGGGCTTGCAGCTGTGCCCGCGCCGTACCCTCCCCGGCTTCGAAAGCTGCCAGGGCCGTTTCCAGGGCCTCGTTCTGGTGCTCGCTCAGATGGCCACCGCGGACCAGCTGGTCGCGCCAGGCGCGGGCGACGACGGGCTCGGCCGGCCAGCGAACGGCCAGCTGCGTCTGCGGGTTGAACACGCCACCCACCTCCGCCAGCTCGGCTGAGCGGATTTCATCGGCGGTCAGAAATTCGCTCGCCTCGAGGGCCAGCGTATCGAGACCGCGCACGATGCCGGTGCCGTACATGCGCTGACCGAACCAGTAGGCCGACCAGTAGCCGCCGGTGACGAGCTCATCGGCGTCGATCGGACCCCGGTCGAAGTAGGCGATTTCCACGGGTCGATTGGAGTCGCTGAAATCGAAGACCGAGATGCCGCCCTGATACCAGGCCTGGACCATCACGTCGCGACCGGGGATCGGGATCAGCGAGCCGTTGTGGGCGACGCAGTTTTCCATTTCGCTCTGAGCGGCAGGTAGCTTGTAGTAACCGGCAAAGACCAGCTCATCGTCAACGATGTCATAGATGGCATTGGCGCCCCAGGTTCTGGGATCCGAGGCGCGGCAGCGCGGTCGGGAACCGCCACCCCATTCGTCGGTGAAGACCACCTTGGTGCCCGTATTGTTGAAGGTCGCTGAATGCCAGTAGGCAAAGCCGGGGTCGACCACCTCGTCGATGCGCGTCGGATTTTCCGGATCGCTGATGTCGAAGAGGATGCCGTTGCCCGAGCAGGCCCCGGCCGCGATGCCGAGCTCGGGGAACACGGTGATGTCGTGGCAGTGGTTGGTCTCGTTGGTGGTCTGGGTTCCCGGGCCGTGATCACCGCGCTCCCACAAACCGGCCAGGACACCCGTGTCCGAGTCGGCGAAGACCGCGGGGCTGTCGATGATGCGCGCCTCCTCGGGACGGTCGAGGTAGACCTCGATCACGTCGATGCGAAACAGCGCCGTCCCCTCATCGCGATAGGGATCTTCATCAATACAGCCGGCCAGCTCGTCCTCGTCGCGCACCGGCGCGGTGCCGGAGTTGTAGATCAGAATGCGTCCGGCCTCGTCCGGGCCCGAAACGATGGAGTGCGTGTGCGACCCGCGGCAGGTCTGAACCGCACCGACCTGCTGCGGTTGCGTCAGGTCGCTGATGTCGAAGATCCGCAGACCGCGGAAACGCTGGTCGCTGACCTCCTCGGCCACGCCGATCAGGCCGCAGTCCAGGCGGCCACGATTCTGCTCGACGGACATGATCAGCAGGTTCTCGACGACCGAGACATCGCCCTGCCCGCCAGGACAGACCACCGAGCTCACCAGCGACGGCACGCCGTCATCGACGAGGCGGTAGATGTTGAAGCCGTGATAGTTGCCGGCAATCAGCACGTCATCGAAAAAGGCCAGATCCGTGTTGGCAAAATCCAGCAGCGTCGGGCGCGGTTCATCGTCGTCGTCGTCCTCGTCGTCCTCATCGGCACGGACGGGGGAGCGAGCCGCCGGGTTGTCGGGGTCGAAAAAGCCGTCAGGCTTGGGCAGCGCCGAGGCCAGGCGCAGATTCCAGATCGCTTCTTCCGCGTCGCGGAGGCCGGCGGCGAGGCCAACGCGAGGGTCGTTGGCGACGGCGTTGTACATGGCGGTCATCCGCTCGATCTCGGCGCTCTGGTCGGTCTTGACGTGAGAAACGAACTCATAGAAGGCCGGGTCCTGCGCCGACCCCTGTTCGTCGAGCAGCTCATCGACCATCACCAGCGCGCCCTCGTGGTGGGCAATCATCAGGCTCAGGAACATCCGGTCGAAGTCCTCGCCGCTGGCCGCGGCCAGGGCTTCCATTTCTTCGTGGGTCGCCATGCCCTCCATGGCGTGATCGCCGTGGGCATGGTGATGCCAGTCCATCGGCGCCTCGGGCTCACCACGCTCGGTCAGCCAGCTCTGCATGTAGGCGATTTCGTCGCGCTGGGTGGTTTCGATCTTGGCCGCCAGCTCGATCAAGTCCGGATCCTGGGAGCGCTCGGGCACGAGCACGGACATATCCAGGGCCTGGCTGTGATGCGGCACCATGTCGCGCATGAACTTCACATCCGCCGCCGTGTAGCGCAGGGCGGCGAGCTTTATGGCCTCCTCGGCCGAGATCGCCCGGCTGGGCTGCCCCGGCGCGCCGGGCTGGACGATGGGCGACTGGGCCCAGGTCGCCGTCGAGGCAAAAAGCGCCAGCAGCAGGCCGGCAAGGACCGATTGATTCCGGAAGTCGAGTGTCATGGCAGCGGATCCGTTCTAGTCGTTAAAAAAACGAACCCAAGAGTCTACCCACACTCCTATGAAGATGGGTGTCGCCGTTCGGCACCTGCGGCGAGGGGCGCTGCGCCGACGGTCTGTCGGCGCAGCCGAGTCGTCAGAACATGAAGCGCAGGCCCAGACGATAGAAGTTGAGATCGAACTCAAAACTCTCTGCCTGAAGCGTCATCGCGATCCGGTCGGTGAAGAGCAGATTGCCCTCGAGACCGACGAGAAAATCACCGTTGTCGAAATCATCGTCGGTCGAGTAGCCGACGTAGGCACGGGACTGGAATCGTTCGCTCATGGAACTGCGAAGGCCGACGGTGCCGCGAAAACCATCGGCGTCGTCCGACCCGGCATCCAGATGGTCATAGCCCAGCTCGACGTTGAAATCCGTCCTGTCATTGATCGCCGAGCGAAAACCCAGACCCGCTTTGAACAGACCGAGGTCACCGCGACCCAGATCGTATTCTTCGTAGGCGGCAGTGACGTAGACCGCGTCGCTCAGCCGAGTCGATAAGCTGCCGAAGAAACCCGCTTCGGTCGACGAGCCAGGGGCATCGAGATTGAGAAGACTGAATCCCCCCTCGATATACGAGTAGGCGGGTTCGTCTGCCTGCAGCGCCGTCGAGCTCGCCAGCAGCAACCCCACCGCCAGAAGCGGTCTAGAAAAAGAATTAGCCATAATTTTTCCCTACCATTGAACGAAATGAATCCGGCCCTCCAGGCCGGACGCGATGGCGCCCGACGGATCGATCGATTCAGATAAAGACATCGAAGCTAACGCCAGGCCCGGCCCAATGATACAGGATTAGGCGAATGACGCTTAAGCCAATGCGCAGTTATTCAGTCGCAAAAGAAGAAGGACCGCGGCCGAATCCTTAGCCCCGCTGGCTCTGGCAGAAGCCGTCCCAGTCGAGGGGCCAGCCGGCGCGGTCGGCCTCGGCGGCGTCGATCAGGCGGAAGCGGCCGGGATGGAGCAGGGCGAACCAGACGGTGATCAGGGGCCAGAAGGCCAGGTCGTGGCGGCGCAGGGTCGCCAGGCAGTGCTCGAAGCGTGCTTTCATCGCCGGCTTGCCGTACATCAGTCCGTGGATGGCGATGGCCAGGTCGCGCCGCGGCTCTTCGTCGTCGAGGGCGGAGAAAAAGCGCGCTCGCTCGAGGGCGGGAAACTCGGCGACGCGATCGATGACCTCGCGGAAATGATCGGCGACGCGGTCGAACTGACTGCGACTGATCATCGGGCCGAGGACCTGCGGATCGAGCCGGAGGCGCACCAGCTCATCGACGTCGACCACGGCGGGGGACTCGGTGGCGAATCGGGATTCATCCTTGCTCATTGACTGCCTCTCGATGTTCAGCGGTCCAGAAAGCGCTGGTAGTCCTCCAGCGCGTCGGCCAGGGCGGCCTCGTAGAAGCGCCGGCCGGCCTCGACGCTGGCGCGATGGGGCTCGGAGCCGCAGCGCCCGTCGGGGAAGCTGCGGCGGAAGTCGCGGGCGTCGCGGATGACGCCGTCAGGTGCGCGCACCGGATCCGGCCGGTCGTCGCGCGCCCGGTCAGGGTAGGCATGCCAGGTCAGGGAGATCTCCGACGGCGTGGCGTGGCTGCCCTCGGCGTCACCATAAAGATCGGCACTCAGGGCCTGGACGCGTCGACCCATGAACCAGTTGGCCAGCTTCATGTCTAGGCCGCTGTCCTCGGATCGGTAGCTTGCCTCGGCCCAGACCTCGGAAAAGGCCGCGTTGACCGTGGCGATGTTGCCGCCGTGTCCGTTGAGGAAATAGAACTTGCGAAAACCCGCGACGGCCATGGACTGCACCACGTCGCGGACGACCGCCATCAGCGTCGACGGACGCAGGCTCGCCGAGCCTGGAAAGGCCAGGTGGTGCTGGGCCATGCCGTAGCTGAGGGTCGGGGCGACGAGAAGGCCGGCCTCGCTCATGCCCTCGGCGATGGTTTCCGGACAGATCGCGTCGGTTCCGACCAGGCCCGTCGGTCCGTGCTGCTCCGTTGAGCCAATGGGAATCACCACGCCCTGGGAGGTCTCGAGGTAGCGTTCGACATCGGGCCAGGTGGCCAGTTGAAGTTTCATGATTCGGTCAATCCTTGGCTGTTGATGATGGCTGGGGCCATGATCGCCGGGGTCGGACCCCGGCGTCCAGGCCCCGAGCAATGACAGAACTCAGGCGCGGGTGACGGCTTCGATCTCGACCAGCAGGTCAGAGCGACAGATGTCGCCGCGAAAGGCGGCCAGTCGCACCGACGGCCAGGCCTCGCGAAAGCGCGCCTCGACGCGCGGCCAGTCGGCCGCTTCGCGCACATAGACGCGCACCAGGCTCTGCGCATTGAACGATCGCAGGCCGCCTCGACCGGTGCGCTCGGCGCTGTGGCCCAGGAGGGACTCGATATTGGCCACGATTTCGTCGGCCTGGGCAAGCACGTCGCCCTGGTGGCGGGTTTCATGCCCGACCACGCTGGCCGTGCCTGAAATGCTGAGCAGGACCTCATCACCCTCGCCGCGCATCGCCGTTGCACGGGCAAAGGAGGGGCTGCGAGGACCATAGCGGCGCGGGTAGCGATAGGCGCTGACCTGGCGCGGGTTTTCGATATGCAGCGCCGGGCCGGGCGCACTCAGGAGATAGATTCGGAGGCAGGCCTCGTCCGTGCCGATCGCCGTGCAGGCCGACAGGCCCGATTCATCCACGTCCATCGCCTCGAGGGCCTGCGCCCGACCGCTGCAGAAGCGGCGATATCGTTCGCGGTCATCCTCGCCGTCGTTGATGGCCGGCATGTAGTTCCAGGCGCGCAGCAGATGGGAGCAGCCCTGCCCACGAATGAAGCCGATGAGCTCGCGATAGGCCTCGGCCACTCGCGCTGCCGGGTCGCTGTCCGGCGGGTCGTCCATCACCAGGCGCGACGCCAGCAGGTCACCCACCCGTCGCCACTGAATCGCGCCGTCTTGCCCCTCGGCGACGTCGCCACTGGCGCACCAGAACTCGCCGCCCAGGTCGCCGCCGAGGCGGTCCAGTCCGAGGGGCCAGGCGAGAGGGCTGGCCGCTTCGGACCACTCGAAGCGCAGCACGACCTCGCCCCCGTCGGGTCGGTCGGCGACAGCGAGTTCTGGCAGGGCCCGGAGCGTCGGATTCAAAGGCGGTCTCGGCATTGGTGATCGATCAGGCGCGCATTATACGGTTGCCCCCATCGCCGCCGAGGCGAAATCAAGAACATGACAAACGACACCTGACGCCGGATGCTCGCGACGCTTAGAGTGATGGCCTCATGGATAGCGCAAGGAACCTGAGCGATGGCGGCCTCTCGACTCCACCCGGTCAATAGCCGACTGATTCACCTCGATGTCCTCCGAGGCTTTGCCCTCCTTGGCATCCTCCTCGTCAACTTCGAATGGTTCCTGCGCCCGCTTCAGGCGATCATGCTGAGCAGCGAGCCCGGGTTGTCCCTGGCCGATCAGATCACCGACGCGCTCGTGACCACCCTCGGCGAGGGCAAGTTCTATCCCCTCTTCTCGATGCTCTTCGGCGCAGGCTTTGCGCTGATGGCCGAGCGCGCACTGAAACGCGCCACGCCGTTCTGGGGCCTGTATATCCGCCGCCTGCTCGTGCTGACCGCCTTTGGCCTGGTCCACACGATACTGATCTGGGGTGGCGATATCCTGTTGGTCTACGCCCTGTCGGCGTTCCTCATGATCGCGATCTTCCGCAGCACGCCAGTCCGGCGCCTGTGGAAATGGGGCCTGTTCTTCATCAGTGTCCCCGTGATCCTGATGTGGCTCGGCACCTTGAGCATCCTGGCCGTGTCGTCGCAGCCGGAGGTGCATGCCGAGATCATGCAGAGCTTCGCCGATGATGAGCTGGCCCTGCGCGAGTTCCTGGCCGAGGCCAAGGCGGTGCACGCCAGCGGCAGCTTCGTCGACAACGTCATGCTGCGCGTCGACGATACGCTGTTCAAGTTCCAGTACTTCCTGTTCTGGGCCACGCCGATCATCGGCTACTTCCTGATCGGTCGGTGGCTGATCGTGTCCGACCGCCTGGTGACGGTGACGGAGCACAGGCTGTTCTTCCGACGGTGGCGCGCCCGCGGGCTGCTGCTGGGCGGCATCGCCTCGATCGCGGCCACCGCCCTGCTCTGGGACGTCTCGGCCAGCACGCCGACCGTTGCCGCGTCGCTGGGCAACACCTTTGCAATCTACGGCGGCCTGCTGCTGGCCCTGGGCTATCTGTCGATGATCGTGCTGTCGGCCGATCGCCTGCGTTTTCTCGCCCCGGTGGGTCAAATGGCCCTGACCAACTACCTGGCCCAATCACTGGTCTGGACCTGGGTAATCTACGGCCATGGCCTGGGACTCTGGGGCGAGCTGCCGCGCTGGTCGAGCATCCCGCTGGCCCTGGCCTTCTTCGGTCTGCAGGTGATCGTCTCGCAGTGGTGGATGGCCCGCTATCGCTTCGGGCCGGCCGAGTGGCTGTGGCGGACCCTCACCTACGGCGAGCGCCAGCCCATCCGTCGGGCGAGCGCCTGATCGGATCAGGGCGGCGGAGTTTGTCGTTAACGACATAAATGCCAAGGGCGGCGTCCTCGGCATGCAGGTAGAGCTCGTACCGGAAGACGACGTCTGCAAGCCCGAAGTGGCCACCAACACGGCGACCAAGCT
>CAZDFS010000035.1:18359-35599 GCA_964504865.1 uncultured Wenzhouxiangella sp.
GCGGCCAGCAGGGCGGCGGCTCGCTCGCCTCGTCGGTCTCTCCACTGCGCGTCTCGCCTTCAGCACGCTCCTCGGCGCTGTCGTCGGCACGCTCGAGGAGGCGGCGCAGGAGCGCCTGGCTGGTCCGCTCGCGCGTCCGTGGCGGTGACTCCGCCGCCGCGTCGTTATCGGCGGCCGTGTCGGCGGCGGCCTCCGAGCTATCCGGGGTGCTTTCACCCTGCGGCATCTCCTCCTCATCCGGAGCCGACGCGGCCTCGTCCTCGCGCGGCGCGAACAGACGCTCGGTGATCTCCTGTCGCAGCGTCGCTTCGAGGACGCTGGCGAAATCCACACCGACAACCGGTTGGGCCAGCGGGCCTGAGACGGTCAGCGGGATGCGCCCGCCGGTCGCGCTGCGCAGGCGGCTGGGCAGGCGCTCGGTCAGATCAGGGCCGAGATCGAGCTGCAGCCGGTAGTCGATGCGGTCGGCGGCAAAGTCGATGCGGCCCTGGCCCTGAACGCCGAAGCCGACGGCGCTGAGAACGAGGTCCGGCAATTCGACCACCCCGTCGACCACGTCGACCTGGGTTTGCAGACGCTCGAACTCCGTCCGCCCGCCAAAGGCGCGGCTGACGTTGCTCAAGTTGCTGACGGTCAGCTCCTCATCGATCAGCTGCTGAAGGTCCACGCCCTCGAGCGCGCCGTTGGCAATCTCCAGGCGGCCCGAGCCGTTCAGGCTGGCGAGGATGCTCTGAAGATCGAGCCCGGAAAAGCTCAGCGTCAGGCCGGCGTCGGCGAGCCCGCTCAGGGGTGCGCCGCTGCCGCTCAGGGCCGCCAATTGGTCGATGGCGACACCGGACAGCTCGGGTTGCAGCGCCACGCGGGGCGGGCGGGCCGTGAAGTCGACGTCGACCCGGCCGTTGAACTCACCGCCCAGCAGCTGGGCCTGCATCGGTGCCATCGACAGGCGACCGCCCGCAAGACGAGCCTCGGCAACCACCTGGCTCAGGCGCAGCTGGTCGGAGACGATCAGACGGTCGAGATTCAGGCGCAAATTGAGGACGAGGGAACTGAGCGCACTGAAGTCGGCGGGCACCGACTCGGTCGGCCCTGCGGGATCCACGGCGGGGTCGACCATCGATGCGGCGATCAACGGGCGCAGGTCGAGGCGCTCGCCGGCGACGACGAGATCGGCACGCAGCTGATCGCCGAGCTGCACCCGGCCGCTGGCCTGCAGCGATTGATCGTTGAGCGTCACCCGGGCGTTGGTCAGGGCCAGATCCAGCGCTTCACCCAGCGTCAGGCTCAGCGAATCGGTCAGCGTCAGGCCCAGGGACTGACCCGCCGCGTCCAGCTCGGTGGTCAGCGCATGGACCGTCAGACGAGTCTCCGCGTCCCGCTGGAGTTCGAGGCTGGCGCTTGCCTGACCGCTGATGTCGCTGCCCGGCAGTCGATAGTCCGCCTCCAGATCGGTGACCCGGACCGTCCCCAGATCGGCTGCAACGGTCACGGCACCGCTCAACTCGTCGATGGTCAGCAGATCGCCGGAATCATCGGACAGGCGAGCCATCAGAGAAAAGTCCACGGCCTGATCGGCCTGAAACGCTGCCAGCTGCATCTCTTCGATGGTCAGGGTCGTTCGAGTACCGCTGCCGAGGTCGAGCTGAACGAGCTCGACGTCCTCGAGGGTGATCGCACCCAGGGTCAGTCCCGACAGATCCACAGGCTGGCTCGCCGCAGCCGGATCCGCCTCGGCCATCAGTCCGTCGAGGTTGGTCTGGCCATCCGCAGCCGTCACGATCGTCAGGCGAGCGTCGCTCAGGGTGAGGGCGCCGGTCTCGACCTGACCGCGCAACATCGGCAGCACTCGAATCGAGGCGGTCGCCGTGCCCACGCTCGCCAGCGGTGGGGCATCGGCCAGCGCGGCGGGATTGCCAACCTGGACGTCTTCGATCTTCAGGGCCAGCCAGGGAAACAGGGTCAGCGACATGGGTCCATCGAGGCGGACTTCACGGCCCAGCGTGTCGGAGGCACGCTGCGCGATCTGCTCGCGGTAGTCGTCCGGGTCGATCAGAAAGGCCGCGGCCACGCCGAGCAGCACCAGCAGGAGGACGAGGCCAAGGAGGCCCAGAACGAGTTTCTTGATCACGTGCGAACTCCCTGACGAAACGCCAGCGGCAAGCTTAACAAAGGCGGCCTCGCGCAAGCACGGCGATGATCAGTACCAGCGCCAGGAGGAAGGCCGGAGAGGTGGCTGGAACGGGGATCAGCGCCGCGCCCGGAATCGCGAGATTCTCCAGCTCGATGCTGACCTCCTGGCCGCTGTCGGGCGCGTCGATCAGCACCTCGAAGCGCCCAGGCCGGCCGTTGGCCGTCAAGGAAAATTCGACCCGCCCCTGCGCGTCCGTCTCGGCGGTGAATTCGTTCAGACCATTGGCGAACACGACCCCGGCGCTGGCAGCCGGCGCGCGGACGCGGACCGGCTCCCCGATTCGAGGCTGGCCCCATTGATCGACGACATCGATGATCAGCGCCTGGGCATAGGCTTGTCCGATATCGGCAGCCTGGTCGGCACCGGCCACGACGCGCAGCTCGGCGGCCAGGGGGCCGGCGAAGCGGCGCGCAAAGATGCCGAAGCCCGATGCATCCTGACCGGCCGACTCCCAGACGAACAGATAACCCTCATCGGGCATCGCGCTGACCGAGGGAAAATCCTGAAACGCCTCGAGCTCGACGTTGACTCGAAACTCCTCGCTCAGAAACACACCATCGCGTCCCAGGCGGCGCGCGTAGATGCCCTGATTTTCGAAATCGTCGGGGAAACTCTGCCAGGCCAGAATGTAATTGCCCGCACGATCAACGGCGATCGCCGGCTGATCCTGAATCCCCTCGTCGAACTGATTGACCTGACGCTCGGGCCCCAGCGCCTGGCAGTCGGCGCCGAAGAGTCGGACCATGATCCGGCGATACTCGAAGGAGCTCCGCCCCAGCGTGTCCTGCCAGACCACCGCGAATCGGCCGTCGGCCGCGCGCGCCACGCGCGGTCGCGACTGCTGGCCAAGGATCGTTTGATTGACCTGTGATTCCGCCGGGCCCTGACCCCGGGGATCCAGACAGCGCAGGAATATCCCCCAGTCCGATCCGTCGAGCACCGCGTCCTGCCAGACGGCAATGACCGAGCCGTCGCCGGCCACGGCCAGATCGCCCCGACGCTGAGCCCCGGCGCTGGACAGGTTGAGCGTCGAAATCGCACTCGTCGGCCGCCCCGTGTCATTGGCCCGCCGCGAGAGGATCTCGAAACCGACCGTCGGACTGTCTTCTTCCCAGCTGATCAGGAGCTCATCGTCGTCGGTCAGGCCCAGGCGCGGCAGGAGCTGGATGTTGCCATTCGTCTCGCTGATTCGCCGATCGCCGGCCAGCGGCGTTCCGTCGGGCGCGAATCGCCGCACGGAGACGACGTCGCTCTGGCTGTCGGGGTCCTGCCCGTTCCAGGCCACCGCGAAGCGGCCGTCCGCTGCCATGACCACGCTCTGGCCGTCCTGGGAACCGATGTTGTAGTCATTGACCAGGAACTCCTCGCCCTGAAGCGCGAGGTCGGCGTCGAGGCGCTGAGCGTAGATCGCCCAGCCCGCCGCCTCCTGGTTGCGGGACTGCCAGATGACGACCGCATCCCCGTCCCCGTCCGTGGCGACGAGCGGGACGCGCTGATCGCCATCCTCGAAGCTGTTGATCCTGATCTCCGGGCTGGTGAGGACCTGAGCATCGACCGAGGCCAGGCCTGCAGCCAGCAGAACCCCCAGAATCAGTGATGATGCTCCCGGGCGCGTGAACAAGGTCGACTCCGGCGATGAGGAAACGAAGGAGGCGGAAGCATAGCAAGTCCCCGTGTTGGCGCGGTCCGATGTTCTGGCTGATCGGTCAGGGCGGCGGGTCCGGACGAGTCATCCGGGCAATCGGTCAGAGACCGAACCAGGCCATGACGTAGCTCTGCATCAGCTCTTCGCGGTGCGGCTCGACCAGGGTCATGACCTCCTCGGACACCTGGCTGCTCAGGGCCGCCGACCCCTGGTCACCGACGGCGGCGACGGCCACCTGCTCACCCAGGGCTCGAAAGGTCTGGTTGCGCGTCCAGACGTACTCATCAAGGCTGAACTGATAGCGATTGAGCACCTGCACCTGCGCTTCCTTTGCCGTCAGCAGCAGGCCGCCGAGATCACGATAAGCGGTCAGCACTTCGAGAACGTTGGCATCCCGGCCCTCGGCGGCCATTTCTTCCTTGATCTCGTTCCATTTGCCGTCGAGGGTCGCCAGTTCGTCCTCGAGGAGGCCGCGCATGTCGCGCTGGGCGACCAGGAAGCGCTGAAAACGATCGGGGTCGAGCTGGCCGTCGGCGGGGGCAACGAAGGGATCGGTCTGCTCGATCTGGTTGTTCAGGTTCTGGAACTCGGTGGTGAATTCACCCACCTCCGAGACGAACTCCATGCCCGGCTTGACGACGAACAGGTAGCCGGCGGTGCCGCCACCGATCACCAGCACCAGGACAACGGCGGCGCACCCGATCAGAAACTTCTGCATTTTTTAGCTCCAGCTCACAGGAAAGATTGAACGTCGACTACCTCTACGCACTTCACCGATAAACTATGCCAGGCCAACACGACGAGCAGAAACTCCACCCATGAACGATGGATTGAGGCATCCCCCGCGCCGGGTCGCCGGCCCCTGTTGGCGGCTGGTCCCGGCGGTCATCGTCACCGTCCTCCTGGCCACCGCTTGTTCCGCTCCGTCGCCATCATCAGCACCCACCGCGCCCCTCCTGTTGATCTCGATCGACGGCGCTCGCCATGACTACCTGGACCTCGCCGACACGCCAGCCCTCGATCGGCTGGTCAGCGGTGGCCTTCAGGCCGACAGCCTCCACCACGTCTTTCCGACCAAGACCTTTCCCACCCACTACAGCGTCGTGACCGGCCGCCACCCGGGCACGCACGGCGTGGTCGCGAACAGCATGTGGGACCCGCTTCGCAACGCCCGCTTTTCCCTCGGCAACCGCGAAGCGGTCATGGACGGCTACTGGTACGAGGGCGGTGAGCCGATCTGGGTCACCGCCGAAAAGCAGGGGCTGACGGCAGCCGCCTTCTTCTGGCCCGGCACGGAGGCGCGGATCCACCGCGTTCGCCCCAGCTACTGGAAGCCCTACAACGCACGCACACCCTACGAGGAGCGCGTGCAGCAGGTGCTGGCCTGGCTGGACCTTCCGGATACAGAGCGGCCCGATCTGATCACCCTGTATTTTTCGTCGGTGGATTCGGCCGGCCACCGCGACGGCCCTCGCTCCGAGTCAGCCGCCGCCGCCCTCGCCGATATCGATGGCCATCTCATGGACCTGTTGGACGGCCTCGAAGCGCGCGGGCTGCTCGAGACCATGCACATCCTGATCACCTCCGACCACGGCATGTCGCGCGTCGATATCGATCAGTACATCCTGCTCGACGACTACCTGGATCTGAGCACGCTGCGGGTCTCGGACTGGGGGCCGGCCGGTCAGATCTGGGCCGGCGAATCGAGCGCCGAGGCCATCCACGCCGCCCTCGACGGTGCCCACCCCAACATGCGGGTCTGGAAGCGGGAGGACATCCCGGAACGCTTTCATTTTCGATCGCACCATCGCGTCCCCGACGTACTCGCCCTCGGCGATCTCGAATGGATGATCTCCAATACGCCCTACATGATCGGACGGACGCAGTTCTCACTCATGGGCATGCACGGATGGGATCCGGCGCTGTTCGAGATGCACGGCCTGTTCATTGCCCATGGCCCGGCCTTCGCGCCGGGCACGCGAGCGCCCAGCCTGCGGTCCATCGATCTCTACGCGCTGATGACGAGCCTGCTCGGCATCGAGCCGGCCTGGCACGAGGGCTCACTCCAGGCCTTCGAACCCTACCTGAATCGACAAACCGATCAGCGCCGCGAATCGCTGGCGCTGACCTGCCCGGACCAGACCCCGGCTCGCGCCGTCCTCGGACCCGAGCACCTTGCCCTGCACTGGGGAGATTACGTCCACGTGCTCCTGCGCCAGTCCGTATCGGCCGGCGAGCGTTTCGAGTCGACGAGCCTCGCCGTCGACCTCGACGGCGAGACCGCCCGACTGCACATCGACGGTCGGGATCACGGGCCTTGCACCGTGAGCTCGGTCGACCCCGCAGGTCGAGCAGGGCCCTGAGCCCGGCACGAGGCTCAAGTTACTGACCAACGCGGTCAGCCGAGCGCGCGGAAGTGTCGCGGCCGTCGACCGTCGTCGAGAACAGATTGATGACCAGCACCCCGGCGACGATCATGAGGATGCCGACCACCGCCGGCAGATCCAGGTTCTGGCGGAAGACCACCAGCCCGACGAGGGTGATCAGCGCCACGCCGGCACCCGCCCAGATCGCGTAGGCGACACCGACCGGAATGGTCTTGAGCGTCTGCGCGAGCATGAAGAAGGCCAGCACGTAGCAGAGGACCACCGCGATCGAGGGACCCGTCCGGGTAAAACCCTCCGAGAGCTTCAGAAACGAGGTGCCGACGACTTCGGCGACGATCGCCACGGCGAGATAGATCCAGGCACTCATGCGCGTCAAACCTGCCAGATGGAAAGGGAAGCATCAGTCTAGCCCGCTGATTGCCACATTCGCTTCAACGGCTTTGGTTATTCTCTGCCGATGGAACATCGAAAGCGTTCACCGGCCGCGCGCCTGGCCTACCGATACCTCGCGCTGTTCTCGACGGGACTGGGCGCCGTCGGCCTGGCCTTGCCGCTCGTGCCAACAACGCCGTTCCTGCTGCTGGCGCTCTGGGCCGCGAACCGCAGCTCGCCGAGGCTGTCGCGAAAGATTCGACGAAATCGTCACTTCGCCCCCGTCATCCACGCCTGGGAAAACGGTCGCGCCATTCCGACGCGGGCCAAGGTTCTTGGCGTTTCGCTGATGGGCCTGAGCTGGACCAAGCTATGGTGGTTCGGCGCGCCAGCCTGGATGCTCGCCGCGATCGCCGCGATGTTTCTCATCGGCGCGACCTTCATCCTGTCCCGACCCTCGCCGGAGGCCGCGCTACGCCGACTCGAGGCGAGCCGTAAGGAGACGGTCATCGAGACGCCGAGCGACTCGCCTTCCAAACCCTGAAAAACGCCCACTGGCTGGGCCAGAAACCCTCATGCTTGGGGCTGTTGTCTCCTATGTCGCGGACCCGCTTGTCGTAGAAGGCATCGAAGCTGACGGCAGGGAGCTGATCCGGGTCGAGTAAGGCCGCCGGCACCATTCGAAGCTTGGGAAAAAGCACGGACTCGAACCGTTCGACAGCGGCCTGACCACAGCTCGAACAGCGTCCACGCTGGACGTTGGGCGGGGCCTTGTAGCTGCGATAGTCGATGGCCGATCCTGCCGGCAGCACGACATCGCCCGCGCGAAAGATCACCACATCCCCGAACGGTGCGCCGTTGAAGCGCTGACAGATCGTGCAATGGCAGCGCATGCGAAACAGCGGCTGGCCGGTGATTTCGAAGCAGACGGTGCCGCAGGCGCATTGACAGGTGGACATCGAAGGCGAACTCCGGCCGATCGAGCGGTGGCCAACATACCACGCGCGCGCCGGGCGACGTCAGCGCCGATCCCGGAGCCATGACCTCTGGCGCATGACTTACCTCCCCGATCCTGTAGCCTTGGCGTATCGACCCTCCAACGAGCGATGCGCATGAAACGCTTTCTGAAATGGTCCGGCATGACGCTGGGCGTCCTGGTCCTGATCGGTGGTCTGCTGTTTGCCAATTTCTGGTTCTTCAAGCCGCTGTCGATCGACTGGTTCTACACCCGAGTCTTCGCCCAGTTCGCGCTGAGCAATCCGGAAATGCTCTCCTCGATGCGCATGCTCGAACCGATCGGCATTCGCGGCCACAACGCCAGACTCAGCGACTCTTCGCCCGAGGCGGCCGACGAGCAGCTGGCCTTCTGGCGCGAACAGTACGCGATCTTTCAGAGCTACGACCGCAGCGACTACGAGGGCCAGGACGGCCTGTCCTACGACATCTTCGACTTCTTCATGGGCAATACGCTGGCCGACGCCGACCGCTGGCAGCTGCATAATTTTCCCGTCAACCAGATGTTCGGCGTCCAGAGCTCGATTCCGAACTTCATGGCCCAGCAGCATGTCATCGACGACGAACTCGGCGCGGAACACTACATCGCGCGGCTGAACGCCATGGACACCAAATTCGATCAGATCCTCGAGGGCCTGGTGCTGCGCCGCGAGGCCGGGATCCATCCGCCGGCCTTTACCGTCGACAAGGTGATCAATCAGATCGAGGGCTTCATCGAACCTCCGGCGGAGGAGCATCTGCTGGTCACCAGCTTCGACGAGCGCCTGGCTCGAATTCCGGACGAAGAACTCGGTGCAGCCCGCCGAGGCGAGCTACGTGATCAGGTCGTGGCCGCCGTCGACGGCGTGGTCTATCCGGCCTACGGCGAACTCCTGGCCTACCTCGTCGATCTGTCCACAGAGGCCAACAGCAACGACGGCGTCTGGCGCCTGCCGAACGGCGATGCGTTCTACCAGGCCGCGATCACTCAGCACACGACCACGACGATGACCGCCGATGAAATCCACGCCATCGGCCTGGCGGAAGTCGAACGGATCGGTGCCGAAATGGACGCCATCCTCCGCGGCGAAGGCCTGAGCGAGGGCACGATCGGCGAGCGCGTGCGCCAGATCGCCGAGCGGCCGGATCAGCTCTATCCCGACAGCGACGAAGGCCGCGAGCAGATCCTCGCCGACTATCAGACGATCATCGACGAGATCGACCCGGCCATGTCCGACTACTTCAACCTGCGGCCCTCGGTTGGGGTCGAGGTCAAGCGCGTGCCCGAGTTTTCCGAGGCCACGGCGCCCGGCGCCTACTACCAGCCGCCTTCCCTCGACGGCTCCCGACCCGGCGCGTTCTTCGTCAATCTGCGCGACGTGTCGGAAATTCCGCGCTTTGGCATGCGCACCCTGGCCTATCACGAGGCCGTGCCGGGCCATCATTTCCAGAACGCGATCACCCAGCAGCTCGACGGCCTGCCGATGTTCCGCCGCATGCTGCCCTTCACCGCCTACGGCGAGGGCTGGGCCCTGTACACGGAACAGCTCGCCTGGGAGCTCGGCTTTCAGGACGACCCCCTCGACAACCTCGGACGGCTCCAGGCCGAAATGTTCCGCGCCGTCCGCCTGGTGGTCGATACGGGCATGCACGCCAAGCGCTGGAGCCGCGAGCAGGCCATCGCCTACATGATGGAGCACACGGGCATGGGCCAGGGCGAGGTTACCGCCGAGATCGAACGCTACCTCGTCATGCCCGGCCAGGCCCTGGCCTACAAGGTCGGCATGATCAAGATCCTGGAGCTGCGCGATCGCGCGCGCGACGCCCTGGGTGAGGACTTCGATATCAAGGCCTTCCATGACCAGATCCTCGGCAACGGCGCCCTGCCCCTGACCCTGCTCGAACGGGTGGTCGACGACTGGATCGCCGAGTCGCGGGACGCGATGACCTGAGCGATCAGGGCCGGGACCCCTCCCTGATTCCTCGCGCCTTTGCGCCCGTCGCTGGACAGGCGCTTGAAGACTGCGCGAGGATGGCGGTGATCAACGCTTTTAACGACGAAATGGACTCGGATGACTCTCCTTTTGCTGGTGACTCTCTTCGTGCTCGCTGGGCTCCTGGCCCTGGGGCTGCTCCGGGCGCTGGATCATCGAGCGGACCGGGCCGAATGGGAGCGCCTCGGGCGGCTCCAGCCTGCGTCGCCCGAGCGCTTCCATCCCGAGCTCGTGGCCGAGCTGCCGGCACCGGCACGCCGGTATTTCGGCTTCACGATCCGTGTCGGAGCGCCGATCCTGCCGGTGGCGGAAATCGACATGCGAGGTCAGTTCAGCCTGGGGACCAAGGACGCGCCCAACTACCAGGCCATGGAAGCGCGCCAGATCCTTGCCTCACCCCATGGCTTCGTCTGGGCCATGCGCACGCGCAGCGGAATGCCCGTGTCGGGCTCCGATTCAGCCAGCTGGACCCGCTTCCGTCTCTTCGGGCTGATTCCCGTGGCCCGGCTGGGGGGCGATCCTGACCACCAGCGATCGGCCTTCGGACGCTACGTCGCCGAAGCCGTGATCTGGACACCGGCCGCGCTGCTGCCAGGCCCCGGGGTCACGTGGCAGTCTGGCGATGACGACACGGCCCGGGTGACCGTTCGCCACGGCACCCTGACCCAGTCCGTCGATGTGACCGTCGATGCCGAAGGGCGGCCAGTGCGGGTCGAGTTCCAGCGCTGGAGCAATGCCAACCCCGACAAGGCCCACCGGCTCCAGCCCTTCGGTGCCCTGATGTCGGATTTTCGCGACGTCGATGGTTATCGTCTTGCCTTTCGCATCGAGGCCGGCAATATGTTCGGGACCGACGAGTATTTTCCCTTCTTCCTGGCCGACGTCGACCGCATCCGCTTCCCCCGCAACCCCGACGGACGCTAGGGAGGCGCGCGTCGTGGCGACGCTCGTCAGTGCTGCACGAACAGGCTCAGCCAGCGTCGGTTCCTTCACGAGCCCCTCGCGGATCGGACCCGGTTGCCGTCAGAGAGAATCAGCCCCACCGTCCGGCGGCAGTCGGCCATCACCTTCGAGCCGATGGATCTCCCGCGCCAGCGCAACCGCTAGAACCGCCAGTTCTGCTTCCAATGACGGCACCATGTCGCGACGATCATCGCTGAGTCCAGCATCGGAATTGATCTGAAAGGCCACGGTCACATCGTGGTCGGCGTAATGGCGCAGGCTCGACACGAACCCCGGAATCGAGCCTCCGTGGCCATAGACAGGGCCATTGGCGGTCTCGGCATGGATCGCCACACCGGCGCCGTAGAGAACGAACGGACGGCCGGGATCGACCGGCGCGCCGTCCAGCAATCGGTCGAGGTAGGGCCGCTGCAGTGCCTGCCCGGCGAAGAGGCGCTGACCCCAGCGCGCCAGATCGGCCGAGGTGGAGACGAAGCCGCCGCCGGCCGACTCCACGGCGGGATTCCACAACAGCCGCCCCTCGTCATCGGCGGTTCGCGCAGGCAGGTCGAAGGGATTGTCAGGGTCGGTATAGCCGACCGCTAGGCCGGGCAGGTCGCGTCGATTCGAGGCGAGGGTGTGCTCAAGGCCGAGGGGGACGATGAGCTGGGCACGGACGACGTCGTGCCAGACCGCGCCGGTCACCTCTTCGATAACCAGGCCGAGCAGTACGTACCCCGTGTCGCTGTAGGACCAGGCCTGGCCGGGCGCGAAGAGCGCGTCCTTCCCGGCCACATAGGCCATGAGCTGCTCGGGATCGAAACGCGCCCCGGCCGCCGCGAGCCGCCTGAAGTCGGCCTGGAACGCCGGCGTATGGACGTGGTCGGGTAGCCCGGCGGTGTGATGCAGCAGATGATTGATCGTGATCTCGGCGGCGTTGGGGAGGGCATCGAACCAGGGTCGGCCGCCGAGATGAACCGACAGGAGCTGTCCACGTGCGAGTCGCTCTTCGTCTTCGAGCTGCAGCACCGTGGCGGCCACGAAGCTCTTACCGATGCTCGCCGCGAGCATCGGCGTGTCAGGGCTCATGGGGCGTTGACTGTCGAGATCTGCCACGCCGGTGGCCGCCGTCACGACGCTGCCGTCGGGCAGAACGATGGCCGCCGTGGCGCCGGGAAATCCGTGTTGCGTTCGAAAGGCCTCCAGAATCGTGGCCAGGCGCGCCGACGGTGAGGGCGGCGCCATCAAGTCTGGCGCGAGGCAGAGTAGCGCAACGATAAGGGCGAAACGCGAGCGGCGAGGCATCTAAGGGTCGTCCAGAGGGGCCCTCGGGAGCCGCCCCACCGCCAACACGTGACGGACTGCGCCCTCTCGGCGGAGCATCGTGTCGCGCGTCCACCAGACGACCAGCACCGCCACTGCCACCAGAATCCAGGTATCCCAGGGCTGGGCATCGGCCCAGAACGGGTTGATCAGCTGCCAGTGAAAGAGCATCGGCCAGAACAGGCTGCCCCGCGCGGCATTGAAGATCGGCGTCACCAGAACCGCGAGGGTGACATTGCCGACGAAGAACGGCAGAAAGCTCCAGTCGGCAAAGACAACGCCTGACAGGAAGAAGGCCGGCAGGTGCCAGATGCCCCAGGTGACTCCAATGATCAGGCCTGCCCAGAGGGGTGCCATACGGCGCTGCAGGAGAGGCTGCATGACACCTCGCCAACCGAATTCTTCAACAGGCCCGAGGAAGAGCATCATCAGCATCAGAAGCAGCACGGCGCTGACACCCTCCGCCGGGATCGGCGCCAGCGGCGGGCCGCCCTTGAGCAGGGACCCGGCAACGAATACGAGCGGTATGACCAGCAGGATGAACGCTGCCCAGGCAAAGGACCCGCGCACGATCAGCACGCGCGACAGGAGGGAGCGAACGCCCGACCAGCCGGCATAGCGAAAGACGGTCAGAAATGCAGAGATCGCCGGCGCCCAGGTCGCGAGAAAGAAGAACGGGTGCGAGCCGCTGATGTCGCCGAACAGATTCGACGCGGCGTCCGGGGCGATGACATAGATCCCGATCAAGCTCCACGTGATCAGGAAAGTCAGCAGAACAAACCACACCAGCGCCGCCTCCGGGATCGCTGGTGAGCCCGGCAACTCTGACTGCGATGACATCGATGCACCCTGACCGATTCGGTCCGCCATGGACTGACATCGGCATCATACCGCCATGTGCTTTGAGGGGAACGGACGCCTCGGCGCTGACTTGAAGCGCTCGTCTGCAACGGAACCAGACCGCGGGGTAAGCTTTTCGCATGTCCGAGACGACCGTCGCTGCGTTCCGTTCCCGCCTCCGCGCGTTCCTGAGCCGGCCGGTTCGTTTCGTCGACTCGTGGTGGCTGCCGTTGGGGATGGGCGCCACGCTGGGAGCAGCCCTGGTCTTCATCCTGCTGTTCATCGAACCGATGGGCACGGACCGCTACGAGGCCTCCTTCCGCACCCTGCGCCTGACCGGCTACGGCCTGTGCTTGCTGCTGCCCTTTCTGATCGTCCACGGCCTGAGCCGCTGGTGGGTGGAACGTCATCATGTGGTCTGGCGGCTCTGGCACGAAGTGCTTGGCCTGGCGCTGCTGATCGTATTGGTCTTCAATCTGGCCTACGTGTACAACGCGATCGTCGTCAATGAACGCGCGCTGGATCTTCGCATCTGGATGGACTTCGTTACCTGGGTCACCCTGCCCTACCTGCCGCTGCTCGTCCCGCCCGGCCTGCTGGTCCGGCGCAGCCTGATCGCCGTGCTGGGTGATCGAAGCGGCGAAGAGCGCCTGGTCCTGCAGGGTCGCAACCAGACCGACCGCCTGCGCCTGGCGGCCTCGGATTTTCTCTACGCCGAGGCCGAGCAGAACTACGTCACCCTGCACTATCTTCGGCAGGGCGAGGCCAGGCAGCGGCTGTTCCGCTCGACCCTGGCCGAGATCGAGTCCCAGTTGCCCAACGCCATCCGCGTCCACCGCTCCTTTCTGGTCAATTCGCAGCGCATCCGGTCGATCGAAGGCAACGCAAGGAAACGATCGACGCAACTGACCGACTGCGAACGAGAGATCCCCGTCTCGACCCGCTTCGAGATTGATCGCCTGTCCTTGGACGCGGCTTCAATCTCGTCCCGGGACGGCTGAGAAGCGGTCAAGTTCGTCCAAAACGGTGGGATCAGTCTTCATTTTCGTCAAAAAGTCATCACGTTCATCACTGGACTCTGGACCCCCACCCGCCATGGTGCGACGCTGGAATCGAGCCCCTGATCCACCAGTGAGTCCAATCATGATCCACGCCAGCACCCGATCCCCAACCCGTCTACTCATCCTCTTCCTCGTCACCACCTGGATGGTCGGTCAGGCGGCGGCTTCCGTGCAGCCCCCGCGCGCCGCCCTGGTCGAGCGCATCATCGCCACCGCCGAAGCCGCCGTGGCCAACCCCGAGTTCGTCTCGGGGGATCCATGGGAACGGTTCACCCGGACGATTCGCGATCCGGACATCCAGTCCCTGGACGACGAGGCGTTCCGCCAGGCCTTCAACGATGCCGCCGACGCACTGCCGTTCACTCACCTCCGTCTGCACTGGCAGCCTGGCGTTCGCAGCGGCAGCGAAGACAAGGCGCCCGCCTTCAAGCTGAGCTGGCCGCGCGAGCGCATTGCCAGGATCCAGGTGCGGCAGTTCGAGGGCGATCCCACCGTGATCTCAGACCTCATGAGCCAGATCATGAGCGGCGGCGCGGACGCGCTGATCATCGACCTGCGCGGCACGCCCGGCGGGTCCTTCCCGACCGCGGCCGCCCTGTCCCGGGCCCTCCGACGAGAAGCCATCGATACGGGCGCCTACCTGACCCGTGACTGGTTCATCCGGCACGGCGACTATCCCGATGCGGCGCAGTACGAAGCGATCGCTGCCATCGAAGAGCTCGACCTGGCCGGCTTTACTGCCCAGCTGCAGCGCGACGGCGCCGCCCGCCTGATCCTGCCGGCCCACGACGATCCGATCTTCGGAGGCGACCTCGTCATCCTGACCGATGGCGCCACCGGCAGCACCGCCGAGCCCATGGTCTATCTGCTCCAGCAGCAGGGTGTCACGGTGATCGGGGAGCGGACTTTCGGCGGCATGCTCAGCGCCCAGCATTTCGCCATGGACGAGACCTTTCGCCTGTTCGTGCCCGTGGCTGACTACGTGACGCCGGACCTGGTCCGCCTGGACCGCAACGGTGTTCAACCGACCATCCAGGTCCCGGCCGATCAGGCCCTGGAACGGGCGCTGGCGCTGATCGAGGAGCGCGTCAGCGATTGACCGCCCTGCTATCGATCGCCGCCAGGGCCTCGCCGAAGCCGAGCCCCGCTCGCTCGTCATCCCAGGCCATGGCGGTAATCCTCCAGCCCTCGTCGAAGCGGTAGAGCTGGATGACATTGACGCCGCGTTTCAGCGGGCTTCGATGCGCCGCGTCGGCGAAGGCCTGATAGGCACTGAAGACCTGGGCGACTCGGCCGAACACCTGGAGCGAGTTGGCGCACTCGACCTCGAAGAAGTCCCGACCGCCCATCAGCCGTTCGTAGCTCTCGCCATAGTCCTCAAGGTCAAGTATGTCCGGCTCGGGCCGGCCCTGATCATTCAGGCGCGTGCGGATCAGGCGCGCGCCCGGCATGAACAGCTGACGCTGCCGCGCCCAGTCTCTCGGCTGCTCACCGGGCCCGGAGATGAGGGCATACATCGCATCGATGAGCGCCTGAATCCGCTGCTTGTCACTCACGGAATCACCCCCATCGTCCGCGGGCAGGACCGGGGGTTGTTGCGCGTTGCTCATCGGTCTGTCCCTCCTTCTGCGTCGAGGTGGCCAGGGGTCAGTGCTTACGAATCAGGCGCTGGGGGGAGACGCCTTCGATACGCTCGATCTCACCGCGCACCTGCAGCTCGAGCTTAACGGTCGTGACGTGCCAGGCGACCGAGCCCAGCCGATCAAGTTCCTTGGCGCTCAGCCGGGTCTTGATCAGGGCCGGTATCTGACGGGCGCGGATGCCCGGCAGAGCGCTCGGAATCAGGGCCAGAAGATGCTTGCGCAGAAGGTCGAATTTCCAGCGTGGGATATTGATCGCCTGCTTGCCGGGGGTCGGCGTCCGGCAGCTGACTTTATCCTCGACCGGACTCATGGTCCGTCCGGCCGCGTTGCCGCTGCTTTCCAGCGCCGGAAAAAATCTGCATCCACGGTGGTGATCTTGTACTGCTCGGTGTCCATCGGACTCTCCTGCTCGATGATCTTGCCCGGGATCAGCTGCCCTCTCGAGACAGCGCGAAGCTCATCATGACACGGCCAGGGTCCGGCCGCGTGCAGCAGCGGGCAGTCCCCATGATAGATTTCGATCAAGAACTCCGGCCCAAGCCGGGGTGGCGCCACTGCAAAAGGAAGACACGCCAAGGACCGCATGGCCACCGATTCATCAGCCCCCGCCCCCGACGCCGCGACAACACCAGGCGCACTGAGCCCGGGGATCGATTCCAGACGGCCTCATCCCGTGCTCGAGGCCGCCGACTGGTCTGCCCTATTCAGCCACTACCTTGGCGTCCCGATGCTGCCCGGCCACTCGATCGAACGCCTGCTCAACGGCCGAGAAATCTTTCCCGACATGCTGGCGGCCATCGAGTCGGCGTCCCGATCGATCGAACTGATCTCCTTTATATTCTGGCGCGGCAAGATCAGTGAGCGCTTCTGCGATGCCTTGATCGAGCGGGCCGATCGGGGCGTCAGCGTCCGCGTGATGCTCGATGCCGTCGGCAGTCGCTGGTTCGGCAACCGGCTCCTTGGCCGCCTCGAGGAAAGCGCCGTCGAGCTACGGATGTTCAGCCCCGTGCCGAACTGGAAGTTCTGGCGCATGGGCAGTCGCAACCACCGCAAGATCCTGGTGGTCGACAATCGGGTGGCCTACACCGGGGGTGTCGGCATCGCCGATGAGTGGGACGGAGATGCAGATCAGCCGGACCACTTTCGGGAGACCCACTTCCGCATCACCGGACCGGCGGTCGCCCAGATGAAGGGCGCGTTCTATGCCAACTGGGCAGGCGTCGGCGGTCGACTCCCCGAACCCCTGGAGTCGCTTCCTATCCATTCGCTCAACGCTCCAGGCATCCCCGCCGCCGTCGTGCCATCCTCGGCGGCAGAACAGTGGAGCAAGACCGCCCTGCTGTTTCGCCTCCTCCTTCGCGGCGCTGCCGAATCACTCACGCTGGTCACGCCCTACTTCGTGCCCGGTCAGCTGCTGGCCAGCGATATCGCCAACGCCGCTCGACGCGGCGTCGAGACGCGCATCTTCATCAGCGGCCGTCGCTCGGATCACCTGGTCCCGCGCTGGGCCGGCCGCCGCTACTACGCAGATCTCCTCAAGGTCGGCGTGGAGATCCTGGAATACGACCTCACCCTGATGCACACGAAGCTCGTCATCGTCGACGACCGCCTGGTCTGCTTCGGCTCTCCGAACATGAACCAGCGATCCCAGTACCAGGACGAGGAAATCGCCGTTCTCTGTCAGGACGAGTCCCTCGTCGACACGCTCCATCGCGACCTCGACTTCGATCGTCGACACTGCCGCCGGATCGACCCCGATCGCTGGGCCCAGCGACCCGCCTGGCAGCGCCTCCTCGAATGGGCCGCCGCGCCCTTCGAAGCCCAGTCCTGATTTTTTTCCTCGCCTTAA
>CAZDFS010000036.1:0-35112 GCA_964504865.1 uncultured Wenzhouxiangella sp.
CGGAGCCTGCTTCGGCGATGATGAGCGTGCGCTCGAACTGGCCCGTGTCGCGCGCGTTGATGCGGAAATAGGTCGACAGTTCCATCGGGCAGCGCGTGTCCTTCGGGATGTAGACGAAGGACCCATCGGTAAACACCGCTGAGTTCAGCGCGGCAAAATAATTGTCGCGGTAGGGGACGACGGATCCGAGGTACTCCTGGACCAGATCGGGATGTTCCTGCACGGCTTCGGAGAAGCTGCAGAAGATCACGCCGGCTTCCTTCAGCTCTTTCTGGAAGGTCGTGCCGACGGAGACCGAGTCGAAGACCGCATCGACGGCCACGCCGGCCAGGCGCGCGCGCTCGTGCAGCGGAACGCCGAGCTTCGATGGGCGGAATCTTCAGGTGGGCCCAATCCGGCTCCCGCATCGTCTGCCAGTGGTGAAAGGCTCGGAGTCGCCACTCGAGCATCCAGGTCGGCTCATCCTTCTTGGCTGAAATCATCGCGATGATCTCTTCATTCAGCCCGGCCGGTACGCGATCGGCATCGATGTCGGTGTAGAACCCGGCCTTGTAGCGCTGGGCGATGACATTTTCGACGTGTTCGACGGTCTGGTTCATGCGGATCTCTTTTCCAATTGGGTTGGGGTTGCGCTGCGCCCGCTGTCGACGGCGCGAATCGCGATGCGCTCTCCTTCGCTCGCCGTCAGGTCGGCCAGGCTCAGGCGGTCGAGCGCCGCTTCGACGGTGGCCCCGATCTGGCGCCAGTGGCCGCGCAGATGGCAGTGAGCTTCATGGGAACACAGCCCGGGTTCCAGGGCGCATTCGGTCAGGGCAATCGGCCCCTCCATGGCCCGGACGATCGCCGCTACGGAGATCTGATCGGCATCCCGGGCGAGGCGATAGCCGCCGTTGACGCCCCGCAGGGAATCAACAACGCCACCCTTGCCGAGGGTCTTGAGCACCTTCGATACGGTCGGCGTCTCGAGCCCTGTGGCCTCAGCGAGCAGGCTGGCGGAAACGCAATCCGCCGGCCGCCGGGCCAGTTCGGCCAGGAGGACGGTGGCGTAGTCGGTGAGTTTGCTGATGCGGAGCATGGGCGCGTGTCGCGTAAGTGCAAATCACTATTATCTGCGAGCGCCCGTGAGGAAAACAAGACCAAATTGGTATGAATTAAGATCCCCGGCCCGTTCGAGGGGCCGGGGACGCAGACACGTCCAGTTCAGACAGTGCTGTTCAGACGGCCTCCCGCAGGATCATTCTGCCGGCGCCTCGAAGGAGCAGGTGACTTCCTGCGTCAACCGGCCGAGGTCCCAGGTGAATTCCGTCGAATCGTCCAGGGAAATGGCGGCGATCGCCGTGTGGCAGTCGACGAACTCGAGGGCGACGGTGCCCACGGTGTCGCTGGTCGCCGGCGTGTCACCCGCGAACTCCGCGCCGGTGAAAGAAAAGACATCTGCCACCGCCGAGCGTCCATCAAAGGGACCATCGAAGGTGAACCAGATCGGCGTGCCAGACCCCGCCGGGTCGTAGGTATAGATGGTCCCGACGATCCGATTCTGGGACGGGATCGGCTGCACGATGTAGCCTTCGTTCTGCGTATTCAGGCTCTGCCACCAACCGGCCACGGTGAAATCGACGGGCGTGCGTGTTTCAAGCGTGCCGACGGGAAGCGCCAGGATGCCGAGGGGCTGGTTGTTGCCGTCGCCGATCGCGATGACGGTTACGTTGAGACCCGCGGGCAGGTCAACGGGCAGCGGGTCGATCAGATTGGTGCTGCCATCGTTCGACGCGACCTTGAGATCGTATTCGGCCGCAGGAATCGGGAAAAAGCCGCTGTCGACGAGGTAGGGCACGCCGGTCAGGTTGTTGACCAGAGCGCCGCCGGCAGTCCGGATCGAGACCTCTGTGGCGGCCAGCTCCGAGGCAAAGGGCGCGGCGTGCACGACGCGGATGTTCAGGTTGCCGTCCCCAGGGGCCGGTGCGTCGTCGACCAGCGGCAGGAGTCCGAGATCCTGGTTGATGCCGTCCCCCACGGCAAGCACCGTATAGTCGACCCCGTCCTCCAGCGTTACCGTCGCTTCGATGGCCGGCTCGGCGGCACCGGTCGGCGTCACGGCCAGATCGTAGTCGCCCGCCGGCAGCTCGAGGTAGTCGGTGAAGTCAGCAAATCGGAAATCCTCCAGAACAGCCGCGCCGTTGGCTGACACGGTGACCGAGGTGGCAGCAAGGTCCGACGCGAAGGGCGCGGCGTGGACGATCTGAACGCGCGCCTGGGAGAAGGCGTTGGCGCTGAGCATCGCCAGCCCCAGTGCGAGGGCGGTCAAGGAAAGGGAACGCGTGATCCTCATGGTGGTACTCCTGCCCGATCAGGGCGTTTGGGGGAGCGATAAGAATTGCCCGGGGCATGTCAAGCCTTGATCATCGCGAAGTGATTGATTTGTCTCGATCTTGTGATCGAATAGTGAAAGCCTGATACAGTTCCTGTTCCTTGACTCTGACGACGCCAACGCCTTGCAGACTCGACAAGACGATCCTCGAAATGCCTCGAATGATGCGCGCCTGGCGCAGGGCCTGGCCTGGGTCGCGCGGGTCATCGACGCGCCCGTGACCCACGTCGAGGCGATTTCTTCCGATGCCTCCTTCCGCCGCTACTTCAGGCTGACGGGCACGGGCGACAGCCAGGTTCTGATGGACGCCCCCCCGGAACGCGAGCCCGTGGCGCCCTTCATCGACATCGCCGAGCGTCTCCAGGCCTGCGTTCGGGTCCCCGAGGTCCTGGCGAAGGATATCGACGCGGGTTTCCTGCTGCTGACCGACCTGGGCGACCGGCCCTATCACCAGGCCCTCGATGAGGGTAGCGCCGAGCGGTTGTTCGGGGACGCCATCGACGCGCTGATCTGCATGCAGACTCGCGCTCGCAGCGACGGCCTGCCCGCCTATGAGCCCGCCCTGCTGATGCGCGAGATGGACCTGTTCGTCGACTGGTTTCTGCGCCGCCACTGGCAGGTCGAGCCCAGCGACGACGAGCTCGATGAATGGGACCACCTGACGGCCCTGCTCATTCGCTGGGCCCTGGATCAGCCCCAGGTCTTCTGCCACCGCGATTTCATGCCGCGCAACCTGATGGTGATGGACGAGGGCCCGGGGGTTCTGGATTTCCAGGACGCGGTGATCGGGCCGATCAGCTACGATCCGATCTGCCTCTTCCGCGACGCCTTTCTGAGCTGGCCCGAGGCCCGCGTTGATCGCTGGCTGGAGGACTATCGGCAGCGGGCCGGAGCGGCCGGCCTTCCCGTGCCCGAGAACCCGGCTTTCTGGCGCCGGACCTGCGATTTCATGAGCGTGCAGCGCCATCTGAAGGTGATCGGCATCTTCGCCCGGATCCGCTACCGCGACGGCAAGCCGCGCTACCTCGAGGATCACCCACGATTCTTTCGCTATCTCGATCATTCGATCGGGCGCAATCCCGAACTGGCAAGCCTCGGTCGCTTGATCGAGGCCTGGACAAAGCGGCGCAAGAATGACTGACAAGGGCGACTGAGATGAAGGCCATGATCCTGGCGGCAGGGCGCGGCGAGCGCCTTCGCCCGATCACGGACCACACCCCGAAGCCCCTCATCGAGGTCGGCGGACAGACCCTGATCGAGCGCCATCTGAGGGCCTTGGCAAGGGCCGGCATCGAGGAGGTCATCGTCAACCTCGCCTGGCAGGGCGAAAAGATTCGCGAGCGCCTCGGCCGGGGCGACGGCTACGGCCTCACAATCCGCTACTCGCAGGAACCCGCGGGCGCGCTGGAAACCGCCGGCGGCGTTCGCCATGCCCTGCCCCTGATCGGCGAGGCGCCCTTCGTTCTGCTCAGCGCCGATGCCCTGACCGACTTTCCCATCGAAACGCTGGCCCATGTCGCGCTCCCGGAGTTCGGCCACCTCGTGCTGGTCGATAATCCGCCGCATCATCCGGCCGGCGACTTCGGCCTGAGCGACGGCCTGGTCACCCGCGACGCACCTCACTACACCTACAGCGGCGTCGGCATCTTCCGCCCTCAGCCCTTCGCCAGGCTCGCGCCCGGGCCGGGCGCGCTTCGTCCCCTGTTCGAGGCCGCCATCGACGCCGGCCAGCTCGGCGGTCAGCATTATCGAGGGCAATGGCTGGACGTTGGAACACCCGAACGCCTCGAACAGGCGCGAACACTGGCTCGCGACTTATCGCGCGCAGCTCGATGACCCTTCATGGCCTTTGGCACAAGGCAAAACGCCCCGGTGGGTCTACACTGCGACGAGGCCTGACGGCGACGATGAGGAATCAACCCGCCTTGACAGGTGTATTGGTGTTGTATAACACTATATATCGCGAGTGCTTGGGCTCGAAGGCTCGAACACAAGCGCTCAGACTGTAACCGGGAGAACTGACCATGACTATTCGATCGTTTCTGATCCTGCCGCTGGCCGCGCTGCTGCTCAGCGCTTGCGGCGGCGATGACGCCGACGGCTCGCGCGACAGCGCGACCACCACGGCCCCCCTGGCTGCGGCCGACGGTGGCAATCCGCTCTTCGAACGCATCGACGCGGAGACCGTCATGATCGGCGCCAATCTGGCCGTCGCGCCAGACGAGGTCATCGACCACATCTGGCAATCAACGGAAGCGATGGCCGAGCTGAACGAAACCTCCTACGAGGAGGCAGCCGAGTCCGTCGAAGCGGACTCACCCGTCCTGGCGGCGCTGCTGGAAGAGCTCGCCAGCATCGAAGACCGCGAATCCTTCGAGGCCCTCGGATTCCATTCCAATGGCTACTGGGCCGCCCATATGATTTCGGTCTATCCCGTCGTTCATCTCGAGTTGAGCGATGGGGCGGCCTTCGAGGCGATGCTTGCGCGAGTCGAGGAGAACAGCGGCACGCCGCTGCCCCGGCGCCAGATCGGTGATGCGCAGATCCTGTGGATCGAGCATGGCGACTTCGGCGTGGCGGTGCATCACGACGAGCGTTTTGCCACCGCGGCCCTGGTCCCCGATGACGACGCCCTGCTGCGCCGCGTCGCCAATCTCGATCAGCCGGCAGAGGCCTTCGATGGCGACCAGCTGGCCGATTTCAACCAGGCTCAGGGCTTTGTCCCGCACGGCAGCGGCTTTGTCGATCTGCAGCGCCTGATCGCTCGCCTGATGGACGCCGATGACGAACTGAGTGCGCCGGCGCGGCAGCAGCTGGGCTTCGATGCACTGGCGACCGACCCGGCCTGTCAGCGCGAAATGAGCGCCGTCACGGCGGTCTTTCCCCGAATCACGGCCGGCCTGAGCGCGCTGGACCGCGGCGCGCTCGACATGAAGATGGTGATCGAAGCGGAATCCGAGATGGCGGGTCGGCTGAGCGCCATTGCCGACACCCCCGTTGGATTGACCCAGGGCGACACGCGGACCCTGTCCGGGGGCGTGGCCTTCGATCCCGTCGCCGGTCGCGACTTCGCGCGCGAAATCGTCGGCGCCTGGATCGCCTCGCCGCCCGAGTGCCCGGCGTTTTCCGCCATCGCCGCCAATCTCGGTGACTGGCAGCGCGCGCTCAACCAACCGATTCCTCCCGTTGTCACCAACATCCGCGGCCTGCGCGTCAACATCGACGACATGGTGATGAGCGAGTCGGGCGACGTCGAGGATGCGGCGGGCACGCTGGCCCTGTTTGTCAGGAACCCGCAGATGCTCCTCGGCATGGCGCAGATGTTCTCGCCGGAACTGGCCGCCATGGGCGTCGAGCCGAACGGCGAGCCGAAGCCGCTGCCGGCGGGCCTGATTCCGAACATGCCGGCCCTGGCTGCCTTCGTTGCCCTGAGCGATGAGGCCATCGGCCTGTCGGTCGGCGAAGGCCAGAAGGATCGCCTTCCTGACGCGCTGAGCAGCCATGAACCGGACGGCGCCATCTTCGCCTATACCCTGAACTTCGAGGGCTATTCCAAGCTGATGGAGTCGATGATGTCGCAATTCGGCGAGATGGAGGGCATGTCCGCCGATGACCTGCCCCCGGCCGATTTCATGGCTCAGTTCGCCGAGATGTACGACGCATCCAGCCTTGCGATCAAGCTCACCGAGCAGGGCATCGAGTTCGAGTCCAAGCTGTCGATGACCCCCTGACAGCCCCATGTGCTCGATTCTTGGTTTGTTCGACATCCCCTCAGGCCGCAGCGGCCTGAGGGGTCTCGCCCTCGAGGCTTCACGGCGCCAGCGTCACCGAGGTCCGGACTGGTCCGGGGTCTATGTCCACGACCGAGCCGTCATCGCCCATGAACGCCTGGCGATCGTCGGCATCGACTCCGGCGCCCAGCCCCTGGTCAGTGCCGACGGCCAGACTGTCCTCGGCGTCAACGGCGAGATCTACAACCATCGCGAGCTGCGCGCCCAGTTCCCCGACTACTCCTTCCAGACCCATTCGGACTGCGAAGTCATCCTGGCCCTGTATGAACGCGACGGGCCCGCCTTTCTCGAGCAGCTCAACGGCATCTTTGCCTTCGTCCTCTGGGATGCGCGCCGCGGGCATTACCTCATCGCCCGCGACCCCATCGGCGTGATGCCCCTCTACTACGGCCGCGACGATGACGGCATGCTCTGGGTCGCCTCCGAGCTCAAGGCCATCGAATCACAGTGCGTCCAGGTTCAGGCCTTCCCACCCGGCCACTGCCTCGACAGCCGCGTCGGCGAGCTGGTGCACTGGTATCAACCCGCCTGGCGCGACCTCGAGCATGCCGATCGGCGCGCTGATGCCGCCGATCTGAGAGCCGCGCTCGAGGCGGCCGTGCATCGCCAGCTCATGTGCGACGTGCCCTACGGCGTTCTCCTGTCCGGCGGCCTGGACTCCTCGCTGGTCGCCGCCATCGCTCAGCGCTACGCAGACCGGCGCATCGAATCGGACGATCAGGAGGCGGCCTGGTGGCCGCGGCTGCATTCCTTCGCTATCGGCCTCGACGGCTCGCCCGACCTGGCCGCGGCACAGGTCGCCGCTCGAGCCATCGGCACCCAGCACCACGAATTCCGCTACACGATCGACGAGGGACTCGACGCCCTCGACGATGTGATCCGCCACATCGAGACCTTCGACGTCACCACCATCCGGGCGTCGACGCCGATGTTCCTGCTCGCCCGCCGGATCAAGGCCATGGGCATCAAGATGGTGCTCTCGGGGGAAGGCGCCGACGAAATCTTCGGCGGTTATCTCTACTTTCACAAAGCGCCCGACGCCGGGGCCTTTCATGCCGAAACCGTGCGCAAGATCGACAAGCTGCATCTCTTCGACTGCCTGCGTGCGAACAAGTCGATGGCGGCCTGGGGCGTGGAGGCCCGCGTCCCCTTTCTCGACCTGGAATTCATCGACCACGCCATGCACATGGACCCGGCCGCCAAGATGGCCGGCCCGGGTCGACCGGAGAAGGCGATCCTGCGCGAGGCCGGCGAGGGCCTGCTGCCCGACGAGATCCTGTGGCGGCAGAAGGAGCAGTTTTCCGACGGCGTCGGCTACGGCTGGATCGATGCGCTGAAGGATTTCGCCGAGGCCCAGGTCAGCGACCGGGAGCTCGCCGAGGCCGCGCAGCGCTTCCCCCTCAACCCGCCAGCCACCAAGGAAGCCTATCTCTATCGGCGTATCTTCGAACGCCATTACCCGTCTTCGGCAGCGGCAGCCACCGTGCCGGCCGGGCCGTCGATCGCCTGCTCGACGCCCGAAGCCCTGGCCTGGGACGCCAGCTTCGCGAGCCAGGCCGATCCCTCGGGGCGGGCGATGCGCGGCGTCCACGCGAAAAGCTACGACTAGTCGCGCGCGCCGGAATTCAGCGAATCTGTTCCCGGATCAGGGCGATCGACAGGGTTCGACGCTCGCTCAGGGCGCGCTGCGCGAGAATCTCGATGAGGCGAGCGATGGAGGCGGCATTGCGCGCCGTGCGGCTGAGCAAATAATCCGCCGCACCGCGCCCCAGAACCACTTCGTGCTCCTGCGCCAGCACTTCGACGAGACGACGCAGCTCGGCGTCGTCAAGGGGTTTCAGGGTCAGGCGCGTGGCCTGGCCCAGGCGCGATCGCAGATCCGGTAGTTCGAATCGATCGCGACCGGCGCCGGCCATGAGCACGCCCGTGCGTTCGGCGCGCCATCGGTTCAGGGCGTTGAACAGCGCCATTTCCTGCGCCTCGTCGCCGGCCAGCACGTCGACGTCGTCGAGGATCACCCAATCGCCCGCGGCGTGCTGAAGAAGCGCGCGCTGGGCCTGCAGCTCGAGGCTGGCAAAGGTCACGGCCTGTCCGGCCCGGTGCTTTTCGGCCAGCACCGCGTTGAGGAGATGGCTGCGACCGCTTCCGCCCGGGCCGGCAAGGAAATACCACCCGCCGTCCTCCAGACCGTGCTGCAGCGTATCGACGAGGGCCGCATTGGCGCCCGGCAGGAAATTCGCGAACCGTCGATGGCGCGGGCCCCTGAGCGCCAGCAGGCCCTGTGCCGTCACGGCTCGGCGGGCGGCTCGGGCTGCCGCTTCCGGCTGATTCGCGCGGCCCGCAGGCTCCACAGCCAGACGTACTGCACCAGCGTCGCGATCGCCATGAAGGCGACGAGCCATTCCAGGCCGATCTGGGCTTCCGGCGGCAGCGGGAAACCGGCCAGGCGAATCAGGACGAACCACATGAGGAAGACCTGACAGAAGGTATTGAACTTCGACAGCTGGGTCGGCTCGGCCTCCAGGGTTTCGAAATAGCGATGGTAGATCCAACCCCCGATCACGATGACCAGGTCGCGCCCGACCACCAGCGCGAACAGCCACCACGGCAGGTAGCCCAGCCAGGCCAGGCTCAGATAGCTGGCCAGCATCAGCAGCTTGTCGGCGGCCGGGTCGGCCAGGCTGCCGAAGCGCGACTGCCAGTGGAACCGCCGCGCCAGCCAGCCGTCGATGAGATCGGACACGCCGGCGACGACGGCCACGGCCAGCGCCCAGCCGTAGCGTCCGGAAAAGAGCAGGACGACGAGCGGCGGGATCGCCAGGATGCGACCGATCGTCAGCACGTTGGGAATCCAGGAAAGGCTCACCGGAACGCGCTTAGCGGGCGAAGGCGAGGGCGAGACGGCCGTCGGGCAACCGCTCGCGCACGACAAGCAGACCGCCGAGTGCCAGGGCGTCATCGAATCCACCGGAGCGCAGCATCAGCTCGAAGTCGACGGAGCGACCGCGAGCCGCGACCACGCGCACCGACTCGACCATGCTCAGACCCTCCAGATGGCGCAGGGCTTCGGCATACTGGAACTCGTCGTCGATGGGCGAAATCACGACCGGCTGGCGACGGGCGCCAAGGGCATCGGGCAGGATCGCATAGCGCTGAGCAAGGCCGGCGAGAATGGCCTCCAGCCCCTCGGCCAGCAGCGGGCGCGGCGAATCGGCGCGTCGATTGATGCTGCGATCGAGACCGTCGATCCGCCAGAACCAGCGAGCCTCCCAGAGCGTCTCATCGAGCTGTCGCAGATCGAGCATGACCGGCACATCAGCCTGATAGCGCAGCAGGGCGTTATCGCTGGCGTCCAGGAAGCCGCCGCGGATATCGGCGGCGCCAACCTCGCCAAGATCGAGGGCGTCACCGATCGGTCGCAGGAGGTCGAGGCCCAGGCGGCGGGACTGCTCGGCCAGGACGAGCTCCAGGGCAGGGTCGGACGCCAGGCGAATCTCGCGGCCGTCATCGATGGCGAACCAGAGCAGCAGCTCGGGCCGCTCACGGCCCAGGCGGGGGATGGCGGCATCGGCCAGGGACCGTTCGAGGGCGTCGGCGTTGAATTCGAACTGAAGGCGAAGGGCCTGATCGATCTCGCCGAGTTCATCGACGACGGGCACCTGAACGCGCTGCTGACTCTGGACCAGTGCCCGCGCCTGAGCCAGGCCGAGCCCCAGGCGCTCGCGCATCGGCGCGTCGACCTGTCCGGTCAATCGGACCAACACCTCGTCGAGCGCCTCGAAGAGCGCCGCAGTGGCATCCGGCGCGTCGGCATCGAGCGCGCCCTGCCCCGTATACAAGTCATCGGCGGCTGCCAGCGGCGCGATCAGCAGCAACCAGAGGCACGCCCCCGCAGCGCGAAGGGATCGAGTCATTGGCGAAAAGATACCACTTCTTTTCTGACTTGTGCGAATCGGTCACAATAGGCGGTTGCATCGACCCGAGCAGGCCCAGACCATGAGCGACACGCCGCCCCGAACCCCCTTGAGCTATCGAGACGCCGGCGTCGATATCGACGCGGGCAACGCCCTGGTCGAGCGGATCAAACCGCTGGTCGCCGCCACGCGCCGGCCCGAGGTCATGGCCGGCCTGGGCGGCTTCGGCGGCCTGTTCCACTTGGGATCGCGCTTCCGGGACCCGGTGCTGGTCTCCGGCACCGACGGTGTCGGCACCAAGCTGCTGGTGGCCCGCGCCCTGAATCGCCACAACACCGTCGGAATCGATCTTGTCGCCATGTGCGTCAACGATATCCTCGTCTGCGGCGCCGAGCCGCTGTTTTTCCTCGACTACTTTGCCTGCGGCCAGCTCGACGTGGACGCGGCCAGCGATGTGGTCGCCGGCATTGCCGAGGGCTGCAAGCAGGCCGGCTGCGCGCTGATCGGCGGCGAGACCGCTGAAATGCCCGGCATGTATGCGCCCGGCGATTATGATCTCGCCGGCTTCACCGTCGGCGCCGTCGAGCGCGACGAGATGATCGACCCGGGCGCCGTCCGCGCCGGGGATATCGTGCTCGGCCTGGCCTCCTCGGGCCCTCACAGCAACGGCTACTCCCTGATCCGGCGCGTCATCGAGCGTGCAGGTGCCGACCTCGACCAGGCCCTGGATGAACGCGCCCTGGGCGACGCCGTGATGGCGCCGACACGGATCTATGTCGCGGCCGTGCAGAAGATCCTGGCCGCGGCCCGGATCCACGCCATGGCCCATATCACCGGCGGCGGTCTCACGGAAAACATCCTGCGCGTTGTCCCCGACGACCTCGGCCTGGACATCGATGTCGGCGCCTGGACCGTGCCGGCAATCTTCGACTGGCTGGCCGACGCGGGCAACATCCGACCCGAGGAAATGCGAAGGACCTTCAATATGGGCATCGGCTACGTGCTGATCTGCGCCGAGGACCAGATCACGGCGGTTCGCCAGGCCGTCGACGAGCCCGTCGTGGCAATCGGGCGGGTCAGCGAGTATGACGGCGACGGTCCACGGATCCGTTTCCAGGAATGAATTCCGAGCGGTCCAGCCCCCGCGGGCTGGTGGTCCTGATTTCTGGCCGCGGCAGTAACCTGGTAGCCCTGGCCGAGGCCGCAGCGTCCGGGGTCCTGGGGGAACCGGTGCTGGCAGCCATCAGCGACCAGCCCGACGCGGCGGGACTGCGACGCGCCGCCGAGCACCGTATCGACGGCGTCTGCATCGACCGTCGCCAGCACGCCGATCGCGCCAGCTTCGAGGCCAGCCTGGATGCGGCCATCGCCGGCTTCAATCCGCGCTACATCGTCCTCGCCGGCTTCATGCGGGTGCTGAGCGCTGAGTTCGTCAACCGCCGGCACGGGCAGATGATCAATATCCATCCCTCGCTGCTGCCCCGGCACCGCGGCCTCGAAACCCACGCCAGGGCGCTCGCCGCCGGCGACCGGGAACACGGCGCCAGCGTTCACTTCGTTACTCCCGCGCTCGACGGCGGGCCGGTCATCAGCCAGGCCCGCATCGAGGTCGGCGAACGCGACACGCCCGAGGCGCTGGCCACGCGCCTCCTGCCCCTCGAGCACCGCCTGCTGGTACTGACCACGGCACTCCTGCTCAACTCGACGGTCGAACTGGACAATGAAACGATCTCCATCAACGGCCGGGGGCTGGAACAGCCTCTGGATCTCGATCATGATCTGGCTCCTCGCGTGGCCCTCGGCAGCGGTGTGGGCGCAGATCGATAGCAGCGCGCAATTTCCGATTCCGCCGCACCAGAGCCGCTACGAGGTGCTGCGCAACGGCAAGAAGATCGGCGAGGTCACGACCCGGCTCAGTCGCGATGAACGCGGCATCTGGTTCTTCGACACGGACACGATCGCGACCTCGACCCTGGCCAGGATGCTGCGCCTGTCCGCCGAAGAGTCGGCGCACTTCATGTGGCAGGACGGCCAGATCCTTCCCCTGACCTACCGCAACGTCGCCCGCGAGCCCCTGCGGACCCGCTTCTGGCAGCATCAGCTCGACTGGAATGCGGGCATCAGCCGGGCTCAGACCCACGAGGGCGACCTGGAAATCGAGCTCGAAGCGGGGCTGCTGGACCCCCTGACCCTGCGCCTGCAGACCTCGGCGGCGCTGGCCCTGTCGAAGGGCATCGATGGCGGCCGCCTCGAGGCCCGGGTCATCGAGCGCGACGACATCGAGGATCAGCGCATGGAGTGGCTCGGCGAGGAACGGCTGACGACCGACCTGGGTTGCTTCGAGACGCAGCGCTGGTACCGATTCCGCCGCGAGGGGTCGAGCCGCAACTACCGCATGTGGCTGAGCAAGGACCTGCACTGGATGCCGCTTCGCATCGATCTCGGGGATGAAGACAACGCCATCGGCCTGCGCCTGATCGAGACCGATCTACTCGCTGCGCCGGCGACCTGCGATTGATCGGCGGGAAGGCGCGAGCCGCTCGGGCCTGACGCTTGGCTATACTGCGTCAAGGATTTCAGGAGGCCACACCATGCGTCTGATCATCGTCTTGCTTGCCCTGCTCGGCACCGTCGGCTGCGCCGTCAACCCCGTCACCGGGAAGAATGAGCTCAGCATCTACGACAGCGCCTGGGACCTCCAGACCGGGGAGCAGTATTACGACCCCCTCCGCCAGCAGCAGGGTGGCGATTTCGTCCTCGACCCGGCGCTGGTCGGTTACGTGCGCGAGGTCGGGCAGCGGGTCGCGGCGGTGTCCGATGCGGACCTGCCCTATGAGTTCAACGTTCTCAACAGCTCGATACCGAACGCCTGGGCCCTGCCCGGCGGCAAGATCTCGATCAATCGCGGTCTGCTGACGGAAATGAATTCCGAAGCCGAACTGGCCGCCGTGCTCGGCCATGAAGTCGTCCATGCCGCGGCTCGCCACGGCGCTGCCCAGCAATCGCGCGCCGCCCTGATCCAGGGTGCCGTCATCCTCGGCGGCGTCGCCGTCGGCGTGGCCACCGAAAATGAAGAATACGCGGCCGTCGCCCTGATGGGCGGCATGCTCGGAGCCCAGCTGATCACCCAGCGCTACTCTCGCGATGCCGAACGGGAGTCGGATTTCTACGGCACCCGATACATGCATGAGGCCGGCTACAACCCGGAAGGGGCCGTGCGCCTGCAGGAGGCCTTCGTGCGCCTGTCCGAAGGTCGCAGCGCGGGGGCCTTCGACACCCTGTTCGCGTCGCACCCGCCCTCGCAGGAGCGCGTGATCAACAACCGCCAGCGCGCCGACGAACTGGGCCGCACGGGCATCATGGGCGAGGAGCGCTATCAGCGCATGACGGCCCGACTGCGCGAGCTGGAGCCGGCCTACGAGGCCCACGACAAGGGCCGCAAGGCGATGGGCGAAGGCAACCACGCCGCCGCCCTGGCCAAGGCCGAAGAGGCGCTGGCGCTGGAGGATCGGGAGGCCCTGTTTCATTCACTCAAGGGCGATGCCCTGGCCAGCGCCGAGCGCTATCGCGAGGCTGAACGGGCTTACGACCGGGCCGTCGCCCTGCACGACGGCTGGTTCTATCATCAACTCCGGCGCGGCATGGTCCGGACCGAACTTCAGGATCACCAGGGCGCTCGAGAGGACCTCGAGGCCAGCCTCGCGCTGCTGCCGACAGCGCAGGGCCACTACTTTCTGGGGCGCGTCGAGCGGGACACGGGCAACCGGCAGCGCGCCATCGAGCAGTTCCGCATCGCCGCCCAGTCCCAGAGCGATGTCGGCCAGCGCGCACGGCGCGCCCTGAACGACATGGGCGTGAGGCCCTGAGAGGGAATGGCGTGTCGGCCCGACGCCGTCCTGTCCCGCCTCCTCTGGGCGTGTCTACTGGTGGCCCCGGGGATCCCGATCATGGCCGGTGAACCGGCCATCGCCTTCAAGCCCCTGGCCTATCACGACCGCCTCGAGACCCGTTCGCTCGAGGACATCACCCTGATCGTTCTGCACGCCACAGAACTCCCCGATCTGGAAACCGCCCGAGAGTACGGCGAGCGGATCCACTACGAGGAATCGGTCACCGGCAACAGCGGCCACTTCTACATCGACCGCGACGGTCGCATCGAGCAGTGGGTCGACCTGGGGCGCGTCGCCCACCATGTGGCGGGCCATAACCGACCCTCCATCGGCATCGAGCTGGTCAACCGGGGCCGCTATCCGAACTGGCTCGACAGCCGCCATCAGGGCTGGCAGGAGTCGACGACAGCGGCTCAGCTCAAGGCCCTCGAACGACTGATCGCTCGGCTCCGGGACGAACTCCCCCGCCTGACTCACATCGCCGGCCACGATCAGCTTGACCCACGCCGCGTCGAAGCCAGCGATGACCCGGGCATCACCGTGCGCCGCAAGATCGACCCGGGCCCGGACTTTCCCTGGGCCGAGCTCCTCGACTCGATCGATCTCGAACGACTGCCCTGACGATCGATGCGTTGACCGGACGCGTCGGAAGGGGTGTTGCGGTTGCCCTCAGTCCGAGGCGCCGGCCTTCAGTGCCGCCTTGACGATCTCTTCGACATCCGGGCTCAGGCCCTTGCGGGCGGCGATCGACTCCAGCGCTCGACGCATCGCTCCCGACCGGCCCTCGTCATAGGCCTGCCAGCGATTGAAGACCGTGGCCAGCCGCGCTGCGACCTGCGGGTTGAGGTCGTCGAGTGACTCGATCACCTCTGCCATGAGCGCGTACCCCCGCCCGTCGCTGGCATGAAAGCCCAGCGAGTTGCGCATACCGAAGCTGCCGAGAAGCGCGCGCACCTTGTTCGGATTCTTCAGGCTGAAGGCCGGGTGCGTCATCAGTTCTCGCACCGTTTCGACGGCGTCCTCGTCGGGGACGCTGGCCTGAACGGCGAACCACTTGTCCATGACCAGGGGATTGTCGCCGTAGCGCTTCTCGAAGCTGGCGAGCGCGCGATTGCGCTCCTGGTCACCACCATGCATCAGGCTTTTCAGTGCCCCCAGACAATCGGTCATGTTGTCCGAGCGCGCGTACTGGTCCCGCGCCAGCGCCAGGCGCTCGGGGCGACCGTCGGTGGTGAGGAGGCCGAGCAGGGTATTTTTCAGCGCCCGCCGTGCCACGGCTTCCGGCTCGTCGGACCAGGCGGCGTGACTGCGGCAGGCCTCGTAGCGCTCGAGAAGACGCGGCCCCAGCGCCTCGCTCAGGTGCGTCAGAAGAGCGCGGCGAGCCTTGTGAATGGCGACCACGTCGACCGGGTCCCGTCGCTGACCCAACTCCGGCTCCCCGGGCAGCTGGAGCAGCTCGGAGGCGAGCGCCGGGTCGAGCGCCTCATCATCAAGGACCACGCGCCAGACCGAGACGACAAAATCTGCGTGCTCGGTCAACTCGCCGCCGGCATCGATCGCCTGATCGAGGGCACGATCGGCCAGGTGTCGCATGGCCTGCCAGCGGCTGAAGGGGTCGGGGTCGTAGGCGGCCAGGCGGGCCAGCTCGTGATCGGACCAGTCGTAGTCCAGGTGAATCGGCGCGGAATAGTCGCGCAGGAGCGAGGGCAAGGCGCCCTCGGGCAGATCACGAAACCGGAATTCCGAATCCACATTCGTCAGCACGAGGAGGCGCGTCGAATCGCCGGGCCGCTCTTCGCCCACGCGGGTCACGGGCAGCGGGCGGTTCGCCTCATCGAGGAAGCCGACCCGGACCGGAATCATCAGCGGGCCGCGCTGCTCGTTGTCCGGATGCGCCGGCAGCGACTGTCGGAAGCGCAGCACGGTCTCGCCGCGATCCTTGTCGAAGGTCAGGCGCGCTTCCACGCGCGGGGTGCCGACCTGCGCGTACCAGCGGGCGAACTGGGTCAGGTCGCGGCCATTGGCGTCGGCCATCGCCGCCAGGAAATCGTCACAGGTGACCGCCTCGCCATCGTGACGCTCGAAGTACAGGTCCATGCCCCGGCGAAATCCGTCGCGACCAAGGAGGGTCTGGTACATGCGAACGATCTCCGCGCCCTTTTCATAGACCGTCGCCGTGTAGAAGTTGTTGATTTCGATGTAGCGTTCGGGGCGGACGGAATGCGCCATGGGCCCGGCGTCTTCCGCGAACTGGCGCGCCTGGAGTGCCGCCACGTCGCTGATGCGCTTGACCGGCCTGGAGCGCAGATCGGCGGTGAACTCCTGGTCGCGGAAGACCGTCAGGCCTTCCTTCAGGGTCAGCTGGAACCAGTCCCGGCAGGTCACCCGATTCCCGGTCCAGTTGTGGAAGTATTCGTGGCCGATGACCGCCTCCACCGCCTCGTAGTCCGCGTCCGTGGCCGTCTCCGGGTCTGCCAGCACGTACTTCGCGTTGAAGATATTCAGGCTCTTGTTTTCCATCGCGCCCATGTTGAAGTCATGGGTGGCGATGATGTGATACACATCGAGATCGTATTCCAGGCCCCAGCGCTCTTCGTCCCAGCGCATGGCGCGCTTCAGACTGGCCATCGCGTAGTCGAGGCGATGCAGATTGTCGGGCTCCGAATAGACCTTCAGGGTCACGGCGCGGCCGCTGGCGGTCTCGAAGCGATCCTCGAGGACGGCGAGATCCGTCGCGACAAGGGCAAACAGATAGCTGGGCTTGGGAAACGGGTCGTCCCAGACCGCGTAGTGGCGGCCGGCCTCCAGCTCGCCGGATTCGATCAGATTGCCGTTCGACAGCAGAATCGGATAGCTCGCCGCCGCTGCCTCCAGCCGCACCCGGAAGGTCGCCATGACATCCGGCCGATCGGGAAACCAGGTGATCTTGCGAAAGCCCTCGGCTTCGCACTGGGTCAGGAGCGAGCCGCCGGCCGCATACAGACCCTCCAGCGCCGTATTCTTGATCGGGGCAATCTCGACCTCGGTGGAAATCCGGGCCTCGTCCCCGAGACCACCAAGAATCAGGCTCTCACCCTCGAGCGTCTTCTGCCGATCCGTCACGACCTCGCCGTTGACGGCCAGATGCCGCGTCTTCAGGTCGACGCCGTTGAGACGAAGCGGCTCGCGCGCGGGCGCATCGAGGTTGCGCCGGACGTGCAGCTCGGCACGAACACGGGTCCGATCGGCCGACAGATCCAGATCCAGATCGATGTGATCCACCCACCAGGCAGGCGCCCGATAGTCGCCACGCAGAATCGGCCGTCGGCCCTGATCGGATCGTGCTGCCATGAATACTCCTTCGAAACCATGCTGATGAAAAACTTGAGCCAGGGATTGTTCAGCATCAGTATGATCACTGACACTGATTTATCTTCATCCAGAGCGCGCCATTATATGAGTATGAACGTGAGTCAACTTGAGCCCGACGACCTGGTCGCTGCCCGAGCGCGAATCGCCGGGACGATTCTGGAAACGCCGGTAATGCGCTCCGAGATCATCGATGACCAGATCGGCTGCCAGGTCTTCTTCAAATGCGAACAGCTTCAGATCACGGGGTCGTTCAAGATTCGCGGAGCCAGCCATGCGGTCAGCCTCCTCGACGAGTCCTGTCCGGGTGTGGCAACGCATTCGTCGGGAAATCACGGCGCCGCCCTGGCCCGAGCGGCACGAGCCCGCGGCCTGCCAGCGCACGTGGTGATGCCGGAAAACGCCGTCCGGCCAAAGGTCGAGGCGGTGCGTCGCTTCGGCGGCATGGTCCATTTCTGCGAGCCCACGCAGGCCGCCCGCGAAGCCGGGCTTCAGGCGCTGGTCGAAGACGGTTTCGCGCCGGTTCCGCCCTACGACGACGACCGCATCATCGCCGGCCAGGGCAGCTGTGCGATGGAGTTGCTCGAACAGGTCCCCGACCTCGAGGTCCTCATTGCGCCTGTCGGCGGCGGCGGCCTTCTCGCCGGCAGCGCCCTGGCCGCGGCGCGCAGCAAGCGCACGATTCAGGTCATCGGCGGCGAACCCCTGGGCGCCGACGACACGAGCCGATCGCTCGAGTCGGGCCAGCGGGTCGACTCACACCAGCCCGACACCATCGCGGACGGGCTTCGGGCCTTGGTAGGCCTGCGCAACCTCGGACTGATGCAGCGCTATGGGGTCGAGGTCATCACCGTCGAGGAGGAGCAGATACTCGCGGCCATGAGGCAGGCATGGCTGCATCTGAAGCAGGTCATCGAACCCTCCGGCGCCGTCGCCCTGGCTGCCCTGCACCGCGCCGCGCGCTCGAGGCCGGAGAACTGGGCGGGCAAGCGCGTCGGCGTTATCCTCTCGGGCGGCAATCTCGACATCGAACCCCTCATCGACACGCTGCGGCCGGCGGGACGAGCCGCATGAAACTGTGGATCCTGCGCCACGCCCGCGCAGAGCTCGACAGCCCGACGGGTCGCGACCGCGACCGCCCGCTCAGTGCCCAGGGCCGCTCGGACTGTCTGGCCCTGAACGCCTGGTTGAAGGATTGCCCCTACGGCCTCCCGCCTGAGGCCCGCGTATCGCCGGCCCTTCGGACACGACAGACGGCGCAGCTTGCGCTGTCTGATCTGACAACGAAGCAGGTAGGCGAGCCCACCCTCTGGATGGCTTCGACGAGCGACCTGGTCGCCCTGATCGACGCGTTCCGCAGCCAGTCATCACTCTGGTTGATCGGCCACAACCCGGGCCTGGAAGACCTGATCTACCGACTCGGCAGCGATCTACCAGTGCCGGGGCTGAAGCCCGGGACGCTGGTGATCCTGGACCTGCCCGACAAGGGTGCTGCAACACGCCTCGACGTGGTTCGACCTTGACGCCCGGTGCGCGGCCGTATCAGGCCAGCGATTCCACATAGACTTGGGCCAGCGCTTCGATGCCGGCCTGGTCCTCGGCCGTGAAACGGTCCGGGCTGGGGCTGTCGATATCGAGCACGCCGATGAGCTGGTCATTCATGATCAGCGGGACGACCAGTTCCGACCGGGATGCCGCATCGCAGGCGATATGCCCCTCGAAGCTATGAACGTCGGCGACGCGCTGAGTGCGTCGCGTCACGGCGGCGGTGCCACACACGCCCCGACCCATCGCAATCTCGACGCAGGCCGGTTGGCCCTGGAATGGCCCAACGATCAGATGATCGCCCTCGAGGAAGTAGAAGCCCGCCCAGTTGATGTCCCCCAGGCGGTTGAATATCAGCGCACTGAGGTTGGCCGCATTGGCAATCCGGTGGGGCTGACCGGAGAGCAGGCCCCGAGCCTGCTCAGCGAGTTCTCGGTAGGCGGCGGTAAGCTCGTGGTTCATGGTTGACACTCTTGATTGGGCGAATCGGCACGATTATCGCCCAGGGGGCCATCGTCACGCGTTTACTCGCATCACGATTTTCTGAAGACGATGAGGCGATTGTTGGCCGGAAGATCAAGTTCAGCAATGATCGGCAAGCCGGTGGAGCGGCCCAGCGCGCGGAGTTCGACGAGATCGCGCAGGCCCATGTGCGGATCGCGCGAGCGCAGCGATTCATCAAAGGCCCGATTGCTGTCGGCGTTGTGGCGACCCCGGTCCTTGAAGGGACCGTAGCAGATCAGAAGACCGCCCGCTTTCAACTGCACCGCAGCACCATCGATCAGCTTGACGCTGCAGGGCCAGGGCATGATGTGGAGCGTATTGGCGCTGTAGACGACATCGAAGGGGCCCGGCGGCCAGTCGTCCTTGCCGATCGTCAGCGCGCGGACGCGGAAGCGAGGCGGTGAGCCCGTGGCGGCAGCGAGGGCGTCGAGTTCAGGCACTCGGTCCTCCTGATCCGTCGCCAGCCAGTCCAGATCCGATCGCCGCTGCGTGAAGTAGTCCGCGTGCTGACCCGTGCCTGCGCCGATCTCGAGGACCCTGGCCCGAGGGGACAGAAGCGGGTTCATCGCATCGAGGAGCGGGCCCTTGTTGCGATCGGCCGCGGGACTGAAGGATCGGGTCATGGGATCAGGGCCCTGAGTGCTTATTCGCGAGCCAGACGCAAAGAACCCGGCGGGCGCCGGGTTCTCTGCGATCGGTGGGTGGAGCGCCGATCAGTTGAAGGTCACGACACAGACCTGCGAATCGGTGGTGATATCAACCTCACCGAAGTTCGAGGGCGAGCCCATCTGACCGGCACAGGCGCCGCTGAAGATCGGCGAGGAGCCCGTCGGCGCGCGCAGCGTTACCGACGTGCCGGACTCGAAGTCAGCCTCGCAGGACGGGCTGCCGATGGCATCGGCAGCGTCACAGCTGATTCCGCCGGGCACGGATTCGACGAGCGAACTCGGCTGCGGATCGGCCCGGTTGTCTTCGACCTGGACGACGAGCGTCTGGAGATTGTTCTCGCCTTCGTCTTCCTCCGGACACCCGGCCGGCGGCGGCGACACGCCCAGGGTCAGGACGTCGATACCGAAGGCCTGGAGCACGCCCACGGGCGAGCCCGTATTGGTCGTAAAGGTACAGGTACCCAGACGGGGGTAGGTGCCGCCGTCGGTACCGCAACCGGCCAGGCCGACGAGGACGCGGGCGGTGGTCTCGCCGTCGTCGTCCGTCACGCCCGGGCTCTGGGCGATCTCGAGGATGCCCTCGTCGGTCTCACACTCACCGGTGAGCTGGGCGCCAACGATCGGCTGGCCCGACCCATCGATAAGGGTCAGATTGATCAGACGATTGGAGATCGAGAGGGTGGAATCATTGATCACCGACGGCTCGACGAGCAGTGCCGCTGCGCCCGGCGGAATGACGGTGACATCGGCGGTGGCCGTATCGAAGCTGAAGGTCAGCGTTGCCCCGCCTTCGGTGCCGCCGTCCTCACCGGTCGGCGGCAGGCCGCTGACGTTGACCAGGGTGTCGACACAACCCGGGGCCGAGCTGCCGGTGGCCTGGGCCGTGCGCGTGGTCATCGGTGACCCGTCCAGGGTGCCGTTGGCCGGTCCCTCGGTGATGCCGCCGGTAATAAAGGCGCCTTCGATCGGCGACAGTGCCGCGTCACGCAGGCAGACGCGGACGAAGGTGTCGTTGTTGGCCTGGATCGTGCTCGGCGTTACGTCGAGCTGCACCGGACGAATGCCCGGGAACCGGGCGCCCTCGACGTCGGCCACCGTGCGATTACCGCCGGCCTGAACGCGAGTGCCCTGACCCCAGAGCACGATCGGACGGCCGATGGAATCGATCGGGTAGGTCAGCAGGACCGAACCTCGGCCCGTGTCATCGAGGACCACGCTCTGGTCGATGGTGCCGACCGCCGAGCGACCGATGACCCAGGGGATCACTTCGCCATCGTCAACAATCGCTCCACTCTGGTCGTTGGGGTTGAAGGGTTCGGCGACGGATACGGTGTTTTCGTCGATGGCCGCGGTCACGAAACGGACCGCTTCGTGCTGGCGATTGCCCGGGACCGACTTGCCGAACAGGGCCACCGTGTCACCCGCTTCGACGGCTTCGTCAACGCGGGTCGGATCGTCCAGGAAACCCTCGAAGGGTTCAAAGACGGAGAACAGGGTGCCGCCTTCCTGCGGATCGCCGTCGACGCCGGAGAAGGTGAACAGGCGGGGGATCGGGCCGACGGTCGGGTCGTCGATCTTGCCGAAGTTCACCGTCGTCCCGGGCAGAACGGGGTTACCGATCTGGTCGGTGCCCTGGACCGTCACGGTCAGGGAATAGGTGCCGTCGGGATCGGCAGGAATCAAAAGACCGGTCTCGTCATCCTCGGTCAGCTCGGCAGAAATACCGCCGGCCACGCCGTTGATGTTGATGGCGTCGAGGATCGGGCTGACGATCTCCAGCGCGAAAAGCTGGCCGTCGCCGACCTCGACGGTGGTCTCGGCAACCAGCGGATCGGTGATGCCCTGATCCACGTTGTTGTCGGCGCGGTCGACGGTGGCGATGATCCGGTGCGTGCCGACGACCGAGCCCGCATTCAGCACGAATCCGGCGATGCCGTTGACCGAGCGGACCGAAATATCGCTGCCCTCGACGCTGCCAGAAGCGCCGGTACCGACCAGGCGTGCACCGCTGCCCTGGGGACCCTCGAGCTGCAGCCGGACGTTGTTCCAGCTCACGCCGTTACTTTCAGGGTTCGGAACGGGGTTGTCGCCCGCATCGAGGACGGACAGCTGTACCGTCTTGGTGTTGTTGCCGCCGGCACCATCAACATAGGTCGGCTGCGTATCGACGCTGAAGTCGAGGCGCGAGGGCAGGAAGTTGGCCGCGCCGTCCTGGATCTCGATCACGAAATCGCTGGTGAACTGCTCCCCGGTGTTCGCATCGGTCGCGGTCACTGTCAGGGTCACGGGGCCGGGCTGATCTCTTGAGTGCACGAACACCGTCGCCACGCCGGCGGCCATGTTCACTGGCCCGTTACCAAGCAGACTTGTGAATTCGTTGATGTCCTCGGTTTCCGGATCATCGAGGGTCGTGAAGGCGGCCCGGCTGACCGGAGAGATCCCGACGCCGACCTGGCCGTCCGCGGGCACGCCCGCTTCACCGTTCGGGCCCGTGTAGCGGATATTGACTTCATTGATGTAAGGCGAGCCGAGGAAGATCGGCACGCCCTGCTCGTTGCTCGGCATCGTCGCCGATCCGGTCAGGGCCAGGCGGTCATCGCCGCCCGCACCCGGCTCGACGTTGACCTGCGCCGTGGCCGACAGGCCGACGCCGCCCGACGGGTTCGCCGCCGATGCGGTCAGCGTGACCGTGCCCGTCTGCTCGCCGGCGGTAAACCAGAACTGCGCAGCTCCACCGGCCGTCGGGCTGGTGGCTGATGAGCCGGTCAAGGCAGGCTGATCGATGGGGGAGACCACGCCGCGCGATGCATTGCTGCTCGTCAGCGTGACCGTCGTGCCATCTGCCACCGGCTGGCCGTTCGCGGTACGGAAGGTCACCGATACCTGGGTGGTGTAGATGCTGTTCGGGTCGGGCGCGAAGTTCTGGGGATTGACCGTGACGGTGGCTGAAGCCGGACTCACGCTGAGCGAGGCGTTGCCGCCGCCGCCGAAACTGTCATTCGAGCTTCCGCCCCCGCATGCAACCAGAACGAGCGCGATTGCAAGAACTCCCAGGTATTGGATGGATTTCATGGTGTTAATCCCAGTCATTTGATTTTGATTCATCTTGATGGCGTTGGATGACATGGTCGTCTCAATCGACGACCACCCGCTCATCCAGGATCGATGGCGTCACGAAAATCAGCAGTTCACGCTTCTGCTCCTGATTGCCTCGGCGACGGAACAAGTTACCCAGTACGGGCACATCGCCAAGCACGGGCACCTTGGTGCTGTTGAAGTTGCGTTCTTCCTGGAAGATACCGCCCAGGACCACGGTCTGGCCGTTGTTGACCAGCACCCGGGTCGAGAGCTCGCGCGTATCGATGGATGGCACAGAACCGCCTCGTCCGGTCTGGAAGATCTCACCGACCGTGTCCTGCTTCACCGACAGGGTCAGCTGTACCCGGTTGTCCGGCGTGATCAAGGGCACGGCGCGAAGCTCGAGCACGGCCTCCTGGAACTGGACTGCCGTCGCGCCGGCGTTCGTCGCCTCCTCGTAGGGAATTTCCACACCCTGCTTGATGAAAGCCTCGGCCTGGTTGGCCGTGATCACGCGCGGCGTCGAGATGACTTCGCCATCGCCCTGAGCCTCGAGGGCACTGAGCTCGAGGTCGAGCAGGTAGTCCGCCGCGAGGATGCTGAATCCGAGCCGGCCCGCCGGGCTGGTCGAGGTCGGCAGATTGACGTTCAGCCGGTCATTGAGCGACGGCGTGATGATGCCCGCACCCTCGCCTCCGGGGAAGGTCGTCGGCAGGCTCGAACCGGTGCCGTTGCGGCGGTTGATCATGGCGAGATTGTTCATGCCGTCCAGCGCAGCCGAGCTGCCGCTGGTCGAGAACACGTTGCCGCGACCATCCTCGCGCGAGGCCGACACGCCGAAGCGAACGCCGAGCTCGTAGTTGAAGTCCGAGCGAGCGATCACGATGCGGGATTCGATCAGCACCTGGCGCACTGGTCGATCGAGCTCGGCGACGAGGCCGCGCACCTCTTCGATCCGATCGGCGGTGTCGGAGACCAGCAGGGTGTTCGTGCGCTGATCGACGGAGACAAAGCCGCGCTCGGACAGCAGGCCCTGCTCGGACTCGGAGGCCGCCTGGATCAGCGTTGCCAGCTCATCGGCATTGGCGTAGCTGACTGAAATCATCGCGGTCCGCAGGGGCTCGAGCTCCTGGCGGTCGACGCGAGCCTGGAGGATCTGCTGCTCGCGGGTGGCGATTTCTGCCGTCGGCGCGATCCAGATGACGTTGCCGGATCGACGCATATCGAGGTTCTTGGTCTCCAGCACGATGTCCAGCGCCTGGTCCCAGGGGACGTTGGTCAGGCGCAGGGTCAGCGAGCCCGCGACCGAGTCGGAGACCACGATATTGAGATTCGAGACATCGGCGATCAGCTGCAGCACGGAGCGGACCTGGATGTCCTGGAAGTTCAGCGTGATCCGGCTGCCTTCATACTCCCGTTCCTCGAAGAACTGCAGATCCTCGCGCGCATCCTCTTCCACTGCCGGACGACCCACTTCGACCACGAAGCGATTACCGGTCTGATACGCCAGATGCTGGAAGCCGCCATTGATGTCCATGGTCAGGCGGACGTTGTCGCCGCGCTGTTCCGGGGTGATGAACTGCACGGGCGTCGCGAAGTCGGCCACATCGAGGCGCTGGGAGACCTCATTCGGAAGCTCGGTGCCGAAGAGATCGACGCGCAGACCGCCGGCGACTTCGTTGACGGTGGCGGTGATGCCGGACCGGTCGAGGTCGACGAGCACGCGGCTTTCACCTTCCGGCCCGCGACGGAAATCGATGCCGGTCACTTCGAAGCTATCGTTGATCCGGCTGGAGGAGCCACTCGCTGCTGACGGCGAGGACACGCCACCTTCCAGGACCAGGGCCACCGAGTTTCCGGAGACCTCGACCTCGTAGGGGACGACATCGGCAAGATCGACGATCATTCGTGTTCGCCCACCGGCACTCAAGGTGACATAGCTCTGCGCCGACCCCACGCCCACCGGCACGCGGTCGGAGCTGAGTCGGGTGGTGGTATCAGGCATTTCAAGAACGATCCGGGGCGGCTCCTCGGTGAGGAAAACGGTCGGATTGCCGGGCGTGGAATCGGTCGTCAGCACAAAGCGGACGCCGTCCTCGCTCGAATCCACTCGCACGTCCGTAAGCTCCGTCGCCTGCGCTGCCGATACGGCCCAGAACAGCCCGAAAATCAGCAATGCCATCTTGCTGCCGCTGCTCATCTCATTTCTCCCAATCATGGCTTTGATTTGTTGTCTCGTTGTCATCCTGCCGGACCCTTTCCGTAAACCGTTCATCGGCTGTCCTCCATGGCGACCTGCGCCCGTCGTTCGGACCAAGCCCCGCGAGCATCTTGATAAAGTTCGATCAATTCGACCCGGTCCGGATAGACCTGCAGTACCCGGCCGTGATTCATTCCAAGGTAGTTGCCCTCGGTGACGCGATGGACGACCTGTTCGTTATCCCGAATCAGGGCGTACTCGACCCCTTCGAGATCGAGCGTGCCGACCATGTCCAGCGTGTCGAGGGGGAAGCCCTCGAGAAATTCCCGGCGTCGATTGGGGTCCGGCCGAATGCCGTCCTCCGAGGCCAGGGAAAATTCGGGATCGATTTCGGCAGATGCAACGCGCTGCTGGAAAGGATCGCGCAGATCGAAGGCCTCATAGCTGACCACCTCGGCCGGCATGATCGGCGGAATGGGTTCGATGTCACCGGCAGGTGTTTGCAGGGTCTGAGCAACCCATTGTTCAAGATCGCCGGTACCGCGCTGGCACGCCGTGGTCAAAGTCACAGCGAGCACTGCCAGTGCGAGGATGCGAATTCGGAGGCTCATTGGGCGCCTCCCTGGACCATGGCATCGGCCTCACTGGGGTCGAGGTAGCGGTAGGTGGTCACCGTACCCTCCATCTGCAGACGGCCGGTCTCGACAGGCTCGAGCTCGATGTCCTGCATGGTCAGAATTACCACGCGGGACAGGGAAGCCACCGACGAGACGAACTCGCCGAACTCGTGGTAGGACCCGATCAGACGCACGCTGATCGGCTGCTCGGCGTAGAAGTCTCGCAGGATTTCTGCCCGTGGCTCGAACAGCTCCGTGCTGATTCCGGCGCCCTGAGCATTCTGCGAAATATCCATCAACAGAGCCGGCATCTCGGTCTTCGACGGCAGCTGCTGAAGCATGCCGGCGAGCAGCTCTTCCATTTCCTCGAGCTGCGCTTCATAGGCCTCGAGATTGGCGGACTTCTGCTGCTTGTCGCGGAATTCCGCCTTGAGCTGCGTTTCGGTCTGCTCGCGATTCTGAAGCTGCAGACGCTTGTCCTTGATCATGAACCAGTAGCCGGCCACGATGATCAGCACGGCGACGAAGCCGAGCACGACCGCTTTGGCCCCCGTGGACGCGGAGCCCAGGTTGTTGAAGTCGAGGTCTCTCAGTTCGGAGATATCCATGGCTCAGCCCTCCTCCTCGTCGGTTGCTGAAGGCGGCGCAATCCGCGTTCGGATTTCGAAGCGATGAGGCTGACCGGGGCGGTCCTCCTCACCGACGCGTTCGACGATGTTCAAGGCGGTCTGGCTCATCCATTCCGCGGCCTCGATGTTGCGCATGTAGTCCGACACCCTTGTTTCGGACTCGCTCGTGCCGGCAATCACCAGGGTCTGGTCGTTCTGCTGCACCGAATCCAGGGTGATACCTTCCGGCACGGTCTGAGCGAGCTGATTGAACAGATGCACCATCAGGTTACGGCTGCTCTGGAGGTTTTCGATGACATCCTTTCGTGCGATCAGGTTGTCGCGAACCTCTTCGAGCTGTTCGATGCGCTGAATATCCTGCTCCAACTTGCGAATTTCGGCGCGCAGGTAGTCGTTGCGCGCTTCCTGACCCGCGATCTGCTGGTTCACGAGGTAGTTGCCGCCGAGCACGACAAGGGCCGCCACGACCAGCGTCGCCACCAGCGCGGCCATGAAGTTCTTCTGCCGCTGCTTGCGCAGATTCTCGCGCCAGGGCAGTAGGTTGATCTTCGCCATTAATCAAATCCTCTCAAAGCCAGACCGCAAGCCGTCGTCAGGGAGGGACGGGCCTGGTCGAGCGCTTTGGCGTTGACTTTGGGTGCCACTCGTAGATCCTTCAGCGGATCGGCCACCTCGCAGGAGATGCCGACTTCGTTGCCAACGGCTTCAGCCAGCCCGGGGATGGACGCACCACCGCCGGTAATGAAGAGCGTGTTGATGCTTGAATACTCGCTGCTCGAGGAATAGAACTGCAGCGCTCTGCTGATCTGCTGGATGACGTTCTGCCGAAACGGTTCCAGCACTTCGTCCTCGAAGCCCGCCGGCGGCTCTTCGCCGCGCTGCAGGAAGCTGGCCTGCTCGGCGTCCATGCCGTATCGCCGCATGCACTCTTCGATCAGCTGATGGCCGCCAAAGCTGTGCTCACGGCTGTAGATGCTCCGATTACCGCGGAGCACGATCATGCTCGACACCGTCGATCCGATATTGAGCACGCCGATCGTCTCGGCCTCATCGATGCCGGCGGCCTTGCGCACGAGCTCGAAGGCATTGGCAATGGCGTAGGCCTCGACGTCTACGACCGCCATGTTGAGGCCGACCAGCTCAGCGACTTCGAGGCGGGTGTCGACATGTTCGGTCTTGGAGGCGGCAAGGAGGATTTCCAGGAGATCCGCGTTTCTCGGAGACGGCCCGAGGACTTCGAAGTCCAGGCTGACCTCCTCGCGGGGGAAGGGAATGTATTGGCCGGCCTCGACCTCGATCTGTCCCTCGATGTCTTCTTCGGACAGATCCGCGGGCAGATTGATGACCTTGGTGATGACCGCGGAGCCGGTCACGGCCATGGCGCAGTGCTTGGCCTTGAATTTGCCTCGCTGCATGGCTCGCTTGATGGCATCGGCGATTTGCTCGGGTTCGGAAATCGCGCCTTCGCTGACCGACCCTTCCGGCACCGGTTCGACGGCGAAGGCATCGACCCGGTAGCTGCTGCCACTGGCTGACAGCTGAATCAGCTTGACGCTGCTCGACCCGATGTCGATCCCGATCAAGGGCGGTTGCGCAGAGCCGAAAAGCTTTGCAAGTATGTCATTCATAGTGTCTTCAAGACCCTCTGTTCGGCACGTTCAGGCGTTTCATCGTCGTGAGTTCGCCTGTTTGAATCAGCCCCGTTCGGCCCAGGTCTTGTCCCCTCGGCGCTGTGCTAATCTTCGGACCTTCGCCACCTCGACCGATCCCAAGTCGGGGCACTTTTGACCGATGTCTGCGTCCAAGACACGGGATTTCTGATTCTTCAGACGTACATTTACCATAAGTCATGGTTCGAATAAAGCCTTTAATAGTTTTTTCTATCCGTCTGTTTTTCCTGATTTTCGCTCTCGGCGTGATCGGGGTCACAGTCGTATGGCTGACGATCGTGCCCACACTGCCTGCCGTCGACTCGCTCAAAGACGTTCGGCTCCAGGTTCCCCTTCGAATTTTTTCCGCAGACGAGGAGCTGATGCTCGAAGTCGGCGAACAGCGTCGACTGCCTCTGACCATCGACGAGATGCCCGACACGCTCCTCCAGGCCTTCCTTGCCGCCGAGGACGATCGCTTCTATCGTCACCCGGGGATCGACTGGCGAGGCACGACGCGCGCGGTCTGGCTCTATGCCCTGTCCCTCGGCCGCGGTCGGGTCCCCGGCGGCAGCACGATCACGCAGCAGGTTGCACGCCGCTTTTTTCTTTCAACCGAATACTCCGTCACGCGCAAGCTCCGGGAAATGCTGCTGGCGCTCAAGATCGAGCGCGAATTGAGCAAGGACGAGATCCTCGAGCTCTATCTGAACAAGGAATTTCTCGGCCATCGGGCCTATGGTGTCGGCGCGGCGGCGCAAGTTTACTACGGAAAAACCGTCGACGAGCTCAATCTGGCGGAAATGGCCATGCTCGCCGCACTGCCCAAAGCCCCCTCGCGCGATAATCCGATCAGTGGCCCCGAACGCGCCATGATCCGGCGCAACTACGTCCTAGATCGCATGCTGCACCTCGACTACATCAGCCCCGAGGACCATGCCACCGCCATGGCCGAACCGAACCGGGCCCGCTACCACGGGTCCGTCCAGGAACTCGATGCCAGCTGGGTCTCGGAAATGGTGCGCCAGCGCATCGTCGATCGCCTCGGCGCCGAAGAAGCCTACTCGGGCGGATATCGTGCAATCTCGACGATTCGAGCCGACCTTCAGCGTGCCGCCGATCAGACCGTCCGGGACGGACTCCAGGCCTACGATGAACGCCACGGCTGGCGCGGCCCGGAGCAGCGTATGGACCTCGAGGCACTGGCCGACCCGGCCATGGTCAGCGCTCGGCTGTCCGAAATTCGCCCCGTCGCCGATCTCGAAGCCGCCGCGGTGCTTGAGAGCGATGCCGCTCAGGCACGGCTGATCAATGCCGACGGTGAGGAGATGATCTTCGAGCTGGAGCAACTGAGCTGGGCCCAGCCCTTCATCGATGTCGACACGCTCGGTCCCGCCCCCAGCAGCCCCGCCGAGGTACTCTCGCCCGGCGACATCGTCAGGGTCCGGCGCGCCGGCGATCAGTGGGAGCTGGCCCAGATCCCGGAAGCCGAAGCCGCGCTCGTTGCCCTGGAAGCCGATACCGGCGCCATCCTGGCCCTCGTCGGCGGGCTGGAGTTCTGGCGCAGTCAATTCAATCGCGTGACCCAGTCTCGCCGCCAGCCCGGGTCCTCGTTCAAACCGTTCATCTATTCCGCGGCCTTCGACAACGGGTACCATCCCGCCTCTCTGGTCAACGACGCCCCCGTGGTCGTCGACGATCCGTCGATGGAGCGGGTCTGGCGTCCGACCAATTTCAGCCGTCGCTTCCACGGCCCCACGCGACTCCGGGAGGCGATGATCCACTCCCGCAACCTGGTCAGCGTCCGGCTGCTGATGGGCATCGGCCTGGAGCCGGTGCGTGATTACCTCCTCGACTTCGGCTTCGAGCGCAGCGAGCTGCCGAATGGCCCGTCGCTGGCCCTCGGCTCGGCCTCTCTGACGCCGCTGAGCATCGCCCAGGCCTACGCCGTGTTCGCCAACGGCGGCCATGCCATCGAGGCAGAGTTTCTCTATCGCCTCGAAACCAGCGAAGGCCGGACGATCTACGAACCCGAATGGGCCGTCATCTGTCCCGACTGCCCGGAACCCCGGCCCGAGCCCGTCGTCCCGGACACCCTAGCCGGCGAGGAGGCTGCCAGCGGGCCGCGCCGCATCGACCTGGACGCGGACAGTGAGTCGGCAGGTGAGCAAGCCCCTGCCTTCGTCGGCCCGGTGATTCCACGACCGGCCGAGCAGGTGCTTTCGCCGCAAACGACCTGGCTGATCCGCTCGATGATGGCCGATGTCGTCAATCGCGGCACCGGTCGGCGCGCCCTGGCCCTCGGCCGAAGCGATCTGGCCGGCAAGACCGGCACCACCAATGACCTTCGAGACACCTGGTTTTCAGGGTTCGGCGGCGGCATCGTCACAACCGTCTGGCTCGGTCGCGACGACAACGAGACGCTGGGTTCCTGGGAGCAGGGAGGACGCACTGCCCTGCCCCTCTGGGTCGATTTCATGCGCGTAGCGCTCGAAGATCGCCCGGAGCAGACCATGGCGCCACCGGTCGGTCTGGTCCAGAGCTTCATCGACCCGGACACGGGAGAACGAGTACTGCCTGGCGCGCCGGGTGCCGTGGCCGAGTGGTTCCAGTCCGAAAACCTGCCGCCGCTCAGGACCCAGGCCACCGACGACAACGACGTCGACCCCTACGACATTTTCTAGGAGCAGTCAGTCCATGCCCCGATCCAACGCCGCGCGGAATCAGAAGATCCGCCAGTCGATCGCCGCCGAAGCTGCTCGGATCATCGCCACCGAGGGTCAGCGCAGCTACCTCACGGCCAAGCAGAAAGCCGCTGAGCGCCTTGGGGCGTCGACTCGCAACGGCCTGCCCTCCAACTCGGAGGTCGAGGTCGAGCTGCGCGCCTGGCAGGACCTCTTCGGCGGCGCTGAACGGGAACAGCATCTGGAGGCGCTGCGCCAGGAAGCCCGCGCCGCGATGCGGTTTCTGGCAGCCTTTCGGCCGCGCCTCGTCGGCCCCGTCGCCGAAGGCACGGCCGATGAATACTCCCGCGTCTGCCTGCAGGTTTTTTCCGACGATCCCGATGCCGTTGCGCGAACGCTGATGGAGCATCGCATCGACTTTGACCAGGAGCGGCGCAAGGTTCGCTGGTATGACGGCCAAGCGCGGGAGGTCGATGTCATCGTGATCGATCGGGACACGGCCCAGGTGGAGCTGATGCTGATGATCGGGCGCGAGGCCAAGCAACCGCTGCCCAGCCCTATCGACGGCCGACCGCAGCTGCGCCTGAGTCCGGCCGATCTCGATGAATTACTCCGCCCGGCTGCCTCGGAACTGGTGATCCCACCGCCGCGCCGCTGACCGACGCGTCCCCAGGGCCTGGTGTCAGCCGCACACCACCTGTGTCAGTCCGGCGAAGAGGAGTCGGCGGCGTCCGGCTTTGGCGTGGCTGGAGTTTCTGCGGCCTCGGACGCCTTCGCTCTGGCGCTCTTTTTCTTGCTTGCTTTCTTCCTCGACGCCTTCTTCGTCGACGTCTTCTTTCCGCCGGCCTTCTTCTTGCCGGTCTTGGTCCCGGTCGCCTTTTTGCTGGCCGCCTGCTTGCTGCTCGCCTTCTGTCGGGCCGGCTTGCTCTTACTGGCCTGCGTCTTTTCTGCCCCGGACTCAGCGGGGCCTTGATCCGATGCTGACTTCGAGACTTGGCTGGCGGTCGCTGTCGACGCTTTGGCCGCGGGGTCGGACCGCGACGGGGCCGTTTCGGCCGGACGATCACTGGGACAATCGTGATCTTCGAAGGGGAAGGGCCGGCGCTGCGCGCCGCCGCAGAGGTAGTCGGCACATTTGGCGAACCAGTCACCGATCGTTCGACCGAAATCCACCACGCCCTCGGGCTGGCGGCCGGTGAACAGGCGAATGAACCAGGCCACGAGGCTGACCACGATCAGCAGGGGCGTGGCGACCTGAAGCAGCAGGAAAAACAACAACAGGATCGGCAACCGCAACCACGTGGACTGATCGCTCAATGCCGCTCGGGTCTCGTCCTTCATCGATTCATCCTCACCTCGTGCCATCGACGCTCATGATCAACCAAGGCCGGGCCACCGCGCAAGTCCGTTCAGACGGGCTTCAGGCTTTTCCGGTTATGCTTGTTAGTCATGTTTGATCGTCGGAGATGCATCATGCACCACCCGAAGCGTTTGCTGGTTCTCGTCCTGCTCGCCTTGCTGGTCAGCGGCTGCGCGAGCTATTCGTCGTCTCGCTACGGCGATGATGGCATTTACGGCAGTTACGAGCGCGTTCAGGTGGCACCAATCAACTGGGGCTATTCGGCGCACTACCCGTTCTGGTCGCTCGACCATTTCTACTTCAGCCGCTTCTACTCGCCCTACTCCGTCGTGCTCCATCCCTGGGATCCGTGGCTCTTCCCCTATTCGGCCTGGTATTGGGGCTATCCCTACAGCCACGGCCTGTTCCTGGCCAGCGGCCCGTGGTTCTATCAGGCGCCGTGGTCCTACTATGGCTATCGGTCCTGGCGCTACCACTCGCCCTACTGGTACCACCCGCAGTATCACCGGCCAGAGTCCGCCCTCACCAACTACCGCGACCGCCGAATGATCGGCGGCGCCGGCAGCCTGCGGCCCGTCAGCTCGTTTCCGGACTATCGTCTTGAAAGCCTGAACCGTCAGCGAAGCATTCGCAGCACGACCGGCTCGATCAGCCGACGCGCTTCATCGGTTACGACACGTTCGACGCGCCCGACGACCAACCGGCGCGCCGCAGCACCGGTTTCACGGTCCGCGTCTCGACCTGCCCGCAATCGGTCCCACCCGCGCCAGCGGCCGCCCCTCGACTAGCCAGTCGCGCTGAATCAAGCTGTTGGATGAGAGGAGTGTCTTCGCTACACTAGCGGGCTGACCGTGCACCGGCACGGCTCGAGCGATGGATGAGCAAGATGGCCGACTACAACAGCTACGATGTCATTGTCATTGGCGGCGGTCACGCCGGCACCGAGGCAGCGCTGGCCGCGGCGCGTGCTGGTGCGCGAACCCTGCTCGTGACCCACGCCATCGAGACCATCGGTCAGATGAGCTGCAACCCCGCCATCGGCGGCATCGGCAAAGGCCATCTCGTGCGAGAGATCGACGCCCTCGGCGGCATCATGGCGCGTGCGGCGGACGCGGCTGGCATCCAGTGGCGGACTCTCAATGCCCGCAAGGGGCCGGCGGTTCGCGCCACCCGCGCCCAGTGTGATCGCGCACTCTATCGCCAGGCCATTCGCCGCGCCGTGGAGCACCAGCCCCGGCTGACCCTGTTCCAGCAATCGGTCGACGATCTGATCGTCGAAGGAGGTCAGGTCTGCGGCGTTCGAACGGCCATGGGCCTGGATTTTCGTGCCCCTCGCGTGGTGCTGACCACCGGGACGTTCCTCGGCGGGCGGATTCACATCGGCCAGCGCAACCAGGCCGGGGGTCGCGCCGGCGATGCGCCGGCCAATGCGCTCGCCGCCCGACTCCGCGAACTGCCCCTGAACGTCGGCCGCCTGAAGACGGGAACGCCGCCGCGCCTCGACGGCCGCAGCCTCAACTTCGATCGCCTCGACGCCCAGCCCGGCGACGACCCGCGGCCGGTGTTTTCCCGCATGAGCCGGCGCGAGGACCATCCGAGCCAAGTGCCCTGCTACATCACCCGCACCTGCGAGGCGACCCACGACATCATCCGCTCCGGACTCGACGCCTCGCCCATGTACACGGGCGCCATCGAGGGCTCGGGTCCGCGCTACTGCCCGTCGATCGAGGACAAGGTCGTCCGCTTCGCCGACAAGAATTCCCATCAGATCTTCCTCGAGCCCGAGGGCCTGGACAGCACCGAGTGGTACCCCAACGGCATCTCGACCAGCCTGCCCTTCGAGCATCAGCTCGAGTTCGTCCATTCGATCCCCGGCCTCGAGACCGCCCACATCACCCGGCCGGGCTATGCGATCGAATACGACTTCTTCGACCCGCGCGACCTCCATGCGAGCCTCGAATCGCGCCATCTTCCGGGCCTCTACCTCGCCGGCCAGATCAACGGCACGACGGGCTATGAGGAAGCCGCAGCCCAGGGCCTGCTCGCCGGCCTGAATGCCGCCCGCCACGCCCAGTGCCTCGATGCCTGGGTGCCGGGACGTGATCAGGCCTACATCGGCGTGATGATCGATGACCTGGTCACCCAGGGCGCGCCCGAGCCCTATCGCATGTTCACCAGCCGGGCCGAGTTCCGGCTGCACCTACGCGAGGACAATGCCGATCTGCGCCTGACGGAAGCGGGCCGCGAGCTCGGCCTGGTCGATGACCAGCGCTGGGCCGCTTTCGAAGCGCGCCGCGAGGCGATCGAGCAGGAGAGCCAGCGCCTGGCCGGCCTGCGCGTCGGCTGCCAGTCCGAGCTGGGACGGCGCGTGGCCGAGGAGCTCGCCATTCCCCTGAACAAGGACACGACGGCTGAGGAACTGCTGCGCCGACCGGAAGTCACCTATGAGAGCCTGATGCGGATCGAGGGTGTCGGTCCAGGCGTGGAATCCGAAGACGTTGCCGAGCAGGTGGCGATCCGGATTCGCTACGCGGGCTATCTGGATCGGCAGCAGGCCGACATCGATCGCCAGAAGCGCGCCTCAGGCGAGAGAATTCCCGCCGACTTCGACTATGCCGGCGTGCACGGTCTATCCGCAGAGTTGACCGAAAAGCTGGAGCGCATCCGCCCGGTCAGCATCGACCAGGCCCAGCGCATCCCGGGCATGACGCCAGCGGCCATCTCGCAGCTGCTGGTCTACCTCAAGCGGCATCGTTCCGCCGCCTGAGAGCGGCTCCGACCTGCTCTGGACGCAAATCAGGGCTCGAAGCGAGATAACGTAAATTATTTTTCGCACATTTGGTGAGACGGTGGTCTCGGTCTGTTAG
>CAZDFS010000037.1:0-1871 GCA_964504865.1 uncultured Wenzhouxiangella sp.
CGACGGACGAAGAAGGCAGCGCGAGTCAAACCATCAACATCACAGCGGTCAATGACGCCCCCGTCATCACCGCCCCGGCGACGGCATTGACCGCGACGGAAGGCACGCCGTTAGCCATTGACGGCGCGGGGTTTGGCGTCAGCGATAGCGACGCAGGCGCGGGTATTTTGACTGCGACCCTGACGGTAGGCGAAGGCACGCTCAATGTTGTCGAAGGGGATTCCGGCGTCGTCATCAGCAGCGGCAATGGCACGGCGTCTGTCATCCTCACCGGCACGGTGACGCAACTGAATAATTTATTCACCGCTGTCAGCACCGGGACGATTGACTACAGCAGCGTACTTGCGCCATCGGCCAGCACGAGCATGAGTATCACCGTCAATGACGGCGGCAACAGCGGCACTGACCCCGGCTTGACCGGCGGCACGACGGACGAAGAAGGCAGCGCGAGTCAAACCATCAACATCACAGCGGTCAATGATGCGCCAGTACTGGACAATACACTGGATGCCAGCGGCGCGACAGGGGATATTATTCTCACCGCTGTTGATGAAGACGCAGCGGCGCCAACCGGCGCTGTCGGCGATACAGTCAGCAGCCTCGTATCCTTAAGCGGCAATGTCAGCGATGTTGACTCAGGCGCTGTCACCGGTATCGCGGTCACAGCCGTAGACACCAGCTTGAGTGCTTATTACAGCCTGGATAGCGGTTCGAACTGGACAGCGATGACAGGTATCGCGGAAACGACAGCCTTATTGTTGCCGGATGCCGCTTTGATTTATTTACAGCCGCCTGCCGATTATAACGGGACGCTTGCCACAGCAATTACCTTCCGCGCCTGGGATAGCACCAGCGGCACGGCGGGGACGCAAGTCGATGTTAGCACCAACGGTGGCAGCACGGCCTTTAGCACGGCAACGGATAGCGCCAGCCTGACAGTGAATGCAGTGAATGATAGACCTGGCTTTACCGCCGCCGAACCACCGCCGGTGCCGCTTAACAGCCCAGCACAGAGCCTTGCTAACTGGGCAACGCTGGTGCCGGGTGGCGGTGTTGATGAAAATACCCAGGCGGTGATTGCTTATACCGTGAGTAATATCAGCAACCCCGGTTTATTTGCTGTTGCACCAGCAGTCGATGCTGCTACGGGAACCTTAACCTATACCCCGGCGGCAAATGTTGACGGCACTTCAACCTTTGATGTGGTGGTGCAGGATGATGGCGGTACGGCAAACGGTGGCATTGATACCTCGCTTGCTCAGTCCTATACCATTACCGTAGCCAGCATCGTAGTCACAGCAGTGAGTGGCGATACCGACGAAACCGGCGCGACGGCAACATTTGATGTGGTGCTGACCAGCCTCCCCAGCGCGGAGCTTACGATTGGCATGAGCAGCGATAACACGGCGGAAGGTACGGTTGCGCCCGCGTCGCTGACGTTTACCCCGACAAACTGGAATATCCCGCAAACCGTGACCATTAGCGGCGTTGATGATTTTGTCGCTGACGGCGCTATCGCTTACAACATCCTCACGGCGGCGGCGGTCAGCACCGACCCGGCGTATAACGGCATCGACCCCGATGATATTACGCTGAACAACCTGGACAATGATAGCGTCGGCATCAGCCTCAGCGAAAGCGGCGGCAGTACTGATGTGGTAGAAGGGGCTGCGAATGACAGCTACAGCGTGATTTTGACCAGCCAGCCTTTAGCGCCAGTGACTATCGATTTGACAATAGATGGGCAGATTGATGTTGGCGCAGGCGCGGGCGCGGCGGTGACCTTAAGTTTCGACGCGACAACCTGGAATATCGCGCAAACCGTGACTGTCACGCCAGTTGATGATTTTGCTGTGGAAGGGACGCATAGC
>CAZDFS010000037.1:1881-30655 GCA_964504865.1 uncultured Wenzhouxiangella sp.
GCAGCACCATTACACACACAGTCAACAGTGTCGGCGATGCCGCATATGCCGCGTTGACTGTACCCGATGTGGTGGTAAACATTACCGATAATGATAGCGCCGCTATCGCCATTGTACAGAGCGCGGGTAATACGGCGGTGACAGAAGGCGGCGGCAGCGATGTCTATTCGCTAGCATTGACCAGCGCCCCGGCGGCGGAGGTTGTGGTGACGGTAACGCCGGGGGCGCAATTACATATCGGCAATGGGCCGGGGGCGCCGCAAACCCTGATATTTAACCCAAGCAACTGGAATATTGCGCAAACGCTGACAGTCAGCGCGGTGGATGATGCTTTGGCCGAAGGGCTGCAAACCGAGACGATTACCCATAGCAGCAGCAGCGCCGATCCGAATTACGATTTACAAACGCTTGCCGATGTCAGTGTTACCATCACGGATAACGATGTCAGCGGGGTGTTGATTACGCAATCAGGCAGCACAACCGAGGTTGGTGAAGGGGGCTTGAGTGACAATTATAGCGTGGTGTTAAGCAGTCAGCCGCTGTCTCCGGTTGAGATTAGCGTCAATCCCGACAATCAAATCGATGTCGGCGGCAATACAGCGCGACTCTTGTCCTTTACGGCAGCCGATTGGAATATACCGCAGACAGTGACGGTTAATGCCGTGGACGATGTGCTCGCCGAGGGGCTGCACAACGGCACCATCAGTCATAGCAGCAGTAGCGCCGATGCCGCTTATCATGCGCTGGCGATTGACAGTATCAGCGTCATTATCAGCGATAACGACAGCAGTGGCGTGGCGATTCAACTCACTGACGGCAGCACCGATGTCAGCGAAGATGGCGTCACGGACAGTTATACGATTGCGCTGAACAGCCAGCCGACGGACAGTGTCAGCATCACCGTCGGTATTGACGCGCAGCTTGACCTGGGGGCTGGTGAGGGCGCGCCGTTAATGCTCGAATTTACGCCGGATAACTGGGATATTCCCCAAATAGTCACAGTCGCCGCCTTAGACGACACTGTCAGCGAAGGCGCCCATAGCGGCACTATCACCCACGGCAGCGCCAGCGCTGATCCGGCCTATGACAATATCGCTATCGCCAGCGTCATCGCCACGCCGCCCTGCGCTGGCTTCGCACGGGGCACCTGTCATCGCTCTGGCGAGTCAGCCAGCTCGGCCTGCTGCGCCTGCTTGGCCGGCGGTCCTTTCCGGCGCACCCGATGAGTATCGACGCGGCGGGCCTTGGGTCCATCGAGGGCGACGTCAGGCTGCTGGTCATGACCACCCTCGCCCATCGCTCCCAGCTCGTCGACCCCTACGCCGACCGAGGTCAGGGAGCGCTGCGCCTGACCGCTACCACTCGGGGGGCGGCAGGCTTCTGGCGTCGCCTACCCAGACTCCTTCGGGGTCGGTATCATCGAGCCATGAGCCCAACGCAGGGGTATCTCAGCGGTCGCTGCGACCGTGCCCGCCTGACCGGGCTGGAGGCGGTCTGCCTGGACGGGCAGGAACACGACTATCGGCGGGACCGTCGGCTCGAAGTTCTCACGGGCCCGAACTTCAGGTTTCTTCAGCCGTGAGCGCCCTTCCCTTCCCCATCCTCCTCGACGATCAGAGCCGCGGCGACCTGCCGGCGGGCCTGGATCGTCTCTGCGATGCCATCGAGGGGCGTCACGGTGACGCGGTCCTGGGCATTGCCTTCTATGGCTCGTGTCGGCGCAAGCACGACGTTCACGACGGCCTCGTCGATCTGCTGGTGCTTGTTGAGGATTACCGTGCGGCGCTGGGCTCTCGCATCGCCGCGCTCCTCAACCGGGCCCTGCCGCCGAACGTGTACTACCTGCAGACCGACGACGGGGGCGCGACCCTGCGCTGCAAGTACGCCATCATCGAACTGTCTCAGCTCGAGCGCCGCGCCCGCGCCCGCCATGACCACTACTTCTGGGCGCGCTTCTGTCAGCCACTTCGCCTGGCGCGCGGCGACGAGACCGTCGATCAGCGCCTGGCCAGCCTGCGCTCGCAGGCGGCCATCACCTTTGCCCGCCGCATCGCCCCGCTAATCGACGAGCCGCTGTCGCCGCTGGCGTTCTGGACCCTCGCCCTTCGAACCACCTATCGCTGCGAGCTCCGGCCAGAGCCCGAGGGCGCGGCGCGAAGCCTGATCGCGCACGACGCCGACTACTGGACAGCGCTGAGTGCCCAGCTGGCCGATCATCCGGACAGTCGCCTGGCGGCCATCGACGGCCGACTGAGCAACCCCAGCGGAGGCGCCCGCCGCCTGCTGACGCGGGCCAGCTGGCTCGGTCGACGCCTCAGCGGAAAAGCCATGAACCTCGCGCGCCTGTTCAAGGCGGCCGGGACCTTCACCAACGGTGTCGATTACCTGGTCTGGAAGGTCGAACGCCACAGCGGGGTCCGCGTCGAGCCGACCGAGCGCATGCGCCGCCATCCCCGCCTGGCGATCTGGGGCCTGGCCTGGCAGATGTGGCGCCAGGGAGGATTTCGCTGATGAACGACCAGCAAGCCGACGTGACGCAAACCTCCGACACCAAGCAGGGCTCGGGCCGTATGCTCCTGGCCTTCGCCCGGGCCTATCCCGGCCGCACGACGCTGGCCCTGCTGGCCCTGATCGTCGCCGGCGTCCTCGACGGCCTGGGGCTGTCGATGCTGCTGGGGATGCTGAATCTGGCCACGGGCACCGACGAAGAACCCTCGGCGCCCGAGCAGGCTGCCCTGGACGTGGTGGCCTGGCTCGGGCTGTCACCGACAACCACTACCCTGCTCGCGATCGGCGTCGCCTTGATCGCGGTCAAGGCCTGCATCGTGCTGATCGCGAACCGCCAGGTGGGCTACACCGTCGCCCACGTCGCCACGGACCTGCGCCTTCGCCTGATCAAGGCCGTGACCCACAGCCGCTGGCGCTATTACCTGGCCCAGCCCGTCGGCCGCCTGTCGAATGCCGTGGCCACGGAGGCCAGTCGCGCATCGGAGGGCTTCTACCACGGCGCGGTCATGGCCACGCAGGCCATCAATGCCCTGATCTACGCCTCCCTGGCCCTGCTGATCTCGCTCAAGGCCAGCCTGATCGCCCTGATCTTCGGCGGCATCGTCCTCGGCCTGCTGCATTTTCTCGTCCGCAAGGCCGGCCGCGCCGGTCGCGATCAGACCGGCCTGATGAAGTCCCTGCTGGCGGTGATGACCGACCAGCTCGGCGCGGTCAAGCCCCTGAAGGCGATGGCGCGCGAGGACCACATCGACGCGATGATGTCCGGCCAGACCCGCGACCTCAAGCGCGCACTGAAGCACCAGGTGATCGCCAAGGCAGGCCTGACGGCCCTGCAGGAGCCGCTGCTGGCCATCCTCATCGGCATCGGGTTCTTCTATTTCCTGGTGCAGATGAACCTGCCGATGGCCACGGTGATGATGATGATCTTCCTGATCGCCCGGTCCGTGAACCACCTGGCCAAGGCGCAGCGCTCGCTCCAGAACATGGCGATCAGCGAGTCGGCCTACTGGTCGCTCGTCGACACCACCGAGCAGGCCGAGGCCCAGCGCGAACCCGAGCGCGGCCACCTCACGCCCAGCCTGGATCAGGGCATCGAGTTCAAGGACGTGGTGTTTCGCTACGACGCCGAGCCGGTGATCGATCACCTCAACTGCATGATCCCCGCCGGTCAGCTCACGGTGCTCAGCGGGCCCTCGGGCTCGGGCAAGACCACGGTCATCGACCTCGCCGCCGGACTCCTTCATGCGACCGACGGCAGGATCCTCATCGACGGCCAGGCGATCGACGAGATCGATCATCATCGGTGGCGGCGCATGATCGGCTACGTCCCCCAGTCGCCGCTGCTGATCAACGAGACGGTCTTTCTCAACCTGACCCTGGGGGATGCGGCCATCAGCCGCGACCAGGCCAACGAGGCCCTCGCCCTGGCCGACGCGCTCGACTTCGTTCAGGCCCTGCCCGAGGGGCTCGACACGCGCCTCGGCGAACGCGGCGGCCGCCTGTCGGGCGGTCAGCAACAGCGCCTGGCCATCGCCCGCGCCCTGATCCACCGCCCGCGCCTGCTGATCCTCGACGAGGCCACCTCCAGCCTCGACGACGTCGCCGAAGCCGCCATCATCAAGACCGTCGAGCGCCTGAAGGGTCGCCTGACCCTGCTGGCGGTCAGCCACGACCAGGCCCTCGTCGATGCGGCCGACCAGGTCATCCGCCTGAGCGCCAGCGCGGCGGGCGCCATCCCGCCCCGAGCGAGGGGCCCGCAATGAAGTTCAAGCAGCGTCGACGCCGCATCGGCTTCTATGCACTCAGCGCCCTGGCCGCGCGCCGCGCCGATCGCGGCATGGCCGCCGTCGCCGCCACCGGCGAGCGCCTGGGCGTCTGGCACCACCGCCTGGCCGTTGCGATGCGGCGCGGGCTGCGCCATCAGCTCGCGCACCTGTTCGAGTGCTCGGCCGACGACCCACGCCTGGCCGCCTGGCTCGCCGAGGCCTATCGGATCAACGATCGGGCCATCTTCGAGATTCTGGCGATGTACTCGGGTCGGGCCTCGATCGACGATGTCGCCGCTCACTGCCGCATCAACGGTCTGCCGGTGCTCGACCAGGCCCTGGCCGAAGGACGCGGCGTGGTCCTCCTCGGCTGGCACATGGGGAACGGGGTCGCCATGGCCACGCGTCTTGCGCACCTGGGCTATCCGGTGGCGGTGGTTTTTCGCGAATCGGCGAAGATCCGGCCCGATTTCTACCCCAACGGCCTCAAGCACATGGGCCTGGAGGCGATCGGTGCCACGCCGGCAGCCGCGGGCTTCCGGCGCATGCTCAAAGCGCTCAAGGCCAACCGCATCCTGTTTATCCTGATGGACCAGGGCATCAGCCAGGGCGTACCGACACGATTCCTGAAAAAACGCGTGCCGATGCCCCCCGGGCCCGCCGAGCTGGCGCGCCGCACGGACTGTGCTCTGATCACGGCTGGCCTGAGCGCCGTCGAGCCGACCTGGACCTTCGACCTGCACCGCGAAGCGGCCCTGAATGCCGACGAGCCGCTCGAGGCGAGCGTCGCAAAATTGAGCGCGATCATGGAAAATCAGATCCGCGAGCGACCAGAATGGTGGACCTGGCACCAGCGTCGCTGGCCGAAGTATCCTTTTGATGAATCCCTCGAGCCACCGGCCGCGCCGGCCTCGGGAGCCGCGAACGAGGACCTGTGAATCATGGCGCTACTGATTCAACGCATCGCCCGCGGGCTGACCCCCGCCGCCTTCAGCACCGACCGGCCGCCGGCACGGCGTCGCACGCCGGACCGGATCGTCCTCGGCGTCAAGCCGGGAAAGCGGCCGTCCGACCGGCCACCGGTTCGGATCTTTCTCGGCACGGAGCGCGGCCAGTTCCGGGCCGAACAGATTTTCCTCTGGTCGATCGACAAGCATCGTGACCCGACGAGGATCTATGAAATCTTTCTCCTGCGCGATCTGCAGGGATTCAAGCGCGGCTTCTGGCTGACGGGCTTTACCAACTACCGCTTTGCCATCCCCGAATTCGCCGGCTTCGACGGCCGGGCCATCTACAACGATGCCGACCAGATCTATCTGACCGACCCCGCCGAACTCTTCGATCAGGAGATGGGCAAGGCCGGCTTCCTGTCGATCAATGATCGCGACACCTCCGTGATGCTGATCGACTGCAAGCGCATGGCCGAGGCCTGGAACGCTCACGACGTGCGTCGCCTGAATCGCAAGAAGCTCGAAGCCCGAGCGCGACAGGCCGGCCTCTGGGGCGATCTCGACGACGGCTGGAACGCCCGCGACAGCGAGTACACCCCCGGCCGGTCGAAGCTGGTCCATTTCACGACGCTCCACACCCAGCCCTGGCAACCCTTCCCGGAGCAGTTCGTCTACTACCCGAACCCCACCGGCGCGCTGTGGCCTTCGCTCGAGGCCGAGGCCCTCGAGGCCAATTTCATGCCCGTCTCGGCCACCCGTCCGTCACGGGACTGGCCCCAGGCCAAGCTGGCCTTGTCCGCGCGCGACGACGGCGAAGCAATCCAGGCGCTGCTGTCGGTCAGCGGCCATGAGCGTCAGCGCCCCTCGATCACTGCCTCGGACTGGCTGACCAGCATCCCCGACGCGGACGTGCCCTGGGTCCTGTCGCGCCTGTTCAGCTCGACCCGCGACCTGACCGTCGATCTGCGCGAGCCATGGACCAACCGCCGGCGCTACCGCCGCAGCCCGCACTTCTGGCTGCAGCAGATGCAGCTGGCCAGCCGCCGCCATCCGAACACGCGCTGGTCTCTGACGCTCCGTCGCGCCTTTCGGCCCGCGGCGAGCTACCGCGGCGGCCCGAGCGAGGACGGCGATATTCTGGTGCTGCTGCACCGCAAGCCGGGCCACAACCAGCAGGCCCGCGCCATCGCCGATGAGCTGAGTCGACAGACCGATCGTGCGCTGCGGGAACATCGAATCGTAGCCGGTGACGTCGCCTTTGTCCTCGGCCGGCTCGTCGGGCAGCAGCCAGCGATCCCCGATCTGGACACGGTCTCCACCGTCGTCGCTGGCGGCTGGCTGCCGACGCGCGTTGCCCGCCGACTCCAGCGGCAGCGCCCGGGCCTGCGCCTGATCCTGAGCGGTCGCAAGGCCGGTCCGCCGCCCAGCCACGGCGGTGTCGTGATCCAGTGCCGCCACTTCCGCCTGCCCGCCGCCCCGCGCCGTCTCCTGAGCCTGCTGCCGCTCAACCGCGGCGAGGCCGATGACGGCGGCGATGCGGCGGCCTGGTCGGACTGGCTCGAGGCCCCGCGTCGCGTCGCCGTCCTGATCGGAGGGGCCTCGAAATCGCACCGCTTCTCCGCTGACGATGCCCGCAAGCTGGCCAGCGCGGCCTCGGCCTGGGCGGCGGATCGGAAGGCCCGTCTGCTCGTCGTCACCTCCCGGCGATCCGTGAAACAACTCAGCGCCCTGCGTGCGGCACTGGGACCGGAGGATCTTCTCTATGAATTCAAGGCAGGGGATGCGAGCAACCCCTACCGCCTGGCCCTGGACCGCAGCGATGAGCTGCTGGTCACCGGCGAGAGCGAATCGATGCTCGCCGATGCCGCCAGCCAAGGGCAAGGCTTCCTGATCTGGCCCCTGGCGCGGCGCGCCGACGGGCCCTGGACGCGCCTGAGCCGCGCCATTGCCGACAAGGCGACGCGACCGCGCTTCAATCGGCGCGGCAGTATCCGACCGCAGCAGGGCCTGACCTATCTCTGCGCGCGCGCCGTCGAACGCAACTGGGTGCTCCCCCCGCGCGACACCGAAGGCCTGCTCAAGGACCTCTACAAGCAGGGCCTGGCGGCCCCCTTCGGCCAACCCGCACCGTCGTCCTTCCGGCCCAGCCAGGAGTGTGAAGCCCTTGTCCGCCAGGCCCGTGGCATCCTAACGATTCGCTCGAAAGCCGACGCAGCGGATTCCGCTGCCCAACTCACCCTGATCTGACTGACCGAAAGCGCATGTCCAGTACCGCCGCAACCCTGAAACGCTCCGAGTCCGCCACGGCCAGCACCGCGACGCTGCTTGATGGCGACGCCCTGGCCGCCATCCGCACCGAGGCGTTCCGCGATGCCCACCCCTACCCCTGGCTGAACCCCGAGGGCGTCCTGACCGCCGAAGCCTTCGAGCTATTGCGCGGCAACATGCCGCGCGTCGATCAGATGAAGTCCAGCTTCGGGCGCAAGCGCGCCCACGGGCAGACACCGCACGATCGCTATTCCCTCGAATACCACGAGGGTCTGGACGTGCACCCGGCCTGGCATCAGCTCGTCGCCGAATTCAACGGTCCCGTCTACCAGCAGTGGCTGGCGCGGCTGTTTGCAACCCGCCGCTTTCATCTGACCTACCACTGGCACTTTGCGCCGCGCGGGGCGTCCGTGTCCCCGCACTGCGACGCCAAGCGCAAGATCGGGTCACATATCTTCTACTTCAATTCGCCCGACGAATGGAGCGCGGACTGGGGCGGTGAGACGGTCATTCTCGATGACGGCGGGCGCTTTTCTCGCGCCAGCGCCCCGGACTTCGGTGACTTCGACGAGGCCTGGCCGGCGAACGCCATGGGCAATCGCTCGCTGCTGTTCCAGCGCCAAGGCAACTCCTGGCACGGCGTGCGCGAGTTGCGCTGCCCGGAGGATCGGCTGCGCAAGGTTTTCATCATCGTCGTCAATGCCGATACGCTCAGCGGCCGCCTCCGTCGCCTGTTTCATCGCCCGGACGGGGCCTGAAGGAATCAAGGGACGAGCGCTGATGCAACGGGCCGACCGCCTTGATCATCGAATGAGACTGCGGGGCGGCCTGGCCGCCCTGCTCGTCGTCCTCGGCATCTCGATCGCCGTGTCTGCCCGGGCCGAACCCGAGGCCGTCATCTATCGCTGCGAGCACGCTGGGGTCATCGAGTTCTCGGACCGTCCCTGCCGCGACGGCGCCGACGACGCCGAGCGCTTCGACCCGGAAGCCAGCTCGATGAGCGTGATCAGCGCCGCCGACAACCTCGACGAGATCCAGCGGGAAAACCAGGCCTGGCTACGCGACTACCGCGCTCGCCAGCAGGCCGATCGCATGGCCCGGTCGCAGGTCGCCCGTGACAGCCGCCCGCCCCCGCGTCCCGTGCCGGCCGTGATCCGAACGCCCGTCGCCCCCTTCTTCTGGAACCAGCGGCCTCAGCACCATGGTCCGCGCTACCACCCACGCGGCGACATCGCCACGCCGATGAGTCGACAACGCCCCTATTCGGCGCTCAGCGGTCCCTTCCCGGGGACTCGCCGATCCGACCTGCGGCCGTCGGTGCCCGTCGAGCCGGATCAATAGCCCTTCAGCACGTCCGCGCCCGGCGGCGGATCGAAGCGGAACAGGGCCGGGTCGAGCTCCGGATTGCGCACCAGGTCGATCAGATCGATACGAGTGATCTGGCCGAAGTTATCGTTGAATTCGAGCGCGACCGGCAGGCCGTCTGCAAACATCAGGCGGGCCCGCTCGAACTCCGCCTCCTCGGACAGGGGCCGGAACTCGATCTCGTCGGGGTTACCCGTGGCTCGAATCGCGTAGAAGGTGTCGAGGAGCTCGGGCTGGGTCAGGACCAGCAGGGGAGACTCAAGGGCCGAGGGCTGGTCCTGCTGAGTCACCTGCTCGAGCGATTCGTCGTAGTGCCAGAGGTGCTCGCCGTCGGCCACCAGCTCCTGGGGAAACGGCTCGAGGTAGCGCCAGCGAAAGCGATCGGGCGCGGCAAAGAAGATATCGCCCGAGGAGGCGTCGCTGATGAAGCCATCGGCGTCGATGGTGCTCTGGGCGAACTGCCCCGACAGGGTCTCGAGATCGGCAGCGAAGCGATCCAGCTGCGAACGCGCCGAGTCCTGAGCAACCAGCGGTCCGATGAGCAGCAGAAGGGATAAGAGGGCGAGCGTTCTAGTCATGGCAGGTCCAGGGGTCGAGGAGATCATCCGTTGATGAGGCAATCGTAGTGGCGACTGGTACTTGCGGCTGGCCCGCGCCCTGGCGCCCCTCGGAGGATCAGTCCCGGGGCGGTGCCGGCGCAAGCACCTCGCGCTGGCCGTTGTGCTCGGGGGGCGATACGACGCCCTGGGTTTCCATCTCCTCGATCAGGCGCGCGGCACGGTTGTAGCCGATCCGAAGCTGTCGCTGAACCGAGGAGATCGACGCACGCCGGCTGCTGAGCACATAGGCAACGGCCTTGTCGTAAAGTTCATCGTCCGAGTCGCCGCCGCCAGCCTCGGGCAGGCCGTTCTCGCCGATGCTCATGCCGTCGCTGGTGGTCTGCGTATCGGCCAGAACGTCCTCGAGATAGTCTGGCTCGCCCTGCTTTTTCAACCACTCGACGGCCGCGTGCACCTCGTGATCATCGACGAAGGCGCCGTGGATGCGTTCGGGTACGCCCTGGCCCGGCGGCAGGTAGAGCATGTCGCCGTGACCGAGCAGCTGCTCCGCGCCCTGCTGATCGAGGATCGTGCGCGAATCGATCCGCGAGGACACCTGGAAGGCCATGCGCGTCGGAATATTGGCCTTGATCAGGCCGGTGATGACATCGACGGACGGACGCTGGGTGGCCAGCACCAGATGGATACCCGAAGCTCGCGCCTTCTGCGCAAGCCGCGCGATCAGCTGCTCGACCTTCTTGCCGACGATCATCATCATGTCGGCGAACTCGTCGACCACCACGACAATGAAGGGCAGCTTGGTCAGCGTCGGGACCTCGTCTCCTTCGAGCTGAGTCGCGGCGTCGATCAGCGGGTCGGGAATCGGCTGACCCTTGTCGATGGCCTCGGCGACCTTGCGATTGAAGCCGGCGAGATTGCGCACCCCGAGGGCCGCCATCAGGCGATAGCGCCGCTCCATCTCGGCAACGCACCAGCGAAGCGCGTTGGCCGCTTCCTTCATGTCGGTTACGACGGGAGTGAGCAGGTGCTGAATGCCCTCGTAGACCGACAGCTCCAGCATCTTCGGGTCGACCATGATCAAGCGGACCTGATCCGGCGTCGCCTTGTAGAGCAGGCTCAGGATCATGGCGTTGATGGCCACGGACTTGCCCGAACCGGTGGTGCCGGCGACCAGCAGGTGCGGCATCTTGGCGATGTCGGCGGTCAGCGGCTTGCCGGAAATGCTCTTGCCCAGACCCAGCGTCAGGGGCGAGCTGGCCTTGGCGTAGGCGCTGGAGGCGAGGATCTCGCGCAGGTAGACGATCTCCCGGTTTTCGTTCGGGATCTCGAGGCCGATCACGCTCTTGCCCGGAATCACGTCGACGACGCGCACGGAAATCACGCTCAGTCCGCGGGCAAGGTCCTTGGCGAGATTCGCGATCTGCGCCCCTTTCACGCCGGGCGCCGGCTGCAGCTCGAAGCGGGTGATGACCGGCCCCGGATGGACGGCCACCACCTCGACCTCGACGCCGAAATCGGCCAGCTTGAGCTCGACCTGGCGACTCATCGCCTTCAGCGCATCCTCGGAGAAGGCGGCCTTGTTGGCGCGAGGCTCGTCGAGGAGGTCCAGGGGCGGGATCCCGCTCTCCCCCATGTCCTTGAACAGCGGCTGCTGACGCAGCTTGGTCTCGACGGGCTTGGATATCTTGGGCTCGACTCGCGGCTCGATCCGGACCTCGGGCTTTTTCTTGCGCTTGATCGTATCGAGCTTGCGCACTTCCTCCCGCTCGGCCCGCGCGCGGCGCCCGGCAATCCAGTCGCGCGTCTTGCCGAAGCGATCGACGATCCAGAGGCCAAGGGCAATGGCTGCGCGACCGGTGCGATCGACGACGTGAATCCACGACAGACCCGTGAACAGGGTGATGCCCGCAAGGAGAATCGTCAGGTTGATCAGCGCCGCGCCGGTGAAGCCCATGACCTCGATCATCGGGCCGGACAGCAGCGCACCGAGCACCCCACCGCCGTCCTCGAGACTGCCGCGGTCCTGCATATCGAGCAGGATGCAGCCGGCCAGAACGATCAGAAGCAGGCCGCCGGTTCGCACCCCCCACTCGGCCAGTGAGGCCGGCTCGGTGCGCTCCTTGAGGATGCGCAGGCCGGCCAGGGCGATGAGGACCGGCGCCACGTAGGCCATGTAGCCGAACAGGACCAGGAACAGGTCCGACAGCCAGGCGCCGAAGGAGCCACCGAGGTTGGCGATCCGATCGCTGGCGGCCGCTCTCGACCAGCCCGGATCGCCGGGATCGTGGGTCGCCAGCGCCAGCAGCAGGTAGAGCGCGAGGACAAGCGTGATGAGAAACGCGCTTTCGGCCAGGCGACGCACCAGCGTCCCGTCCGACGTCAGGGCGCTGCTGTCCGGGGCCCCACCCTTGGCGCTGCCTCGGGTTCCCTTGCCTTTTGTCTTCGCCTTGCTCATCTCAAGAGCATACTTGAATCACCGCTTTTAATTAGGGAACCGCTGAATCGCCGCGCTCGGGCGGCTCAGGGCATCAGTGCCGGATGGATGATCTCACCGTCACGAACGTTGACGCCTCGCGCCAGCGGCTCGTGCGACGCCCAGTCCGCGTAGGCAATCCGCTGAACGTAGGGGAGGATGGCCGCTGACAGGGCCTGGCTCGCCGTCCGCGGCACGGCGCCGGGCATGTTCGTTACCGCAAAATGGGTCACCCCATCCACCTTGTAGGTTGGATCGGCATAGGTCGTCGGATGGGTGGTCTCGAAGCAGCCGCCCTGATCGACGGAAATATCGACGACCACAGCGCCCTCCTCCATCGAGGCGATCATGTCCCGCGTGACCACGTGCGGAGCGCGGGCGCCGGTGACCAGCACGGCACCGATGACCATGTCGGCCCGCGCGACGTAGTCGCTGACCGTATCGACGTAGGGATAGAGGGCCGTCACGTTCGGCCCGATGGCCATCATTTCCGCCAGTCGATCCTGGCGCTTGTCGAAGACCGTGACGTTGGCGCCGGCCGCGGCCGCCAGCCGCGCCGAGTTGCCGCCGGCGGCACCGGCACCGAGCACCACCACCCGGCCGCGGTCCGCCGAGGGCAAGCCCCCGAGGAGGATGCCGCGGCCGCCTTGCGGCTGATGCAGCAGGTGCGTGGCCACCTGGACGCCGATGCGACCGGCGATATTGCTCATCGGCGCCAGCAGCGGCAGGTGGCCGTCATCGTCTTCGACGGTCTCGAAGGCCACGCCAGTCAGGCCGATGTCGAGGAGGCGCTCGGTCAGGGCCGGTTCGGCCGCCAGGTGCAGGTAGCAGAACAGCAGATGCTCCTTGCGCAGATGCTCCAGATCGCTCTCGATCGGCTCCTTGACCTTGACGATCAGCTCCGATTCACCGTAGAGCGCAGCGGCATCGGGCTGGATCGTCACGCCCACGGCCTCGAAGTCCGCGTCGCTGAAGCCACTCAACACCCCGGCCTGGGTTTCGAGGAAGACCTCGTGACCGGCTTGCACCAGATCACCGCAGGCGGCCGGCACCAGCGCTACACGCCCTTCGAGCGTCTTTGTTTCACGGGGAATACCGATGCGCATGAACTGTTCTCCTGTGAGCGGCATAGGATGATTGATAGGCGATTCGAGTCACGACGGCTCCGGGGCGCTGCTGGTCGCCTGTCACCCCGAAGCGATCTAGAACAACCCGCACAACCGACCCGCAGGGCGGCGCGACCGGTGTTCATATTCTGCTTGGATTGTCGGGCCGTCGGCCTTACCTTTTACAGCAGCTCAATGACCCGACTCCTGGAGAAAATTATACTATGGCCGACCCCCGTCATTTCCGACTTCTGATCCTCGGATCGGGCCCTGCGGGTTACACCGCCGCCGTCTATGCCGCCCGCGCCAACCTTGAACCGGCGATCGTCACGGGCATTCAGCAGGGCGGCCAGCTGATGACCACCACGGATGTCGAAAACTGGCCCGGCGACTACCCCGATCTCCAGGGCCCGGAACTGATGCAGCGGATGCTCAAGCATGCCGAGGCCTTCAACACGGACATCGTCTTCGACCACATCCACAGCGCCGATCTGAACCAGCGGCCGTTTCGACTCGAGGGCGACAGCGGGGTCTACACCTGCGATGCCCTGATCATCACCACCGGCGCCTCGGCGCGCTATCTCGGCCTCGAGTCCGAACAGACCTTCCTCGGGCGCGGCGTGTCCGCCTGCGCCACCTGCGACGGCTTTTTCTATCGCAACAAGCCGGTGGCCGTGGTTGGCGGCGGCAATACCGCCGTCGAAGAAGCGCTCTACCTCTCGAACATCGCCTCCAAGGTCACGCTGGTCCATCGTCGCGACGAGCTGCGGGCAGAAAAGATCCTCCAGGAGCGCCTGTTCAAGCGCGTCGAGGAAGGCAAGGTCGAGATGCAGTGGAATCACGTCCTCGACGAGGTCCTGGGTGACGATGACGGCGTGGTCGGCATGCGCATCCGCTCGACGGAGGACGACAGCACCACGGACATCGATCTGGACGCCGTGTTCATCGCCATCGGGCACGATCCGAACACGTCAATCTTTGCTGAGCAGCTCGACATGAAAGACGGCTACATCCAGATCAAATCAGGCCTGGACGGCATGGCGACGGCGACAAGCGTCCCCGGCGTCTTTGCCGCCGGCGATGTCGCCGACCACGTCTACCGCCAGGCGATCACCTCGGCCGGCTTCGGATGCATGGCCGCGCTGGACGCCGAACGATTCCTTGACCAGCCACCCGCCTGAGCCAACGCGGGAGGCCAGCGGGCTCCAGGCGCTCTCCCCGCGCGACTGGAACGGCCTGTGCGACAGGACCGGGCCCTTCATGGACTGGCGCTTCCTGACCGCCCTCGAACAGGCCGGGAGCGTCGGCCCCACCGTTGGCTGGGACCCCTGCCCGCTGTTCAATCCGGGGCCGGACGCGCCCCTGGCCGCCGCCAGTGCGTATCTGAAGTCCAACAGCCACGGCGAATTCGTCTTCGACTGGGCCTGGGCCCGCGCGGCCCATCAGGCCGGCCTCCACTGGTACCCCAAGCTCCTGATTGCGGCGCCCTTCAGCCCCGTTCCGGGCCCACGGCTGCTTGGCGCCGCAACTCAGCCGGATGCCGCGCGGGCGCTGATTCGTGCGGCCGAGGATCAGGTCGAGCGCCATCGTCTCTCGTCAGCGGGTGTCAATTTCTGCGACGAGAATGACGCCCGCCTGCTGCGCGAGGCGGGCTGGCTCGAGCGCTTCGACTGGCAGTATCACTGGCGAAACGAGGACTACCGAGACTTCGACGATTTCCTCAGCCACCTCAAGCGCAAGCCGCGCAAAAACATTCGCGCCGAGCGGCGCCGCGTTCGCGAGGCCGGCTGGCGCTTCCGCTGGTGCGACGGCAGCGAGCTTGAAGCCGACGATATCGACCTCGTCGACCGCTGCTATCAATCGACCTTCGCCCTCTACGGCAACTTGCCGATGCTCAACCGCGAATTCTTCCGCCTCGCCGCCGAGCGCTTCGGCCCGGACTTTCTCGTGTGCTTCGCCGAACAGGACGGGCAGGCCCAGGCCGCCGCCGTGTTCTGGCGCGACCGCCAGCGCCTCTACGGCCGCTACTGGGGCAGCCTCATCGACACGCGCGACGTCCACTTCGAGACCTGCTATTACCAGGGCATCGACTACTGCATCGAGCACGGGCTCGCCTGGTTCGAGCCCGGCGCGCAGGGAGAGCACAAGATTCGCCGCGGCTTTCTGCCGCAGAAGACCCGCTCCTTCCATTACATTCGGCACCCGGGCATGCGCCAGGCCATCGATCGCTATCTGCATCAGGAGAGCCAGGCCCTGATGGCCTATCGCGAGCAGCTCGACACCCTCGACCCCTTCGCCTGACCATGCCGCGTAACGCGATCCCCCAGCTCGACCCGGACCCGCGCGCCGGGTTCCCCGATCCGGCCTGCATCGAACACCCCGATGGCCTGCTGGCCTGGGGCGGCGATCTGAGCCCGACGCGATTGATCAACGCCTATCGCCGCGGCATATTTCCCTGGTTCAGCGACGACTCGGAGATCCTCTGGTGGTCGCCGGAACCACGGGCCGTAATGATCCCGCACGGTTGGCATCTGTCGCGGCGCCTGCGGCGAACGCTTCGCCAGGGCGCCTATCGGATCACCCTCGACCGGCACTTTGCGGCCGTCATCGACGGCTGCGCCAGCGCACCGCGCGGGGGCGAGGACGAGCCCGGCGGCACCTGGATCACCCGCGACATGAACCGGGCCTACCGCCGGCTGCACGCCATGGGGCTGGCGCACAGCGTCGAAGTCCACTGCCCGGCGGGCGAGCTGATCGGTGGCCTCTACGGCGTCGCCCTGGGCCGGATCTTCTTTGCCGAGTCCAAGTTTCACCGCGCCCGGGACGCCTCGAAGATTGCCCTGGCGGTCCTGATGCGCATCCTCGAGAACGAAGACTTTCTCCTCGCCGACTGCCAGCTCTGGAACCCCCACCTCGAGACCCTGGGCGTGCGCCTGCTCAGCGGTGAACAGTTTCGCGAGGTGCTCGCCGCGGGCATCGCAGCGGACTCGCTCGAATCGAACTGGCCGGCGAACCCGGACCTCGATCAGCTCAAGGCGTGGTGAAGATCGCCGCGATGGCGTCGTCTGCAGGCCGCGGCCCCCGCGCGCGCCGGGCCAGACGCAGGGTCGCCCGGCCGAGCTCGGCCTGGAGGGCGGCCGAGTCCGGGCAGGCCTCGGCCATGGCGGCCTGGAGACGGCGCACCTGATCGAGATCGCCGCGTTCGATCGGCCCCGTCAGCGCCTGCGCGGGGTCCGCGTCAGCCAGATTGGCGAGGGTGCCGGCGGATAAGTTGTGCAGAAAGCGACGCGCATCGCCCGCGTCGAAGCCAGCGGCCTCGGCAAGCTCACGGGCCAGCGCCGTCAGCGTCACCAGGTAGTTCGAAGCGACGACGGCGGCTGCGTGGTAACGGGCCTTGTCGGCGCGCTCGACGGTCTGCCAGACCGCGCCTGCGTCGACAAACAGCGGCCGAAGGCAGGCCAGGGCAGCCTCGTCGCCCTCAGCCGTAACCCAGGTGCCGGCCATCCCATCGAGGGTACGATCGGACCCGTCGAAGGCGCGCGCGGGATGGGTCGAGGCCACCAACGCCGCCCAGGGCCGCAGCAGGCTGGAGTCGAGCGAACCCGACAGGTGAAAGGCCAGCGCCGGCCGGCCACCGACCCGGTCCGCCGGCATCGACGCCAGCGCCTGATCGGTCAGCCCGATCAGCAGCCAATCGTCCTCCTTCAGTCCGGTGATCCGCGTCACGGCGCGCCCGGCGCCGATCACCTCCACGGCGCGCTGCGCGCTTGCCAGTCGGCGATTGGCGACCTGACCGATAGCGATGGACGGTGACGCGGCCAGCCACCGTGCGACGGCACGAGCGGCACGCCCCGCGCCGAGGACATTGAGGCGAATCGCCTTCAAGGCTCGCTCATTGCCGCACCCGGAAAATCGCTCGCTTCGACCCCCTCGGGCCGAGGCGGCAGCGCGCCCGGGTGGCGCTCGAGATAGTCTTTGAGCTGATCGAGTCCACGCTGAAGGTCACCACCCACGAGGCTGGGCAGCATCAGGCCGATGTAGCGTCCGGTCAGATCGAGCGTGCCGAAGCGCATGCGCATGCCCCAGGCGACTTCGATCCCCGCCTCGGCGGGCTCGATGCGAAGAAACTGCTCCGACTCGGTCTCACCGAGCTCCATCTGCAGGTCGACCCGCTCGGGCGGCCGATGGCCGACGATGCGCAGTCGCCCCGCTTCGCCGCCCTCGCCGTCGGGGTCACCACGGCCGAGGGCATCGGTCCACACGAGGGCAGCGCCCGGGCCGCTGGCCGGCCCTTCAAGGCGATAGCGGGCATCGGCCCGGCGGGCGTACCAGGGTGACCAGGCGTTGAAGTAGGCCAGGTCGTTGAGCACCTCGAAGGCGACCTCCTGGCGGGCATCGATGGTAATGCTGCGCTGCACCAGCACCTCGCGCGGGAGAAAGAAGCCCACCAGGATGATCGTGACCACGATGGCCAGTAGTACCGACAACAAACGCTTTGCCATCAATCAGCTCCGTGCAGAGTTGGAAACAAGTCTTGCCCTGGCGCGACGCGGGAGCGCTAATCCCACTCGCGCCAGGGCTGGCGAGACGGTGCGGCACCGGACGGGTCGACGGATTCGTGGTCCTCGTCGTCCTCGTCCTCCCAGTCGTAGCGCTTGATCGGCGGTCGATCGAGCGGTGCAAGCAGCAGCGCCATGACCAGGCCGATCATCGCGCCGCTGAAGTGCAGCTCCCAGCTCGTGCCCTGCCCGCTCGGCAGCACGCCCCAGATCATCGAGCCGTAGAGAAACCAGATCATCATCGACACGCCGACCGACCGAAGATCGCGCCGCAGGACACCGGAAACAAAGACGAAGGCCAGGATGCCGTAGACCAGACCACTGGCACCGATATGAACGCTCGGTCGGGCGAAGAGCCAGGCCAGCGCCGAACTGCCGATGAAGATGACCGGCAGGGCGCGCAGGGCCGCCGAGGGGTAGATGAACAGCATCGCCACCCCGCCGACGAACAGCGGCAGGGAATTCGAAAACAGGTGATTAAGATTACCGTGAAGAAAGGGCGTGGTGATCAGGCCGAGGAGGCCGAGACCGTCGCGTGGACGAAGGCCGTATTGCGTTAGCTCGATGGGCAGGAGCAGGTCGAGGCCGAAGACCAGCCAGATGGTCAGCAGCGCCAGCACCATCAGGCGAATGGCAAGCCAGAAACTGCGGATGGCCCGCGGTGATCCGGTGTAGTCGGGATCGGGAACGTGAAGCTGCATCGGGGGCCTAGGAAGAGGGGGTGACGGGTCGTTGCATCAGCATCGAGCTCATCGCTCGAGGCCGCGGGCGATCGTATCGCGCACCTGGTCCTTCAGCTCGTCGAGCTCGCCGATGCCCTTGCCCCTCGTGTCGACGGGCGGATGAATGATCAGGCGAATTCGGCCGGGGCGGATGCGAATCGAGTCGGCCGCCATGACATCGCGCGAGCCCACCACGGTCATCGGCAGGATCGGCAGCTGCTGATCGACGGCGACGCGAAAAGCGCCCTTCTTGAACGGCAGGAGTTCACCGGAGCGGCTGCGCGTGCCCTCGGCGAAGAACAGGATGCCGGTGCCTGGCTTGAGGCGGGACACCGCCTTGTTGATCGCGCGGCGCGCCTGCTCCGGGTCTCGACGATTGACCTGGATATGGCCGATCGCCTGGCAGGCCTGGGCGATAAAGGGAATCCAGCCCAGTTCGGCCTTCATCACCCAGCGCAGGTCGAGGCCGCAGAAGCCGTAGATTACTGGAATATCGAACTGGCTCTGATGATTGGCGACCACGACGAAGCTCTGCGCGGGATCGGCGTGCTCCAGACCCTCGATCTCGACCTTGACCGGCGCAAGGAAGGCCAGGAATCGGCACCAGCGCACCGCCAGCTCGACGTTGGCCAGGCGCGGCGAGACGAACAGCGCCGTGGGCACGGCCACCAGGGCGGCGACCACCGTGACGACCACCGCGAGGGGCACGAATACCAGCCACTGCCACAGGGGATAGAGTCGTTGCACAGGGGCGGAGAGACGGAGGGCTTCGCTCATCGCCATATCGTACACAATCCGGTCGCAGCGCCGCTGAGGACGTCAGACCGGACGCAGGCGTTGGTGCCGAGGCGGGCAACGAAAAACGCCGGGCACGCGGGCCCGGCGTTTTCGACCTTGCCAAGGCAAGACACAGCGTGGAGAGGCGCTGGTCAGGCGGCCTTGGCGTCCTTGGCCTCGTGGCCTTCGAGCACGCGATCCGAGCCGCCGCCGATCGCGATCTTGCGGGGCTTCATCTGCTCGGGAAGCTCACGCTTCAGCGCGATGTGCAGCAACCCGTTTTCGAGGCGCGCGGACGAGACCTCGACGTGATCGGCGAGCTGGAAGCGACGCTCGAAGGAGCGCGTCGCAATGCCGCGGTAGAGAAACTCGCTACCCTCGTCAGCATGCGATTCCTGCTTCGCGCCGGTGATGGTCAAGGTGTTGCGTTCGGTCTGGATGTCGAGCTCGCTTTCGCCAAAGCCGGCGACGGCCATGGTGATTCGATACTGGTCATCGCCCAGGGACTCGATGTTGTACGGCGGGTAGCCGTTCGAGTCGACGCGCGATGCGGAGCTCAAGGTTTCGGCCAGGCGGTCGAAGCCGATGGCCGTGCGATAGAGAGGTGAGAGATCAAATGTCGTCATTACCGTATCCTCCTGAAGAAGCAATCGGTGGTTGGTTGAAGTCGCATCTGCCGAACATCGGCCAGATGCCAGAAGCCCCTTGCGGCGACTTCGTAAGGAGAAATACGGCCGACGTCCACGGATTTCAAGGGTAGGCAATCGCGGCGATGAGCAAGCGGCGGGTCCCGGCCGGTGTGGCGATGTCGATCTCCTCGTCAACGGCCCGCCCCAGCAAGGCCCGCGCCACCGGCGAATCGACGGAAATCCAGCCGCGCTCGGCGTCGATCTCATCGGCCCCGACGATTCGATAACAGCTCTCGGCACCGTCATCGTCTTCCAGCGTGACCATCGCACCGAAAAAGACCTGATCAGCGCGAGGCGGCTTCTCGGCGACGACCTGCAGGACGTCCAGGCGCTTCTGGAGATAGCGGATTCGACCGTCCATCCCGCGCAGTTGCTTCTTGCGGTAGATGTATTCCGCATTCTCCGAGCGATCGCCCTCGGCCGCGGCCGCGGTAATCGCCGCAACGACCTCCCGGCGATCGACCCAGAGTTGCTTCAGCTCGGCCTGCAGACGGCGATGGCCCTCGGCGGTGATATAGGGGCTCGACGGGGGCCGGGGTGGGCGCCAGCGTCCCATGCCTATCGCCGGGTTTCCAGACGACCGATCGCCTAGACCCCGCCGTCGGTCAGCTTGAGGGGATCGAGCAGGGCCTCGAGCTCGTCGCGGGAGAGATCCGTCATCGCTTCGGCCACATCGAGGATGGGGCGACCCTCCTTGTAGGCCTGCTTGGCCAGCGCGGCACCCTTTTCATAGCCGATCACGCGGTTCAGGGCCGTGACCAGAATCGGGTTGCGGCCAAGGGCTTCATTGAGCTTGTCCTCGCGCACCTTGAAGGTGGCCACGGCACGATCGGCCATCAGACGGCAGCTGTTGGCCAGAAGCTCGATGCTCTCGAGGAGCGTCGCGCCGACCAGCGGCAGCATCACATTGAGCTGGAAGTTACCGGACTGGCCGGCAACGGTAATCGTGGCGTCGTTACCGATGACCCGGGCGGCGACCATGCAGCTGGCCTCCGGAATGACCGGATTGACCTTGCCCGGCATGATCGAACTGCCCGGCTGAAGCGCCTCCAGCTCGATTTCGCCAAGGCCGGCCAGCGGGCCCGAGTTCATCCAGCGCAGGTCGTTGCCGATCTTCATCAGGCTGACCGCGAGGGTCTTGAGCTGGCCCGAGAGCTCGACGGCGGCATCCTGGCTGGCGATGCCCTCGAACTTGTTTTCCGCCGACTCGAACTCGAAGCCCGTGGCCGAGGCCAGATGGGCCGCGACCCGCGCGCCGAACTCGGCGTGGGCGTTGATGCCGGTCCCCACCGCCGTGCCGCCCTGGGGCAGCCGGCGAATACGGGCCAGGGCGTCGCTGAGGCGCGACTCGGCGCTGGCGATCTGCTGCGCCCAGGTTCCGAGCTCCTGCCCCAGGGTCACGGGCATGGCGTCCATCAAATGAGTCCGGCCGGTCTTCGCCGTGCCGCTCAGCTCCTCCGCACGACGCTCGAGAACCTGGCGGAAATGCTTGAGCGCCGGCAGGAGCTGTTCGGCAACGCCGAGGCAGGCGCTGACCTGAATCGCCGTTGGAATGACGTCGTTCGAGCTCTGCGACATGTTGACGTGGTCGTTGGGATGGACCTGGTCGGCCCCCGCCTGATGGGCCAGGTGCGCGATGACCTCATTGGCGTTCATGTTCGAGCTGGTGCCCGAGCCGGTCTGATAGACGTCGACGGGAAAATGCGCATCGACGGCGTTGGCCGCGACCTGATCGGCCGCCGCCACGATCGCGTCGGCGAGGCTCGAGTCCAGCAGATCGAGGTCGCGATTGGCTTCAGCGCAAGCGCGCTTGATCAGCCCAAGGGCGCGGATGAAGGCCGGCGGCATGGGCCTGCCGCTGACCGGAAAATTGTTCACGGCCCGCTGCGTCTGGGCCCCCCACAGGGCATCGGTCGGGACCTGCAGCTCGCCCATGCTGTCGCGTTCGATTCGGTAGTCGCTCATGACGTTCTCGCTCACCAGTTTTTTCCAGAAACTCAGCCGATAATTATAGGCCGAGCGAGCGATCCGGACGCAGCTCTCAGCGGCTGAAATCAAAGGGCGGCCGATGGACGCCCTCCTCGGTCACGATGCAGTCGACCAGGTCGGCGGGGGTGACGTCGAAGACGGGGTTCCAGGCCTCGAAATCCTCCGGCGCCTGATCCAGGCCCGCCGCGCGCCATATTTCATCGGCCGCGCGCTGCTCGATCTCGATTCCTGCCCCGCTCGCCATGGCCGGGTCCACGGTGGACCGGGGCGCCACCACCATGAACTTGACGCCGTGGTGGCGCGCCGCGACCGCCAGCCCGTAGGTCCCGATCTTGTTGGCGACATCACCGTTGGCGGCGATCCGGTCCGAGCCGACGATCACCCAGCCGATGCGGCCGCTCGCCATCAGGGCAGCGGCCGCCCCGTCCACGATGACCCGGGCCGGGACCTGCGCCTGGGCCAGCTCCCAGGCCGTCAGGCGCGAGCCCTGGAGCCAGGGCCGGGTTTCGTCGGCATAGACCTGCTCGATCAGGCCCGCACGCGCCCCGGCGATGATCACGCCCAGCGCCGTCCCCACCCCTCCGGTCGCCAGCGAGCCCGTGTTGCAGTGGGTGATGACCCCCTGGCAGCGGCCGATGTGCCGGTGCCCCGCCTCGGCCATGGCGCGATTGGCGGCGATATCCTCCCGGTGGATTCGACGAGCCTCAGCCATCAGCGCCTCGGGACTCAGCGCCCCCTCGGCGAGCGGCACCGACAGCATCTTGTCGATCGCCCAGGCCAGATTGACCGCCGTGGGCCGGCCCTCTTTCAGGTCCTCCATCATCGACCGCCAGACCGCCGGGTCGCCGTGGGCTTCACGCGCGGCGATGACCGCACCGTAGGCCGCGGTAATGCCGATCGCCGGCGCGCCACGCACGACAAGGTCCCGGATCGCGTCGATGACCGGTGCCAGCGTGGTCGACTCCAGCCAGACCTCGCGCTGCGGCAGTCGGCGCTGGTCCAGCAGGTGAATGCGATAACCGTCGCAGCGGATTGCCTGAAATCCGTCTTCGGGCTGGTCGAAGGGTGTCGCCATGGGGGTGATTTCGCTCATGGCGGCAGTGTAGCCGGCTGACGCCGTCGCTGACACCCTGGCGCCGAATTCAGTATCATTACGCGCTGATTATCCACCCCAACGGAGAACGAATCACGCCATGCGTATTCTGACCCTTGTACTTGCCTTCGGTTTATCCACCCTGGCCTGGAGCCAGTCCGAGACCACCGACGCTGAAATGAACGCGACCAACGAGACCGACACTCAGGAGTATCCGCAATTGATTCTGCACACCAACCACGGCGCGATCACCGTCGAACTCTTCGAAGACAAGGCGCCGGAATCGGTCGCCAACTTCATCCAGTACGCCAGGGATGGCCACTATGACGGCACCCTCTTTCATCGCGTAATTTCGAACTTCATGATCCAGGGCGGTGGCTTCGACACGGATTTCAACCAGAAGCCCACCCGCGACCCGATCGCCAACGAGGCCGATAACGGCCTGACCAACGATCGCGGCACCCTGGCCATGGCCCGGACCAACGACGCCCACTCGGCAACCTCGCAGTTCTTTATCAACGTCACCGACAACGCCTTCCTGAACCATCGCTCGAAGCACTCGGGGCAAACCTGGGGCTACGCGGTCTTCGGTCAGGTCGTCGACGGCATGGACGTGGTCGACGAGATCCGACAGGTGCCGACGGGTCGCCAGGGCATGCACGCTGATGTTCCGAACGAGCCGGTGATCATCGAACGGGTCGAAATTCCCGAGTGATTCGATGATCCTGGTCATTGCCGACCTGCACCTGGACGGCAAGACACCGGCAGCGACCCGCCTGCTGCTGGATTTTCTGCAAGGCCCGGCCCGCAAGGCCCGGGCCTTGTACATTCTGGGCGATCTCTTCGAAGCCTGGATCGGGGACGATGCCCCGCTCCCTCCCGCCGACGACGTCGCCGACGGCCTGCGCGAGCTCGCAGCGGCGGGCGTCGAGATCGTCTTTCTCGTCGGAAACCGCGACTTTCTCCTGCACGAGGAATACTGCCGGCAGGCGGCAATGCGTCGGGTCGAGGAGCCCGTCTCCCTTGCCGTCGACGGCAAGCGGCTGATCCTGATGCACGGCGATGTCCTGTGCACCGACGATGAGGACTATCAGGCGTTCCGGGCCAAGGTACGGCGACCGGAATGGCAGCAGCGCATGCTGGCTCGACCCGCCTGGCTGCGGCGGCAGCTGGCTCGCCTGGCGCGCTTCGTCAGCAAGCGCCGGAATCGGGGCAAACCGGCCTTCATCATGGACGTGAACTCGGAGGCCGTGCAGGCGACGATGAAGGAATGGGGGGCCGAGAACCTGATCCACGGCCACACCCACCGCCCGGCGATTCACCGACTCGAGGTCGACGGCAACGCGGGTCTGCGCGCGGTCCTCGGCGACTGGCACGCGGATCGGGGGAGCGCGATTCGCGTCGATCGGGGCGGCCTGAGCCTGCTGGAGCTTTCCCGCGACGGCAAGAACGCGCTCGAGCTCAGAGTCGTCGACCAGGCGGCGTTGGTCTGATCAGGCCGTCAGCGCGTCGCGCAGTCGTGCGGCCGCCGCCTGGCCGCTGAGCCAGGCCCCTTCGACGCGATTACCCGCCGCCCAGTCGCCGGCCACGGCCAGGCGCTGATCGTCCTGCCAGAGGCAACCCGCCTCGATCCGTTCCGAGCACTGGGCGTAGCGCCAGCGATGCGCCGTCAGGAATACGGGCGCATCGGCAGTGCCGAGGCGATGGCCCAGGGCGGCGGCGAGCTGCTGCGCCACCCAGTCAGCATCGCGCTCGAGGTACTTGCGGCTCCACTCGACGCTGGCATGCCCTACCCAGGCCGGCGCCGCCGGCCGTCCCGGCTTGCTGGCGTTGCAGGCCATCCATGACAGGGGCCCCTCGTTGTCGAAAGCCGCGTCGAAGCCCGGGTCAGGGGCACGGCAATAGCTCGCCATCAGCGCCCAGGTCGGCTGCATCGGCACCGATGTCAACCGCTCGGCCAGGGGATGTGTCTGACCGAGCAAATCGGCGGTCTGGGCCGGGGGCGCGGTCAGGACCAGCGCCGGGGCCGCCACCTGGTCGCCGCCATCGAGCGTCAGTTGCCATTGTTCGCGACGCTCGACGCGCTCGACGCGACGAGCGAACAAGCAGTTCAGCCGGCTGGCCTGGTCGGCGAGTACGGCGTTCATCCCCGGCACGGCCACCCAGCGCGCGCTTGGCGTCGAACCCGCACCGTCGGGCCTGGCGCCAAAGACTGCAATGCGCGGTGTCCATGGCTGGACCAGACTGCGTTCGGACCAGGTCGCCACGGCCTGCTTGAACTCCTCGCTTCGCGCGGTGAAGTACTGCGCGCCGTGATCGAAGTGATGATCGCCCTGACGCCGGGTCGCGCTGCGCCCGCCCGCGCCCCGCCCCTTTTCGACGACAAGGACGCGGTAGCCGGCGCGCTCAAGTTCGGTGGCGGCGCTGAGCCCGGCCCAGCCAGCGCCGATCACGATGACGTCCGGGGTATCCACGGGCACTTCAGTGCTGGCCGGGGCCCGCTTCCGGACGAAGATAGGGGAACAGCAGGACGTCGCGAATGGAAGGCGAATCGGTCAGCAGCATCACCAGCCGGTCGATGCCCACGCCCTCGCCGGCCGCCGGGGGCATGCCGTATTCCAGCGCGCGGATGTAGTCGTGATCGTAGTGCATCGCCTCCGCATCGCCGGAATCTCGAGCGGCCACCTGGGCCTGGAAGCGCTCGGCCTGGTCTTCGGGATCGTTTAGCTCGGAAAAACCATTGGCGATCTCGCGCCCGGCAATGAACATCTCGAAGCGGTCGGCCACCTCGGGGTCCTCATCGTTGCGTCGCGACAGGGGCGAGACTTCGACCGGATAGCCGGTGACGAAGGTCGGTTGAATGAGCGTGTCCTCGACGCGGGCCTCGAACAGCTCCATCAGCAGTCGGCCCCAGCCCCAGCTCGCATCGACGGTCACGCCGGTCTCGCGGCACAGCGCGGCCAGGCGCTCGGCGTCGCGCAGCTGGTCTGCCGTCAGCTCGGGGTAGTGCTCGAGGACCGCATCGCTGACGCTGATCTGTCGGAAGCGACCGTTGAAATCGAGCGTCTCGCCCTGGTAGTCGACGCGGCCGCCGTCGATCCCGGGCAGCGTCGACACCACCTCCCGGAGCATCTCCTCGGTCAGGGCGATGAGGTCGCGATAGTCTGCGTGCGCCCAATAGAACTCGAGCATGGTGAACTCGGGATTGTGGCGTGTCGACACCCCCTCGTTGCGGAAATTACGATTGATCTCATAGACCTGCTCGAGCCCGCCGACGACCAGGCGCTTCAGGTGCAGCTCCGGCGCGACGCGCAGATAAAGGTCCAGATCGAGGGCGTTGTGGTGGGTCATGAAGGGGCGGGCCGTCGCCCCGCCGGGGATGTGGTGCATCATCGGCGTTTCGACTTCCAGGAAGCCGCGGGCGTCGAGGAACTGGCGAATCGCGCGAATGATCTGAAAGCGCCGGACAAAGGTCTCCCGAACTTCCGGATTGACGATGAGATCGACGTAGCGCTGGCGGTAGCGCGTTTCCTGGTCGCTAAGCCCGTGCCACTTCTCCGGCAGCGGTCGCAGCGACTTGACCAGCAGGCGGAGCTCGCTGGCGTGGAGGCTGAGCTCCCCCGTATTGGTGCGCATCAGGTGACCGGCAACGCCGACGATATCGCCGATGTCCCAGGTCTTGAACGCCTGATAAACGCCCTCGGGCAGATCGTCGCGGCGCAGGTAGAGCTGAAAGCGCTGGCCGGAGCGATCCTGAATATGGCAGAACGCGGCCTTGCCCATGATGCGGCGACTGAGGATACGCCCGGCCATCCGGATCGTCTCCTCGACGCCTTCCAGAGCATCCTTGGTCCAGGTGGCCTCGTCGCCGTAGCGCTCGAGGAGATCTGCCGCCTCGTGTTCGATGCGCCAGTCGTTGGGATAGGCCTGACCACGCTCCCGCAGTGCGCCGAGCTTTTCGCGGCGCTCGGCAATCAGTCGATTTTCATCCTGCTCGGGCGCGGCGGCCTGATTTGCGTTGCTTTCGCTCATGGGTCTATTCCAGTCCTGCCTTCAGTGAGGCGGCGACGAACTCGTCGAGATCGCCGTCCAGCACCTTCTGTGTATCGGTCCGTTCGAGTCCGGTGCGTAAATCCTTGATGCGGGATTGATCCAGGACGTAATTCCTGATCTGGCTGCCCCAGCCGATGTCCGCCTTCTCGTCCTCGGTCGCCTGAGCCTGCTCCTGCTTCTTCTTCAACTCCATCTCGTAGAGCTTCGCCCGCAGCTGCCCCATGGCGCGGTCCTTGTTCTTGTGCTGGGAGCGGTCGGTCTGGCACTGGACGACGATGCCGCTGGGTTCATGGGTGATGCGAACCGCCGATTCGGTCCGGTTGACGTGCTGACCGCCGGCACCGGAGGCGCGATAGACGTCGATACGAAGGTCCGACGGATCGATGTCGATATCGATGTTGTCGTCGATTTCGGGCGAGACAAAGACGCTGGCAAAAGACGTGTGGCGCCGATTCCCCGAGTCGAAGGGGGATTTGCGCACCAGCCGATGGACCCCGGTCTCCGTGCGACACCAGCCGAAGGCGTAATCGCCCTCGAGGCGCAGGGTGGCCGACTTGATCCCGGCCACGTCGCCTGCCGAGACTTCGACCAGCTCCGCCTTCCAGCCCCGGGACTCGGCCCAGCGCAGGTACATCCGCAGCAGCATTTCGGCCCAGTCCTGGGCCTCCGTCCCGCCCGAGCCGGCCTGAATGTCCAGGTAGCACGGACCCTTATCCATCTCACCGGAGAACATGCGCTGAAACTCGAGATCGGCGACCTGACGCTCGATGCGCTGGAGGTCCGCACCGACCGCCTCGAGCGTGTCCTCGTCGCCCTCTTCCAGCGCCAGCTCCAGAAGATCGGCGGCATCGCCGACACCATTGATGACTGCCGCCTGCGCGGTGACCGAATTGTCGAGGTCCGAGCGCTCCTTGCCCAGGGCCTGGGCGTGCTCCGGATCGTTCCAGACGTCCGGCGACTCGAGCTCGCGGGTGACCTCTTCGAGGCGTTCTACCTTGCCATCGTAGTCAAAGATACCCCCTAAGCGCAGCCACGCGGCGCTCCAGGTCTTCGAGCAGGGTCTTGAGTGCTGTCTGTTCCATTGAAAAACCGTCCGTGAAAGCAATCGCTCATTGTAACGGCGCGGCATGAGGAAGGTCGTGCCCGCAGGGCAGGAATTTATCCGCCAAGCGCGCTGGACGTCGCCGCTGGCGATGCCTGCCGAAGGCTCAGAGGGGACGCCGCGCCAGGGGCATGGTCATGCAGCGACAGCCACCGCCGCCGCGGGAGAGCTCGGCACCGTCGATGGTCACGACAACGCGTTCGCTGTCCTCAAGCTCGCGCTCGCCGGAAATCACATCCTCGGCCGAGGCCACGTTGAACCCCGCCTTGCCAAGGGCCTCGACCGTATGCTCGTTATGGGAATAGCCCAGGATCTGACCCGGGCCGAAGGCGAAGAAATTGGCGCCGCTGGCCCACTGCTCGCGCTCCTGGTGGAATTGATCAGGGCCGCCGCAGGCCACCGGCTCGAGATCGAGATCGAGCGCCGACAGGGCCTGGATGACCCCGGAATACTCCTTGATCCGCGTCGCCTCGCCGCCGTCGAAGTGACAATGGAAGGCGCGGCAGCGATGGGGCCCGGTAATCAGGGGCGGAAACACGACGCAGGTGTTGCGGTCGACCATCGTAAAGATCATGTCCAGGTGGATCGTCGCTCGGGTCTTGGGGATCTCGACGACGACGAAGTTACGCACCGGACCCTGGCTGGCAATGCTGCGCATCAGAGTGTCGATGCCGGCAACGGAGGTGCGCTCCGAGTAGCCGATCACCACCAGGTCTTCGCGAATGACCAGCAGATCGCCGCCCTCGATCGTCACTTCCGAATCGCGTAGGTCAGTCCCGTCGAAGTAGAAGCCC
>CAZDFS010000037.1:30665-34884 GCA_964504865.1 uncultured Wenzhouxiangella sp.
CGGTTGTCGAGAAGTAAAGGCTCCCACCGACGACGTCGAAGGCGTCGATATCCAGCTGCCCCGCGGTCAACCCCTGGTCCGTGCCGTCGAAGTAGAACCCCCGCGAATCGACGCCATCGTGGTACTTGAACACGGACTTCAGCAGCAGCGCCTCGGCGACGCGGGCCTTGTAGGCCATGGAACCGATGATGACCCGATTGTTCAGACACATGGTCGCATCGCGGGTAAAGAAGGTATTCGGCAGCGGCGGAATCGCGTAGCGCGTCGGGCTGAGAAACTTCTCCAGACTGATGCTTTTCTTCGGCGTGCCTTCGACCAGCTGGCGGGCCAGGTTCGGAGAATCCAGCGCCATCAGGCCCTCCATCAGCTCGGGGCAGTCGTAGAGCTGGCAGAGCTCGTCGAGGAGGGCCCGCCGCACCTGCGATTTCTCCAGCACCTCGGCGAGCAGGTCCCTGAATTCCACCACCTGGGCGACCTTGGAAAGAACGCCCGTGAGCTGGCGATGTTCGCGCAGGGCCAGGGGCAGGCTGAGGATATCGTCATAGAGCACCTGCTCGGCCGTCTCGGGGGTCATGTTTTCCATTTCAGCGCCCGGGGTGTGCACCACCACGGTTTCAAGCGGGCCGATCTCTGAATCCAGGGCGATGCGGATGCTCATCGGATGTCCTCTCCATGCCTTCGGGGTCGTCAAGTGTAAGCGCTTCGAGGCAGGACTTTCGCCCGACCCTGCTTGAGCGGTCCAGCCCGATCATTCTGTTATAGTCTGCCGGTTTCAACGCGTTGGGGCTTTCGGACCTTGTCCAGAGTAAAGGCGTTCGACTATACGAATGCGATCGGGCGTGAGTTCGGCAACTACGTTGTCGTGCGCGAGCTCGGCCGCGGCGCCATGGCCGCGGTCTTCGTGGCCTATCAGAAAACGCTCAAGCGCCAGGTTGCCATCAAGCTTCTGCCCAAGGCCCTGGCGACCACCAAGGTGGCCCAGCAGCAGTTTCGCGACGAAGCCGAAACCATTGCTGTCCTCGATCACCCCAACCTGATGACCATCTTCGACTCGGGCGAGGACGAGGATTATTTCTTTCAGGTCATGCAGCTCATCGAGGGTCAGGACCTAGCGCAGCTCCTGAAGAAGCTGCGCCTCCATCCCGTTCCCGCCAGGCGCCTGCTGCCGATGGCGCACGTCCTGCGCTTGATGACCGAAGTGCTGTCGGGCCTTGGCTACGCGCATGATTCCGGCGTCATCCACCAGGACCTGAAGCCGGCCAATATCCTCATCGAGAATCGCGGCGGCCGCGCCCTGATCGCCGACTTCGGTATCGCCAAGGCCAAGCAGGCCGAATACCTTGCCCGAGGCATGGTGGTGGGAACGCCGATCTACCTCTCGCCGGAGCAGGCCCTGGGTAAGGACACGGATCAGCGCACGGATATCTATGCCGTGGGCGTGATCCTGCTCGAACTGCTCGCCGGCACGCTGCCGATCCGCGCTGAAAACGCCAATCAGACCGTTTCGCGCAAGATCAAGCAGCCCGAGTCCTTTTTCTTGAGCAAGCCCAGCGACTGCCATCCTCGCATCACGCCGGCGCTGGAGACGGTGATCCTCCGCGCGACCCATACGAGCGCCGCGAGCCGCTATCCGACGGCCCGGGCCTTCTCCAACGCGCTTGGCGAGGCCTGGCCATGACCAAGCCGAAGGGACTGGACGCCCGCGCCGCCGAGCTGCTGGCGCGACAGTTCAATACCGCCTTTACGACGGTCAGTGGCTACGGGCCCGACCACCCGATGAGCGCGAAATCCAGCGAGGGCCTGATGGAATCGCTGACCTCGGCCTTCAAGACCGAGCCCGCCATTACCCTGCTGCTCGATCGCGGCGCCCTGTTCATCGAAAAGCATCCGGTCGGCGAGCGCTTCAACCCGAGGCGGCTTCTCAATCTACTGGCCCAGACCAAGATCGAGTCTTTCACCTTCGAGCCCAATGTTCGGCTCCAGGATCTGCAGCATCTTCTCGACATCCTCGCCCGGCAGGGCGAGTTCCCGAACGTCGACGCCGTCCGCCAGGGCCTGAAATCGCACCGGTGTCAGGGCATCCGGGTCAATTACGTCACCTACAAGAAAGTGACCGCAGACCAGAAGGTGGTCACGGGCGGAGAAGACGAGCTTGGCCTGCGGATCGAGCGTCCCGGCGGCGATGCCTCCGACACCTTTTCGTCGTTGTCGTCGATGATGTCGATCACCGAGCTGATCAAGGATCCGGGGGCTTACGCCGAGCGCCTGAGTGAAACCAGCGAGGACTCGAAGCAGCGCAAGCAGGTCGTGCGGCAGCTCCGCCACCTCATTTCCCAGATCGAAAGCGGCGAACTGAACGCCGAGGGTGCGCTGACCTCGAGCGAAGTCCTGCAGGCGGTCAACGATCTGCGCGAACGGATTCGCCGCCAGCACAGCAGCGACCGCGACGTCGAGCGCCTGCTCGGCGAAGAGGATCAGGTGCTGGGCGAGGTCGATCAACTGACCTACTCCACCCTCGTGTCCCTGGTGCGCGAGGAATACCGGAGCGGCAATTTCTCGGCCAAGCGCATGGCCCAGATCATCAATCGCATGCTGCCGGACAGCCGCGACCTGCGGCGCCTCCTTCCTCAGCTCAAGCAGGGCCTGCTCGGCGAGGGCATGAGCGTTGCCGAATACGGCAAGCTCGTGCACGAGCTCTCGGGCGAGGTCCGGGGCGACCACGTCGTGCGGGCGCTGGAACGCGGCGCCGAGGCCGTCGGCCTGGACGTCGATGAAATCGTCGATCAGATCCGTGAAGACCCGAATGAAGCCGCGCGCCTGATCGTGATGGCCACGGAGCTGCGGCGATCCGGCATCGACGACGAGTCGCAGCTCTCCAATGCCTTTTCCGACTACATCGAGCGAGTCAGCGAGAAGCTGGCCCTAGATCTGCCGCAGAAGGACGCCCACGGCAATGACGCCACGGAAGCGCAACTCAAGCGAGTGCGGACCTTCCTCATCGAGCAGCTCAAGCGCCAGGGCCTCGACGAGTCGCTGACGATCGAGCTTCGACGACGATCCGACGCACCATCGGCGAAACCCGCCGACGCCGTAGAAGCGACCGCCAGCGCCAGGCTGAGCCTGGAAACCGCCACCGCCGCCGCGCCAGCCGACGCCACGGCCACAGCGTCGCCGGCGCTGGCCGACGCGCAGCCGGACAGCCCACGGCCGACGCTGTCGCAGCGCGTCCTGAACCCGGCCAACACGGCGTTCTTTCTGAAGCGCGAGATCAAGACCTCCCAGCGCTACGGGACCATCTTTTCGGTCATCAAGATCACGATCGACGCCGTCCATCGACCCTATGGCGAGTCGAAAGCGCCGACGCGGGACGCGCTGTTGTCCCTTCTGCCCCCGGTCTACGACGGGTTGATCTACCAGCTCCGCGATCTGGATCTGATTGGTTCTCTCGATCGAGCGCTCCTCGCCTCTCCCCTGCTCATCCTGCCGATGACCGACCAGGCCGGCGCCAACATCGTTCGCTGGCGCCTGACCGATTACCTGCGCGACCAGATCTTCGACGTCGACGACGGCAAGCTCGGCGTCGTTGCCACGATCACCTCCGTCACCTTCGACCCGGACAGCGACGAAGACACCCGCGCCTTCCTCCAGCGCATCCAGACCCAGCACGAACACAATCGAGAAAGCCTGACCCGGGCGCCCTGAGGGCGAGTCCCGCAAGCGGGCCAGGGAAACACCTTGATCGGAATCAGACCCTCCCCTGCCCGGGCACGGGCGATCCGCTACACTCGGCGGTATGTGCGGCCGCATCGGACTGGCCTACAGCTGGAAGCAGCTGTGGGAACTTTTCAATCTTCCAGGCCCTGTGCCCGAGGAAGGCATTCGAGTGCTCAACCTCGGCCCGAGCTGGAAAACCGGGGATACTTTCCACTGGAACCGGGTGCCCGTCGTGCGCGCGACGGCCAGCGGGCGCGAAGCCGCCGGCCTGGTCTGGCCGCTGATCCCGGTTTGGGTCAAGGGCGAACTGCCGAAGTTTTCCACCGCTAACTGCCGGTCCGAGGCCGGCGTGCCCTTCTCCGAAACGGTGCGGCAGAAACCCACCTTTCGCGGCGCCTGGAAGGCGCAGCGTCGCTGCCTCGTGCCCGTGTCCTGGTTCTATGAATGGGACCAGCGCAGCAAGCCCAAGCAGCCCTGGCGCATCCTGCCGCGCCAGGGCGACTTC
>CAZDFS010000038.1:0-4467 GCA_964504865.1 uncultured Wenzhouxiangella sp.
TGATTTCACCGACGCGAGCGGCCTGCTCACCGTCGACGAGGTTCAGGTTCGTGCCCAGGTCGACGACGTTGATCTCGCACAGGTCACCCACGGTGCCCTTGATGTAGATCTCGCCCGAAGTGTCAGCACCGACGGCGGCGAAGGCGGATGAACCGGCGAGAACGGCGGCGATAGCGGTAGTGATTGCGAACTTGCTCATGGTGTTTTCCCTTATCGGATTGAAGATGTGTTGTCAGTCAAGTGAGTTGTTTCAGTCATTGTTTTTGTGTTGGGCCGCTCGGCCCTGATTAACAGAAAGCATGATTCGTGCCAGAAGTTGGCCGTCCGGCCAACTAATTGTTCCTGCATGGATTTTTGTCAAAGAGCGGCGGCGCGATCATCAGACGCTCTCGAAATGGGGCGGAACTGACAGAAAGGGTCAGTTATTGTGATGCACTTCACATCATCAGCGCTTCGAGACGTTGCCGACAGTCGCCGATGATGGGCTCGGTCCTGGCCAGATCCTCGAGACGCTCCATCAGCGCCTGGTCCACGGCCCCGCCTTGAATCGGCTCTGAGCGCTGCTGTTGCCGAGCCAGCGCCTGCGCACACTCGGCGCGGGTGCGGGCCAGGCGCCGGGGATCCTGCTCGGGAATCGCGGCCTGGAGCCGGGCCGCGCTCTCGGCCGCCGCCTCGGATTGCCCCGAAGCCGCCTGGGCCTCGAGGAGGCCAGCCAGGGCGTAGACCGAGACCAGCGAGCGCTCGCCGGAGAAACGACTGATCGAGGCAACGGCCTGTTCGAGAAGATCGAGGGCCTGCGCTTCCCTGCCCTGACGCAGGCGAATCATGCCCAGCAGCAGGAGCGCCCGCCCGGACTCGCGGCTCTCGCCCCGAGCAGGCGCCAGCTCCTGAAGCACGCGCTGGGCCAGCCCTTCGGCCGCCTCGACATCACCGCCGTGATAGAACTCGAATTCGGCGAGATTGAGCAACCCCGTATCCTTCCCGGAGATGTCCATCAGGCGATTGGAATCGATCACGGCCTTGACTTCCCGCAGGGCCTCCAGAGCACCGTCCAGGTCGCCCTGAAGGCGGCGCATGATCGACAGCTGGTTGGCAAAGTACATCTGGATTCCCGGCCCATGCCGATCCTCCATCGCCCGGGCCAGCACGGCCTCTGCCCGCGCCAGGTCCTCCGGCGCGCTGGTGATGCTGGCCAGCTGCGTCGCCTGGGCCACGTGATCGGCCGAGTTGGCCTCGTAGCCGGCGGCGAAGGATGCGACGTTGGCGCGCAGCAGCGGCACCGCATCGTCCGGACGGCCGAGGTTCAGGTACAGGATGGGCATGAGCTGACGACGCAGCTCGTGCAGATCGGCCGGCCCGTAGTTCGCCTCGCCCCAGGCCTCGAGAATCTCGAGGGCGCTCGGGTAGTCGTTGCGGAAAAGAAAGTGACGGCCCACCGCGTAGCTGAGCAGTGCTGCGTTCTCCGGCTCCTCTTCGAAGCGTTCGTGGGCCTCGCGCCACCGGGCCTTGAGGACCTCGGTCTGGCGCTCGACGTCGGTGTCATCGCCGAACATGCGCTGCAGCGCATCGCTGTAGGCGTTCTGGGCCGAGTGATAGAGGTTGGCGCGGCCGAGGAAGAATTCCGCTCGCGCAAGGCTTTCTTCTGCCTCGGACCGCGCACGCTCGGCAACCTCGGCGGCGGCGAGGGCCCGCTGCTCGGCCTCACGGGCCTGAATCAGGCCGACGCTGGCGAGCACCGTGCCGGCCAGCAACGCCACCAGCACGAGCGCCGAGCTGGCCACGGGCCAGCGATGGCGGCGGATGAATTTACCGGCCCGGTAGCTGAAGGAGGGTGGCTGGGCGAGCACCGGCTGATTGTCGAGGTAGCGGCGCAGGTCGTCGGCCAGCTCGACGGCACTGCCATAGCGTCGCTCGCGGTCCTTGGACAAGGCCTTGAGCAGGACCGAGTCGAGGTCGCCCTTCAATCGCGTACGCCAGGCCGTCGTCGCCGGGTCACGCGTCTCGTCGGCCGCCTGCAGGCGACTGGGCCGCGGCGTATCGCCCTCGCGAATCACGCGGCACATGGCCTCGAAGCCCAGGGCGCGGAGATCGCGACCCGAAATGGGCAGCTCGCCGACCAGGAGTTCGTACAGGACCAGGCCGAGGGAGTAGACGTCCGATCGGGTGTCGATATCGACCTCGCCGAGGGCGGCCTGCTCGGGACTCATGTACTCGGGCGTACCGATCAGTTCCCCGACGCGGGTCAGGCGGGTCTTGTCCTCCAGATCGAGCGCCGTCAGGCGGGCAATGCCGAAATCGATGACCTTGGGAAAACCGAATCGTTCGTCGTCGACGACAAGGATGTTGGAGGGCTTCAGATCACGATGGATCAGGCCCTTGCGATGGGCTTGCTGGATGGCGTCACAGACCGGCAGCAGCAGCCGAATCCGATCGCTGAGCCCGAGCTGTCGCCGGCTGGCCCATTCGGTGATCGGCACGCCCTCGATGTACTCCATGGCAAACCAGGGCCGACCGTCCTCGCTGGTGCCCGCATCGAAGACCCGCGCGATATGCGGGTGGTCCAGCACGGCCAGGGCCTGACGCTCGATGCGGAACCGGGTGGCAGCCTCCTCGCTGTCGAAGCCGCGACGACTGAGCTTGAGGGCGACCCGACGCTTGACGGGCTCGTCCTGCTCGGCCAGGTAGACGCGACCCATGCCGCCCTCGCCGAGCAGATCGACGAGCCGATAGGGGCCGATACGATCGGGCGAGACCTCCCCGTCCACCCGCGCTGCCAGGCCTCCGTCGCTGGCCATGCGCTCGAGCCGCGCCTCTTCCTCGGCCAGACCGGCCGAGGTCCCGAACAGGGCAAGCAATTCGGCGTGCAGTTCGGGATCGTCCTCCGCGATCTGCGCGAGGCGCTGCTTCCGCTCGAAATTTGCCAGGGCATCAAGCTCGTGAAAAAGCGCTTCGAGGCGCTGAAAGGAACGATCTGACGTCATCGACTGACCTGCTCTGCGATTCTATTGCGGTGGCCCTACCCCTACAGACGCAATTCCCCTGCCGCGACCCTTCACTCGCTGCGCAGGCCTGCGCCTCGATCGCCTTTGGCCTCGTCGACCCGAGCCGGTAAGATGGGACGGCCCTGGGGCAGAATTCGCCGATCGATGAAAAGCACCTTGACACCCGCCCAAGCGATCCTTGCCAGCAATCTGGCCACGCTGATCGCCGCCCTGCTTCAGGGCTGGGGCATGATTCAGCTACTCTGGCCGTTCTGGGCGCAGAGCGTGATCATCGGCCTGTATGCCCTGCTGCGCATCCGCAGGGCCGCGGGCTGGGACCTGCGCTATCCGCTGTTCTTTCTCCTGCACTTCGGCGGCTTTCACGCGGTTTATCTCATGTTCCTCATCGCGCTGACCGGGTCGGCGGATGCCCAGGGCATGGTGCCCGTCAACAACACCGGCACCGGCGAGGTCATGCAGCTCTACGCCGGGACCTACACGCCTCTCGATGGGGTGATCTACCTCGCTCTGATCATCGGTTTCTGGCTGACCCATCGCGCCTCGCACCGCCGCTACCTGGACGCCGACCTGAGGGGCGATCCCAGCGCTCAGAAGCTGATGGCCATGCCCTATCTTCGAGTCCTTCCGATGCACCTCACATTGATTCTCGGAGCCTTCCTCGGCGGACCGGGCACGGTGATCTTCTTCATGCTCCTGAAGACCGGCGCCGATCTGCTGATGCATCGCGTCGAACACCGACTCCTCGGCGCTGCGGCTTCGAACTGAGCGTCATTGCCGAAGAAGGCGCGCCCAGAGACGATTGATCCAGGCCATCAGCTCGGCGATGAAGGGCTCGTCGATGGCGCTCGGATCGACGCTCCATTGATCGATGCCCGGATGCCCCATGGCGGCGTATTCCCAGTCGATCAGTATCAACTCATCACCGCGATCGAGGACGTTGGCCGGCACCAGATCGTGGTGGACCAGGCCGGCCGGCCAGCCGGCCTGGTCGAAGGCCAGCAGCTCGGGCCAGAAGGCCGTCCATTCCCGCTGCAGGCGGGCATCGATTGGCGATCGCGCTGCAAGCTGCTGCCAATAGTGAAGGAGATACTCGCGGTAGCACCGTCGCGGCTCGTCGATGGAAAGATCGGCCAGTCGCTCCAGCAGCGGTCGGAGACGGGCGCGTTGGGCGGGGGAGGCGAAATCGGCCCGGGTCCAGGGACGGGCATCGATAAAGGGAAAGATCGAGTAGTGATCCGTCCACCAGCAGGCAGGACGACCGATGCCGGCCGCTGCGGTCGCCTGCGTGATCGTCCGCTCCCGACCGCGATCGATGCCGAGGCGGTGCGGCGACGGGTAATGCAGCCTGATCACGAGGTCCTGGGCAAGACCGGGACGGGTCTGCGCGCTCAGGCGATGTCGGCCCTGCATGAGGGTGACTATGCGGCCGCGATCGGTCTTTATCGGCGGCTGGCCGCCGAAGACC
>CAZDFS010000038.1:4477-34729 GCA_964504865.1 uncultured Wenzhouxiangella sp.
GGGCGCGCGGAGTCGGTAGCTGCGGTTGGTCAGACCGCCCGCCATGGGGGCCTCGACCGTCGGCGGCGCCGTCAGCGGCAGCGGCCAGTCGCGCCAGGCGAGCAGCAGCGCCTCGACGGCAGCCGTCAAGACGACACCGCCTGGGCGCGATAGTCAGCTCGCCACTGGCGCCAGCCGACCAGGGCGATCACGAGATACGCCGCATGCAGCGCGGCCGTGAGCATCAGCCCGCGATCGATGAACAGACCGATGGCCAGCGCATTGATCACCCACCAGTAGATCCAGTTCTCCAGCACCTTCCTGGCCACCATGAAGGTGGTCAGCACCGCGGCCCAGGTCACCAGCGCGTCGAGGTAAGGCAAGGCCGCCTCCGTGTGGCGATCGAGCAGGTAGCCCGACACGCCGGCTGCGACAAGAATCAGAGCGAGGCCGAGCGCGTGATCCATCCCGGACCATCGAACGATCGCCGCGGCCTGTGGGGCGTCGCTCCCGCCCGCGCCCCCGTGGCGCCAGTGCCACCAGCCGTAGACCGCCATGGCCATGTAGTAGACATTCAGGGCGGACTGCATCAGCAGCGCTGCGTCCCAGAACACCACCGTGTAGATTGCCGTGCTGACCAGCGCCGCCGCCCAGCACCAGGCATTCTGGCGGACGGCGAGGATGAGATAGGCCAAGGCAAGCACCACGGCCAGCATCTCCCAGCCCGACTGGGCCGCCCAGGCGCGGACCAGCGCATCGAGGCCGAACCACGAACCCTGGGGCTCAGAAGGCATAGCGGGCCGACACACCGACCGTGCGCGGTTCGCCGAACTGATAGTAGGGCTCAACGGCATAGCCCTTGCGCGGATCGTTGCCGAAAGCGCCGAAACCCCGCACGCGCACATCCTCGTCAGTCAGATTGCGAACGTACACAGCAGCTTCCCAGGGTCCGCGCTGATAGCCCAGGCGCGCATTGAACAGTTCATAGGCATTGGAGCGCTCCTCATGCCGGCTCGAGAAATAGAAGGCATCCTTGCCCTCGATCTCGGTTCGCAGGTACCAGTGCTCGTTGAATTGGTAAACGCCGCCAAGGGCGAACATGTAGTTGGGCGCATGCGGCAGATCGCGGCCATCGAGGTCGAAGGGCTGACCCGACTCGGGATCGGCATTGACGTGGGAGAAGTTCAGGAAGTCATCGAAGCGCGAATCCATGAGACCCAGGCTGGCATACACCTCGAAGGCCTCGCCGAGCGACCAGTTCAGTTCAGCTTCCAGACCGTAGCTCTGCCCCGCCGTCGCGTTGCTGATGTACTCGATGAACTGACAGGGACAGCGCGCGCCTTCGATCGGCACCACCAGGGATTGCTGAGTCTGCACGTCGTCGCGGTCCTGATAGAACAAAGCCAGGCGGGCATCGAGGCGCCCGTCCAGCCAGCGGCCCTTGATGCCGGCCTCGTAGTTCAGGAGCGTTTCGCTGCTGAACTCGCGCTGATCGTCGGGCACGATGGAATCGCTGTTGACGCCGCCGGCTTTGTAGCCGCGGGACACGAGGGCGTAGATCAGGTGCCCCGAATCGCTGCGATATTCCAGCGCCAGGCGACCACCCCACTCGTCCTCATCGGGCTGGAATTGCGCGCCGTCGCTGTCGAGGTAGTCGGCATCGCGCTGCTCGAAGCGCAGGCCGGCCTTGACCATCCACCGATCGGCCAGGGGCACATCGAGCTGGCCGTAAAGGGCCCGGTTCTGCGTATCGAACTCGCTGAAAAAATCATCGTCAAGGAAGGTGTAGGTCCGGCGTAGATCCTGAGACTGGTTGCGCGCATACGCCCCCAGCACCCAGGCCGGCTGATCAAGAGCGCGCTGGGAGAGCAGGCGAAGGTCCAGGGTCGTATTGCGATTGTCTCGCCGATAGCGATCGAAGGACGAGTAGCCGTCGAAAACGCAGGCGAAGGCCTCGCAGATGCCCTGAAAGCTCCAGTCCTCGTCGAAGCAATAGTCGAGGTCGGCATCGACGTGACTGAGCAGGGCTTTCACGGCCAGGTCCGGGGTGAGCTCCCAGTCCAGGCGCATCGACCCCGCAGCGGTTTCCTGGCGGTCGAAGCCGGGCTGATCCGACAGGGTCGTGCGCGTGTTGTCGAGGGAGAAGCCGTCGTAGCCGTTGTCGATATCGAGCATCAGGGCGGTGAGATCAATGCGGATTCGATCGCTGGGCGCCCAGAGGAACTTGCCGCGCAGGGTCTGCTCGTCGATCGCCGCCGTATCGCTGACGCCGAGGAAGCCATTGTGCTGAGGGCCGTCGCTCTGGGTCGCCCCGTAGGCGAGGCGAAAGCCAGCCCGGCCACCGATCGGGCCCGAAACCACCCCTTCGAACTCGCGCCCGCCGCGCTCGGCGATACCCAGAGAGACCTGCCCGCCGGTGACATCGCTCGGCGAAGCCGAGACGATATTGATCAGACCGGCCATTGCGTTGGCACCCAGCAGCGTGCCCTGGGGGCCGCGCAGGATTTCGACCTGCTCGATATCCAGCGTCGTCGCCGCCCCGCCCAGGCCGGTCAGGTCGATACCGTCGACGATCAGCCCGACCGAGGGATTGATCGGCTCGACGAACTGCGATCGCTCGCCGATACCGCGAATCTGGAAGAAGCGGCCGCGCGAGGCCCCGGCGGAAAAATTGACGTTAGGGGCCAGATTGAGCACCTGGTCGAGATGACGGGCTTCGCGCTGGTCGATCGTGGTCGAATCGATGATCGTCGCGCTGCCGGCCAGATCGGACAGCTCGATGTCTCGGAACTCGGCGGTGACGCGAATCCGGTCCAGGGTCTGGTCGGGGTCATTGCCGGACGGCCCGACGTCCTGATCGACCTGGGCCAGGCCGGTCGAGGTCATCAGGCCAAAGAGCAAAGCAAACTGAATCATTGTGAGGTCTCCTGTCGTTCTACAAGCCATGGGAGACCCGGAATGCACGCGGGGTGTCGAGAATCGAGACCGTCAGGGCACCGGTTTCGCGACTTCCTTCCCTACGCCGGCATTAACCGGATCAGGTTCAACGGGTCCACGCAGAACTTCGCGTGTCTCAGGCGTATGCCGCCCCGAGGAATGCCGCACATTGTAACTCGGTCGCCGCAGTTCATCAGCCCGACCTGAAGGGTGATGAAGGATCAAGCCGACCGATGCCGTATCAGAAGACAAATCCCTGAATTCAAAACCGCTGATGTCCATTCTCTTGTCCGTACCCATGTCTGCCTCGCCCCGTTCTCGATCCCGCTTTCCTGGTTTCATCCAGGCGGTGTCTGTGCTCATCGTTGCTCAAGCGCTGTTATCCACCACCAGTGTTGCGCAGAATTTCATCCCTGGTGAATGGGACGATCGGTTCTACCTCTCCCCGGGCTGTGACGGCCAGATCCGCGCGTCGGCCCAAAGCGCCGATGGGCGAATTTTTCTCGGCGGCGAGTTCAGCGCTTGCGATGGGGTGGTGGTCAATAATCTGGCCATTTACAACCCGGTGACGCAGGTTTATTCGGCCGTTATTGATCAAGGTCTTGTCGGGGTCAACGGCGAAGTGAACGCGCTGGCCTTTGATGGTACTGGCCTGTTCGTCGCCGGTTATTTCGATCAGGCCGGCGCACTGAGCGTCAACAACATCGCGCGCCTGGGTCCCGGCGGCTGGTCCAGGCTTGGCAGTCCAGCAGATAACGGCGTGACGCGCACCGATACGCTGACGGCCGGCGTGTTGGATCTGGCACTGTCCGGCACCCGGCTCTACGTCGGTGGCTTTTTCGAAACCGCCGGCGCGGAGCCTGCCAACAACATCGCGTATTGGGAAAGCGGACAGTGGTCCAGCGTCGGCGTCGGCGCTGAGAACGGCGTCAGCCGCGCTGAGCCCGAGTTTGGAAGCAACGTCTGGGCCATGCTGCCGCTGGGGGATCAACTCGTCGTGGGTGGAACATTCGATCGGGCCGGAACGGTGGTCGCCAACCGTATCGCGCTATGGGACGGATCGAACTGGGCGTCATTCGGCAGTGACCCGGACAATGGTTTTTCCTTCGGCTCGGTTCGCGCCTTGGCAACCCTCGGACTGGACCTGGTGGTCGGAGGAAGCTTCAGGCGCAACCTAGGCGGAATCGACGCCGAAAACCTGCTCCGCTGGGATGGTTCTGACTGGCAAACGCTGGGCCCGGAAACCGGCATCGACGGCACAGTGATCTCGATGGTGGTCGACGACGGAGATCTCTACATCGGTGGGCGTTTCGAGGAGGTCGACGGCATCGAAGTCAACAATATCGCGCGCTGGGATGGCCTCGACTGGCACACAGTCGGTGCGCTCAGCGGCAGTGGCGTCGGCGGCAGCTCGAATACGGTCGGCGGTTTTGCGCGGGTTGAAAGCCTGGAGCTAGTCGGCGGCGGTGTTCTGGCAGGCGGTGACTTTTCGACCGCAGACGGCCTCAAGGCCATGGGTATCGCCTTGTTTCGCGACGCAACGACCCTCGCACTGGGTCAGGACGACGGTTTGGGGCTGAGCGGACCGGTCAATGCGATCGCGATCTATCAGGATGACATCTTTGTGGGCGGAACCTTCGAGTATGCCGGCCCGATCCGTACCAACAACATTGCGCGCTTCGACGGTGAGGCCTGGCATGCGCTCGAAGACCGCGGCTTTATCGGCATATTGGAGTCCGAGACCTTTGACGGCGTCAATGCCCTGGCCACCTATCAGGGGAAGCTTTACGTTGGCGGCGAATTCAGCAATGTGGCTGACCTCGGCATTGACAATCTGATTGCTTGGGATGGCAGCGCCTGGGGCCCGCTGCCGCTCATACCGAATGGCGTGATCCAGGCACTGACCACGCACGAAGGAGCGCTGATCGCGGGCGGCAGCTTCACCACCCTGTCGGACGACGCCGAGGCCAACTACATCGCCGCATTCGACGGCAGCAGCTGGACGCCCCTGGCGAATTTTCTTGGCAACGGCGTCAACAGCACGGTTCTGAGCCTGGCCAGCGGGACGAACGGCCTCTACATGGGCGGATTTTTCTCCTCGGCAGGCGACAGCCCCGCGGATGGTCTGGCACTGTGGGACGGTGCGGCGTTCAGCAGTCCCGCCGGTGGGCCGGGTGGTATCACACGAACCATCCTCCCGGAGGACGGCTCGCTACTGGTCGGCAGCAGTAACTTCAATCCGGCTGTCGGCAGTGCATCGCAAGTGCTGTCCGTTTTCAGCAATGGCAGCTGGGAGGACCCGACCGGCCTCGCCTCCGGGACCGCCAACGATCTTCTACGCTCGGAATTCGGCCTGATCGTAGCCGGCGGGTTCACAACACAGGATGAGGTCGTCCTCGGCGTCGGCGTGTACGATGACAACGATGACTGGCTGGGTCTGGGCGCGCCGCGTCTGCCAGAGATCTACAGCCTTGGCAGTTCCGCGACAACTCTGCTTCGCGTTGGCGACACGCTACTGGTAGGGGGCCGCAGAAAAGCCTATTCCGGCGTTCCGGTCGCTGGATTCTCGATCTTCGATTTCAATCCAAAGGTCGAGGATGCCATCTTCACCGACCGCTTCGAAGAGCCGCTGCGTTGAGCGCTTTCCGGCGGGTCATCAGCGACAGCTTCTCGCCGCTGCAGAAGACCATCCTCAAGGTCTGTGCAGTCATCGGCACGCTGTGCCTGATCATCCTCGGGATCGACGCGTTCATCGTCCAGCCCCGGCAGTCGGCCGATTTGGCACCCTTCACTGCCGACTCGGTGGAGGTCCGGGTCCGTTCGCCCGAACTCGATCTCGGCCTGGATGAACAGCTCCGACGCACCCGCGCGGAGCTCGATGCGCTGCGCCTCGAACGCGAGCGTCAATGGCAGCAACGTCGCGAACAGAACGAGTCCGCCGAGCGCAATGACCCACGCTGATACCAAGTCGTCTGGCGCGCGCTCTGAAGCATCATCCGCCGTATTCGACCGCCTGGCCGAGCTGGGCTTCGAGAAGCGATCGCGCTTGGGAGCCCTGATCTGGGAAGGATCGTATCAGGGTCGAGCGACCACCCTGGCCATCAGTCGCCAGAGCCGTACCCGCAATCGGGGGCAGACCCGCCGCCAGCATCTCGGCTGGCGCCTGCGCATCGTGATGGGCTGCGGGGTTATGACACGGCTGTTCTTCGTCAGGCAAAGCGTTACGCGATGGCGAGTTCTTCGCTGGATATACCGCTTGAAGAAGCAGCACGTGATCGAGAACATGCCGGCAGTGCTCGAGGGATTTCATGTGATCGCGCGCGACGCGGACTGGGGCCGAGACCTGCTCAGGAACCAGGCCACCATGCTGAGAGTCGCCAGCCTGCTGACCGAGCGCAGCAGTGAGCGGCTGCGCGGCAGCGTCTACTTTCAGCCCGAACGCCTCCACTATGGCAGTGGTCTGCTCCAACCCAAAGACATCGACACCCCCTGGGTCGAATCAGTGCTGGAGCGAACCGCTCAGATCGCCGACAGCGCTGAACGTCTGCCCGCCCCGCAGGTGCAGGATAGAACGGCACGCCTCGAACGCCTGAGCCGAAAGCAGCCGCTACTGGTCGGCGTCCTGCTGCTGTCGGCGATCCTGGTCGGTTTGCTGATCCTTATCGCTCTGGTGATGGGCTCGTTTCTGCTTGTAGCCTGGGGACTATCCGAGCTTCGATGAAGTCACCGCCCTGCCTTGTCCTTCGGCATCCGGTCGGCGAACAGGCGACAGACTCGTTGACCCTCAGCCCGTCGGGTCTGAGAAAAGCTGTCGCCCGGGTGGCCAGATTCAACGACGGCCTGTGAGCGTGCTCGATGGACGTTGGGGCTGGGCCATGACGCGTGCTGGCAGTTGGGAACTGACCCGACCGTCGAGCTTGAACGCCGCCCATTCGAAGGGACCGCCCGAGCCGTCTCGTTCATTGTCGCGCCCGAGACCGAGACGCTGCCAGAAGCCGGACGGACCGCCTGACCGCTGACGGCTCATGGCCTCGAGCTGGGCCAAACGCAACGCGCCGGCGGCGTTCTGGCCGGCAGCCAGCCGGCGGTAGAAGTCGGCCATCAGATCCGCCGTGGCCTGATCCGGAACGTCCCAGAGGGTCGCCATCACGGCTCGGGCGCCAGCCAGCTGGAAGGCCTGACTGAGGCCAAGCACGCCGTCGCCTCCCAGGGTTCGTCCGCGCGCCGTGCTGCAGGCCGACAGGGTGACCAGTTCGGCATCGAGTTTCAGACGCGTGAGCACCTCCCAGGCCGCCAGGCGACCATCGTTCTGCGTCTCGGCATCGGGCGTAAGCTGGATGTAGGCATCCAGCGGTCGCGCCCCGTCAACAACCGCATGGGCCGCCAGGTGCAGGAGGCTGGCCTCGGGGATCGCGTCGAGCACCCGGGCCTCGGTCGCTTCCGAGCCGACCAGTCGCAGCGTCCTGTCCGGAAACAGGTCCGCGATCGCCTGGACCTCCGCACGTGCCGCCGGCAGCGGCGCGCTGGCCCGGTCTCGATTCGAATCAGGATCCGAGCCCGATGGTCCGACTCGGGCATTCGTCTCCGAAACCGGATCGGGATCACCGACCGCCACTACGCCAGCCCACTCGGTCGAGGCATCCGCGCTCGCCAGATAGATCGAAGCGGACGCGGCATAGACCAGCTCGTGTTGCTCGATCAGATACCGACCGCTGGAAGCCTCCTGCACGACGGCATAGGGCAGTCGATGCAGGGACTGGTCCGGAACCAGCACCAGGCGCTGAAGCCCATGCAGCGATGGCTGCCAGGGAGCAATCAGTTGCGCGTGCAGTTCACGGGCACGACGACTCAGGGCCTCACGCTGTTCGGGGCTGGGTCGCGCCAGGCTGAGCAGCACACCGAGCGAATCGAGATCCTCGCGCCAGCCGCGCTCCCCCCGCGGCAGGGTCTGAACGCTCAGGCCCGAAGCGGTCAGCAGAAATGCATGCGTGACTTCCTCATCCACCACCCAGCTCAGGATCGCCTCCTCGACCGCCAGTTCCGCCGTGAGCTGATCGATCGAGGTCGACATCGGATCGATGGCCGGCAGGGCTACTCGCCCGGCCAGCAGGCGCCGTCGTTCGTAGGCGCGATAGCGTTCCTGAACGACGAAGGCTTGATCGACCCTGCCGGCGGCCAGCTGCCGCTCGATGGCATCGAGATACAGATCCCGGTGACTGGCGCCGAATCGCATCCGCTGCAGCCAGTCGCCACCGAGACGTTCGCGCTGACCCTCGAAGGCATCGAGGGCGGCAAGGTCCTCGGCCAGGGCGGCATGGGGCTCGCCGCTCGTCCACAGCAGACGCGCCAGAAGATGCCGGGCGCGCGCCTCGACCAGACTGCCGGGCGCACGTTGAGCCGCCAGTCTGGCGGACTCGTCAAGACGGCGGCGAGCGTTTTCCATCAGACCGTCTGCCAGGTCCAGCCTGGCCAGCTCCAGCTTTACCGCCGCAGCATTCAGACCCTCCGGGTCCTGGGCCAGTCGAAGCTCGAGGGCGCGGTCCATCAGGTCACGCGCGGTGACGGGATCGCCGCGCTCGCGGGCCAGCCGGCCCAAGGTCTCGAGAATGGCGGCATAGATCGGCGCCTCGGTGCCAATGCGTTCCTGCAGTTCGCGTGCCTTGTGAAGATGCTGCTCGGCGTCGTCGAACTGGCCTCGCAGGAGTTCGCCCTGGCCCAGCGAGAGATGGGTGTTGACCACCATGCGATGCTGCGGAGCGACCGGCTCGAGCAGCGTCAATACGTCACGATGGCGAGCCAGAGAGGCGTCGGGATCAAGTCGTTCCAAGGCAAGATTGGCGAGGTTGCCCAGGACGCTGGCGCGGGCCAGAGACGGCGCGCCTCGCGCCTCCCGGATCGCCAGCGCGCGCTGATAGTAGTCTTCGGCGGCGACCAGATCGCTGCGGACCTTCGCCAGCACACCGAGATTGTTCAGGGTTTGCGCTAGCATCTCCGAACCCGGAGCCAGACGCTGCCGGATTGCCAGCGCCGACTCCGTCATCGCTTCAGCCGCATCCAGCTCACCCAGGCGGCGAAGGACGATGGCCAGGTTGGCCTGCGCAGACGATAGGGCCAGCGAATCCGGAGCAATCCGCCCGATCCGCTCCAGCACGTCCTCCAGAGTCATCCGCGCGGCATCGAGGCGTCCCCGTATGGCGTCGACAATTGCCCGATTGGCAAGACTGTCGGCGTAGCCCCAAGCTTGCGGCGCGATTTCAGCGTAGGCGGAAATCGCCCGGTCCAGAGCGATTTCGGCCGCGTCGAGGCGACCGCGGCGACCCAGAAAGCGCCCGAGATCGTGATCGAGCGTGGCCTGCAGCAGCGGATCGAGGCCCTCGGCATCGGCACGGGCCGATTCGAGCAGGGCCGCGATCGCATCGGTGTCCTCGGCCGCTTCGCGCAGGTCCCACGCCGCCGCGGCTCGGGCGACCACCGAATCGCGCAGCGACGCATCGGCACAGACATCTCCCAGCCGGCCGGCCTCACGGGTCGCCGCCTCGATCGCGTCACTGTCGATCAGGCGCCGGACCCGATGCAGTGCGACCCAGCAGGTCGACCGCGGCGAAGATGAAATCCCGGGCGTCGGACTCGACCCGATGGCCGCTACCCAGGCCTCGGAGCCTGCCTCGGGGCCATCGGATTCCAGCGCCTCGCGCAGCGCTGCGTCTGCCTCGGCAACGCGGGCCGGATCGACCGAGGTGCTCCAGGGCATCGGCGCACCCACCGGCAGTGCGACCTCGCGCCCCCCGTCATCGTCAGCGACGAGGAATCGAATGGCAGTGAGACGGCCGCGTCCGAAGGCCAGCGCCTCGAGATCCATCGGGTGATCGATCGGAACCGATGTTTCATCAGCAAAGGACGCGGCCAGGATCCGGTCACCGACATCGAGGTCGGCGGCACCCGCTCCTGGATCTTCGGGCACCCGAAGGACGGTGACCTCGGCCTGAGCCGTGAGCGCAAACCCAAGCAAAGCGACCAGAGTCGCCCAGCCCGCTCTGATCCTCACGGTCGCTCCAGTCGGAACTCGAAGGGCCCGAGCACGGCATCGCGTTCAAGGTCGCGGACCTGCCAGTAGTGGCGACCCTCGTTCAGCGCCTCGCGGATCCCTTCGGGCACAGCCATCCGGCCGTCGCGGGTCGCGGGCGCCGTCCACAGGATATCGGCACGCTCGTCCATCAGAACCAGCTCCTCGAGACCGCCACCGGCCGGCCATTCGAAATACGCTGGCGCCTGTTCCAGCCGTGCGCCAGACGATGGATGCAGTCCCTCGATCGCCGGCCCACCGCGCAGGGTCGGGGTCTCGTCGATGGGCTGAAGGAACAGCGTGAGCGCCACCGCGATCACCAGGCTGGCGGCCAGTGCCAGGCCGCCAAGGGCGCCTCGACTCCAACCGCGCGGGGCCGTCCCGGAACGCGATGGCCCATCGAGCGGCGTCGCGCCGTCCTCAGTCAGGTCCTCGATCAGGTCCTCGGTCAAGGCCGCCAGCGTACCGTCGTCCAGGACACGCTGGAGTTCATCGCTGCAGGCGCTGCAGGCGGCGACATGCTCGAGCAGCTCGGGATCGGACCCGGCCGGATCGACCGCCAGCTGCGCCAGCAGAGCAGCGTCCGGACAGTGTCGGCGATCCGGGTCCGGTCGCGTGTCGTCGCGATTCGCGTCGATCCACGGCTTGGGCAGTGTGGGTTCGCTCATTCCTCGAGTTCCAGTTCGTTCTTCAGGTCGGCCAGGCCGCGGTAGAGCAGGTTTCGGCAGCGCGGCTCGGTCCAGCCGGTCAGATGCGCGATGTCCGTCGAACCGAAGCCCTGAAGATACAGGCGCACCATCCGCGCGCGATCCGGGGCCAGACTCGCCAGCGCCGCGCGCAGCCGGTCCAGTGACTCGTGACGTTCAGCCTCGCGTTCGGGCGACGGCTGAGCCTGGGCAGAGTCGGACGATGACGCCATCTCCGGTGCCAGCTCGACGAATCCCCCCTCGGGACGACGCACCGCGGCCCGGCGCTGGGCGTCGATCATCACTCGCACCGCCGCCTGCATCAGATAGGACGCAGGACGCTCGATTTCCTTCTCACGCTCCATCGCCTTCCACAAGCGAAGTCTGAGCTCCTGCATCAGGTCGTCGACATCGATCCCCGGCACGCCATCGAAGCGAGAGCACAGGAAGGCTCGCAGGCGTGACTGATGCCTTTGAAAGACGGCCTCGAATCGCTTTCTTGTGTCCAAGGCGATGATACTCGCGGTCCCTGACTGAGGACCTTCATGGTAATAGTGAGCCTTGTCAGCCACAAGCGATGCTCCTGAGAGGTCGGGCAGGGTTTCCGCGTCCTAAAGACCAGCCATGCATCGGGAACGAGAAATGAAGACAGGAAGGATTCACGGCGCTGCGCTCTTCGCCATCGCCACGCTGATCGGCCCCACCTCGCCGATCGCCGGAGACGACCCGATTTTTGACGACGGTTTCGAGTGGCAGGTGTCGGACTGCGCCATGGGTCAGGCACCGACCAGTGCCCTGGCCGGTCGCCTCGCCCCGCCGGCAGGATCGTCCTTTGAATCGCTCGGCTGCTTCGAGATCGTCAATGACCGCGACCAGGCCCGATCCAGGCAGCTTGCCTCTGGCGGCCTGGCGCTTCCACGCGCTCTGGCCCTGAGCGATACGGACCTTGATCACCTGGCCGTCATCGCTGCCGACGGCGCGCGCCTGGCCGCCCAGTTCAGACCCATCAGCCGCTGGGGTGGACCGCTGGCCGAGACGCAGCGCCCCATTCGCTGGCTGGAAGTCATCGTTGCCGCCGCACCACCGGCCGACGGCGGCGTTCGCTACGAGCTTCGACGCTACGCCTCGCCCCTGACCACCGTCGGCGCGCTCGACCCCTGGGCCGTGCAGGTCACCGAGACGGCCAGTGGGACCCTGATCGATACGGGTCTGGCCGATTTTCTCGTCGACCCCACCAACCCGGCACTCCTCGAAACCGTCAATGCGGCAAGCAGCGATGCAGCGGACGCACCGCGCCAGCGCGTCATGGATGCAAGGCCCGGGGATGGCCCGCGGCTGCGCCTGGATCCCGAAGGTTCCGACGCGCTGTCCACGGCCCGGCCGGGCACGGTCACGGTGGAGGATTTCCGCATCGAAGAGGCCGGTCCGGTGCGCGCTCGAGTGGTCCTGCACGGTCGCTTCGTCGACCCCACGGGCACGAGCCGCTGCGACAGCGCAGGCGTTCCCGCCTATGAACCCTTCGCCTTTACCGCCACGATGACCTGGTCTCGCGCCTCGCGCGATATCGAGCTCGACTGGGTCCTGCGCAACGAATGTTCCGATGCCTTCTTCCCGCCCTGGACCGACGAGACCCGCCGGTGGCGAGAAGCCGGATGGCGCTTCCCGGCGCTGGTCGACGCCACGAGTTCGGCGGCCGGTGGTCTTGGCGCCATTCGTCTCGTCAACGCCGAAGCCACGGCCGAGCAACGGACCGGCGCTTTCAGCGCCAACGACTGGCAGCGACGATTCGAACTGCGCGATGTCAATGGCACCATTGAGCAAGGCCTGGCGGCCGCTGCACCCCTGGTCGGACGGACCGCGCCGGATTTCGTCGCCGCCCTGCAGATGCCCTGGATGCGCTTTCGAGAACCCCAGGCCCTTCGAATCGCCGCCAACGCGGGCCTGGAAGCCCTGACCATCTCGCGACCGCGCCTCATCGGCGAAGGCAAGGGCCTGTGGGCACGGGCCCTGCTTCAACTGCGCCCGGCCGGGCCCGCGCCGCTGGAGGACCTGAGCGAGCTCAGGGCGCAGGGCACCGCACGCCTCGAACGCCCCCTTGTCCCGCGCTGGACCCTGGACCGACTCAATGCCGCCGAGGTGCTTCCCCGACTGGCTCAAGGCACGGGCAGCGCCGTCGAGACCGCCTACCGCAATTACATGGTCAGCCGCCACGAGAACACCGTGCGCGACGACCCGACCGGCCAGTGGTGGCGCTTCCGCACCTACGGCGCTCAGCTCTGGCCCGACACCCAGGCCAACGACCTGTTCGCCTTTCCCGACCCGGCCAGCTCGTCGCCCTTCACCAATTCCGGGGCGATGAACTACTGGAACCCCTCCGGCGCGGAGGCCCTGGAGTTCCTGCGCAGCGGTGAGCCGCGCTTTCTGTGGGGCTTTGCCCAGCCGCAGGCCTGGCTGCAGCTGTTTACCGCCAGAATCAATATCGGCGCGCGCAGTCACGGAGCGCGCAACGGCGTCGCCGTGACGTCGGGCGGCTTTGGCGAAGGCCAGTGGCACCGCGCCGGGCAGGGCTCGGATGACTACACCTACAACGCCGGCATGCAGCTTCACTATGCGCTGCGACCGACGCCGGCCATGCGCGAGCGCTTCCGCCACGGCGGGCGCATGATCACCGCGCGATACTCGGTCCCCTGGAATCCGAAGGACCCCGGCAACACCACCGACCCGGGCCAGATCGCGACCCAGACCGACCGCGACCGCTTCTTCAACGCCATCGCACCGCTGCGCGGCAACGTCCAGCATTTCGAACTGCTCGCCAACTGCGCCGAATTCGTTCCGGGCGCCGATGGCCAGGCCTGCGACGCGCGACTGCGCGAAATCATGACCGAGATGGCGGCCGACAACCTGCGTGCCGGACTGCTGTGCCAGGACGATGTCCCGGTCGACGATGTCTGCGACCTGCCCCAGACCTTCATGACCAACGCGATGATGTACGGCTTCCTGATGCGCATCCGGCAGAACTGGGGAGAGTTCGATGACCGGAACGGTGAGCCCGCTCTGGCGCGAACCCTGGCCGGTCTGATGCCGGTGTTTTACCAGCAGGGCATGGACCAGCGCCCCCAGGGCGGCCCGGATGCGGCCGGCGACTGGGCCTATGCCCTGCGTTGCTCCCTGATCGCCGGCGGCAATCAGGTCGGCAGCTGCGAACGCCTGGATACGGGCGACGGCCTGGCCATGTTCCGGCCGACCAAGCCGCAGACCGTGGCGCTGGGGCTGATCGGTGACCGAATCCAGACGAGCCCGGGCCTGTGCGAGACCTCCCGACGACTCCTCGACGAGCTGTTCGCGAATCTCGACCCGACCAGCAATCCCTTCGGTCCCCTGGCTGATTTCGCCGACGCCACCGGGGGCTGGTGGAAGGGGTCCAGCCAGGCCGCGCAGATGCTGGCCTTCGCGATCGAGCCTTACGCCCACTGCGCCGGACCCTGATCCTGACAGGGAAAAGGCACCGGTCAACAATCGCCGACCATCACGCTCGGGCCATCCGGATGGAGATAGCCGGCGCAGCGACCATCGCTCATCAGGGCACCCCCCGGCGTGTTCCGGTTGTAGCCGGGGCCGGTTGCGGAACGCAGGTCGAACTGCGCAGGCCCGCCCTCGAAGCCGGCCAGCCCCGAGGCATCCAGCCAGTACCTGCCGGGGAGCACGCGACCGAACTGACGCTGGAGCCACGCCACCTCGGTCGGATGCAACGCCCGATTGTTGACGATGACCGCCGTCAGGCCGCCGGAGGCCTCTCTCGACAGGGGGCCACCGAGACGAAGCCCCGGCGCCATCTGACCGATCCCCGGCCCACCGATCAGTCCCCACAGACCGGAGCGCGCGTCGTACCAGTAGCGATCGGGAATGACCCGTGTCGAGTAGGCCGCTTCGATCCGTGCGACCGTCAGACGATCCAGTTCGACGCCGTTGACATGGACACCGGACTCGGCGTGCGCAAAGAGCGGCATCAGACAGAGGGAAGCGGCGAGAAACAGGCTCGCACAGGCGCGTGCGCGACAGGGGGCAGGAAAGGACATGAGGGACCTCATTGCGTCAGGAGTTCAGGCCGTTCGAAGCCATCGACACGAATCACGTCCGATGGAATCAGCTGGTCGGCGGCATCGCGGAAGTTCATGCCGATGAAATCGCCGAGGGGGCCGATCAGCGCGCGCTCCTCGGCAATGGCCGTCGCCAGCGCCGGGCTGCCGGCAGCAGCGAGATCGACGAGCAGGGCATCGAGACCAGCGACCATGGCGGCATCGATCACCACTGTCTCACCCTGCCCTCTGACCAGTGCCCCCAGGCCCGGCTGCCAGGCCGCCAGCGCCGCCTGCATATCGGCCGCCAACTGCGGATCGGCCTCGTGCAGGGCCCACAGCTCGGCCTGGTGGGCGTTGTAGCGCTGGACCAGACGCTGGCCCTCGGCGCCGAAGTTCATCATCCGGCGAAGCAGGTGGTAGACAGAGAGATCGACCAGTCCGCTTGCCGTCCCTCGTCCTTCGGTACCCATGCTGAAATTCGACAAGCAGAAGAGCTGCTCGATCACGCATCCCGTCGCGCAGTCGTAGTAATCGACGGTTCGCGTAGCTCGGAGCGGGTTCGGATTCGGATCCGGCTCGTTGGATGTGATCCGGGCGCTGATGCTGACAGAGCCGGCAAAGATGCCGTTGAAATGCTGGCGAAAATCACGCCCCGCCAGAATGGCGGTCCCCGTGACCCCGGCAGGCAGCGTCGCGTGAGAGCAATCGAGGCCACTTTCCGTAGGCGCGCACGAGAAGCTGCCGGAAACCAGCCGCGCGCCGGCTCCGTTGACGAGCATCCGGATCCCCGTTGCGGCATCCGGGCCGAAGTTGGTCAGGTTCAGTTCCATTCCGGCGGTCATCGGATCGAACGAATTTTCGAGTCGGGCCGAGGCCGTGCCCTGGGGAGCCGCATCGAGGACCAGATCGGCCTCCGGCGTCGGCAGTGTCAGCCGTTGATTCAGCCACACTCGATTCTCGTTGCCGACCGGAAAGCCCGCGCCGTTGATCACGAAGACATCCAGATCGCCGTCGCCATCGAGGTCGCCGAGTTCGGCCGCGCGACTTCGCTGGGTGCCCAGCCGCAGGCCGGTGTCGGTGAATACGCCGCTGCCGTCGTTCAGCCACACTTCGTTGCCGACCCCGGGATCGTGCCACTTCGGCAGATACAGGTCGAGATCGCCATCGCCGTCGAGGTCGCCGAGATTGATATCGAGGTTTCGGTCTCCGAAGACGTCGCTGCCGGGCAGGAACGTACCCGGCGTGCCGCCCTGCCCGCCCCCCTGGTTGATCCACGGGCGGCTCGGAGGCGCGGGCGAACCCAGGCCCGCGAACAGGTCGGGATCGGCGTCGCCATCGAGATCACCCACTGCCAGCGAGATCGCGCGTCGATCATCGAGCGGCAGGTCGCCGCTGACGAAGGTCCCCTGCACGCCGCCCTGGTCACCGCCCTGATTGATGTGCAGCCGAATCGCCGTGTCGCCGGGACCGCTCATCGCGTCGAGGTCGCCGTCGCCATCGGCGTCGAGCAGTACGACCGTCTGGGTCTGCATCGCATCGAGATCCTGCCCGGCCGCGAAGGTTCCGGGCGTGCCGCCCTGGGCCCCGCCCTGGTTGATCCAGATGCGATCGAGCGCGCCCTGGCCGGTCGTGCCGAGCCCGAAGGTTCCGACCACCGCGTCCAGATCGCCGTCGCCATCGAGATCGCCGAGCGCAACATCCCAGCTCTGGTCGGCGCCGAGCGACTGGCCAGAATCAGTGAACGCACCGCTGCCGTCGTTCAGCCAGACCCGGTCGCCGTCCGCCTCGTGGCCGAGGAAGATGTCGAGGTCACCGTCGCCGTCGAGATCGCCGAAGCTGACCGCTTCACTGTTGCGCGCACCGAAGTCCTGCGTCGACTCGGCGAACACGCCGGGCGTCCCGCCCTGCGTCCCACCCTGATTGATCCAGAGCCGGGCCTGCCCGCTGACGGGAAACCCGGTGTTGGCGACGATGGCGTCGAGGTCCCCGTCGCCGTCGACGTCCCCGAGCGCTACGTCGGTCGAATACTGGTCACCGAGCGTCTGTCCGGAATCGATGAAATCCAGGGTCTGTGCCGAGACAAGGTCGATCATCAGCAGGAGCACGGAGATGTAACCGAGGGGATTGGCTGGGGAATTCGTCATGGTCGGCGTCCGGTGGAGGTTCTCTTTAACTAGGACGCGACGATTCCCGAACGCCTCTCACTTCGAACCCACCGGTCCGAAGTGGAGGCGCCGAAACAGTGTTCAGCGAGAGGCTGGGCTCTCGTAATGCTCGTAATCGGCGAACTGGTAACGACCCCGCTGCGATGCCGGCTTGTCGCTTTCGACTTCGATCGGATTGGCACGGGCGTAGGGATCATCGCGGATTCCCGTGATCTGCCAGCTCACTTCGACATTCGGCTCGTCGGTGAGAATCACGAAGCGCCCATCCTGCAGCTTTTCTCCCACCGTCGCCCGGGCGAAGCTTCCGATGACCGTGAGCTGATAGCGGAAATCGCGATTCAGGGCATCGAACCACTCGGGCATCTCGACTTCGGCAAAGCCGGCCTCATCGGTCACCACGTTGCCGTTGTAGATGTTCATCATGTCCGGGCTCTCGACGAAGGAATGGGACAGGTAGCGGTTCCTGGGGTCGAGCGGGTGATCGATCCGGAACGACCCGGCCGATTTGATCAGGGTGCCGTTGACGGTCACATCACCATCCGCCTGCATTGCCAAACCGTTGGCGGGAGCACTGGCGTGGACGCCGATACCGCCGGCCAGGCTGATGCCACGAACGCCGACACCATCGAAGGTGGTGATCCCCTCGACGCCCACGCCCTGCGAAGAGGCCGCTGTACCGCGTACGCCAACGCCCGCACCCGAGGTGGACGTGGCCTCACCTTCGATGGCAACGCCACCAGCCGCGGTCGCCGATGCCAACACGCCCCAACCCGTACTGGTTTGAGCTTGGACAGCCGTGCCGCTAGAAACCGACGACCGTACGCCGATACCGCCGGATGCCAAAAAGGCATCAAAACCGACGCCGCCCGATCCCAACGTGGCTTCGAAACCGACGCCGCCCGATCCCAGCGTGGCATCGAATCCAACGCCGCCCGCGCTGTTGGTCACTCGAACGCCAAGATCCTGACTGCCGCCGCGGACCACATCAACGGCGGCATCGGGCGATTGCGTCCCCAGACCCAGCTGACCATCGGCACTCAGCACCATGCGATCGGTCGCATTGATGTTGAAGAACATGCTGTCGTTCATCCCCAGAGCGATGTAGGACTGGCCGAACCCGTCGCGTTCGAGTCGCAGGAAGGCCGGCGTGTCGCCGATGGATTGCGCACGCAGGGTGGCGCTTGGACCGCGCGCGTCGAGCAGATAGTTCGGGGTTGTCTGTTCGCCGATACCGATGCGGCCTTCGAAGTAATTGCGGCCGCCCTCGAAAAAGCCGGCGTAGCCAAAGGAGCTGTCCGTCGACGCCCACAGGGCGCGGCCTGTTCCGCTGCCGGCGATGTGCTGGGCGTGCACCGCGCTGCCGTCGGGGCTTTCGGAGATCCCGTGCACACCACGGGTCAGGCCGCTACCACCGAGTGCAACGCCGAGCACACCCGTGCCGTTCGGGCTACTCAGAGAACGACCCCAGACGCCGGTGACGTTGCCGCTGGTCGCCAACGCCTCACCAAGAACAGCGGAATCTCCATTCTGGTCCCCGGATTGACGAGCAAGGATGATCGGGCCTTGCTCGTTGTCTTCCACTTCAAGCGGAGCCTGGGGTTCGGGCGTTCCGATTCCCACAAATCCTCGGTCATACATGATGTCGAAGGTCTGTCCTCGAGCGATTCCTGCGGGTTGCCAGAGCAGCGCGCTGGGTACCACCTCTTCGGCAATCAGAGCCCGGGGTGCGCTGGTCACCGGCTGTCTCGGACTCAGCACCTCGGAGCCGCCCGTCGCGGCATCATTGACCTGAATCTCCAGCCAGCTGGGTTGCTCGAAAAAATCGGGTTGAACAGGCAGCCTCACCGTGAACCGGCCGTCGACCACAGGGACGCTCAACCGTGCGCTGCTTTGCGGGGCACCGCCCTGAGGAGAGTCATAGAACAGAAAGGTCATATCCGTATCGCCATTGACCGGTACGCCATTGTCGATCAGTTCGCCCTGATAGGTGATATTGAAGAAATTCCCGAACTGAGCCACAGAAGGGCTGGCCACCGAAGCCGCGATCAGCAGGAGTCCGAGTGAAACGATCAGCTTGTTCATGAACAATCCTCCCCGGTCAGGATTCGAAACGATCGCGGAACAGACGATCTTCTCTGCGATCGGTCCAGAAGCCGCCACGCAGCTGGAAACGAGTGCTACTCATCGAGCCGGCATCCCACTGGCCGACCGTACCGTGCAACTGGAGGCCCGTGCCGGAACCGGCACTGATGCCGCCGCCCCCATCGAAGGAGGACCAGGGTATTGTCAGGGAGTTGGCTGACACTGGCAGTACCAGGGCGGCGACCAGTAGTAAGAAAGGAATCGTCTTCTGAGTCATTGTTGTGCTCCATCGTGGGTGTCGCTGCTTGAGACGCAGCACAGAAGCGATGACTCTCAGCCCAGACGATCGGGCTTGATGGATTCAGGCCGACAAAGCGCTCGAGCATGATTGATTGTTGGGATCACGCAGGTGAGATCGACGCGTGGCACTCAGACCGTCTCGTCCTCGAAGATGCCACCAGGCACCAAGGCGCTCAGCATCGGGCTGGACGAGACCCCACCTGATCAAACAGGCAGGCGATTGGCATCATGGCCATCGAATTCCTTGTCGGCGCCAACATCAATCATAGGCCCGTGAATTCAGGACCTATCCCAGCGAAAGCCGCTAAAAAAGTCTTCAGGGGCTTCCCGACTGGAAGCGATCGCTGAATAGGGCATCGCTCGTCTCGCGTGTGAAGATGAGGGCACCGGCATTGCGATCGGCAACGGCGATGATGTTTTCCGTCACATCGATCGCGACCGCATCATCGAACACGGGGAACGACGCGATCGGCACGGGCATTGCCGGGTTGCTGACATCGTAAAGCGACAGGCCCGAGGCGCCCATCGAAAGATAGGCCACGTCATTTTCCACCTCGACATCCCTGACCGTCGTGAGCGGAATATCAATGGTCTCGACCTCGACCGCCGCCGACGGGGTACTGATATCCCAGATCTGCATTCCATCAGTGTCCGTCGCCAGATAAGCCAGATCGCCGACCTTCACGCCACGCTGGATGGGCCGTCCGCCTTCAGGCAATTCCGTCGTGCCGACCAGGGCCGGATTATCCAGGTCGCTGAAGTCGAATACCGACACCGTTCTCGCGTTGGTGCCCAGAACCGTCGTCCCGTCGACGGAGAGGCGGCCTGCATTCACCGGCGTCAGCACACTGCGAAAGGTGAGCCCTGACGGCGAGATCTGCAGCACCTCGACTCGATCACCGGTCGTGACCAGGACGTGGTCGGAATCGAAAACTACAAGATCGCTCGGAATGGTCGCCGGCCCGATGTTGTAGGTCATTAAAGGCACCGGGTTGGCGGGATCACTCACGTCGTCAATCAGAATATCGCGAAATTCAGCGGCTGAAACCAGATAAGAACCGACAGAAACCGCTTTGTTGATGCGCCTGTCCTTGTGCAGCCAGCTCTGAATTTCCGGTCGTCGCGGATTGTTCATATCCACCAGAACCGATCCGCCGGTATCGGGAGTAATGACAATCTGATCATCCGTGATCGACACGGCATTCGAACGACTCATCAGCTGCTTGAAACCCAGTTCCACCGGCGCGCCGAGCACTCCGCCACCGTTCGTGTCGAAAGAGGCAATACCCTCCGTGCTGTTGTTAAACGTACCGTTGCTTGTTACGAATACCGTATAGCCGTTAGTCACGATTCGGGTCGCGGCGTTGACTGTGTTACCGACAAGTACTGGGTTGGCCAGATCGGCAATATCGAAAACCACCAACCCATTGTTCCGGCGATTGACCGCTACGGCAAGACCATTGTTCGGGAGCGGCAGGGCACGCTGCGCAGCGCCGGAGCCAGTCGGGAAAAGATCGTTTTCAATCGTCCCGAGCAGGCTCACTGCCAGCGCGGGCTCGGTCTGAATCGCAGCGATGCTGACGCCCTCATTCAGTCGTGACACATAGGCTATGCCGTTCTCGATCTGGATATCCATAGCGCGATCGAAGTCGCCATCGCGCAGCGCCAGGGTGATCTGGTTGAGATCAGAGATATCATAGACACTCAGGCCATCGAAATCGTCGGCGACGAAGGCATAGTCACCCTCCACGGCAACGTCTGGGACACTGTCGACGCCCGGCTCGAAATAATCGCCGATGACAACGGTATTGGCAGGATCCGAGACATCAAGCGCCCAAACCCCCTTCGGCGTGACGGCGGCAAGGAGGGTCTGGCTATCGATGAAATCCATACCCTCGGGCCGACCGCCCTGCAGCTGGCCCGGGAGGTCGGGATTCTGAAAGCTGAAGCGCCCAACAATAAAAGAGGAGCCGGGTGAAGAAAAATCGAGCAGCGTGATGACTCGCCGCCGATCATTCACGGCAATCAGCTGGCCATCAGGACTGACTGCAATACTCCAGACCAGATGCTGCATTCTGAATGATTCGATTGGCTCGAGTGTTCCCGTACCGTCATCCTTGGCGATATGCAGCACCGTCCCTTCACCGTAGAAAACATACACCTCGCCGCCAATGACCTGCTTTTCCATTGCCAGCGACGGCCCATAGGGCCACTGTCCAACAACGGAATAGCCGTCTGGCTGTGCGAGCCCCAAGGAGAGCTGGAGAAACAGCAACAGGAACAAGCCAGCTCGGGCGCACGATGTTCGAGGAGAGCGATTGTCCTTTTGCCCCCTCAAGGCCCAACCCGCTGGAACGCTTTCAGATTGATTCGTTGGCTTTTCCATAAACTTCCCTCCGCACTTCTTTCCGTGTGTTGTTATGCGATAACTGAGCAAATCGATCCCGAAAAATATCGTTGATCGGCAACGCAGCCTCGTAGGCCCCCGCATCGCAGTCAGAGGAGTTCACGCCCGGTCGGGGTTCCGATCGCTGGTCGACATCCAGAGATGGATCAATGTTCGCGCAGTCACCCGCCGCGTCAATGGCGACGCTCCGCGGCTCCAAAGCGTGGGTTCGAGTCAAGCCACCGTTGTCATCCAGCGGCAGAAGCCTGACCTCTTCAACGGATACTGGAGGCGAACTCTGAAGACAGTTGGGATCACTACTGAAGCTCGAAGACTCGAACCATTGAGCATTCAAACTGCCACATACCGCACTCCCCCCGCTATCGGGCAACAAAAGGGAGTTAACGATGGTTAAGCTGGCACTCCCGCCACCCGATGCGTTGGCAAACACAGCCTTGGCAGTAGGAATCAGCGACCGATTATCAACGATTGTGGCGTGGACCAGATCGACCGCGCTGTTGCGGAGATAGATCGCAGCGCCGCCTGCACCCCCGCCCAATCGATTTCCGGAGATCGTCGAATTGATGACGACAAGCTCGGATTCATTCACATAGAGGGTCCCGACGCCAAGATCGCCGGTTGCCGAGTTATCCGAGATCTCCGAGCGCTCGATCCGAGCAACGCCTTGATCGATTCGCAGGACCTTCCCGGACGCGCCTTGCGATGAGTTTCTGTTGCCACGCACCGTCGAATCAGCCATCGTGAAGGATGCTGCGCCGCCGAGGTTTCTATTGATCGAAATGACAGGGCCGGCGGTCGTGGAATTATCAACGATCCTGCATCTTTCAATAATCAGCTCCAGTGCGTTCGGCGCATCGATGGCAGCACCGCGTTGACCGGCGCCTCGTGTCAGAACAAGGTTCTGCAGATGAAGGAACGGTGATTCGCCCGTCGAGATCAGGCTGAATGCTTCCCCGCCATCCAGGATAATCGCTTGTCCTTCACCCGCCGGACCAATAACAGACGTGGGCCCCTCGATCGCAGGCAGCGGTGACTGCAGCTCGATGGTTCGGGTCGCCAATGCACCGTCAAAACGAATCTCATCGACGTCAACGTCCGAGCCGCGGTCGCAGTCGGACCAGGTCATTTGATTGGTGTTCGCGTTGATCAACGCTTCTCGCAGCGAGCACAGGTCGTCGTTGCTCAAGGTATCAGCAACGGTTTTTACAAAAATTTCATTGGCCCAGGTCTCATTTGCCTGAGCAAACACGCCCAGGAAAAGACACAGCGCTATCACTCTTGGGCTCATTATTCCGCTCTCCGTTCGGATTCTCTTACGGGCGCCTGAAACTCGAAACGATCCCGAAACAAGGCGTCAGCGCGCTCAGGCATCTCGACTCCCCAAAAACCACCGTCCACCGTCCAGCCATTGCCCGACGCCCTTTGACTCGTCGCGTCCCACTGACCGATCGTGCCCTGCAGCACCCAACCGACGGCCTGACTGTCGACCGTGCCTCCAGAGTCAACGGTCCACCAGTCAATCTCGACCCCACCTGCCTTCAGCCCCGCCGGTGACAACAGCACCGCGGCAGCGAAAATCCTGGCGGCAATGGCTGCTTGTTTGATGGGTGTCATTCCCCTTCCTCCGCTTCCAACCGCCGCAAGCGAGCTTCCAGTCGAGTCAGCTGTGCCTGCATCAGCTCGACCTCCTGCTGCTGACGCTGCACCACGCCAACCAGGACGGCCGCCAGGCGGTCGTACCTGACGCCTTCGATCTGGCCCTCATCGTTGTAGGTCGCCAACGCCGGCATGACCTCGGCCACCTCTTCGGCAACCAGCCCGAGATCCTGGCTATCGTTGGCAATCCAGCGATAGCGGACCGGGCGCAGTGCCATCACAGCGTCATACTCATGACTCAGAGGTTCGACGTCTTTCTTGTAGCGCGCGCTCGAAGAGCACCTCGACAGCTGACCTGTAATGTTGGTGCAGACATCGAAAACACCGTTGCTGCCAAGAATGTCGACGCGAAGAATCCCATCCACCCGCAGTCGATTGCCGAGGGGATCGCTGTTGGCGCTATTGCCGGTAATGACGGCACCACCCTCGGCTCGCACCAGAAACCGGTTGCTGCCAGAGGAGACGAAGTCCTGATTCTGAGCGTCTGCCCAAACGAAGGTGCCCTCATCACCGTTCAGATCACCGGACTGCGGCACATCGAGGCAACCCGTACCGACCTCACCGGCGTTGCTGCCCGGCCTGACTTTCGCCAGCGTTCCACCAACCCAGGAGTTGTCCCCGCCCGCGCAGTTACCCGACCCGCCGCCGACCGAGCTGATCGCGCCGCTGGCGGTGTTCTCCAAGCCGCTGCTGACGACGCTCCATTGGCCACTGGCCGTATTGCTGTTGCCGCCGCCGATCATGGCGCCGGTGCCACTCGCACTATTGGAAACCCCGCCACTGACCGTGCTGAATTCGCTCAAGGCATCATTGTTCAGGCCACCGCCGACGGTGCTGAAATTACCTCCGGCAACATTGGCTGCGCCGCCTCCGACGGTGCCCAGATTGCCACTGGCGCTGTTGTTGTCGCCGCCGCCGATGGTGCTGCCTTCGCCGTCGCTGCTATTTCCCACGCCGCCGCCGATGGCGCTTTCGGTCCCGTTAGCCGAGTTCTGACCACCACCCGCGACCGTACTCGAGAGCCCGATCGATACGTTGTTGTTGCCGCCGCCGACCGTCGAGGAGGTGCCCTCCGCGACGTTCTCGATGCCGCCGCTGATCGTGCTGAATCTCCCGTTTCGAAAGACGCCATCCTCCCGCCCGGCCCGATTGTTATAGCCGCCGCCGACCGTGCTGTAGTGCGCCACGGCTCGATTCGGGCCCTCGGAGGAGAAGTCCGGGTCACTGTCACCCACTGGCGCACCACCGCCGGCGATCGTCGCACCTCGGACACCCTGCAACACCCCATTCGCCCTGCTGCCGGCAACGATATTGACGGTGGTAGGCAGGTCTTCGAAAGTCGCCACGCTCGGCTCGATGCGCAGCCCGCGCGCGCGGTTGGCACGAATCTCGACCGCCGCTGCATCCACCGTGCCAATGAACTGCGTCGCAGGATCAGTGCCGGGGTTGCCGCCGAGGAGCCAGGCGGATTCACCGACATCATCGACTTCACAGACCACGCTGCCGTCCTGGTTGATCACACGGACAGCCTGGCCCGCGGGGCAGGTGCCATCGACGCGCAGCTGCACTTCACTCGGGTCCACGGCATTGCCGTCGACGGCCCCAGGCGCCGTACCGGCAGCACGGAGAGCAAAGGGCGCGGCGGTGACCCTCTGGCGCGGGACGAGCGTGTCTCCGTTCACCCGTATTTCCAGAAAGCGCGCCGACCCGTCGAAGGCAGCGGCGCCAAAGTCCAGCACCACTTGAAAAAGGCCCTCCTCAATTGCTGTGTTGTCGCGAATCTGATCCGGGCCAATCTGATTGCCGCCGCTCTGCGAGTCGAAGAGCCGAAAGCTCAGATTCGCCGATCCGTCGAAGGGTTGCCCCGATGACTGCAGTCGACCCTGGTAACTGATCTCGCTGGATTGCGGCCAGAGCGGCCCCGTCAGCGAGAGCGTGACGATCAGAACGAGAAGTGCTTGCAGTGCTTTCATATCGGCTTCCTGGAGCAGTCAGTTGGCGATGTGGAGTCGGATGACGAGTTCATTTAATGGCCCGGCAGCGCCGGCGAAGAGCATGCGGAAAGAGGCTGCCGACACCCATCGCGATCAGCGCGAGCCCCAGGCAGAGATCATCGATCTGATCGCGGGTCAGCCCGGGCCAGACCATCGAGAACGTCGGCGCTTCGGGATCGAGGTAAACGGTCAGCATGCTGCCCACCGGATGGGACCTTATCGCCTCGTCCAGATGCCCGCCGGGGCGATAGGCCGAGGCACGGAAAAGCTGCCCCTTGTAGATATAGCGGTAGATGAACCTGTGCTGACTTTGCCGCGAGAAAGGCCCCAGCCCGGGGATGATGTGCGACTCCACAACCTGCGCACGGACCGGGAGCGTATAGTCACGATCCAGATGCGGCAGATGGGACAGGCCGACGGACAGCAGCAACCAGGAGCCCACGGCGGCAGGAACCAGAGCAAGAACGCCTGGAATCGGACGCTCTGGCCATCGACGCCTGCGCTGCGATGGCGAGCCAGAGGGACAGGCCGACGACCTTGCGTTCCGCTTGACTGATGGAAGGTGCAGATCCGGCGTCGAAAACTCCTGCGACATGACATCCCTCGAATTTGGTGGCAAGCTGTAGCGACAGGTTGGTTCAGAACCCAGGACAGCCCGAGAAACAGCGGCCAGCGTGGAGCAGGACGGCCGCTGAAACTTGAAAACAACTTGAAATTATTTTGAAAATTTAAATTTTTCATTCACCTCAATCGAGTCCAAGGCGTTGGATCCAATCATCCGTTTCGATCGATTCGAGCTGAACCTCGAACAACAATCGTTACAGGGGCCAGAGGGGCCGATCAGCCTGCGGCCGCAGACCTTTGCGGTCCTCTGCCATCTGGTCGAAAAGGCGCCCGCTGTCGTCAGCCAGGACGAGCTGCTCGATGCCGTCTGGGGCCATCAGGCCACGTCGGTCAGCTCCGTTGCTCAGACCATCAAAGAACTGCGCCACGCGTTGGGGGATTCCAGCAGTCAGCCCGAATTCATTGCCACAAGGCGGCGCATGGGCTATCAGTTCATTGCCGAAATCGATGTCGGCGCTACCGATGGGGCAGCGACCGCTCCTACCGCGCCGATGGGGCCATCGACATCGGTCGATCCAGCACCGGCCGCGCTTCCTTCCTGGCTGTCCCGACCCGCAGCGCTGCTCGTGGTCGCGGTCCTGTTCATCGGCCTCGCCGCCTTCTGGCGCCTGCAGCCCTCGCCCCCGCAGCCGGCCGAACGCCTGCCGGTGCTGGCGATCGGGGACATGGTCAACACCGGCGACGACCCGGATCTGAACTGGCTCTCGCCGGCGCTCGAGACCTATCTGGGCCATGCGCTCGTCGAGCTCGGCGGCTTTCGCGTTCTGGCGATCGATCAACCCGTCGACGAAGACGCAACAGAGGCGGATTTCCTGATCGACGGCAGGTACCTGAGCGCCGGCGTCGATGGTGCTCGCCTGCTCGCCCAGCTGCGCCGACCTGGGTCGGACGAGCTCGTCACCAGCCTGGAATCCAACGATGCCGACTGGGATGTGGCTCGGCTGAGTATCAACCTGGCCACTGCGATTCGCGATCATCTCGGCTTTCCCGCGCCGCCTCAGGCCGACCCATCGGCGATTACCGCCCGCCTGCCGAGCCAGGCCGCAACCCAGCGCAAATTCTTCGAGGCCAACGCGGCCATCGAGGCGATGGATTTCGATCGGGCCCTGGCAGCAGTTGACCAGGGCCTGGCGCTTCAGAACGACAACCCGCCGCTGATCATGCTCAAGGCCGAGGCCCTGTCGGCCCTCGGCCGAATCGAGGATGCCCGCTCGCTGAGCGAGCAGGCCCTGTCGGCGACTCGCCTGTGGCCGCGCCGCGATCGCCTCGCGCTGGAAGCCTCGGCCGCCATCCTCGACTTCGAATTCGAGCGCGCGGCGGATCGTCTCCAGGCCTTGACCCAGTTCTACCCGGAGCCAGCCAGCAGCCGGCGCCTGGTGCACGCGCTCATCCAGGCGGGCCGCCTCAACGCGGCCCGCGAGAGCCTCGCATCGCTCAGGCTCAAACAGCCCGAAGATGCCCGCCTGGCGCTTCTCGGCGCCGAACTGGCGCGCGTCGAGCGCCAGCAGGACGAGCGGCTCGAGCAAGCCACGGCGGCACGTCGTCTCGCCGAGGCAGACGGCACGCCCTCACTGATCGTCGCCGCCCGCCAGGCCGAGGCTCAAGCCCTCATCCGAACCGGGCAGCTCGATGCGGCTGAAGCCACCCTTGACACATTGATCGACGGCAGCCTGCCGATGAGCGACAGCGATCGGGCCCGGGCCCGGCTGGGCCTGAATCAGATCGAGTTCCAGCGCGGCAACCTCGACCAGGCCCTGGCCATGACCGACCCGATCGAAGCCAGCTTTGCCGCACTGTCTCATCCCGAGGGACTGGCCGACCTCCACATGCTGCGCGCCTCCATCCTTGACCGGAAGGGTCAGGCCGAGGGGGCGATCGAACAGATGCGCCTTGCCCAGCAGCACCTCGAAACCCTGAACGATCCCAGGCGGCTGGCGCAGGCCGGCGTCCTCTTCGGCGTCACTCTCATGCGCGCTCGGCGCCTGGACGAGGCCGAGGCCAGCCTGGCACAAGCGGCGAGCTATTTCCGATCCGTCAACGATCGCCAGGGCGAGGGGGCTGCGTTGATCAACCAGGCCACCCTGCTGGCGCGCAACGATCGGCCGAGCGATGCGGAGCCCCTCTTTCAGCGCGCCCTCGAGGCCTTCGAGGACGCGGGCGACCTGCGCGGGCAGGCCATCGTGCTGAGCAATCTGGCCGCGATCGCCGGTCAGCGGCGCGATAAAGAGCGCGCCATCGAGCTTTCCGAACAAGCCCTGGGGATGTTCGAGCTGATCGGCGCTCAGACCGATATCGCTCGCGTGTCCTACAACCTGGCCCTGACGCACCAGCGCGACGGGGAGTTGCTGCGCGCCGAAACCCGGCTGCGCCAGGCAGCGGCGGCCTTCGAAGCCCAGGGTGCTGCCAGCATGCAAACCCGCGCCCTGACCTCCCTGGCCAATCTCTACGTCGACATGGGCCGGGATGGTGCCCTGGCCGAGACCCTGGCTGAGATCGACTCGATCGAGACCAACGACGCCGCGGAGCTGTCCGTCGCCGAGCTGGCGCGGGGGCGCGAGGCGCTCCTCGCCGGTGCAACGGCCCGCGCACGGGCCGCCTTCGAGGAGGCGCTGGCGATGTCGGTCGAGGCGGGAAGCGAACCCGGTCAGCGGCGGGCACGCTTGAATCTCGGCCGGGCCGCCCTGGCAGAGGGTGAAAGCGTGGCGGCGGAGCGCATCGCCACGGCGTTGGTGTCCGAATTCGCCGCGCTGCGAAATACCGCGGGCGAGATCGATGCCCTGCTGCTCCTGGCCGACGCGCGGATCGCTCAGGGCCGCCGCGACGAGGCGAGCCGGGATCTGAGCCTGGCCGATAGCAGGCTCAGCGAAAGCCCCAACGCTCGCCAGTCGCTGGAGCTCGCGCTTCTCAGGAGCCAGGTCAGTGAGCCCGACCTGGGCCGCCAGCACCTGGCCTGGGTGGTCGAGACGGCGAACGAAATGGGCTTTACCCCCCTCGCGCGTCGGGCCGAACAGCGCCGCCTCGACCTGGACGACTGACACCGCGCCCGATCGAAGGCTGCACCTCGCCATCCTCCAGGGCGCATCCGCCGATTTTCAAGATACTTTCATAAAGATTTTAAGTTTCGAACGCCTGATGAGCCCAGGCTGGGGTTCTCTGCCCTACCGGCTGCTTATCCCAAGGAGTTCGCTCATGCCCTCTATCCAATCGATCCGCCCGCTGTTGACGGCCGCCCTGTTCACTGCCCTGATGTCGAGCACCCCGCCCGCTGCCGCAGGAGGCGACTGGACCATCAGCGCTCACCCCTGCCCCGGCGCCTCGCGCACCGACGCGCTGCAGAAAGACGCCGATGGGACGCTTTGGGTGGGCTGCGGAACAACGGCCACGGGCACGGGACTCTTCGTCAGCTTCGATGAAGGCGATAGCTGGCAAACGGTGACCACCAGCCCGGCTAACCTCGTCGCCGATTTCCGAGTCATCACGCTGACGCGCGGCCACGACGGCGCACTCTACGCAAGCGGTCGCGACACTAAGTCTGTCAACCGTTCGGTCAGACTCGACACGTCCGGAAGCATGCCCTACCCGACAACGGCCAACCTCATTCGCGTGCAGTCCGTTGGGCGCAGTTTCGACGTGGGCGGCTATGCCGAACTCGCCGACGGTCGCGCCCTGGCCGCCTCCGACACGGGCGTGGACAAACTCTATCGACCGGACAGCACCACCGGACCCTCGGCCGGCGACTGGACGATCACCTCGCCGAGCAGCGAGGTATACATCGACCTGGTCGCCTTCAACGACGGCTTTTACGCCGCTGGCAGCCGCATCAACATCCCGCCGCGGGTCTTCCTGCCCCCGACCGCACCGAGCGCGGAGCCCTGGGAACTGGTCGAGGTCATCCTCGACCCCAGCTTCGACGGCGAGATGTGGGGCATTGCCGCAAACGACCAGCGGGTGGTGGCCGTCGGCGTCAACCAGGATACCGATCAGGGCAAGATCTACGTCAGCACGGGCGACCCCTACGTGCCGGCCAACTACACGGAATTCTTCCTCTCGGACATCACCCAGGACGGCGAGTCCCCGAGCTGGGCGCGCGGCGTCTGCATGCGCGGCGACATCATTGTCGTGGTCGGCGAACGCCAGCCCCTGGGCAGCAACACCGGTCGGGTCGTGATTTCTACCGACGGCGGCCAGAGCTTCGATGACATCACGCCCAAGTCATCGGCTGAAAGCATCACCCGCTGTGCGATCGCCGAAAGTGGCCTGGTCACCGTCGTCGGCGCCGG
>CAZDFS010000039.1:0-1963 GCA_964504865.1 uncultured Wenzhouxiangella sp.
TCGGCGCCGGCAGCCTTGATTTCTTCGACGTTCTCCTCGTAGAGCGCGTGCGAGATGATCGGGCCGGTGAAGCCGCGCTCGCGCAGCTTGCGGGCGCCGATGAGCTTTGCTTCGAGGTCGTCCATGGCGAGCACGGCGACCTCGAGCCCGTCGATGCGGACCGAACGCCAGAGGTTGACGTCTTCGGCATCGGCCAGCACCACGTTGCGCTCCTCGGACTGATGGCGGGCTACGCAGTAGGGGTCGGCGTCGATGCCGACCACGTCCGGGATCGTTTCGCTGATCTTTTCGTAGGCCGCCGTGCCGGTGCGGCCCATGCCCATGATCAGGACCCGGGCCGAGCTCATGTCCGGTGGGATTTCATCGGGATGGGCGCTGGCGCGCTCGAAGCGATTCATGCGCTCCTCGAAGCGCTCGGTCAGGCGGTGGGACGCGCGGTTCAGCGGTGCCGACAGGGCAAAGCTCAGGGCGACGGTCAGGGCCAGGGGCACGAGCCAGTTCTCGAGGATGGGCACGCCGGCGGCGACGATCAGGCCGAACTCGCTGTAGGCGGTCAGGGTGATCCCACCCAGGAAGGCGTTGCGGGCGCGCAGGTGGAACAGGGTCAGAATGGCGAAGAACAGCAGCCCCTTGAGCGGAAGCAGGACAATCATGCCCAGGGCGAACAGCCAGTGTTCGAGGGTCGGCAGCCCCGACATGCCGATCTGCAGGAAAAAGCCGACCAGGAACAGCTCCTTCAGGCCCCAGAGCGATTCCGACACGTCCTTGGCCCGGGCATGCGTGCCCAGGAGCAGGCCCATGACCAGGGCGCCGAGCTCCGAGCTCAGACCCAGCGACTCGAAGCCCATGCCGCCGAGGACCACGGCGAGCAGCATGCCCATGAGCACCAGCATCTCGTCGCGGCCGGACAGGTCGAGGAGCCAGTGCAGCACCGGTCGCAGCAGGGGAAGTCCGAACAGCAAGAGCGCCCAGACCGACGGCTCCTTGCCGCCGAAGATGCTCAGGACGAGGAGGGCGATCAGGTCCTGGATGATCAGGATGCCGATCGCGATGCGGCCGTGGAACGCGGTCAGCTCGCGCTTCATGTCGAGGATCTTGGCGGCCAGAACCGTCGACGAAAAGCTCAGGGCGATTCCGACCAGCAGGGCTGTCTGCCAGTCCAGGCCGAGCAGCAGGGCCAGGCCGGGGGTGAAGATCAGCACCGAGAGGGTGAAATGCATGAGGCCGCCGCCGAGGACGGCGGCCTGACCGAGCTGGCGCAGATTGAGCTTCAGGCCGACCGTGAACAGGAGCAGGAGCACGCCGAGGTGAGCGACGTGCTCCAGGACATCGCCCGTGTAGCTCGGCAGGACGCCGAAGCGCTGACCGATCCAGTTCAGGCCGAAGCCGGCGGCGAGGAAGCCGACCAGCGGCGGCAGGCCAATCTGCTTGACGGCCAGGCCGAAGACGAAAGCCAGACCGATACTGAATACTTCGAACATCCCGACTCCCCGACGCTAGCGCTGCTCCCGACGCAAACCATGATACGGCTTGTTCGATTTTTTGAAAGAGGCGCTTGCCGTCCTGCTGGCGCAGCGAGCGGCGGCTTATACTTTTTCGGCACCGTCTGGTAGAGTCGATCGTCCAAGGACTACGGGTGGAAGGCTTTTGAAGGGTGACTGGGGAGGGCGAGTGACCGGTTCAGACGCAAGCTGGCGATCGGCGCCAACGCCTGAGAAGGGGCGGTCATAGTGGCCGGCATCCACGTCATCGACACGGGCTACCTCGGCCGCCAGCGCTTTGCCGCGGCCTATCTGCTCATCGATGGTGATCGCGCCGCGTTTATCGACAACAACACCAACGCCGCCGTCCCGCGCCTGCTCTCGGCGCTGGAAGACCATGGCCTCAGCCCCGAGCAGGTCGAGTACCTGATCGTCACCCACGTGCACCTCGATCATGCCGGCGGCACCTCACGCCTGGCGCA
>CAZDFS010000039.1:1973-20164 GCA_964504865.1 uncultured Wenzhouxiangella sp.
CGGCCGAAGTCTTTACTTTGCCACCAGTTGCGGAAAGTGTCATCGCTTCGCCGGACTCGGCGGGAACGTGGGGCCAGACCTGACCAGCATCCGCAACAAGTTCGACGTCAACTACCTAATCGAACACATCATCGACCCGAGCAAGCTGGTCGCCAGTGCTTCGGCGGTCTACGGCGAGGCTGAGTTCCAGCGGCTCTACGGCACGATCGAGCCCGTGGCGGAGGCGCGGGTTCGCCGCCTCGATGACGACGAGGTCGTGGCCTTCGGTGGCCGCGAACTGCGCTTCCTGCACACGCGCGGCCACGCCAACCATCACGTCTGCATCGTCGACAGCGCGAGCGGCGCCATCTTCACCGGCGATGCCTTCGGCCTGGTCTATCCCGACCTTCAGCGTGAGGGCACCTTTGCCTTTCCCTCGACCAGTCCGACGGACTTCGAGCCCGAGCTGGCGCGCGAATCGGTGCGCCGGCTGGTGGCCGAGCGCCCGAGCTGCCTCTATCCCACCCACTTCGGGGCAGTGACCGACATCGACACCGCCGCGGGCCAGCTGCTGCGCCATCTCGACTTTGCCGAGCGCCTGCGCGATCAGGCCCGCGACAGCGATCTCGCCGACGAGGCTCTCGAAGGCTTCTGCGAGCCGCGGATCCGGGACTACTTCACCGGGCTGCTCGATGGCCGCGGTGCCCTGGGCCAGGAAAAAACCACCTGGGCGCTGCTCGATCTCGACATCCGACTGAACGCCCAGGGCATCGCCTTTGCCGCCAACAAGCAGCGCCGCAAGGCGCGCCAGGCCAATGGCTGATCCGGCGCGCCTGCTGTTCCTCCGATCGGTGAGGAAGGTCGTCGATGAGGTCCGTCGATCGGGCTGACGCGGAGTATCACGCAACAAGGGAGCATCACCATGGCCAGTGCCAAGGAGCCGACCCGCTGGGGTCAGCTGGAAGACCAGAACGATGAGCAGACACAGCGCCGTCAGGCCCTCGACGACCCGGGGCGCTATCACGGCGACATCGCGGCCTCCGAACTGCACTGGTTCGATCCCGACGGCGGGCGCTGGCTGCGTCGTGACCCGGAAACGCTCGCCTGGACAGGCTTTGATTCGACCTCGGGCGAGGCGCTCAGCGCCGAGGATCGCGCTGCCGACTGGCGGCCCTGGACCACGGCCTTCGACGATCGCGACGCTCCCTTTTATCGCTGGTTTGTCGGCGCCGAAACGAACGCCTGCTTCAACGAAGTCGATCGCCACGTGCTGGCGGGCCGCGGCGCTGAGGAGGCGTTCTGCTTCGAAAGCGACCGCTGGGACCCGTCGCGCCACGAAGGCCGGGGCGGTCCCGTCGCCGAGCGCTCGATCAGCTACCGCCAGCTGCTGGTCGAGACCGTTCTCCGGGCCGAGGTGCTCAGCGCGTCCGGCCTGACGCGCGGCGACCGCATCGCCTTCAACCTGCCCAATATTCCCGAGCAGTTGTTCTACACGGAGGCGGCGAAGCGCCTCGGGTTGATCTACACGCCCGTGTTCGGCGGCTTTTCGGCCAAGACCCTGTCCGACCGCATCTTTGACGCCGGCGCGAAGGCCGTCGTGACCGCCGACGGCGGCTATCGCAACGCCGAAGTCGTGCCCTACAAGGCCGCCTATACGGATCCGGCGCTGGACAATTTCATACCGCTCACCTCGGCCCTTGCGGCCCTTGACGACGTCCTCGGCGAGCTCGATCTGGGCCCCTTGGCAGCGACGCTGGCAAGCGCGGTCACCCAGGGCCTGGCCGGCGAAATCACCATCGAGCGCAGCGATCTGATGCGCGAGCTCGGCCAGGCCCTGGCCGAGGACAGCGATCTGGCGCCGGAGCGTGCCGCCGCGGTCCGGACCACCGTGGCCCGCCGCCTGGCAGAGGTCGGCCATGCCGTGGACCAGGTCATCGTCGTGCGCTACACCGGCCAGGAAGTCGTCGAGCAGGCCCGCGATCGCTGGTCCCACGAGCTGCTGGCCAGGGCCACCGAGCGAGTCCTCGAACGGGCCCGCGCCGCCGGCCATGACGTCGACGATCTGGACGCGCTGATGGCCCTGGACGATCGCGCGCTCTGGCGCGCGCTGTGCGCCAGCCACCCGCCCGCGCCGGTGCCCGCGGACTGGCCCCTGTTCATCATCTACACCTCGGGATCGACGGGGAAGCCCAAGGGCGTGGTGCATACCCACGGCGGCTGGCTGGCCGGCATCACCCACACGATGCGAACCGTCTTCGGTGCGACGCCGGACGATCGCCTCTATGTCATCGCCGACCCGGGCTGGATCACCGGTCAGAGCTATCTGATCGGTGCGCCCCTGGCGATGGGCATGACCTCGATCGTCCACGAAGGCTCGCCCCTGTTTCCCCACGCCGGTCGCTTTTCCTCGATCATCGAGCGCCAGAAGGCGACCCTGTTCAAGGCCGGCTCGACCTTCCTCAAGGCGGTGATGACCGACCCGGCGAGCACCGAGGACATGGCCGCCTTCGACATGTCGACGCTCAAGGCGGCTACCTTCTGCGCCGAGCCGGTCTCGCCCGCCGTCCAGCAGTTCGCCATGGACCGGGTCTGCGGCCACTACATCAACTCCTATTGGGCGACGGAGCACGGCGGCATCGTCTTCTCCTGCCCCTGGGGCGAGTTCAAGCCCCTGGCCGCCGACGCCAAGACCTGGCCGCTGCCCTGGATCGATGCCGAGGTGCGGATCGCCGAGGAAACCGATGAGTCGGGTCGCGCGACCCGCTGGCGCCCGGCCGAGACCGGCGAGAAGGGTGAGCTGGTCATCAAGCAGCCCTATCCCTATCTGGCGCGAACGATCTGGGGCGATGCCGAGCGCCTGGGCACGCCCGACTGGCGCGGCGACCTGGCGCGCTTCAGCGCCGTGTATTTCGACCGCTGGGCCGACGGCCTGGCCTATACCCAGGGCGACTACGCCCGCGCGCACGACGACGGCGCCTTTACCCTCCACGGGCGCTCGGATGACGTGATCAACGTCTCCGGCCACCGCATCGGCACGGAAGAAATCGAGGGCGCGATTCTCCGCGACAAGGTGCTGCGCCCCGACTCCCCGCTCGGCAACGCGGTGGTCGTGGGCGCGCCCCATGACGAGAAGGGCGAGACGCCGGTGGCCTTCGTGATTCCGGCGCCGGGCTGCAAGCTTCAGGACGACGATCTCGATCGCCTCAAGGGCCTGGTGCGCAGCGAAAAGGGCGTGACTGCCGTGCCGTCGGACTTCCTCGTCGTCTCGGCGTTTCCGGAAACGCGCTCGGGCAAGTACATGCGCCGGACCCTGCGCGCCATCCTCCTCGACGAGCCCCTGGGCGACACTTCGACGCTGCGAAACCCCGAGGTCGTCGACGAGATTCGCCAGACCGTTGCCGACTGGCAGGCCTTCGGCCGCCTCGCCGACGCCCGCGATATCGTCCAGACCCACCGCTATCTGCGCCTCGAGAATCATCGCGTCGCGCCCGGGAAGACGGTCGCCCTGCTGACCGTCGACTCACCGCCGGTCAATTCCCTGAACGAACGCTCCCTCGACGAGCTGCACACGGTTCTGCAACACATCAAGCAGCGCGAGGACACGGTGGCGGTGATCGTGACCGGCGCGCGCAGCGCCTTCGTCGCCGGGGCCAACGTCAAGGAGCTGCTGGAGGTCGGCGAGGCCGGCGATCTGGCCTCGGCCCAGACCCCGCCGAACGCTGCCCACGCCGCCTTTTCCACCCTCGAGACCATGGGTAAACCGGTGATCGCTGCGGTCAACGGTCCGGCCCTGGGCGGCGGCAGTGAATTCGTCCTGGCCTGTTCCTACGTGATCGCCAACCGCCAGGCCAGCTTCGGCCAGCCGGAAATCAACCTGAACCTGCTGCCGGGCTACGGCGGCACCCAGCGCCTGCCGCGCAAGCTCTTTGCCCGGCGCGGTCTCGACGGATTGATCGATGCCGCCCGAGTCATCATCGGTGGCCGCGCCCTCGACGCCGATGAGGCGCGGGCCATGGGTCTGGCCGATGAGGTCGTGGGCGCTGACGGCACCGGGCCGGTGGCCGCCGCCATGCAGTGCATCCGCGACTGGCTGCAGGGCCAGGGCCCGCTCGTCGCCGTCATGCAGGACCGCCAGACCGAGCTCGAATCGAGGGAGCAGCCCCTGCCCTGGAGCGACGATCTCCTCGAGCACCCGGCGCTGGCGCCAACCCTGGCCCAGGCCCGGGCCAGCGGTCGAGGCAAGCCCGTCGATCGGATCCTCGAAGTGATGGCGCTCGGCGCCGAAGCGGGGCAGGCCGCCGGACTCAAGCGCGAGGCCGAGCTCTTCGCCGAAGCCGTCTGCGACCCCGACTGCGGTCCCCCGGGCATCCGGGCCTTTCTCGAAAAGCGCAGCGCGCCGCTGCCGCTCAAGCACGTCGAGGTCCCGCCCCTGGCCGATGCGGACACGCGCCGGCAGCTCGAATCCCAGGGCCGGCTCCTGCCCATCGACGCCCCCTTCTATCCAGGCGTGACGCCGATTCCGGCCTACCAGTACGGCATGGGCGTGGTCAAGGACCCGCACACCGCGCTGCCGGCCCACGGCGACCCGGTCGATGCGGAAAAGCTGCTCGTCCTTCCCACGCCCAAGCCGGGCCCGAACGAGGCCCTGGTCTTCATCCTGGCCTCGGAGGTCAATTTCAACGACATCTGGGCGATCACCGGTATCCCGGTCTCGCCCTTCGACGCGCGCGACGCGGATCTGCAGGTCACCGGCTCCGGCGGCGTGGCCCTGATCGCTCAGCTCGGCGATGAGCTGGTGCGCGAGGGGCGCCTGTCGGTGGGCCAGCTGGTGACGATCTATTCCGGCCAGAGCGAGCTCCTGTCGCCGGATCAGGGGCTGGACCCGATGGCCGCCGATTTCCACATCCAGGGCTACGAGATCAACGACGGCTCCCACGCCCAGTTCCTGGTCGTTCAGGGCCCCCAGCTCCACGGCAAGCTGCAGGGCCTGACCATCGAGGAGGCGGCCGCCAGCGGCCTGACCCAGGGCACGATCCATCGCGCCCTGTTCCGGACCCTCGATATTCAGCCCAATCGCCGCCTCTTCGTCGAGGGTGCAGCCACCGGCACGGGCCTCGAATGCCTGCGCTCGGCGCGTCGTTCCGGCCTGTCGGTGGTCGGCATGGTGTCCAGCGACGAGCGGGCCGAGCGCGTGCGCGACTTCGGCGGCGGTGCGGTCAACCGCAAGGACCCGCGCTGGTCCGACATCTTCACGCCCGTGCCCGACGCGCCCGAGGACTGGGCGGACTGGGAGCAGGCCGGCGCGGCCTACGTCGAGGATGTCCACGCCCAGGCCGGCGGGGCGATCGACTACGTCGTCTCCCACGCCGGCGAGCGCGCCTTTCCGCGCGCCTTCCAGCTGCTTGGCGAGGGCGGGGTGCTGACCTTCTTCGGGGCGACCTCGGGCTATCGTTTTTCCTTCATGGGTAAGCCCGGCGCCGAGCGTGCCGACACGATGCTGGCCCGAGCCGGTCTGCGCGCCGGCAAATCCCTGCTCGTGATTTACGGCCCCGGCGCCGACGACGGCATCGTCGATCTGGCCGCCATCGAGGCCATCGAGGTCGGCTGCGCCCGCGGTGCGCGCGTCGCGGTGCTGACCGACACGGTGCCGCAGCGCGAGTTCGTGACCTCCCTGGGCTTCGGCGCCAATCTTTCCGGCGTGGTCAGCCTCGAGGCCATCCAGCGCCGCCTGGGCCAGGACTTCGACCCGCCCGGACCGTTTGCGCCCATGCCCGATCCGTTCAAGGCATCGGCAGAATTCAAGGAGGCCGTGCGCCGCTTTTCCGACCGCACCCTGAAGCCCATCGGCTCGGCGATCGGCCCGCTCCTGCGCAACACCCTGGACCGGCGCGGCCTGCCCGATGTGATTTTCGAGCGCCGCGATCGTGATGGCCTGGCCCTGTCGACGTCGCTGGTCAAGCCCAACGTCGGCGTGGTCTGCTACGCCGAGAACCTGGCCGGCCGGCGCTTCAGCTTCTACGCGCCGCAGGTCTGGATGCGCCAGCGCCGGATCCTGATGCCGACCGCCGAGATCCGCGGCACGCACCTGAACACCGCGCGCGAATACGCCGAGGTGCAGGAGCGCATCGCCGCCGGCATGATTGATGTGGTCGAACCCACGTCCGTGCCACTGACCGATCTGCCCCGGGCCCACCAGGCCATGTGGGAGAACAAGCACGCGGGAGCGACCTACGTCGCCGTCCACGGCTTGCCGCGCGCGGGCCTGAAGACCCGCGATGAACTCTACCGAGCCTGGGCCCTGCGCGACGCAGACGCCGAAGGCGTTGAACTTCGCCGGATCGATACCGGCTCAGCGGGGACCCTACGATGACCGACTCCAACTCATCCCGACCGGACGCAGCCAGCACCGGACATCGTCTCGCGGGGCGCACGGTGATTCTGACCGGCGCGGCCGGCAATATCGGCAGCCACATGTCGCGTCGCCTGCTCGGGCAGGGGGCGCAGCTGGTGCTGACCGGGCGCAACCTCGACAAGCTCGAAGCCTTCGTCGACGAGCTTGCGGCCGAAGGCTTCGAGCGCGAGTCCATGCTGGCGGTGGCCGGCGACTCGGCCGACCCCGAGGCCTGCCGCGACATCGTCGCCCGCACCGTGGAACGCTTCGGTCAGCTCGACGTGCTGATCAACAACGCCGGCGGCGCCGGGCCGAAGCAGACGCTCCAGAAGATCCCCTTCAGCGCGGCGGAAGCCAAGGCCAGCGGCGACGGCGAGACCCTGTTCCAGGCCGCCATGAACCTCCTCGGCGGGCCCTGGAACATGACCCGCGCCGCCGTGCCGCACCTGTCGAAGGGCGGCAGCATCATCAACGTCTCGACGATCTTCTCGCGCACCGCCTACTTCGGCCGCATTCCCTACGTCGTGCCCAAGTCCGGGCTGAATGCCCTCAGCCACGGCCTGGCCCGCGAGCTCGGCGCCGGCGATCGGGGCATCCGGGTCAATACGGTCTTTCCCGGGCCGATCGAGTCCGAGCGCATCGACACGGTCTTTGCCGCCATGGACTCGCTCCAGGCCCTGCCGGCGGGCAGCACCTCCGAGCGCTACCGCAGCCTGATGACCCACCGTCGATCCGGCGAGGACGGGTCCATGGACTACCGCTACCCGCGCCCGGACGATGTCGCCGACACGGTGGTCTGGCTCAGCAGTCGCGAGGCCGAGGCCATTTCCGACCACTCGGTCGAGGTCACTAACGGCATGCAGGTGCCGACCCAGTCGCGCTCCAAACTGGTCTCCTGGCCCGACAACCGCCTCGTCGATCTTCGCAACAAGGTGGTGCTGGTCCTCGGCGGGGCCGACATCGACGAGGCCCTGACCTTTGCCGAGTGCAATCGCAACGGCGGCGCCGACGTGGTCCTGGCCTTCCGTTCCCTGGAACACGTTGGCCAGGCCCGGGCCAAGGTCCAGGCGCTCAACGATCGCCATATCCAGCTCACCCACCTCGATCCCCTGCGCCAGGAATCCGTCGATCGCGCCTTCCAGTTCATCAACGACCAGTACGGCCGCCTGGACGGGGTGATCATGCTGCCCAAGACCCCGAACGGCGAGCACGGCTACTCCTTGAGCACGGCCGAGGACCGCGACGTCGAGGCCTTCGTCGAGGACGAGATCGTCGCCCCCGTTGCCTTCGCCGCGGCCATCGCGCGCTGCCTGTCGACGACCATGAGCCTCGACCAGGCCCCGGCGATCACCTTCGTCACTAACCCCGACGACGGCCACGGCAACCCCTTGAACGACATCAAGCGCGCCGCCGTCGAGGCCCTGATCCGGGTCTGGCGCGACGAAGAGCGCTTCGCCGTCAAGCAGGGCGAGCGGGCCTGGGCCTCGCTGCCGAACCAGATCGTGCGCTTCGACAACCGCGAAGCCGATAACCTGAAGTTTGCCGCCGACTGGACCGCCACGCTCAACAACCGCGTCCGTCTGATGGACCCGATCAACCTCTGGCTGCCCAACAGCATCCGCCGCGCCACGGGCAAGTCGGCCATGCCCCAGTCCATCCAGCGCGTCCTGCCCGGCCTGCACAACGGCAAGACCGCCGTGATCACCGGCGGCAGCTTAGGCATCGGCCTGCAGCTCGGCCGCTATCTGGCCATGGCCGGTGCGCGCGTGCTGCTGTCGGCGCGCAGCGAGGGCAAGCTGATCGAGGCCCGCGATTCGATCCGAGAGGAACTGGCTGCCATCGGTTACCCCAACGTCGAGGAGCGCGTCCTGACCCTGGCCGGCATCGACGTCGGCGACGAGGACCAGCTGCAGCAGCTCTTCGAGCATTCGATCGAGGTCTTCGGCGAGGTCGACTACCTGATCAACAACGCCGGTATCTCCGGTGCCGAAGAAATGGTCGTCGACATGACCCTGGAGGCCTGGAACTGGACCATGCAGGCCAACCTGACCTCCAACTGGTCGCTGATCCGCAAGTTCGCGCCCCTGATGAAGAACAAGGGCTCGGGGCGCATCCTGAACGTCTCCAGCTACTTCGGCGGTGAGAAGTACCTGGCCGTCGCCTATCCCAACCGCGCCGACTATTCGGTCTCCAAGGCCGGCCAGCGCGCCCTGGCCGAGATTCTGTCGCGCCACCTCGGGCCGGAGATCCAGATCAACGCGATGGCACCGGGCCCCGTCGACGGGGCGCGCCTGCGCGGCCTGGGCGGTGCGCCGGGCCTGTTCGAGCGCCGCGGCCGTCTGATCCTGGAAAACAAGCGTCTGAATCGAGTGCACGCGGCGCTACTGGCGACGATCGATCTGCCGGAGTTTTCCGACCTGCTCAATCGCCTGGCCGGCAACGACATCGAGGCCCTGCGGGTCTGGGACACGGCACCCGAACCCCTGCGCCGCCTGGTCGCCCAGGTCGCCGAGGGACGCCCCGAAGCGAATGCGACCCGGCACCTGCTGGCCGCACCCCTGGCCGAGAAGCTGATGCATCGCCTGGTCTTCGGCGGCGTCCTGCCGCAGGACCAGGCCGATGCCTTCCTCGAGGCCTTCGTGGCGCCCGAATCCGAGGACTTCTTCGACCAGCGCGATATCGAGCGCACGGCCGAGAAGATCGAGGCGGGCATCATCAATCGTCTCCATCTGCACAAGATGCCCACCGATGAGCAGGTGGCCCTGTCGACCATCTTCAGCCTGGCCGACGACATCGTCAGCGGCGAGGCCTTCCACCCCTCGGGCGGCCTGAAGTTCGACCGCTCCGTCACCGAGGGCGAGATGATGCTCCGGCCGGGTGCCGAAGATCTGGCCGAGCTCAAGGGCCGGCACGTGGTCCTGATCGGCGAGGCCCTGCGCGACGAACTGGTCGCCACCGCCGAGGGCTTCATCAAGCAGCGCGTCGCCAGCCTGACCGTGCTGACCCGCAGCGAGGAACTGGCCGAGGCACTCAAGCACCAGATCGACGCCCCCGAGGGCGTCGAGGTCAACACGCGCGCCGTGGGCAACGACCTGGAGGCCGGCCTCGACGCCGTCCTTGCCGACAAGAAGCGCATCGACGCGGTGGTCAGCACGCCGTTTGCACGCCTGCCGCTCAACCCCCTGGCCGCCGATGCGGGCATGCCCTGGGATCGCGTCCTGTCGCGAGACGACTTTGCCAACCTCCTCGACGCCCAGCTGACCCACCACTTCCGCATCGCGCGCAAGTGCGCCCTGATCCCGCGCTGCCAGATCGTGTTGGTTACCCCGGACACCTCCAGCGCATCGACAAGAGAAGAGTTCGCCCTGGCCCTGTTCATCAAGAACTCCCTGCATGCCTTCACCGTGACGCTCGGCGTGGAATCGGAGCGCCTGCCCACGGAACCCGCCGTCAACCAGGTCCAGCTCACCCGCCGCGCCCGCGCCGAGGAACCGAGCAACGATCAGGAACTCGCCGAAGAGCTAGAACGCATGGTCTACGCGGTGCTGCTGTGTGCCGTGCCCGCGCCCAGCCCGAGTGAGAGCCGGTACCTGGCGCGGATCTTCAGGGGGAATGCGGTGACGGTTTGAGGCAGTCGGCGCTTATTCGATCCCTGAGCGATCGACCTCGAAGCGTCATTGGTGCGAAGCCAGGCCGGCGGGCATGGAGCTGACCATCCAACCCAGGGGCTACCGCTGGGAGTTTCGCAGCGACGAGGACTTGATCGCCGAATCGATCATCGACCCGACGAACGACACGAGCAAGGCTCGGGTCAGGGACTTCGGACAGGTCGTCTCGGAGCGCACGGGCTTGTTCTGGCGCCAGCGGTTAAGCATTCTGGTCAATGGCGAGCTCGAGTACTGCTTCCAGCGGAGTTTTCGAATCGACTGGTTCGATCGTGATCGGCGGGTTCGCTGTGCCCGTGGTAGAGCCTGGGCCGGTGAGACCCTGGCGTATTCCTTTCCGAGACACCGACAGGATCGGTCCAATCGCCGCTTCTGCGTCGAGCTTGCCGATCCCCGCTATCTGCCCCTGGCGGTCGTCTTCTTCCCGATCGTCTTCCACCTGCCGCTGCTCTGACAGCGGACTTGTCCTTAGTCCTGAGAGATTCGAAGCGTCGGCCGATGTCCAACAGACCCTGATCAGGGGTCCTTTCGATCTCGGTGGCACGGTCCGGCCCGCTCTGTTGATCTCATCAACGCGCCGAGCCAAGCCGACACCCGGAAGGGCAAGGAGCGAACGCCGGATCAGGCCCACAATGATCTCTGGCTGTACCGGTCTGCCCACTTCATGCCATCGGATCACTCGACCGTCGTGCATCCACTGGAGTTCAAACGTGGTTTGCCGTCGGGATTTTCAAGTTAATTTCAAGGTAATTTCAAGTTCGATGACATCCCTCAGGCCTACGCTTAGCAAATCGGGATGACCAGGGCAGATCCGTGAATCGGTGTATTGCCCTGGTCTTGCCCGGACCCGTCTCTGACCGGCTCGGTCGGTCGGTCGGGCCTTGCCCCTCCTGCACTCGGTTCTGCCTGGTGCAGGGAGGGGTTGATTTGGACATGGAGGATGCGACATGAAACTTTCTACAGCTTTATCCGCGCTGGTATTGACCTCGCTCAGCGGCCTCGCCAGCGGGTTCTACCCCGTCGATGGATGGTGGTTTAATCCGGATGAATCCGGCCGAGGTGTCAATATCGAGATGCAGGACGACACGATGTTCGTCTCTCTTTTTCACTACGCGGAAGACGGCGACCAGTCCTGGTGGATTACATCCGGACAATACGATGCCAGCCTGCAGCGCTTTCAATCCGACTTTATTGCAACCGAGGATGGTCAATGCCCGGGATGCGCCTGGGTCGGCCCTGATATCGTGTCGTTGCCTGACCCCGGTGTGACCATCGATTTCACCTCACCGATCACTGCCACAATGACCTGGGCTGGCGGCACGACGTCGCTGTCGCGTCAATACTTTGCACAGTTCGACACGGATGACCCGCGGACATTTCTCCTCGGCGAATTCCATTTCACGATCGGTGACGATGGTGTTTATGTCGCCGATCGGTTGATATTCGATGAGTTGGATGAAATGGACGGTGTCCGTTTTGTCACCGGCAGACGTAGTGGCACGGATCGACTTGCCCTTGGTGAATTCCTGGACGGCTTGTTTATCATCCTTGTCGAGGACTCGGACAACGAATTCCGGCTCTACAACTTCGATATGACCAAGGATCGAATGGAGGGCGTATCAACGACCTTTCCGGTGGATGGAGAGCCGGATGGTCCGCTCGCTCCATTCATTGCTCATCGAGTCAGCAGCAGAAGCCTTGTTCAGACCGGCACCGGTCCCGGATTATCGGGGTCTTCCCCCGCCCAAGACACGTTTGATACAGCGCGAATCCTTGAGTCCGAGAACGAAAAACGATCAGGCCCGGCCCTGCCGAGGAGTTCGGTGAGGGCGCTTCAGGCGCGTATCGAAAGCCTGAAGCTGTCGCTGGCCGATCCTCTGGAGTGATGGTATCGCTCGGGACGTAGGGCAGAGGCCGGTATTGGCGACGCTCGCCGTCGCCAATACCGATTCAGGTGACTGCGGAAAAACGGAAAAACTGGGACAGGCACTGAATAGGGAATTTTCCTAGCTGCGAACGGGAGTTTTTTTGATAGACCCGTAATTAACGGACTGCGAAGATGGGCTTATGACCTATCCACGCAGCCATTTGGTGTCTGAAGACGAGCCGGGGTTCTATCACGTCGTTTCGAGATGTGTCCGGCGCGCTTTCCTTTGCGGCAAGGATCGATTCACCGGAAAGTGCTTCGAGCACCGGCGCGGGTGGATCGAAGACCGAATTTGGGCCTTGGCCGATTGCTTTTCGGTGTCGGTTTATTCATATGCAGTGATGTCCAACCATTTCCATGTGGTTTTGCACGTTGACCCAAATGAAGTCAGCAGTTGGTCCGACGAAGAGGTCGCGCACCGCTGGCTGGCGGCGTTTCCGGGTCGCTTGAAGCGCGATCAGAGCGAGGAATTGCTCCAGCGCCTGATGTCAGCGATCTGCAGCGATCCAGAACGCGTATCTGAACTCAGAAAACGCCTGGGGAGCTTGAGCTGGTTCATGAAGGCACTGAATGAGCCGATCGCTCGGATGGCCAACCAAGAAGATGACTGCAAGGGCAAATTCTGGGAAGGTCGCTTCAAATGTCAGGCTTTGCTTGAATCACACGCCGTCCTGCCCTGCATAGCAGCATAGGCTAAAGAGTGCGTGCGGTTTTCGTGCAACGAAAGAAGCGCGTGCGCTGTGCCGTTATGCGTGTGGATCTGAATCCAGTTCGGGCTGCGATGAGCGATACGCTGGCTGGTTCAAACTACACGTCCGTCCAACGACGCCTGCGAGAGCGAGAGAATGCCTCAAAGTTAGTCAAATCAACCAAGTCGCTACTTAGTCGTCCCTTGAAGCCGGTGGCTGGGCTAGACGCCAAAGGTTTACTGGACCTGACCGAATCCAGCTACATCGACCTGGTTCAGTGGACGGGTGAGCAGGCCCGTTCGGATAAACGCGGCAAGCTCAAGCCGGTCACAGAAAAACCACGTGCTGCACCTTCGGCGATTTGGCAAGTCAGCAATCACCCTGATGCCTGGCTGCGGCAGGTTCGCGGCACGGAAAGCATCTACTACCGAGCAATTGGCTCAGCCGAAGCGCTGATGGCCAAAGCTGAGGCCCTGGGCCAGGCCTGGATGAAGGATGTGGCCAGCGACATTGCGAAGGTCATCCTGCGCCAACGACCGACTTAGCCAAGCAATCCAGTCCAACTCTCGAAGCGACCCGCCAGATCGGGGAATTGCCGCGCCTGGATTTCACGGATCGCCCTAAAGTCCCGACCAAAACCTCTCGACTGCGCCGATTTTCGTTTGAAACTGAGCTGGGCGGTTGCTTTGAACTTGCTAAATCGGAGCCATCCTTTACTACTATCCTGTCCTGGTAAAATACTTGCCTGTCCTGGTGGTATTCTTGTTCCGTGGCCGTGTCATAGCCATGGCCAATGGCGATGCAAGCCAGCCGAGCAGGCCGCCCCAGCCCACTTCCGATCGCTGTAAAGAAACCGACCATACCAAGCCTGGGAGTGATCGAGTCCGTGGTCATGGAAAAATCAGCACCCAGTCCGTTGGTCGCGGTCAATGTGATAGGCCCATTGGCAACGGTGTAGCTGCCGTTCACGGTGACAAAGTCGCCCGTGTCCAGGGTGAATCCTCCCTGCAGGTCGCCATTCAGCGCAAAGTCAAAGTAGTAACGGTTCTGCGACGGAGTCCCCGTGTCCGTGTAGAACAATTCGCAGTAGAACAGGACGTCCAGGGGAGCGTCGGGATCGTAGACGAAGGTCTGCGGCTCGTAGCGATCCTGAAAAATCGGATCGTCGAGCTGAGCAATCGCGTCGTGTGCCCAGGTCAGGGCGGAGAAGAGCAGAGGGATCAGAACGGGAGTTTTCATCCAAAAAACGCCTTTCGACATGCCATACGTGGTTAGACGAAGGAAGCACTGATTTTTTCTCAGTCGACGAAGCGCTGGGCTCTCCTGCCGTAACCCCTGCACTCTCCCACCGATGAGACGAATCCTGTATCGATGCCATTGGACCCGCTCGATTCAGCGGCCGATCTCGTTACCTGCCCGAACTTCCCGCTGCGATGGAGGGGAATGCTCGAGGATCCAATGCTGCTGTCTGTCGCCAGATGCATCCTGGTGGCCTGCTTTCTGGCGCCGCATCACAAGCCGTGATCCCGGTCACGCCAGGGAGGTCAGGGCATTTGCTGCACAGCGACCTCTTGTAGTCATTCAACGATAGTTTTCCAGTCTTTCTGGTGATCAAGCTCCGAACGCCCCGGGTACCAGCGACGGTCGCCGCCGTTCCGATTCCTGGGGCGCTGAATGCTATGCGTGTCAGCTCGATTTGCAAATCAGTGTGCTTCTTGGCCCGCGCCTGAAGAGGCCCCTATCGCGGTGCGCCGTGCCGTTCCATCAGCAGTTCGTGGAACACGACTCCTTCGGCGAGATAGCGCACATCGAGTCTTTCGTCAGTGCCATGGATTCCATCGCTGCTGTCCATCGGCGTGAAGTCGAAATTGAGAATCGCATCGGCCAGCGATTGGTAATAGCGTCCGTCATAGCCGCCGAAGCCGAATGCAGGGACCACGCGAACAGGGCCGATCACGTCGGCCACGGACTGGGCCAGAAGCCTGAAGGCGGGATCTTCGGGGTGGACGGGCCCGGTGGGCGGGTCTGCCGGCTCCAGGACCACCACCTCCACGGCGTGCTCTTCCAACTGCTCCTCGACCCAGGCCAGGACGTCGCTGATGGACGATCTTGGATGGATTCGGGTGTTGACCAGCGCGGTCGCTCGCTGCGGCAGGACGTTGTCCTGCGTCCCGCCCTCGACCACGGTCGCCGCCATCGTCGTTCGCAGCATCCCTACGGCGCTGCGTCTATGAATCTCGCGTTCTGCCAGCGGTCGCAGCAGCCAGAGATTCGCGGCGAGTACCCTCAGCGGCAGGGGGCCACCGGCAGCTCGTGAAACAACATCGCGTTCGGCCACACCATCGAGTCGAGCCGGCATCGGCGCTTGATGCAGCGCCAGCAGTGCCGCGGCAAGTCGGGTGATTGCGGTCTCTTCGTTGCCCGAGGCGGAGTGACCGCCGGGCGCTGTCGCAACCAGCTGCAGGGTCATGTAGCCCTGGCTGCTGACGCCGATGCTGACCAGCGATGGCGTCGTCGCTCCGTCGAGGTTCTGTCCCACCCCACCGCCCTCATCGACGATCCAGGCGAAACGCACGTCCTGCTCCTTGAGCATTTGAGCCATGCGGGCAGCACCGTTCCTGCCGCCGATCTCTTCGTCATGGCCGAACAGGAAATAGAGATCACAGTGCGGGGTAAAGCCCCGCGCGGCGAGCCGGTCCGCCGCTTCCATGATCATCACCAGATTGTCCTTGGTGTCGACTGCGCCACGTCCCCAGACGAAGCCGTCGGCGACGACGCCGGCGAATGGCGGATAGGTCCAGTCCGCCTCCGTGTTCGCCTCGACCGGCACCACGTCCAGGTGGGAAATGAAGCCGGCAGCTGGACAATCGCCCCGGCCTGGCCAGCGGTAGATCAGGCCGTGCTGATCGATCCGCAGACGCGTTGCCGCCGCATGAATCGCAGGATAGGTGGCCTCGAGCCAGTGATGGATGCCTACGAATGCCTCGTCCGATGGCTGGCCAGACACCGTCTTGAATCGGATGGCCTCGGCCAGGCGTTCTGCGATTGCATTCCTGTCGACGGCCTCGAGGCGCGACTGGATGTCCGCCTGGAGGCCCGGATTGTCTGTCGGATGATGGACAGGATCCGGAAGCAGCGCCGTCCGCACACTGATGATACCGGCGAAGAGCACGACCGATGCTGCGAATAGTGCTCCCCATTTCAATGATTTCTTCATGCGTCTTACCCCGCTGACAGTGCCACCCCTGGTCTGTGAACGCGTTGCTGGAGGCCCGGCCTCTCCGATCCTGAGGGTGATCCTAGTCCGAGTCGGCCGGGTTTTCCATTGCCTTTTTTCAATGCCTATGGCGAGACGACAGTCACCAGACGCTCCTGGACACCAAAACGGTCTATCGATGATCCAAGACCTCATCTGCAAGCTCTCGAGGGCCGGCATCCTGCTCGTAATCTGGGTCAGCCAGGCCCGATATATCACGCCGCGTGCCCCTAATCGTTCGCTGCGCCTGGTCCTTGAAAGCGCAGATTGCTGATCATCGATCTCCCTGGTCATCTTATAAATTGATTTTTATTGATCCTTTTCGGTTTTGAAATGCACAAACGCTAATTAGGTTCAGCTTATGTGTGATTTCATGATGGGTAGACTTCTTTCGGCGGTGCTGCTTGTGCTGTTCAGTTCGGTCGTTGGCGCACAGGTCTTTGGCGCCAATTTCAGCGGCAGCAATGCTGGCCCCATTCCCCCCGGCGGCCTCCCTGGCTTCGTTGGTCCTGAGGCCTATGTCACAACCCGTGATGTGCTCTTCGATGTTTCCGGCCTGGACGGGACGGTGGCTACTGTCAGCGTCGAGTTTTCAGCGAATCATTCCTGGGTTGGGGACCTGCGGGTCACCCTGATCTCGCCGATCGGTGTGCCTCATCTTCTGTTCTCTCGCACGGGTGCGACGACCGATACGCCCTTCGGATTCTCGCGCGATCTGGATTCGAGCAACAGCTATCGCTTCAGCGACTCGGCGACGGTCAACTGGTGGACGCACGTGGCGACTGCCGCTGGTGGTGGTGCGATTCCCGGAATCAGCGCGCGCACCACAGCCGAAGGCGGTGTGGGCGTGGCCAATCCAGCGCCGCTGACCTCACTTGACGATGCTTTTGCCTCTACGCCGCCAAACGGGACCTGGATTCTGCGCTTTGAAGACGGCGGCAACGGTGACGATGGTGACGTGCTGTCGGCCAGCCTGGAGCTGACGGTTCGGGGGGTGACGCGTGTTGTCAGCAGCACATCAGGCAGCGGTTCGCTTACCCTGCGAAACGCGCTGGAGAATGCCGAACCCGGTGACCGAATCGACTTCGACCCATCGGTCTTCGATAAGGTCACGACCATTCAACTCCTGACGGCGCTTCCAGTGATCGATCATGCCCTGGCAATCAATGGTCCGGGAGCTCATCTGCTCAACGTCCGGCGCGGCGATCTTGCCCCCGACTTCAGGGTCTTGGATATGATCTCCGGCAGCGAGCAGGTCAGCATCTCCGGGCTGGGAATCAGCAACGGTAAAGGCGTGAGCTTTGGCGGCGGGATGAACACGCTCAGGCCAACGATTCTTTCGGGGGTTCACGTCTTTGGAAACGATGCCGAGATCGGTGGGGGCTTTGCCAGCGCTTTTTCGCGGGTGACATTGATTGACAGCACCTTCAGCGGCAACCGAGCGCTTGCGGTGGGTGGCTTGCTTATTCAGAACAGCGGGACAGAATCTCGCCTGACCGGGGTCACGATCTCGAATAACAGTGCGAGTATCGCCGGAGGGCTCTTGGCGCTCAACACAGGCAGCGACCAAAGTCGATTGGAGATCCTCAACTCTACGATTCATCAGAATCGAGCGGAGGACTCCTCCGGTGGTATTCGCGCAGAATCCCAGAGCGATGGGGATGTACAGATCGAGATGAGAAACATCATCGTTAGCGACAACTTTCCGGACAACTTCACAGCGGCCAAGCAAGGGGCAGCGCTGGCGTCGATCGACTCGATGGGGTTTAACCTAAGCACCAGTTATGACGGCGTGGTGACCACGACGGCCACCGATCTGACCGGGCCTTCTCGTCTTGGTCCGCTTGGCCTCAACGGCGGTAGCGTGCCGACCCATCCACTGCGTGCAGGTAGTCTGGCACTGGACCAGGGCAAGGCTTTCCGTGGCGGGCCACGCGGTGGCGCGCGCGGAGAGCCTCGGCTCTTCGACATGGCCTCCGTTAGCAACCCGACGACCAGCAACGGTGCCGACATTGGGGCGTTGGAAATGCAGGCAATCGTCGTGACGCTTGCGACAGACTCGGGTGCGGGGAGCTTGCGCCAGGCCATGACCGAGGCCAATGCCAACGGGTCTGGCCTGGATGACATTCTCTTTGCCGAGCCGTTCTTTACCCAGCAGCCGCGTGCAATCAGCCTGGGGACGCCGCTTCCCTTGATCTTCAGCAGTCTCACGATCAATGGACCAGGCGCCGAACGGCTGACGGTGCAGCGAGTGGCCAGCGAAGAGTTCAGAGTGTTTCAGGCT
>CAZDFS010000039.1:20174-33987 GCA_964504865.1 uncultured Wenzhouxiangella sp.
AGGTCTCGATCATGTCGCCTTGAGCGGATTGACCATACGAAACGGGGCAGCCGACACGGGCGGAGGAATCTTCTCTAACAGCAACCTGAGTCTGACCGAGGCCGTGGTTGCGGATAATGCCTCGACAACCTTCGACGGAGGTGGTCTGGTCATTGCCGGCGGGAACGGCTGGATCAATCGATCGTCGATCTTGAACAACTCGGCCGCGCGGGATGGTGGGGGTGTGGCCGCGATCGGTTCAGACGGTTCTGTTGTCAGAATTACCCAATCCACGATCAGCGGTAACCAGGCCGTCAGTCGCGGTGGCGGAGTGGCGAATCGAGCTGCCGTCGGTCGCGGTGATCTCGAGATTGAGCGCAGCACCATTGCCAATAATCAGGCTGGGACTGAGCACGACGCGGTGGCCAGTATTGCCAGCAACAACTCGACCTCTTTTGTCTTCGTGCGCGGATCGATTCTGTCGGGTCGATCAGCAACGCCCGTAGCCGGCTCTGAGATCATTGGCAGCGGCCTTGCTGATGTCCTTTCGTTAGGCTTCAATCTGTTTACCGATGACGGGGTTGTCGCGAACCCCTTCACGGATCAGCTCAACGCTGAAGCGGGCCTGGCGCCGCTGACCAGCTTCGGCTCACCCACGCCTGTCCATCCGCTGCTGCCGACCAGCGCGGCGCTGGACGCAGGCACCAGCGGCGGCCGACTGACCAACGGCGACCAGCGTGGCCCGCGCAATCCTCGGCTTTTCGACTTGCCGTCCGTTGCCAATGCGCCAAACAGCGACGGCAGCGATATCGGGGCCTTCGAGCTCAGAATCGAAGCACTGTTCTCTGATCGCTTCGAAGACTAGGGTGCCTCAGAGTCGATTGACGCAAGCCTGGCTCAGGCGCGCCCGTTTGCCGAAATAGGGGGCAGGCGCCGCTATCGGACGACGATTTTCAGGGGGAAGGCGGTGGCCTTCGAGTGGGAACCCGCAGACCTGCTTGCGATGGACTGAAGACGAAAAAAAGCTGGACAGCCAGAAAGAGGCAGACCTGTCTTTGGCAGCTCATCTGGAAAGTGTAGGTAGTACAAGTCACTTCACGAGGTAGCTATGGGCGTCACCAGTATTCGCCTTAGCGAAGACGTTGAAGTTCCCCTCGAGCAGCTGGCCAAGAAGCTTGACCGGAGTAAGAACTACCTGGTCAATCAGGCGATCAAGGCATTCGTGTTACGCCAGTCAATGGAGGAAATTCGTTGGGCGGACACCCTTGAAGCATTGGAGTCTGTTTAGGCCCACCGACCTACTCCTTCGGTCGCGGCGGCGCCTGCCAGTGCTCGGTCACCGTCGCCTGGACCGGGCGCTCCAGGTAGGTGGACAGGGTGACGAAGGTATGCGTCGACTCGACGCTCTCGAAGGCATTGATCTGCCTGAGCAGTGCTTCCAGGGCCTGAGTATCGGCGAGGCGCAGTTTCAGGATCATCGAGGTCGCGCCGGTGACCGAATGCATCTCCTCGAGTTCTGGCAGGGCCGTCAGCGCATCGATGGCTTCGCTGTGGCCCCAGCGGTTCGTTGCCACGTGCACGAAGACCAGCAGGGGTTTGCCCAGGGCCGGACCATCGAGAAGCGCGCCCGTGCCGCGAATGACACCGCGAGCCTTGAGTTTCTTCACCCGCTCGTGGACTGCCGGTGCCGACAGGCCGACGGCCTGGCCGATGGCTGCATAGGACTGTGTCGCGTCCTCCACCAGCGCGCTTAATATCTTTCGGTCCAGACGGTCCAGCGTGTCCTTCCCGACTCGTTTTCGCTGAATGTCATCTGTTTTTGCCATCGCCGCCTTCTCCACGCCGCAATCAATGAATATTATTCGGTTTTTATCGTTCCGATTGTAATTCTATTCATTTTCAACGCTGTTCGGCGCAGCATCTGTGAGGTGAGCCATGAACCTGAAGGATTACGATATCTCCGCCGAGCGCGGCTTCCTGTCCAGCTTCGATCCTGATCAGGTCGAGCTTCCTCCGATAGTGGCCGCCATTCGATCCGCCGCGCTGGCGCTGCCCAGGACCTTGCCTACGGGCCGTATTCGAGAGCTGATCGGACGGCTGCCGGCGCTGGATCTGGCAGGGTTCTGCGATCAGGCCAGCGATGCCGAGCTGCGCCTGGCCATGGTGCATTACTCCTTTCTGGTGCAGGCCTACGTCTGGGGCGAGAGCGATGCGCCAGACCACCTGCCCGCCAACCTCGCCGTGCCGATCTGGCAGCTGGCCGAGGCGTTGGGTCAGCAGCCGCTGCTGCCGTATTCCGGCTACGTGCTGGACAACTGGGGGCGCATCGATGCCGAGGGCGGGTTCGAGCTGGACAACCTGTTCATGCTGCAGCCCTTCCTCGGTGGGCAGGATGAGGCCTGGTTCGTGCTGGTTCACGTCGCCATCGAGGCGACGGCCGGCCGTCTGCTGGCGGAATTCCCGAGTCTGATCAGCGCAGCCGAGCGGGGCGATGGGGCAGGGTTGAGACGCTGCTTCGAGCGCATGATCGAGGTCTGGGATCGGATCAACGCAATCTTCGACCGCATGCCTGAACGCTGTGACCCCTACATCTATTTCCATCGGGTCCGGCCCTGGATTCATGGCTGGAAGGACAACCCGGCGCTCGGAGGTGGCCTGATCTATGAGGGGGTCTCCGCCACCGCCGGCCAGCGTCAGAGCTTCCGGGGCCAGACCGGCTCGCAATCCTCCATCGTGCCGGCGATGGATGCGGTGCTGGAGCTTGGCCATGCCGATGATCCGTTGCGCCGCTATCTCGATGAGCTCCACCTCTACCGGCCACCACAGCATCGTCGCTTCATCGACGAGCTGCGCCGGACTTCGCGCGTTCGCCGGGCGGTGCAGATGCTTCAGGATCAGTCGCTGATGCACGCCTACAATGACTGCGTTGAGCGCCTGGCGCGATTCCGGACCCGGCATCTGGAATACGCGGCCACCTATATCAACCAGCAGGCACGCGACCAGCAGGGCAACGCGGTCGATATCGGCACCGGCGGTACCCCGTTCATGAAGTATCTGAAAAAACACCGCAATGAAACGCAGCAGCAGCTGCTGCGAGACAAATTGTCGGTTGCCTGATCGCGCGAGACCCATCGCCCGGCAGCATCCCTCTCCAGGCTTGATCGATCGGTCCGGGCCGGGCCGATCGCTGGGTGGGGTCCGGTTTTCAGGCCCGACAGGCGCGATCGCGGCGTGTCAGTTCAATTGTCAGTGATCCTTTTCGCGACCTTTCTGCACAAGCCAGAAAGAAATGTTGCCAATTTTTCATTTACTCGCGATGCAGTTGCCCTTCCTGCTGCACACTGTGCCGCCTCAGGCGCACTTCGGCGGCGGCACTACGGCGCTCAAAGCAAAGGATTACCAATGAACCCATTCATCCGCCAGCTCTCTATTCTTGCCCTCTACGCCGGCGCCACCTGCGCCTGGGCCAACGGCACTGACACGGGCCCGGGTACCCCGATTTCGAATTATCCGTTCACCGACACGGGCTTTCTCGATGAGACCCTGACCGATGACATCACGACCTACGGCGGCACCTGTTTCGACGATCTGCCCTTTGAGTACGGTGCCCCGGACGTGTTCTATCAGTTCGAGGGCCAGGCCGCTGCACGCTACGACTTCACGCTGACCTCTGACGATCCGGGTCAAACGGATTTCGTGCTCTACATTCTCGAGGATTTCACGAATCCGGCGACCTGCATTGCGAATAGTCAGGATGATGTCGACGATCTCAATCCAGAGCTGATCGAATCCTTCGTTCCTCCGTCGACGGGCACCCTGTACCTCGTGGTCGACGGCTTCAGCGACGATCCGGCCTACCCGCGTCTGGGAAGTTGGACGCTGGACGTCAACTGCACCGGCGCTTGCATCCCGCCGCCCGGTTGTACTTATCAACTCAACCTGTCCGATGCCTTCGGCGATGCCTGGGATGGCGCTTTCGTGACGGTCGATGTCGCGGGCACGACTACAGACTATACGGTCCAGGGCTTTGGCAGCGCTTTTTTCACCATCGAAGCCGAGCGTGGCGATCCGGTGGTGCTGAGCTATACGGCAGGAAACTTCGACGACGAGAACAGCTACGAATTCACCGAAACGACCGGCGGGACCCCGAACCTGCTGTTCGCGGATGGTCCTTCGCCCCAGGTTGGTGAAGTCTTTTCCACCTTTTGTCAGGGGTCCATTCATTCCGATCGCTTCGAGGCCTTGGAATAGGATCTCGTGCCGCCCCCCTCCACCTGGCCGGGGTGAAGCAGAACCGATGATCTGAATGTTGCGGGGGTGGCCTGGTCATCATTGATGCAGGGAATTCGAGCGGCTTGCCGGTATCCTTGCTGAAGCTGACCCGGAGAGCGGTGATGCAACCAGAGCGACTCGTCGCGCAATCAGGAAGGGGACGACATGGAATTCGAGCTTGCCGGCAGAATCGTGTTGATCGGCAGCGCAGGCCGCCGAATCGGACCGGTCATCGCCGATAGGACAAGAGTCGGACAGGCAAGGCGCTTAAGGCTCGGGCCTGATCCACTCGGGCGCATGAGCACCGGATGACCGCCAGCTCCGATCGATCCCCGGCGCCGCTGCAAGTGGCCTTGTTCGGTCGGTTCCGGGTCACCGGCCCGGACGGCCGCGAGATTGCGCTCAACGGCAAGCGCGCGCAGGCGCTGCTCGCCATCCTCTGTCTGACGCCGGGCGAGTCCGTCGAGCGCGAGCAGCTCAGCCAGCTCCTATGGCGAGGCAAGTTCCGGGCGCAGGCCCGGGCCAGCCTGCGCCAGACGCTACTGGATGTAAAAAGGCAGCTGGCCGAGGCCTGTCCGGATCCGTTCGATAGCACGCGCGATCGGGTCGCGATTCGCGCCGGCGCGGTGCATACGGATCTGGCCGAGCTGGAGGGCACCCTGGCATCCGGCCAGCTTGCTTCATGCTGCGAGCAGCTGGTGGCGATCGGCCAGAAGGCCTTGCTCGAGGAGCTGGACTTCGGTCCGGCCTTCAGTGACTGGCTTGGCGCCCGGCGTCAGGAAGCCGAGCAGCGGCTGGGCCTGATGGTCGAACAGGCGCTCGGACGCGATGGAGTTCGCGAGCTGGACCACGCCCGCCGTCGACTGCGCGAGGTCTGGCGCCTGCGTGGCCGAGAGACCGCCTTGCCCGAACAGGACATCCGGGTTGCCGTCCTGCCCTTCGAGACCGCGCCGGGCGATCAGTCGCTGCAGCTCTTTTCCCATGGCCTGTTCGACGAGCTGATCACCACGCTCGGTCAGGTGCCGCAGCTGCGCGTGGCCGGTCGCGGTTCGTCGCGCCAGCTCGACGCGGCAGGAAACGGTCTGACAGCGGCGGCCAGGGCGCTGAACGTGACGCACCTGGTCGAGGGATCGATCCGCCGCGAGGGCGTCAAGGTGCGGGTCCACGCCAGCCTCGTCGAGGGCCGCGACGGCTGCCAGAGCTGGTCCGGCGGTTTCGATGGTGCCTCCGATGATCTGTTTGCCCTGCAGCAGACCATCGCCGAGGCCGTTACCCAGGAGCTTGGTCAGGCCCTTAAGCGCTCGATCAGCCCACCGGGTTATCGGCGCAGCACGGCCGACAAGGGTGCCTACAGTCTGTATCTGCAGGGTCGGGCCCTGACCGCGAGAGCGATCGGGGACGGCGTGCTGCCCAAGGCCATCGAACTGCTCGAATCGGCGCTGGCCATCGATCCGTACTTTGCTGCCGGCTGGACGGCGCTGGCCGAGGCCCACGTCTACACGGCGGTCTATACCCCTTGCATGGACCGGCTCGCACAGTCCGAAAGGATGGCCGAATGCGCGATGAAGGCTATCGAGCTCGACCCCGATCAGGGCCATGCCAGAGCCATGCTCGGCATTCACCGCTGGACCGAAAACGATCCCGTCGGTGCGCTCGACCTGGCGCATGAGGCCTTCCGGCTGGAACCGACCAACCCCGATGTCGTCCTGCGGCTCGGCTCCTTCCTGCTCTACATCGGGCGTAGCCGCGAGGGCCTGGCCTACATCGAGGCGGCGGTCGATCAGGATCCGGCCAACGGACGCAACCAGGCCATGCTGTCGGTGGCTCGGTTCAATCTCGGCGATATCGATGGCGCCATCGAGGCGGGCCAGCGCATGGTCGACCTCGGGATGCCGTCGATGTGGCTGGCGGTGGCCACGGCCGCTTCGGGCGATCGGAAGCGGGCCGTGGATCAATACAGCCAGACCCGACACCTGATCAACAAGACGATGTTTCCGCCGGCCGGGTCCAGGCCGCTCAACGGGGCCGCGCTCTATACCTTCTGGCAGATTGCCGCCCGGGGCGTGTGCAGCGGCCGCGCGATCCATCGAAAGATGTACTGCGCGCTCCTCGATCAACTCCACGCCACGCTCCACGACCCCTGCGACACCTGCATCGTGCAGCCCGCCATCTGGATGGGATACGCCGACATGGTCTTCAGGACCCTGGGTGCCCAGATCACACCGGCCAACATGTTCTGCCTGATGTCACTGTGGGCCGATCTGGAGCCGATCCGTCAGGTCCGGCTCCACCCCGAGTTCCTTCCCTTCGCCGAGCGCATCGGCCTGGCAGCGGCATGGAAGAAGTACGGGCCGCCCGATCTATTGAACCCCTGATCTGTGCATCTCCAGAGCTCGCGCGGACACGATCCGGCGCGGAGGGCGCCGATTGACGCAGAAATGACGTTGTTTTGACGCTTTGGATATTGTGCGGTTCGTCACAACCGGACTACCTTGTTGTGACCACCTGCCCTCAGTGCCGTCGACATTTCGTCACGTGCCGATGCAGGTTCAATCAAGGAGAATCGAACGATGAAGCTATGGATTGCAGCGGCCCTGTTTGTTGCCGCCTCTACGAGTCAGGCCGGTCATCTCGACGTCATCGGATTCACGATGAAGGAGGGGTGCTCGATGACGCAGTACCTCGCGATCGTCGCCGATTTCAACGAGTGGGCTCAAGCTCACGGCTACCAGGCCGAGATCGCCGTACCGACGTTCCAGTCAAACCTGGATACGATTTACTGGCTCGGTCGCAGCGCTGACGGCGAGACCTTCGGCAAGGCCTACGATGCCTGGCTCAGCGGCATCGGCGAGTCCGGCAGCGTTCCGGCCAACCTCGCCGAGCGTTTCGGTGAATGCGCCGACAACGACTCACGAAACGCCTACCGCACGTTTCCTTGATCGAGCCGCCGAGCGCCGGCACCCGAGAAGGTCGGCTGCTCTGCCGGCCTTCTCATCTGGACTGCGTCGCTCACCGCACTCAGCGGAATCCCGAGATCGCCATGCCGACTGCCGCTACTCTCCTACCCGATGCCTGTTGACCGACCGCAGCTCCGACTAGACGTCGCTTCAGTGGCTGAGGACTTCGTCGCACTGTGGCGGACCGGTGAATACCTTGCGGCGGGCGAGAAATACTGGGCTGACGACGTTGTAAGCATCGAGCCGCGCGATCTCGCCGATGGCACCGCAGCCCTGTGTCGCGGAATCGAGGCTGTTCGTGCGAAAACTGTCCGCTGGCTGAGCACGCACGGCATCGAGGATCTCAGCCTGGATGGGCCCTTCGTCACGGGCGATCACTTCGCGCTTTTCGCCGACATGCTGATCACCCACGGCGGACACAAGACCCCACACAGCCAGATCGCGGTCTTCGTGGTCCGTGACGGCCTCATCAGAGAGGAGCACCACTTCTATGAATGAACCCATCAGCGAAATATCTCAGCGCTTTGCGCCGGCACCGAAGTCCCTGGCTCACGTGGTCTATCGGACGCGTCGGTTCGACGACATGCTGGCCTGGTACGCGACGGTCTTTGGCGCGCGCGTGCAGCACCGTAATCCGGCCATGGCGTTTCTGACCTTCGACCACGAGCATCACCGCTTCGCTTTTCTCGATCTGTCCGTCGTCGACCCCGAAGGCAGGGAACCGGAGGCGACGAGCTGGGTCGGCGTCGACCACCTGGCCTGGACCCATGACTCCCTCGATAACCTGTTCGCGACCTACAAGCAATGCAAGGCAGCCGGCATCAAGCCGTATTGGTGCGTCCATCACGGTCTGACGGTCTCGATGTACTACGCCGATCCCGACGGCAACCAGATGGAGTTCCAGGTCGACGCGTTCGACTCGGCCGAAGAGTGCAATGCCTACATCTCCGGGCCGCCGTTCGAAGCCAACCCCGTCGGCGTGGAGTTCGATCCCGAAGACTGGCTGGCTGCCGTCCGTGAAGGTGCCTCTCTGGACGACTTCCGCGTGCGCAAGATCGACGCGCCCGTCTCACCGATTCGCGGGGCCGTCAGTGCGTTGCTCTGAGGGCCTGCGCAGCCGCGGGCGCTGCCGGTCCCGAGGGGCCGACCTATGAGCCTGACGCTGGACACGCCGGCGCCCGCGCCGACGATCAAGGGCGATCGCTTCGTCGTCATGGACGTGCTGCGCGGCTTTGCGCTCCTCGGTGTGATGTTGATCAATCTCTACACCCTTGGCGGTGTTGATGTGCTGATTACCCCGGAACAACTGGCCGCCCTGCCTTCAGCTGCTCTGGACGGTCGGCTGGAGTTCGTGCTGAAGCTGTTCGCTTACGACAAGGCCAACACCCTGTTTGCCTTTCTGTTCGGGCTGGGTTTCTGGGTTCAGATGGAGCGGCTGCAGGCGCGCGGCGCGCCCTTCGAGTCGATCTTCCTGCGGCGCGCGACGATCCTGCTGATCCTCGGCTGGATTCACCTGCTGTGCCTGTTCAACTGGGACATCCTGCACGTCTACGGCATTGCGGCGTTCCTGCTGTTCCTGTGCCGGGGTTTTCCGGATCGAGCGCTGCTGTGGATCGGTCTGGTCCTGTTGATGCTCGCCCAGCCGTTCGTGACCTGGGCCTTCGAGGTGAGCGGTATCGCCGGTCGCTTCAACAATCCCGACCTCCTGGAAGCCGAAACCCTGGCGCGTCAGGCGGCGGCCCAGTCGGGTGATTTCCTGGCTTTCCTCGCGCGCATGAACCGCGACTATTTCAATTGGTTCATGGCAGGAGGCTTGATCGGCTGGATCTTCTACGCCCTCGGTCGCTTCTTCATGGGCGCCTGGGTCGCCCGTCGGGGATGGATCCAGAATGCCCGCGAGCACCTGCCGGGCTACCGCCGCTGGCTCTGGCCGCTGCTCATCGCCGGCCTGCTGCTGGAGCTCGCCCATCTGCTGACCGAGGGACTGCCTGAAGCGATCTTGTTCGGCCAGATCGAGCTGCTGCGGACCGTTCTGCACGTGGTGGCCACGCCTCTTATCGCCGCGGGCTACGTCTGCGCGATCATGCTGCTGTTTCATTCCCGCTCGCTGAGCTGGCTGGTCCGGCCCTTTGCGCCGGTCGGCCAGATGGCGCTGACCAACTACCTGACCCAGAGCGTAGCGATCATCCTGATTCTGACCTCCGTGGGTCCCGGCCTCGGGCTGGCCGGACAGGCGGGCGCGTCGACCTTCGTGCCGCTGGTGCTGGCCGTGTTTGCCACCCAGATCATCGTCAGCTACTTCTGGATGAAGTTCTTCGCCTTCGGCCCGGCTGAATGGCTCTGGCGTGCGCTGACCTACGGCAACCGACCGCATTTCCGGCGCGAGGCAAGGCCGGCAACAAGCACTTGAAACAGGACAAGGACCAATGAGCGAGACGCCCTCGACCGACGACATCCGACAGATCGAATCCGTGATGAAGACCTACATCGAAGGTGGCCGAAGCGGTCACAACGACGCCCTGCGACCGATCTTCCACGAGCTGGCCACGATCTGCGGGTACGTCGGTCCTGACCTCTTCGCAGGACCGATCGAGATGTTCTACGACTGGCACGCCGACAACGGTCCGGCGGCGGAGTTGACCGCCGGTGAGATGCGAATCGATGTCGAGGGCAGTGCTGCATCGGTCCGGGTCGAACTCGACAACTGGACCGGCCATCGTTTCACGGACTTCTTTACCCTGGTCCGGATCGACGGTGAGTGGCAGATCATGAGCAAGGTGTTCTACCTGCACGACGATTAGGGCAGGGATATTCAGCAGCCTCGAGGCTGCCGGGAGTTTCCTCGGGTTCCCGGGATTGATCAAGCAACGACAACAGGAGGTATGCAGCAATGAGGCTGAACAACAAGGTCGCGATCATCACCGGTGCAACAGGCGGCATCGGCGAGGCCACCGCTAGACGATTTCTCGACGAGGGTGCCCGCCTGATGCTGGTGGGGCGATCGGCCGACAAGCTCGCCGCTCTGCTTGGGCGCCTGGATGGGGGTGAGTCGGTTGCCCATGCCGTGGCCGAGGCCGGGGACGAGGCGGCCAACGCCGCCGCGGTCGCCGCCTGCGTCGAACGGTTCGGCGGGCTGGACATCATGCTGGCCAACGCCGGGTCCGAGGGCAGCGTGCTGCCGCTCGAAGCCCAGGCCTTCGAAGATTTCGAAGCCCTGCTGCGCACCAACGTCCTTGGCGTCTGGCTGAGCATGAAGTACAGCGTCGAGCCGATGAAAAAGCGCGGCGGCGGCTCGATCATTGCCCTGGGCTCGATCGCCAGTGTGATCGGGTCTCCCGGCCTGCTGCCCTACATCGCCAGCAAGCACGCCGTTGCCGGGATGGTCAAGACCGCTGCGCAGGAACTCGGGGAGGCCAATATCCGAGTCAATGCCATCGGACCCGGACCGATCCAGAATCGCATGATCGATTCGATCTTCGAGCAGGCGGCCAGCGGTGCGGAGATCGACGCCGCGACCATGGCCGCCGGCATGCGTGAGGCGATCGCGATGAAGCGCTTCGGCCGCAACGAGGAGGTCGCGAATCTGGCCCTGTTTCTGGCGAGTGACGAATCAAGCTATTGCAGCGGCGGCATTCACATGATCGACGGCGGCTTTACGGCGGCCTGATGACAGACCGACCGAACAATAGCGCAATGGACGAAACAAAACCGCTGCTGGCACCGCAACCGCGGGTCGACATGATCAATCGCTGGCTCACCCTGGGTGCCAACCTCGGCGTGGTGCTGGGGCTGATTATCCTGATCGTCGAGGTTCGCCAGAATGCCGCGATGACCCGCGCCGACATGGAGTCGAGGAGAAACGACGTCCTGGTGCAGATTGAACTCAGCCTTGCCGACCCTGCAATCGGCGCGGCCTGGATCAAGTCGATTCGGGCACCTGAGACGATGACCGACCTCGACATTCGCACTGTCGAATCGCACCTCGTCGCTCTGTTGCTTCAGTGGGACTACATGTTCAACATGGAAGAGGGCGGCCTGGTGTCGCGTGCAGAAGCCCGCCTGCATATCCAGAACACGGCACCCTTCTATTTCGGGAGCGCGCACGCCAAGAATTGGTGGCGTTGGCAGGAGGCGGGCTGGAACGGAACGCCGATGTACGACATGGCAGACCCGATCATCAAGAACCTGGATGAGGATTTCATGCTGAACTATCTGAACGGGACTCGGCTGGGCTCGGCGGGAACAGAGACAGGCATATCATCCGAGCCGGCACAACTTCGATGACGCTACCCTGTGTTGATCATTGCCTTGCTGCGGATCGCCAGTTGATACTTCTTCTTGTTACTGGTCGGCGCGGTCATTGCTACGGTCGCGTATTCGAGCAAAGCATGCCTCAATCGCCGCCGGGAACATTGCGACGATTGATGGTGGACACACGGCATGGTGATCATGGCGATTCAAGTTTCCCTAGCTGCTTCATCAAAAATGGAAAAAAGAAATTATGAGTAAGAATCCAACAGATGATCGGGCTGCGCGCCGGCGCTTTTTGACCGGGGCGATCGGCGCGGCTGTGGCAGTGGGCAGTGCGCCGCTGCTGGGTTCGGTCACCCCGAGCCAGACTGAAGGCCCGTTCTTTCCGATCGTTGATCAGCCCGACAAGGATGCTGATCTGACCCGGATCGAAGGTCGCATGGAATCCGCTTTGGGAGAAGTCGTGATCGTCGAGGGGCGAGTGTTGGACGAAGCAGGAGCACCGATTGCGGCTGCGCTGATCGATGTCTGGCAAGCCAATGTGCACGGCCGTTATTCGCATGAAGCCGATCCCAATCCGCAGCCGCTGGACCCGAATTTCCAGGGCTGGGGCAAGCTGGTCACCGATGCGCAGGGCGGCTATCGCTTCAAGACCATCATCCCTGGTGCCTACCAGGTTGGCGAGGCCTGGAGTCGTCCGCCGCACATTCACTTCAAGGTAGCCAAGCGCGGGTTCCACGAGCTGACCACGCAGATGTATTTTGCCGATCACCCGCTCAACGATCTGGATCGATTGCTGCAGGCGGTGCCGGAGGATCAGCGCGCCAGTCTGGTGGTCAACTTCGAGCCACAGCTCGATGACGCGCCCAGGGGCCGCTTCGATCTCGTGCTTGGCGCGGTCGAGACGGCCTGAACCACTTTGGAAGGGGGATTGAAATGAACAACTCGATAATCGCAGGGCCGACGGCGGGCCAGGATCGGTTCGACGTACTGGATGCCCTTAGGGGCTTTGCCCTGTTCGGGATTTTCCTGGCCAATATCCGCGTGCTGGGTGGCTGGGAGTTCCTGAGCGACGAGCAGCGAGGCCTGCTGGCGGGGGAGGGGTACTCGATGATCGATTTTCTGCAGCTTGCCGTGATCGACGGCAAGTTCTACACTCTGTTCGCCTTTCTTTTCGGGCTGGGGTTTGCGCTCCAACTGCAGCGTCTGGAGGGGCGGGGTGCGGCCGCGACTCGCATCTATCTTCGCCGAACGACCATCTTGCTGTGCATCGGCTTGTTCCACCTGTTCGTGCTCTGGGTTGGCGACATTCTGACCCCTTACGCGATTCTGGGGTTTGTCCTGCTATTGGTTCGCAAATGGTCAGATCGCACGCTTCTGATCGCGGCCGGAATTGCTCTGCTTGTGCCCGTGATGGGTTATGCGCTGTTCTGGTTGTTCGATGTGGACAACAGCCTGGGTCTGTATCGCATTGCCTTTGCCATCCTGCCGGGCGGTGATGGGAACCCCCTGGTGGAACTTCGGATTGACGATTGGGGTGAGCGGCTTCAATCCTCATTCGGGCTGGGCGTGCTCCGCCTAGGCTACCTGCTCGATACCTGGCGCTGGCCCAAACTGTTCGGAATCATGCTGCTGGGTCTGTGGGCCGGTCGACGATTGATGAACGGCGAGCTGCTCGACAACACGCGCTTGCTCGTCGGCGTGCTGTTGATTGGTGGCCTATCCGGTGTCATTGCCGGTCCCGTGCTGGCCACGCTGGGCGGTCTGGGTTTCGACCAACCGCACTCCCTGATGGGCTTCTATGCTGTCGTCGCCTACACCTTTGCCGTGATTCCGCTGGGTCTGGCCTACGCCGCCGGCTTTGTGCTCTTGTGGCGCGTGGCCTCGAAGGTGCTGCGCGTCTTTGCCGCACCCGGGCGCATGGCCTTGACCAACTATCTCAGCCAGACTCTGATCTCGCTCCTGGTTTTCTATGGCATCGGCTTCGGTCAGGCGGGGCTGTGGTCCATTCAGGAACTGATCGGCTTTGTCTGTGCCGTGTACGTCGCCCAGATCCTCCTTTCACTGGCCTGGCTCCGCTATTTCTACTATGGTCCGATGGAATGGTTATGGCGCGCCTTGACCTATGGCCAGGCGCCGGCAATGCGGCGGGTGCAATCCGCGGGATGACGATCGGCCTGGGTCTGACAATGATGCATCGACAAAACAACAACCTCGGGGGAGGACTTAATTCTGCCAATGGGCCGAAGGCGGTCTGTGAGGCAGGGAAGCGGACATGATCCTGCGCTCGGTCATGCGCCATGTCCGCGACCAGAACTGGTTCGCGGTTGGGCTGGATTTCCTGATCGTGATCG
>CAZDFS010000040.1:0-26407 GCA_964504865.1 uncultured Wenzhouxiangella sp.
GAATCACCGCTCACCCGGCTCTTAGAGACCGTCCGCAGCAATTGGTTTCCACGCCAGACGATTGTACTCAGGCCCGGATGATCTTAGGTGTGCAGTCTCGTCGGAATCGACGCCGCCGACGGTCAGCCCATGAACCGACGACGGCTGTGCAGGCCCATGAGCAGACCGAAGCCTGCCAGCAACGTCGCTGCCGAGGTGCCGCCGTAGCTGACCAGGGGCAGGGGCACACCGACCACGGGCAGCAACCCCGACACCATGCCCACATTCACCATCAGATAGACAAAGAACATGAACATCATGGCGCCGGCCAGGAGGCGCCCGAAGCTGTCTCGGCAGCGACTGGCCAGATGAAATCCGCGCAGGATGATCAGGCCATACAGGCTCAGCACGAGGATGACGCCGACAAACCCGAACTCCTCGGCCAGCACGGCAAAGATGAAATCCGTCTGGGGCTCGGGGAGGAATTCAAGGTGAGACTGGCTGCCCTGGGTCCAGCCCTTGCCGCTGAAACCGCCGGATCCGACGGCGATCTTGGACTGGATGATGTTCCAGCCCGCCCCCAGGGGATCGCGCTCGGGGTCGAGAAAGGTCAGGACCCGATTTCGCTGATAGTCGTGCATCCCCCACCACAGAATCGGCAGAGCCGCCAGGGCCGCGGCGCCCAGACCGATGATGATGCGCCAGCGAAGCCCGGCCAGAAAGAGTATGCACAGGCCACTCAACCCGACCAGAATCGACGTCCCGAGATCGGGCTGACTCTGAATCAGGGCCACGGGAACGGCGATCAGCACCAGGCATAGGCAGAGATCGGGCAGCGAGGGCGGCAGGGGCCGACGCGCCAGATGGGCCGCAACCATGACCGGCAGGGCCAGCTTCATGGCCTCGGAGGGTTGGAATCGGAGGACGCCGAGGTCCAGCCAGCGTTGCGCGCCGGCACCCACGCCGATGACGGCCACAACGACCAGCAGCCCCACCGCCAGCGCGTAGATCCAGGGTGCCCACTGGCGCAGGAAGTTGGGCGATAGCTGAGCGAAGATAATCATGGCCACGAGGCCAACGCCGAGGCGCACACCCTGACGCCAGACCATGCCCAGATCGTGCTCCGTGGCGCTGTAGAGCACCAGCAAGCCGATTGCCATCAGCACGGCCAGCAACAGCAGCAACCAGGGGTCCAGACGAAGCAGGGACCAGAGACCCCGGCGATCGAGCGGTAAGGCGTTCAATAGCCCAGCGCCTGTGCTCTGGCGATCAGTTCGGCGGCCACGGGGGCGGCCACGCTCGCCCCACCCCCGCCGTGTTCGACAACGACACTGACCGCAATCGTCGGCGCATCGAGGGGCGCGAATCCGACGAACAGGGCGTGATTACGCAGATGAACCGGCAGCTCGTCCTGGTCGCGCTCGTCATCGTCCTCCACATCTGCCGGACGCCCGAAGACCTGCGCCGTCCCCGTCTTGCCGGCGACCTGCGTATCGATGAGGTTGGCGACGCCGCGGGCCGTGCCTGTCGGTCCATGCATGACCGCGGCCATGCCGCGAAAGACCGCATCCCAGATCCAATCGTCGTGGACCACCATCCGGACCGGGTCGCCCGCACCCACCAGCGACGGCGTCGCCGTCTCGCCCCGGCCGGCCAGCGCGGCCGTGGCGTGGGCCAGCTGCAGCGGTGTCACCACGGTAAAGCCCTGGCCGATCCCGGTGATCACCGTTTCGCCCGGGTACCAGGGTTGACCGAAGCGGGCCCGCTTCCAGGCTCGCGTGGGCAGCACCCCGTGGCCCTCGCCGGGAAGGCCGAGACCGGTTTCGCGACCGAAGCCGAAAAGCGCCAGCTCGCGCGAGATCCGATCGATCCCCAGGGCGACGGCCAGCTCGTAGAAATACACGTTGACCGATTCAGCGAGCGCCAGCTCCAGATCGACCCAGCCGTGCCCCTCGCGCCGCCAGTCGCGGTATTCACGGTCGTGACCCGGCAGGCGATAGGCTCCGGAGGAAAAGACGCGGGACTCGGGAGTGATCAGACCGTACTCCAGGCCGGCCAGGGCCAGAAAGGGCTTGATCGTACTGCCCGGCTCGTAGCCGCCGAAGAGGAAGCGATTGAACAACGGGCGGCGTGGATCTCTGAGCAGTGCGTCGTAGTCGTCCTGGGCGATCCCGTGGACGAAGGCGTTCGGGTCAAAGCCCGGATGCGAGACCAGCGCCAGCGCTTCGCCGGTCCGAATATCGAGCATGACGATGGCACCGGCCTGATCACCGAGACTGTCGATGGCCGCCTGCTGAATGTCGATATCGATGGTCAGGGTCAGGTCCTGCCCGGGCTGGGGCACCTGTCGTTCCAGGACCCGCAGCACCCGGCCCTGGGCATTGGTCTCGACGCGCTCGAGCCCCGGAAAGCCGTGCAGCACGGACTCGAATCGCTGCTCGACGCCCGTCTTGCCCACGTGCGTGGCTGCTCGGTAGCGATCCGCGTCGAGGCGGCGCAGGTCACGTTGGTCGATGCGACCGACGTAGCCGACGACGTGTGCCATCGATTCGGCCTGCGGATAGTGGCGCTGAAGATAGGGCTCGATCTCGACCCCGTCCATATGATGGCGCTCGACGGCAAGGCGGCCGACCTCATCCTCGCTGAGACTGGATTTGAGGATGACCGACTCGAAGGGGCGCGAGCGAGCGCGCTGAACCTCGAAACGCTCGCGTTCGCCGTCGCTGATCGGAATCAGTGCCGAGAGCTGATCGAGCGTGGCGCTCAGACCACGCGTCCGCTCGGGCACGATGACCAGGCGATAGGCCGGGCGGTTCTCCGCAAGGACCCGGCCTCGGCGGTCGAGAATGAGGCCCCGATTCGGTGCCAGGGCGCGCAGGCGGATGCGGTTGTCATCAGCGCGGGCTGCATATTGCTCATGGGCGCCGAGCTGGAGGAAGGCAAAGCGGCCACCGAGGGCAAGGAGGGCCAGCACCACGAGAAGAATCAGAACATTGAAGCGACGCTGGGTCAGGCGCTGCTCGGCCGCTTCATCTCGAATGCGCTGACCTGTCGCTCGAAGCATCGGTCGACCGGTCAGTGGGAATGGACCCGCGCCTGACGGCGCAGGGCGTCCAGGAGCAGGAACATCCAGGGCCAGAACAGCACGCCGATGAAGGGGGACAACCACCAGGACCAGCTCGGCCAGGCGTTGCCCTGCAAGGCGATGATCCAGAGGTGGATGACCCGATCGTTCAGGAGCAGGACCAGCACCGCACTCGCCTGCTGCCAGGGCGGGAAGAAGCGGATACGGGCCCGGAACCGCTCGAGGAGGAAAATCAGGATGACCAGGCCGAGGGCGTGCTGGCCGAGCAGGGTGCCGGTCAGGATATCGAGGAGCAAGCCGAGGAGGAAACCCTGGCCGAGGTGGCGCAGGCGGTCACCTTCGAGGTTCCAGTAAATCACGATCAGTGCCACCCAGTAGGGCCGCATCAGCTCGAGGGACGCGGGAAGCGGCATCAGAGTCAGCGCAAACCCCAGGGCAAGGCTGATCAGCAGGAGGCCGGGGCCGCTGTAGCGACTGCTCATGACTCGGGTGGCTCCGCCGCGGATGTCGGCACGTCGGCCAGCGGACTGTCATCGACCACCGCCTCGGGGCTGTCTGCCTGGTGGCTATCGGTAACCACGAGCAGGTGACGGGCGCCCTGCAAGCGGGCGCGAAGCTCGGCCCGGGCCCGGGCGAAGGCCTCGCCGGGCACCCGCGTTACCTCGACGACGTCGGCGACCGGAAGCCCGGCCTGGAAGCGGCCACCGAGGCCGGAACTCACCAGCACATCGCCCACTTCGATATCGGCGTTCATCGGCAGATCAGCCAGTCGCAGCTCGCCGGCGTTGCCGCTGCCGTAGGCAATGGTTCGAAGACGAGAGCGCTCGACCTTGACCGGCAGAGCGTGGTCCGGATCGGACAGGAGTATGACCGAGGCCGAGTGGATCAGAACGTCATCCACCTGACCGACCAGACCGTTTGAATCGAGCACGGGCTGGCCAACGCGCAGGCCCTCTTGCGCACCCCGGTTGATCAACAGCCGATGCGAGTAGGGATTGAGATCGAGCTGGCGAAGCTCGACCGCCTGGAATTCACGATCGATCGTCACGCTGGCATCGAGGAGACGCCGCAGGCGATCGTTCTCCCGCTCCAGCTCGTCGAGGACAAGCAGTCGTGCCTGGCTGTTGCTGAGGGCGATGGTCAGGGCATCGCGCTCGGCCAGGAGTCGACTCCGCTCGGACCAGCGCTCGGTCAGGGCGACGCCCAGGCGAAAGGGCGCTTCCACCGCCAGCCAGAGGGGTTCTGCAAGGTGCGCTGAGGCGGTACGAAAGCGTTCCACCCACTGACCGCGAAAGTCGAGCGTCATCAACACCATGGAAACCATGATGTAGAACATCAGGCGAGCGATGCGACTGCTGAAATCCGCGGCGAGGCCGCCTGGGAAGGAGGATCCTCTCGGGCTCACCACGCCCGCCGGAGTCGCTCGAGACACTGCGGCATTGCTACCTCAAGCCACCCTGCCATCGAGAAACCCGTTTCAGCCGGAGAAGAAGAAGTCACCGCGGTTTTCATCCATCATCTCCAGAGCGCGTCCACCGCCACGCGCCACGCAGGTCAGCGGGTCTTCGGCGATGATGACCGGCAGACCCGTTTCTTCCATCAGCAGCTTATCCAGGCCGCGAAGCAGCGCGCCGCCGCCGGTCAGGACAATGCCGGTCTCGGCCACGTCGGCGCACAGCTCCGGCGGCGTCTGCTCCAGCGCAGTCTTGACCGCACCGACGATGGAGCTCAGCGCCTCGGACAGGGCCTCGAGAACCTCGTTGTTGTTCAGGGTGATCATCTTCGGTACACCTTCGGCCAGGTTCCGTCCGGAAATCTGGATCTCTGAAACGGATTCTTGCGGATAGGCGCAGCCGATATCCATCTTGATTCGCTCGGCCGTCGACTCACCGATCAGCGTGCCGTAGGAGCGACGCACGTAGTTGATGATGGCCTCATCGAAGTGATCGCCGCCGACGCGGACCGAATTGGAGTAGACGATCCCGTTCAGTGACAGCACCGCGACCTCGGTCGTGCCGCCGCCGATGTCCAGGACCATCGAGCCACGGGCCTCGTGGATCGGAATGCCGGCACCGATGGCCGCCGCCATCGGCTCCTCGATCAGAAAGACCTCGCGCGCGCCCGCGCCCTCCGCCGACTCCTTGATCGCCCGGCGCTCCACCTGCGTCGATGAGCAGGGGACGCAGACGAGCACCCGCGGACTCGGACGCAGGAAGCGCGAGGAGTGCACCTTCTTGATGAAATGCTGGAGCATCTGCTCGGTCATGTTGAAATCGGCGATGACGCCGTCCTTCAGGGGCCGCGTCGTGCGGATATTGCCGGGCGTCCGGCCCAGCATCTGCTTGGCCTCGGCGCCCACCGCCGCCACGTCCTGCGGCCCGCCCGGGCCGCGCTGCATGCGCACGGCGACGACCGAGGGTTCGTTCAGAACGATGTCCTGACCACGAACGAAAATCAAGGTATTGGCCGTGCCCAGATCGATGGACAGGTCATTGGAAAAAAGGCCGCGTAAGCGCTTGAACATAAGTGTTTTTGAAAAGCGACGAGGGCCGCCGTGGGAAAAGACCGACTAATGTAGCAACGCAGGCCCAAAGCGGCAACAGCTATTTAGGCAAGATTCCGTTAAACCGGGGGCTTCCCGCCCATTGGACCTGCGATCGTCGGCCGCGAACACGGCCCGCCTCGGCCCGCCGGTCCCAGTCCGATACAATGCGCGATTGTATTTTCAACCCTTCCAAGGATTCTTCCATGTCCGTGCTGATTTGCGGTTCGCTCGCCTACGACAACATCATGGTCTTCCCCGAACGCTTCAAGGACCACATCCTTCCCGACAAGACCCACATGCTGAACGTCGCTTTTCTGGTGCCGGAACTGCACCGCAACTTTGGCGGCTGCGCCGGCAATATTGCCTACAGCTTGAAGAAACTGGGGGGCGAGCCCGTGCCCGTGGCGTCGGTGGGCGCTGATTTCGACGACTACGCTCAGCATCTCGACCACCTCGACATCCGCCAGGACTTCATCCGCGTCTGCGATCAGCTCTGGACGGCCCAGGCCTACATCACGACGGACATCGACGACAACCAGATCACCGCCTTCCACCCGGGCGCAATGAACGAAAACCACCGCCAGACCCTGGGACGGGACGCCGGCGCAGCCTTCGGCATCGTCGCGCCTGACGGCAAGCTGGCGATGCAGCGCCACTGCCAGCAGTTCGCCGATGCCGGCATCCCCTTCATCTTCGATCCGGGCCAGGGCCTGCCGATGTTTTCCGGTGAGGAGCTCGAAGAGATGATCGGTCACGCCAACTGGCTGGCGGTCAATTCCTACGAATGGGAAATGCTCAAGAAAAAGACCGGCCTCGATCAGGCCGAGATCACCGCGCGCCTCGACGGCGGGATGATCATTACCCACGGCGGCGACGGGTCCGAACTCCACTGCCAGGGCGAGATCACCCGGATCCCGGCGATCAAGCCGGAGAAGATCGTCGATCCGACGGGTTGCGGCGACGCCTTCCGCTCGGGACTGCTGTTCGGCCTCGAGCGCCACTGGGACCCGGCGGACGCCTGTCGCCTGGGCTCATTGCTCGGATCGATCAAGATCGCTCACGCCGGCCCCCAGCATCACGACTTCACCCCCGGGGAGATCGCTGAGCGTTTCCAGGCCGAATTCGGCCGCCCGATGCCCTCGTGAGGAACCTCTGGATCACTTCGCGCCGGCACCTGAACCGGCGCCTCAGCGATGGAGCCAGCCGGTGATGCTCAACCGCGCCTTCGGCGCATAGGGGGCCACCATCTGCACGGCGTGCTGCTGCGGGACGAGGAACATGTTCAGGGTGTTGAAGCGTGGCACGAGGGCGCGTTCGACGTTGCCGATGTCGTCGAAAAACGCCAGGTGTCCACCACAATCCGCCCGCCACTCGGGCGTCAGGTTGAGGACATAGGCCGCGACCCGATCACGCTTCGAGTGGCTATCGTCATGCTGCATCAGGAAGTGCCCGCGCTCGTAGCGGCTGACCATCACATCGACATCGGCGACGGCGGGCTCACCCGACAGGGCCCGAAAGATGTCGAGCATCTCCGGCGTATTCATCAAGCGCTGGAGCGCGGTGAGCGGGTAGTCCTCACCCTCGCCGCGGCGATCCATTTCGGTCACGTAGTACTGCAGAAACAGATACTGGAACTGGCGACTGGCCCGCTCCTCGACCTGCTGGCGAAAGCGGGCCTGCTGCGGCGGGGGCAGGCGGTCGAGGTCGTCTTTGAGAATCTCGAAGTTGTCCGAGCCCTCGTTGAAGGAGACGAACCAGGGGCGGTGGTTGGCAATGGCCTCGTGCAGACTCTGCGCGGACTCGTCGGTGAGAAAATCATGCAGCTGGAGACGGCGCGTTGTCGCCAGTTCCCTGGCCGCATGGTCAAGATCCAACGAGGGGTTGGTGGCCCATGCAATGCCCACTAGCGCTCTCCTGGTCTGATTCCCAGCCCCAAGGATAACGCGCCGTCGGCGGCTGGCGGTCAGAATCAAGGGCCCACGGGTGGAGCGAACGGGCCGGGGGAGAGGAAACGCCGTCGGATGCTTGACATTGGCGCCCGCGGCAAAAATAATACGCGGCTCTGTTTTTGGCTACGTAGCTCAGCTGGTTAGAGCGCGGCACTCATAATGCTGAGGTCGGTGGTTCAAGTCCACCCGTAGCCACCATCCCTTCTCGCCGGCTGGCCTGATGCCGTTCCTTAGCCGTTGACGGGGTAAGGCATCATGCGCAACGGGCCGACCACCCTGCGGCCTTTCTGGCCGACCTGGCGCCGGACTGGCGGTGAATCGACCAGCTGCAAAGCCCCTGCGCCATCGACTGATCGGAGCACGCCATGACAGGAACCTGCCTGCAAGAGGCCTACGCACCCCATAACGCCTGTTTCGGTTGCGGACCGGCCAACGAGAAAGGCCTGCGAATTCGCTCCTTCGTCGACGGCGATCGGGTGGTGGCGGACTGGACGCCCGAAGCGCACCACGAGGCCTTTCCCGGCGTGCTCAACGGTGGCATCATCGGTTCCCTCCTCGATTGCCACTGCAACTGGACCGCCGCCTGGCACCTGATGACTTCGCAGGAGCTCGAGCGCCCGCCTTGCACCGTCACGATGGAGTACAGCATCAAGCTGCGCCGACCAACGCCGACCGACGGCCCGCTCCATCTAGAGGCTCGCGTGATCGACTCCGACGGCAACGTCGTCACCGTCGAAGGGCAGCTCTATGCCGGCGACAGGCTCTGCGACGAATGTGTTGGAAAATTCGTCGCCGTCGAAGCCGGTCATCCGGCCTACCACCGCTGGTAGCGCAACCTGCGGACCGGCCAACCGTCCGGCCAGCCATTCGGGCACCCTCCTTGGGTCCTCGCGCCCGCTACAGGAAGGGCGATTCGAAGCGATCGCGGAATATCCCGAGCGGCAGTTCGTAGGCGCCCAGGTCATAGATCTGATCGACCAGGCACAGGGGCGGGTTCACGCTGTGGCAGATGCCGCGCGGATTCCATTCCAGATCCACCGCCGGCGCCGACGGCTCGTTCCCGCAGTAGTTGATGGCAGGCGAATCGGGCGTCAGATAGAACAGCCCGTCCTCGCGATCGGCGAAGCGGGGATCTCCGACCAGTGTCCTTTCATTGGGCCCCAGCGCCGCCAGCGCATTATCGTGCCAGACCACGCACTGGGTCGTTGCCTGGGGTGTGCCGCCAACGACGTTGAGGATTGGCTGACCCCCGACCTCATGAACGATCGAATCAAAGAGCACGAGCGTACTCGTGCCGTTCATGCCGAAGACAGCGCGCGTCGGCGCGGTGTCGGCAATCGTCGACCGAATCACGAACAGGGTGGTGTCCCAGGCCGCCAGCGAATGCCCCGGCCCGACGTCTCCGTGGAGCAGCGAGTCCTCGAGCCGGAGCGTGCTGTCAAAACCCGTCATCGTCCCTCGCGTCAGCAGCCCCCCGAAAACGGAATCGTTTCCCGTCACGATGGTCCTTCGAACCGCCGCTTCGGCCCTGAAGGCATCAATCGCACCGCCGGCAATCCGCGCATGATTGTCGAAGACTCGCGAGCAGTTTCGCGGCGTATGGCACGTCGCGCTGGATCGCGTCACCTCCAGGACGGCGTCGCTGAAGAGGGAAAACGCGCCACCCACGGCATCGCTTTCGTTGTTGTAGGTCCATGCTCGATCGACAAGGACGGTGGTGCCGACGCCCTCTGCATAGACGCCGCCGCCGCGCCCGCCCGCCGTGCCGCCACCCTCGGTCACGCCGATGGCACGGTTGTCACGGATGCGCAGCGGCCGCGCACTGACCGGACTTCCGAAGCTGAAGCTGGCGCCGATCAGCTCGACCTGGGCACCGCCCCTCGCGTAAAGACCACCGCCGCTACCATGGACCGTGTTGTTTCGCAGGCTCGCGTCGTCGCTGGTCGCCAGAGCACTTTGGCTGAACCAGGTCAGATCGCAACCATCAAGAAACACACCCCCACCGCGCCCATTGCTGACGCCGGGCTCGCCCGCCCGATTGGCGAAGATTCCACCGCCAAAGATCGCGACGGACACATCGCCGGAGCAGTACAGGCCGCCGCCATCGGGATCGTCTCCGGCCACGATGTTGCCCTCGATCTGGGAATTCTCGAGCAGCGTCAGACTGCCGCGCCCCACCATGGAGATCCCGCCGCCGGCAAAGGCGGTCTCGTTGTTTCTCACGAAGGTGTTGATCAGGGTCACCTGGGCGCTGCGGTCCGATGTGGTCGACACGGTGATACCGCCGCCCGGCGACAGGGCATTGCCGGTGCCGTTGAACAGCAGCAGCCGTTCGGCAATCAGCGAGTGGCTCTGATCCGCGGCGCCCGAAATCACGAAGAAGGTGATGACCGATGAGGTGGTCGACCCGCCATTGATGCTGGTGGTCCCCGTTGGGCTCGTCGTGACGCAATTGCTGTGACCACCGATCAGATCAACCGTCTTGCCGATGATCGCAAGGTTTTCGTTGTAGCTCCCGCTGCCCACCCGGATCACGCCGCTACCCTGGTTCGGTATCGCGTCGATGGCGGCCTGGATCGTCGCGTAGGTGCAACCCGGTCCCACGCGATAGGTGGCGCCGGCCCGAGCGTCCTGGCTCGGCACCAGCAGCAACGCAAAGATCAGGACCAGCAGCGCCCGCGGTCCAGCGATATCCGCTGCGCCAGAGCAGCGCCTGATCGAGCGTGTCGAACATCCCATGTTCAAGCCTCCGAGAAAAACGATTCAATCCATCATCATTAATCGCAGGCTGGAGGAATTTTGCGCCACGGGCGCTCAAGTCATCATGAGCGAGTGGCCATGCCGGAGCGCTGGCTCGACGATCAGGCTTGAAGCTCAGCGCCGCGTCACTGCGTCTCCTGAGGGTCAGTAGTCGAGGCGATCGAACTCGCGGATGTTGATCAACATCTGATGGGCGCTCTGCTCCAGCGCCTCACGATCGCGCGCCTCGGACAGGCGGCGAATGCTGTCGACGATGGCGATCCACCAATTCATGTGCGTGGCGGAGAGCTGTGCGGCGACGGCGACGAGGTCACGCGTCAGCGCGAGCGTCTCGTCCCCCTCGCGCTTGAGCGCGACCAGGCTGTCGAGGTCAGGATGCTTGAGTTCGAGCTGTTCGAGGAGATCGTCGATCACCCGGGGATCGGTTTCGAGTTCACGCGACGGACGTGGCTCGCCGTTCGCCTCGAGAAAGGCGATGTCGAGCCGCGAGAGCAGATCACGAAAGGAGCCTCGCAGGCTGAGCCAGAGCTCGCGCCGACGGGCCTGCTCGCGCGAGCGCTGGATCAGGGTCAGCAGGCCGATCAGGATGAAGCCCTCGATGCAGAAGGACACCAGCTCTGGCCCGAGGTCATCGAAGAAGGGACCGCTGAAATTCGGGTTGAGATACATCCACCAGAGCGCGATTCCGCAGGCGCCGAAAATCAGCATCGGCGCGACGAGCCAGAAGCGATTCATGACTTCGACTCCTCGGCAGGGCCATTCGGGGCGTCCTCCGGTCGATCGGCGCCCTCGGCGAAGGCGAGCACCACGCGGGCAATCTTGTCCGCTTCGCGGCGGCTCAGGTCCAGCGGCAGACCGGCCAGATAGACCGTGCAGTCGTGGCGCAGGGCAATCGGGACGACATCCGAGGGGTTGTCGCAGGCCTCCAGGCGAATCCGCTCTTCAGCCTGCTGATCCGGCCCGATGGCAAAGCGACCATCAGTGCCCCGCTGCTGCGCCCGCGGGCGCTCGCCGCCGATACTTTCGAACCGTGAGGGTTCTTCGTTCCAGCGCGCGTAGTCGGCCAGCGCCATCTTGAATCGATCGACGTACAGGGCCAGCGCTTCGCTGCGAATACTGGAGCCTTCGAGCTTGTGAAAGCGCGAGGCCAATTCATCGACGTCCAGCTGGCGCATGTCCTCGCGTTCGCTCGCGGTCAGCTCGCTCTGGAGCTGCTCGATCGCGTTGCGGCGGCTGCGGGCCACGGCAGGGTTGATCAAACCCTGCATTCCCGCCTGCTTGAGAAACGCCAGCAGGTCGTCAACCGTCTGTTTCGAATCCGTCATTCTCAAGGCTCTCCCTGGCGCAGTTCAGACCACCGGAAACAGGAAACGAGATGATCGTTGACCAATCCCGTCGCCTGCATCAAGGCGTAGACGATGGTGGGCCCGACGAAGCGGAAACCCTGGCTCTTGAGCGCGCGGCTGATCGTTTCGGAACGCTCCGTCGAGGCCGGAACCTCGTCCATGTGCTCGTAGCGGTTGGTGGTCGCTTCGCCCCCGACCTGACCCCAGATCCAGGCGTCGAAACTGCCGAATCGGGACTTCAGATCCAGGAAGGCGCGCGCATTGCTGATCACGCTCTCGATCTTGAGACGATGGCGGACGATGCCGTCATCGTGCATGAGCCGATCGACATCAGCCGGGCCGAAGTGAACAATCTGTTCTGGATCGAAATCGACGAAAGCGCGGCGGTAAGCCTCGCGCTTTCGCAGGATGGTCAGCCAGGACAGGCCGGCCTGGGCACCCTCGAGAAGCAGAAACTCGAACCAGGTGCGATCATCATGCACGGGCACACCCCATTCCTCATCGTGATAACGCTGATACGCCGGATCGTCGCCGCACCAGGGACAGCGTGCTTTGCTCGTCATCGCCATTACCGTTACCCTGACCACTTGGTCCCGCCATGGTAGCTCAAGCATGCGATCTCTGACATCCATCGTCCTTGCCTGTCTTGTGCTCGTCGGCGGCGTGGCCTGCAGCGCCGAACGTGCGTCCACAGTGAACGAAGCAGACAGCTCAAACTCAGCCATGGAGATCGATATGCCCGGCCGGCAAGACACAGACCGCGACAAGCAAGCGTTGGACGATGAGATTCAGGCCGTGGTCGCAGCCGCCATGGCGGCCTTTGCCGAACGCACTGCGGTTTCCCTCGACGCCATCGAGGTCATCGAAGCTCGCAGAGTGACCTGGGGGGACGGTGCGATGGGATGCCCGTCACCTGGCATGATGTACACCCAGGCGCTCGTGCCGGGCTACTACATCCATCTTCGAGCCAGCGGCGAGGACGGCTTCTTCCATGCCGGTCGGGACGGCCGGCCCGTTTATTGCCCGGCTGACCGCAGCCAGCCGCCCGTCGACCCGAGCAATCTCGATTAGGAACCGTCCTTCGCCCGATCTAAAGGACGCAAGTCGATAAGCGCGCCGGTCTCCGCTCCCGTTGCCTGAAACCGGAGGAACAGCCTGTTAAGGACCCTCTGAATCATTCTGCGCAGTCGCGCCCGCGCAGAATCATTCAGAGGGTCCTTAACGATCAGTTCATGAGGCCGCGCGTACCGTGCCGATATGGCTTCGGCGCTTCGTCTCCTCCTGATCCTGATCCTGGTCCTCGCGACCAGCGCCTGCGGCGTGCGCCTGGCCTACTACCATCTCGACTGGCTGGCCATGCGTTGGGTCAACAAGCAGGTGACCCTCAACCCGGTCCAGGAAATGACCTTCAGGGACGCACTGGAAGACAAGCTCGACTGGCACTGTCGGAGCGAACTCCCGCGCTACGTGCCCTTTCTTGAATCGATGGCCGACATGTTGCAGGCCGAGCGCGTCACTGTCGGCGAGATCGAGGCCTTGGGTGAGCGAGCTGCCGACTTCGGACAACGCCTGGTCGATCGCGCCATGCCCTCGGTGGTGGAATTGTTTGCCAGCCTCGATGACGCCCAGGTCGAAGAATTACTGGCGAGTATTGACGAGCGCAATCGCGAGTTTCGTGAGGAACGAATCGATGCTGACGCCGCCCAACGCCGCGCTGATCGCATCGAGAGCATGCAGCGCAGCCTGAAGCGGTTCATCGGATCCACCAGCGATGCTCAGAATGACCGGCTCGTCGACTGGGCGGATTCCCTGCTCTACGTGGCGCCCCGGATGCACAGCCACCAGCAGCAGTGGCGAGACAAGCTGGCAGCTCTACTGGCATCCAGGAACGACGTGGAGACCTTCGGGCCAGCGCTTGCGGCGCTGTTTCAGCCTGCCGGCGACTGGCCCAACGATTTCCGCGCCGTCATGGCCGTCAACCGCCAGCGAACGCTGGCCATGCTCGTCGATATTCATGCCTCGCTGAGCCCGCGCCAGAAGCGGCGCCTGTTATCGCGCCTGAATTCACTGAGCCGTGACTTCGAGCGACTGAGCTGCGAACAGGACGGGGCCTGACTCAGTCACCCTCGGGATCCAGCCGCGCTTCGAGGAGGGCAACGCGCTGCTCGAGTGCTTCGAGGCGATCGATCAATCCAGTCTGGTCTGCCAAGGGCGCCGTCGCCGATGGCCCCGGGGGCTCTGCAGCAGGGGTCGTCGAGGGTTCGCCACAGAGGCGATGCATATACCGATCTTCACGCTGACCGGGCGACCGGGGCAGCCGCGTGACAAAGGCCGGCGCGCGCGACGCCAGCCGCCCCAGGTTGAATTCAACGTCCTCGAGATCCTCGAATCGATGAATTCGTTCCGTGCGCGAGAACAGCTCCGCCAGGGTCTGCGGGCCTCGAAGGAGAAGCAGCCCGATCAGCGCTCGCTGGCCGGGCGTCAGCTCGAGCGCTGTGTCGACGCGATGGCGGAATCGAGTGGTCCGGGCGCCGAAATCGCTGCGCACCAAGCCTCGCTGCTCCAGCTTCCTCAACGCCGATCCGACGCGGCCCGGATCGAGCTTCATCACGGGCACCCGGCTGGTTTTCTGGTTGCAGGCGGTCTGGCAGGCGTTCTGGGTCAGCGGATAAGCCTCCGGCGTGGCCGATTCCTTTTCGATCAGACAGCCAAGTACTCGGGCTTCCTCCGCCTCGAGCGGTGGATCGAGGGGAAGGCCGGGGGCTGCCTCGTCGGTTGGCTCGTCGAGATCCGAGCGATCGGTCGCTTCATTCATCGGGTCGTAAACCTTGTGCATGCGAGGACATCAGGACCTGATCATACTCCCTCCTCGGAGATCGTCAGGGCAAAAAAAAACCCCGCGCGAGGCGGGGTTTTTTCAAATCATCCGGAGACGATCATTCAGGCATGACGTTGGCTGCCTGCGGCCCCTTCGGGCCATCCTGAATATCGAAGGAAACCTTCTGGCCTTCAGCGAGGGTCTTGAAACCCGAGCCCTGAATGGCGCTGAAATGCACGAATACGTCCTTGCCACCATCGTCCTGACTGATGAATCCAAAACCCTTCGCCTCATTGAACCACTTGACGGAACCAGTTGCCATGTTACTTACTACCTTTAGATCGAAAAAAGAAAATGCTGCAGATCAGGAAATGGGTCGTTCGGAGGTCAACCTTGGAGGCAATTACGCTCTTGCAAACTCACAGCCATACGCTACAGGCACACCAAGTGTAGCGTGATCCCACGCACAATTCCACTGCCAAGCCCGTGACGCCATTGAACCGCCGCAGCCCGCGTCAAGGCGTTGCGATGCCCTCGCAGGGCCTGAAACCACCCTGGGCCGCTTGACTCAGATCAGCTCCAGGCGCTTTTTTGTCATCGCGTACCGTCTCTTCGGATCGAAGCGGGCCTGGAGCCGGTCGCCGAGGCGGTTCGTGGACCAGACCAGCAGGAACAGCGCAACCGAGGCTGCCGCGAAGTTCTGATACTGCCCCGCAAGCAGGTCCTGCGCGGCCTCCGCCAACATGCGCCCGAAGCTGATCGAATCGGCGCCATCGAGACCGAGGAAACTCAGCACCACTTCGGTCTTGATCGCGGCGACGAACAACAGGGTCATCTGGACAAGGACGATGTCGTAGAGATGCGGCACGACGTGACGCTGAATAATGCGCAGGGGGCGCACGCCGCTGGCGCGCGCTGCCAGAATGAATCCCTCCGATCGCAGGCTGACCACGCGAATGCGCACGACACGAGCCACCGCCGGCCAGAAGCTGAGCACCATGGCGAGCTGGAGCGCCCCTGCCGCGCCTCCCAGCGCGAACAGCACCGCGCCCATCATCAGGTAGTAGGGAATCGACTCGAAGCAGCCCATCAGCCAGAGCAAGCCTTCGTCAATCCATCGCCCGTGGTAGTAACCCGCCAGAGCGCCAATCGCCAGGCCCAGCGTCGCTGCACCGAGGGCAACGAGAAGACCGATCTCGAAGGCTGAAGCAAGGCTCTGCAGCGTTCGTGCAAGAACATCCTGACCGATCTGATTGGTGCCCAACCAGTGCGCCTTCGACGGACCCGCCCAGGCCGGCCCGGACAGGTCGCGCCAGTCCGTCGCGATCAGGTCCGCCCAGACGAAAAGAGCCGCCGTAGCGAAGACGATCAGGACCAGCATCGAGGGCGATCGCGCGAGGACCAGCCCGACCCGGGCGTAAGCGCGTCTGCGTCGAGGGTGTGGATGGCCGAGCTCGACAACGGGTTTCATTGGCGTCTTAGCCTCGGATCAAGCATGCCCACGATCAGATCGACGAGGGCCTGGCATGCAATCACGAGAGCACCCGCAAGCACCACGAAGGCCAGAATGACCGGCTGGTCTCCCGACAGCACCGCGTTGTAGAAGACCCGACCGATGCCGGGAATGCCGAAATGCGTTTCGATGACCAGGCTGCCACCCAGAAGCAGCATGGGCACGGAAAAGACCAGTCGCGTCAGAATCGGCCCCGCAGCCCAGGGCAGCAAGCGCCGGAAGAAGATGGCGCGCTCGGACAAGCCGAAGGCACGCGCCGATCGAATCGACGGCTGCTGGAGACCCTCGAGCCAGAGACCGCGAAAGAATCGAACGTTGAAGCCCAGGTTGACCAGAACGATGATCAGGGTCGGCACGCTCACATGGAGGAGCCAGTCGGCAAGGGTCTCCGTGGACCAGCCGCGCGCCGGAAACCAGGCGAGCCAGACGCTGAAGATCAATTGGGACAGCATCACCACAACGACCAGAGAGATGCTCATGCTCAAGGCCGATACGCTGGCGATGCAGTGGTCCAGCCAGCGACCATGCCGTCGCGCCGCCACCAGGCCGAGCCACAGCGCCAGCGCGGTCCCGATGAGCAGGCCCGGCAGCATCAGCGCCAGCGTCACGGGGACGGTTCGCTGCAGCTGCGATCTCAGGGGTTCGCCGCTAATCAGCGACGTGCCCGGATCGAGGCGGAGGAGCCCGCCGATGAAATCCAGATAGCCACTCAGGCCTTGGCGCTCGAGCTGCGCGTTCAGGGCCTCCATTTCCGCCGGCGTCGGGCTGCGCCCGGCCAGCTCCCAGACCGGGTCCGGACCCAGCTGCTCGGTCAGGGTATAGCCGATCAGCGTGACGCCAAACAGAAGCGGCAGGGCCGCGGCCAGTCGGCGGAGCACAAGCCCGATGGCCGAGCTGCCGACACTCATTGCTCGTCATCCGTTCGAACATCGACAAAGGGCAGGAAGAAGCCCCCGACCATCTCACGATCCGGCAGCATCCGCAGGTGGCGCTTCCACAGCAGCAGACGGGTGCGGACCATTGCACCCAGGATCACGCAATCTTCGATCAGAATCTGATTGAGCTGGCCGTAAAGATCGAGGCGGCGCTCCCGATCGGTCTGGCGCCGAGCGCGTTCGAACAGGGCATCGAAGCGGGGATTGTCATAGCGACTGGCGTTCACGCCCGGTGGCGCGTTGGGGCCGTAGAAGAGCTGGAGATTGTAGAGTGCGTCGGGATAGGCCATGGTCCAGCCCATGAGAAACACATCCACCTCGCCGGCATGAATGCCACGAAGCAGCTCGGCAAAGGTCGGAAAGACCCGTTGCTTGATCCGTTCCGCCGGGTAGCCCGCCGCCATGAGGTTGGCCCGGAACATTTCGAAGTGCTGGGCCTGCTGAACGCCGGACTGGTGCCCGTAGACCAGCTCGGGCAGCGTCGCATCGCTCCATCCCGCCTCGCTCCAGCGCCGCCGGGCGTCCTGCGCACTGTAGGGCGTTGGCGTCGACGGCGCCCAGGCGGGCAGGAACGGCGGAATGACGCCCGCGATCCGGTCGCCGATGCCGTGATAGAAACGCTGGTTGCGCGCTGACCAGTCGATCGCCTGACCCAGCGCACATCGCAGCTCACGGTTGCGATGCGCCCGACCGGGATCCTCTCCCCGGCCAAGCGCCGGATGAGCGAAGTTGAGCCCGTAGTAGGCAAAGCCTGCTTCGGGTGCCGCCAGCGTATGGTAGCGCTCGTCAACGTCCTTGCTGAAGCCGATGGGCTGGCTCGAGCTCAGTACCGACGAGGCCAGCTCGGGCGGGACCATCACCAGGTCGGTGCCCGAGCGAGCGCGAAAACTGTTCCATCGTGCGCTGGCCTCGGAGATGAACTGGACCTCCAAGCGATCGACGAAGGGATAGCGGCGGCCATCGATGGATGCCAGTCCGAGCCCGCCATGGAGCTCGGGATCGAAGCCCTCGGCGGCGAGATCGACGACACCGCGATCAAAGCCATCGTTCTTGATCAAGGTGGCCTGCGTCTCGTTGAATTCAACCAAACGGAAGGGGCCTGAGCCAACCGGCTCGCGGCCAAAGCCAGCGCCCAGGGCCTCGACGACTTCGTGGGGAACGATCGCGGACTGGGCCGTCGCCAACGTGTGGATCAGCGTGGGAAACGGCTCGCGCAGATGAATTCTCAGCCGCGTGTCGTCGAGCACCTCGAGGCCGTCGATGTCCATGGTGTCAGGCGAGACCGGCTGGCCAAAATCGAGGCCCACGATTCGATCCCGCCATAGCCAGACCGCCCCCGATCGTGTTTCCGGGTCGAAATGGCGAGCAATCGACCAGGCGACATCCTGCGCCGTGACCCGGCGGCCGCGGCCGGATTCGAAGAACGGACTGTCAGCGAAGTAGGCATCCGATCGCAGAGTGATGTCGTAGGTCAAACCATCGTCCGAGACCACCGGAAAGTCGACGGCCAGCGACGGCGCCAGGGTGTAGGGCCGCTTCAGATAGCGGTAGCGATAGAGCGTGTCGAAGATGGCCGGCACCAGGAGCCGCGCATAGGTGCTGTTGGCCTGCGCCGGGTCCAGGGACGACGGCGCGCCATCGATCACGTGGCGGTAGACCTTCAGGTCCTGGGAGAGCTCGCTCTCGATCGATCCCGAATCGCAGGCGCTCAGGACCAGGACCGCAAGCATCGCGCCGCCCAACGTCAACATCCTTCGCTTGCGCATGGCCAGTCTCCTGCAGGCAGAGATGGTCTTGATCCGCTGCCATTCTCGCCCATCGAGCCAAAAAGCGCAGCGAATTCGGAATGAGATCTGGATCACACAACTTTTCCAGAATTTTCTTGTATCCTCCATTATTTGACATTATTGTCAATTTACATTTTTGGCAATTACCAACCCGAGGCTTCTCGAAAACCATGTCTTCCAGCGTTCTCTATGCCGCTCCTCTGAGTGCCGCTGCCGAACACTGCACCTTCGCCGTGCAGTCGATCCGAGCGCTGCAGGCGCAGAACGACGGCTTCGGGTCGAAGTACAACTGGTTCGAGGTGCTGATACGCCCGCAGGGCGCCTATTCGGAGTACTCGCCGGCAGATTTCGTCGATCGCCTGTACGGCGAACGCGACACGGTACTGACCGATCTGGAGGTGCTGCAGCGCGCCGTGGCCTGGGTAATGACCCGCGACGAACCACATCGCATCAGCGTCAATACCCACCCGCAGTCCCTGACGCAGCGTCGCTTCACGCTGGCGGTCCTTTCGGCCCAGGAACGGCTCGCAGGACGCGGCCACTCGCTCTGCCTCGAATTGATCGAATACGGTCAATGCCGGGAGAAGAACCTTCTGATTTTCAACGCACAGCGCATCCGGCAGGCCGGAGTACTGATCGCGCTGGATGATTTCGGCAGCCGGATCAATTGCTTCGATCTCTGCGCGGCCGGCATCGTCGATCTGCTCAAAGTCGACCTCCGATTCATCGACGGTCTCGAGGTCGACTCGAATCAACGCGCCGTCGTCGAAAGCATCCTGAGTCTGGGCAGAGGCCTCGGCGCACAGGTTGTCGCCGAAGGCGCCGAAACCCGGGGCCAGATCGAAGCCCTGCGTCAGATGGGCATGGATTTCGCTCAGGGTTTCTATCTGCATAAACCACAACGACTGGACATCTGAGATGAGCCAAATCGCAGCACAATCCGAGCAGGGGGAAAGTGTTAGCTGGTTAGTGGACGCCATGTCGAGGATGGTGCGCCCGATCGTTCGCTTTTCGATCGGTCGCGTGTCCTGCAGCGCGCTGGTCGACATCCTGCGGCTGACCTATGTGCAGGAGGCACGCCGGCACCTGCAGGCGCAGAACCCGGACAAGAAGGTCACGCGGTCTGCGCTGGCGCTGCTCTGCGGCATGGACGGCCGCGCCATCAAAACCTTCGAGGACAACGCCAACCGGGAGTACGTCGCCTCGGACGTCTGTTCCGAAGCCACCATCCTGGGCGTCTGGAAAAACGATGAAATGTTCCAGGATCCCGACTCGGGCGAGCCCGCCGAGCTCCTCATCCACGGTCCCCACGGCACGTTCCAGCGCCTGGTGACCAAGGCCGCAGGTCGAGCGGTCACCGTTCAGACAGCGCTGGAGAAACTGGTCGACAGCGGCAACGTACAGCTAAGCGATGATGGCACCCGCGTGGCGCTGATCGACCCGTATTACCAGCCGGTCCAGCATTCCGAACGCGCCGCAATCGAAGCCAGCAGCCTGGCAGTCAGCCGCCTCGGGGCGACGCTGCAGCACAACGTCGATCGCTTCGACAACGATCAGCCGCCCTGGCTACAGCAGGATCGCTGGTGCACCCGCATCCCGACCGAACGCCTGGACGCCATCCGAGCAGAAATGCGCGCGGTGCTCAACCGCCACATCCTCGAAGTCGAAGAGCTTCTGGACAGCGAGGAACAACCGGCGGACGAGCCAGAAGAATCCATGGTGGGCGTGGGCTGGTACTACTGGGAAAAGACCGCCGCCTCACCGTCAAAGACCGGCCAAGTTTGACCCGGCTCCCTAAACCATTGTTCGCAATCAAGCCTTCAGGAGACTGACCATGACTCTTTTTATCGAAAAATCAGGTACCGGCATCGAGAAATCCGGAACGGGCGTCGAACGCTCAGGTACGGGTGTCGAGCGATCCGGCACGGGAATCGGTCGACGCAGTCGGCTCGTCCAAGGGCTCCTCGGTGCGGCGGTCTTCTGCACCGCGGCCTTTGCGCAGGCCAGTGAGCCGCAGTTCCTGTTGTCCCAGGGCGAGGACGGTATCCAGGTCTCTCTGCACACCAGCGATCGCATGGTCGTCGGCCGCGTCGATGCTGCCGCTCCATTGACCGGCTTTGTCGCGATGAACCTCTACGATATCGATGCGATCAGCGCAGCCAGCACCCAGGTCCACGGCTCGGGATCAGGTGAGGCCATCGCCTGCAGCACCTTCGGAACTCAGACCTATGGCTCGGGAACGGGCTACTCGACGGATACCTACGGGTCCGGCACCGGCTACGCCACCGACACCTATGGTTCAGGGACTGGCTACGCCACCGATACCTACGGCTCGGGGACGGGCTATTCCACGGAGACGTACGGCTCGGGCACGGGTTATGCAACGGACACCTACGGCTCGGGGACCGGCTACGCCACGGATACCTATGGTTCCGGCACCGGTTATTCGACCAACACCTACGGTTCGGGAACAGGCTACGCCACGGACACCTATGGCTCAGGCACGGGCTATGAGACGGACACCTACGGCTCCGGCACCGGTTATGAAACGGACACCTACGGCTCCGGCACGGGGCGGACGGACGGCTGCGCGGCTCAGATCGCTCGCTGGGGACAGGTCGAGCTCGTAATCGAGGCCGATGCCACCTACGTTCTGGTGCATCGCGACGGCGAGAAGGGTCCGGAAGAAATCCTGGCGACGATCGTTCCCGCGACAGGGGCGCGCTGATCGAGCGACAGCTCCATCAGCCCACCAGAAATGCAAGGCTCAGAACTGAACGTGCGGCCTGAGTAAAAGGCACACGCTCAGACGTGGGGGCTTGGCAGTCATCAGTTCCTCCTTCCCATTGATGATTGGCAAGCGTTTGACGCCCCGGCTTCGGCCGGGGCTTTTTTTATCCGCTCCCGAGGCGAACCAGACGTGATTCAAGGTCGTCGACCAAGGCGTCCAGACTTGCCTGTCGCTCCAACGGTCGTGCGCCCGGGTTGAGTTCGGACCAGCGAGGTCGATGACGCGCCCGCCGCAGCATCAAGGGCACGGGCTGATCGTCGTCGGCCAGGGCAAGCGCTGTGACGGGATTCGGGCTGCCGTGACCCAGGCGACGCAGGCTCCCGAGCAAGTGCAGCTGTCGCGCGGTCATCAGTGCCAGCGTGCCATCGTCAATCGCCAGGGTGACGCGATCCCTGAGGCGATCGACGACGCGGCCTCCAAGGCCTTTGACCAATCCCGCACCGCCCCCGGCCAGGGTGCCGATCACCGTTCCCATGCCGAGACTCAAGCCCCCGGTCGCCACGTCGACCAGGGCACCCGCTCCGGCGCCGAGACCGGCGAGCTTGCCGGTTTCGATCCCATAGGCCCGAAGCGTCTCCGGATCGAAGGGATCCTCGGCCCAGCCACCATCGGTCAGCGGCAGACCCTCATCTCGGTAGGCGTCAGGCCCGAAGCGATAGAGGGCCAGCAGCGTCTCGACAGCGGCCTGCTCGCGGCGGCGCACGCTCGCCTGAAGCGCCTCCAGGCTCGAGGCCACCGCCGTGGGATCGGAGGCATCGACCTGTCGACGAGCCGCGGCGACGTCGATCAGCAGGGAAGCAATCGCGCGCAGAGCGGCACGGAAGCGATCGGCCTCATCGGTTTCAAGTGCATCGAGCCAGTCATCCAGAGTGGATTCGAAGCCATCAAGCTGACTCTTCAGCTTCTCGAACAGTCGGCGCTCGCTGTCCGGATCACGAACGGCCACATCGAAGGCAATGACCGTGTGCAGCGTGACTTCGGCCAGCGCCCGACGCCACTCGGACTCACGGCTTTCTTCCGCAGCGGTGAAATTCAGTACGGCCACGATAGGGCGCGCGCACAGGGCAAGAATGGCCAGCTCGTCCTGGTACTTTTCGAGTACCGGTTCGCGGGCGTCGATGACATACAGGCCGATATCCATCGACAGCATCAGCTCGAGCACCCGCGCTTCCTGATCAAAGCGCTGCGCGGCCGCCGGGTCCTCGAGAAGGGTCCGAATGCGCGCCGGCCCCGCATGGCGCTCACCCGGCTGCTTGTCCAGCCAGTCAATGAGCTCCGGGGCATTTTCCAGGCCCGGTGAGTCATAGAGCTCGATCAGGCCCTGACCGTCACGACGAAGCTCGGTGGTCGTGACCTGTCGCGTGGTGCCACCGCGATCCTCGACGGCGCCGAAGGAGCGATCGCGCGTCAGCGTCCTGACCAGCGAGGTCTTGCCCGTATTCGTATGCCCTACGATGGCCAGTCTGAGCAAGCGCCGGGTCATGATTTCGCCGCCGGCAGGGACAGCAGAGCGTCCACCCTCGCTCGCAGCGCGGCCGGGTCGTCGCCGAGATCGATCGCCTCCAATCGCCCCCCTGCGCGCCTCGCCAGCCGCTCCCAGTCGGCCAGACGGCCGGCCAGATCACCGCCCCGGGCGCTGACCTGGTCAGCGTCGATGGCAAGGAGGGTCAGCGCCCCACGCGCGGCATCGGCGAGGCGACCGATCAGGCGGGCGCTGCCGCTGTCTGGCGTGCGCAGAAGCGAGCAGACCACCAGCAGATCGGACGGTGGCGGCCGGATCGCCGACAGTGCCTGCACGAGCGACTCCCGCTCCTGCCTTCGATCGGCGCAGCCCAGATGCACGACGCGATCATCCAGGGCGCGGGCAAGCGCCTGGTCCGCGTCGCCGTCGAGCTCGAAGCCCACCACGATGGGTCGACTCGACGATGCAGGCCGTGGCCTCTGCTCGGGATAGGCGTCGTCCTCTGGTCGGTCCCCGAGGAGCTTTTCCTCGCTCGAGCTCGGCATCAGCTCGGCCCTGAGGCGAAGATAGCCCGGCAGTGCGAGATCGAGGGGCACCCGCTTGGAGAGGCGGCGGAAGCGCCACCAGGACAGCAGCACGAGAAACAGCCTCGGCAGGATGACGTAGAGGACAACGAGCACCATCAGAAACCGGGCCCAGAGGGCTCGGTCCAAGCCTGCAAGACCGCCCTCTCGGCCGCGCTCGATAATGTCGGGTGTCATCGCGGGAACCATGGCGAGCTGTTCCGGCAGCCAGGCCAGCGCCACGATCAGATCAGCCACCGACTCGTCACTGAGGATCGTCGTGCCCCAACTCAGATCGTATTGGGCCACGCTGAAGAAGAAGGCCAGACCCAGCAGGGCGCCGAGGGAATAGCCGAGCCAGAGAAGATGTGAGCCGAGACTCAACCACCAGCGACCCGCGGCTGTGCCCAGCCAGCTCACGGCCGATTGGGCCAGCTCAGCGGCCAGGGTGCCGCTCAATAGGCGAGGGCCGAGCCAGGCGAGCAGGCGACCCACCGTCGCCGACAGGGCCCCGGGCGTCGAGGCCGACCGGGCGCTGCCGATCCAGACCAGAAGCCAGATCAGCAGGATCAGGGTCGGTAAGCCGACGAGGGCCAGCGAGACCAGCAGCAGATCCATCGCCCGATCGGCCGCGCTGGCACGCGCCGCGAACCATCCCCCCACCAGGCCGAGCAGGGCCAGCGCCAGGAGGAAGCGCCGACCGTTCTGGTAGAGTCGCCCCAGATCCCGACCAAACCCCTCCAGGCCAGGCAGGGCTTGCGCGCGCACCGCCAGGCGTCGGTCAAGCGACGTCGCTGCCTCCCGCGCCAGAATCATCGCCTTGGCATCATCGCCTCGCCGCCCGAGCCGTTGCTCGTGGCGGCGCAGCGACTCGGTCAGCAACCAGTCGCTCAGTTCAATGCCTCGATTATTCAAAACCCGTTCCGCACCCGCATCGATTTGCCCGCCATCTTACTGGGATCAGGAAAGCCACGCTGCCCATCGCTTTTTCAAGACCTTGTGGCACAAAGCGCTGTGAAAGTTTGATCCCGATCAAGATGCCCCCGCCGGGCTGTTGGGAGAATTTGCGGCGTCCTTCCATCGGCACCCCTTTAAGGAAGCCTAATGAGCGAAACCATTACTTATAACGACAAGGTTGTGCGTCAGTTCGCGGTGATGACCGTGATCTGGGGCATCGTTGGCATGCTGGTCGGCGTGATCATCGCCGCCCAGCTGATCTGGCCGGACATGACCCTCGGGATCCCATGGCTGAGCTACGGCCGCCTGCGGCCTCTGCACACCAATGCGGTCATCTTCGCCTTCGGCGGCTCCGCCCTGTTTGCCACGAGCTACTACTGCGTCCAGCGAACCTGCCACGCCCGATTGTTCTCCGATGCGCTGGCCTCCTTCACCTTCTGGGGCTGGCAGATCGTCATCGTCGGCGCCGCGATCACGCTGCCGCTGGGCCTGACCATGGGCCGCGAGTACGCTGAGCTGATCTGGCCCCTGGCGATCCTGATCGCACTGGTCTGGGTGGCCTACGCGGTCGTTTTCTTCGGCACCATCGTCAAGCGCAAGGTCAAGCACATCTACGTCGCGAACTGGTTCTTCGGCTCCTTCATCCTGACCGTCGCCGTGCTCCACATCGTCAACAACCTGGCGATGCCGGCTACCCTGACCCAGAGCTACCCGATCTATTCGGGTACCGTCGATGCCATGGTCCAGTGGTGGTACGGCCACAACGCCGTGGGCTTCTTCCTGACCGCCGGCTTCCTCGGCATGATGTACTACTTCGTGCCCAAGCAGGCCGAGCGCCCGGTCTACTCCTACCGCCTGTCCATCGTGCACTTCTGGGCCCTGGTCGCCGTTTACATCTGGGCCGGCCCGCACCACCTGCACTACACCGCCCTGCCCGACTGGGCGCAGAGCCTCGGCATGGTCATGAGCCTGATCCTCCTGGCGCCCTCCTGGGGCGGCATGATCAACGGCATCATGACGCTGTCCGGCGCCTGGCATAAGCTGCGCGACGACCCGATCCTGCGCTTCATGGTGGTCAGCCTGTCCTTCTACGGCATGTCCACCTTCGAAGGGCCCATGATGTCCATCAAAACCGTGAATTCCCTGTCCCACTACACGGACTGGACCATCGGCCACGTGCACTCCGGGGCCCTGGGCTGGGTAGCCATGATCTCCATCGGCTCCCTGTACCACCTGATTCCGCCGCTGTTCAACAAGGAGCGCATGTACAGCACGAACCTCATCAACGTGCACTTCTGGATGTCCACCATCGGCACGGTGCTCTACATCGCCTCCATGTGGGTCAACGGCATCATGCAGGGACTCATGTGGCGCGCCTACAACCAGGACGGAACGCTCACCTACGCCTTCGTGGAATCCGTGGCCGCCAGCTACCCCGGCTACGTCGTCCGTGTCCTCGGCGGCGCGGTCTTCTTCACCGGCATGCTGATCATGGCCTACAACGTCTACATGACCACCCGCAAGGACGCCCCGGCGCAAGCGCCGGCGCCGTCGGCCAGCGCAGCCTGAGGAGCCTGACCCATGAAGCACGAGAAGGTAGAGAAAAACGTCGGCCTGATGATCATCCTCATCATCGTGGCGATCAGCTTCGGCACGCTGGTGGAACTGGTCCCGCTGATGTTTGCCAAGGAGACGAACGAACCCATTGCGGGCCTGGAGCCCTACCCGGCGCTCGAGCTCGAGGGCCGCGATATCTACATCCGCGAGGGCTGCAACAACTGCCACTCGCAGATGGTCCGTCCCCTGCGCGCAGAAACGGAGCGCTACGGCCACTACTCCGTCGCCGGGGAGTTCGTCTACGACCACCCCTTCCTCTGGGGCTCGAAGCGCACCGGGCCGGACCTCGCGCGCGTCGGC
>CAZDFS010000040.1:26417-29998 GCA_964504865.1 uncultured Wenzhouxiangella sp.
AGCGACGACTGGCACCGGGCCCACCTGTACAACCCCCGGGACGTGGTGCCGGAGTCGAACATGCCCGGCTACCCCTGGCTCTTCGAGCGCACCCTCGACGGGGAGGACACCGGCAAGAAGATGAGCGTGCTGCGCAAGCTGGGCGTGCCCTACACGGACGAGGATATCGCCGGCGCGCAGGCCGCGGTCGCGGGCAAGAAGGAAATCGACGCCCTCGTGGCCTACCTGCAGCAGCTCGGGACCCTGATCCAGACGCGGCGCTGAGCCATGGACATCAATGACCTGCGCGGCCTTTCCACCCTCTTCCTGATGATCGCCTTCATCGGGGTCTGTGGCTGGGCCTGGAGCAAGAAACGCAAGAAGACCTTTGACGAGGCTGCCAACCTGCCCTTCGCGGACGAGGAGCTGAATCAACGGACCAAGGAAGAGGAAGGACGGAATGACTAGCTTCTGGAGCAACTGGGTCATCATTCTCACGGTGATAACCATCGTGGGGATCACCTGGATCCTGTTCGCCAACCGCCAGCGCTCGGGCGAGAACGAGACCACGGGCCACGAGTACGACGGCATCGAGGAGTACGACAATCCCCTCCCCGCCTGGTGGTTCGCCATGTTCGTGATCACCATCGTCTGGGGCATCGGCTATCTCGCCATGTATCCCGGCATGGGCAACTTCGAGGGGCTGCTCGGCTGGACCCAGGAAGAGCAGCACGCGGACGAAGTCGCCGCGGCCGACGCCAAGTACCGCGCAATGCGCGACCGCTACCTGGCGCTGCCCATAGCCGAGATCGCCGAGGACCCGAAGGTCATGAAGATGGGTATGCGCATCTACGGCAACAACTGCTCCCAGTGCCACGGCCTGGACGCCCGCGGCGCCTACGGCTTCCCCAACCTCATCGACGCAGACTGGCTCTGGGGCGGCGCGCCGGAGGCGATCAAGCACACGATCGTGCACGGCCGCCAGGCCGCCATGCCGGCCTGGAAAGACATCCTCGGCGAGGACGGCATCGACGAGGCCGCCGAGTACGTGCTCTCCCTGAACAACCGCAGCGCGGATGCCGAAAAAGCGGAGCGCGGCAAGCAGCATTTCCAGAGCTACTGCGCCGCCTGCCACGGCCCCGAGGGCAAGGGCAACCCGGCCATGGGCGCGCCGAACCTGACCAACGGCATCTGGCTCTACGGCGGCAGTGAAGAGCAGATCGAGCTGACGCTGCGCAACGGCCGCAACGGCAAGATGCCGGCCTTCGGCAACACGCTCAGCGAGGACAAGATCCACATCGTCACGGCCTACATCTACGGCGCCAGCCAACCGCAGCAGTAGACCCCGGCCCGGCCGTGCGCGGGCAGACCGCGCACGACGATCCCGGCACCCGCCGGCACAACCAGTGGTACCCCCATGAAAGACCCGGACGTCATCGAAGTCGTACAGGAAGCGGCACCGGCCGAGGTGGCCGAGCTGGACCTCTACCAGAAGCGCGAGAAGATCTATACGCGCAAGATCGAGGGCTTCTACCAGCGCCTGCGCCTGTTCACCGGCTGGCCCCTGCTCCTCGGCTACTACCTGCTGCCCTGGATCAGCATCGACGGCCGCCAGGCGGTCTGGTTCGACCTGCCGGAGCGGGAGTTCCACATCTTCGGCCTCACCTTCTGGCCCCAGGACTTCCCGCTGCTGGCCTTCCTGCTCATCATCAGCGCCTACTCGCTGTTCGCGGTGACCGTCTCCGCCGGCCGCGTCTGGTGCGGCTACACCTGCCCGCAGACCGTGTGGACCTCGATCTTCATGTGGATCGAGCAGAAGACCGAGGGCAGCCGTAACCAGCGCATCAGGCTCGACAAGGAGCCCTGGTCCGCCGAGAAGCTCGCGCGCAAGGGCGCGAAGCACGCCGGCTGGTTCTTCGTCGCCTTCATGACCGGCATGACCTTCGTCGGCTATTTCTACCCGATCCGCGAACTGGTCTGGGAGCTCGCCACCTTCTCCACGGGCAAGTGGCAGGCGCTCTGGACCCTGTTCTTCACGCTGGCAACCTACGTCAATGCCGGCTGGATGCGCGAGCAGGTGTGCAAATTCATGTGCCCCTATGCGCGTTTCCAGTCCGTGATGTTCGACCGCGACACGCTGATCGTCTCCTACGACCCGAACCGGGGCGAGCCCCGGGGCTCTGCGTGCAGGTCTGCCCGACCGGCATCGACATCCGCGACGGGCTGCAGTACGAGTGCATCGGCTGCGCCCTGTGCATCGACGCCTGCGACTCGATCATGGACAAGATGGGCTACCCCCGCGGACTCATCCGCTACACCAGCGAAACCGAGCTCGAGGGCGGCACGACCCACTGGCTCCGGCCCCGGGTTCTCGGCTACCTCACCATGCTCATCGTCATGGTCGGCGTCTTCAGCTATAACGTCGCCACCCGGATTCCCCTGGAGATGACCGTGATCCGCGACCGCAACCAGCTTTTCGTCGAGGCTGCGGACGGGGCGATCGAGAACATCTACAAGCTGCACCTCGTCAACATGGACGGCAACCCGCACGCGTTCACGCTGTCCATTGCCGGCATCGAGGGCGCCGAACTGCTCGGCGGCACGCGCTATACCCTCGAGGGCGGCGAGGACCAGACCATCAGCCTGCGCGTGCGCGCGCAGCCGGAGGCGCTCACGACCCCGAGCACGGAGATGACCTTCACGGTCGTCGCCGAGGACATGCCCTCGCTCCGCGCCGTGGCCGAATCGCGCTTCATGCGGCCGCTGTGAGCCGTCGCCCCGGCTCCCCGGCGCGGGAGGACAGCGCGCCCTGGTACCGGCAGTTCTGGCCCTGGTTCCTGATCGTCCTGCCGGGCTCGGTGGTCATCGCGGCTTTCGTCACGCTGTACATCGCCCCCCGCCACGCCGATGACCTGGTCGTCGACGAGTACTACAAGGACGGCCTGGCCATCAACCGCCAGCTGGAGAAAAAAGAGCGCGGCGAGGCGCTGGGCGTCAGCGCCGCGCTGGCTTTCAGCGACGAGCTGGTCACGGTGCAGGTCACCGGGCCGGTCGATGTCGCCAGGCTGAGCCTGTTGATGTCTCATCCGCTGGAGGCCGACCGCGATTTCAGCGTCGAGCTCATACGTACAGGCCCGGGCGTGTATCGCGGCGCCCTCACTGACGCGGTTGCCCCACGCTGGCACTGGACCCTGGAATCAACGGGACCGGAGGCCTGGCGCCTGGACGGATCGGTTGCGAGCCGCGATATCGGCAATGCCGCCATCGAGTGAACCGGCGCCCACGAGCCTTACCTGTTACCACTGCGGTGAGCAAGTGCCGGCGGGGGCGGACTTTTCCCTTGCGATCGGCGGCGAACTGCGCCCCATGTGCTGCCCCGGCTGTCGGGCTGTGGCGGGGCTTATAGCAGCCAACGGCCTGGAAAGTTTTTACCAGCAACGCACGGCCTACAACCAGCGCCCCGAACAGGGCGAACCGCCCTCCCGCGACCAGTATCTGGTTTACGATGACCCGGAACTTGCCGCCACCTTTACCAGCACCGACGCACAGGGCACTGTCAGCGCCAGCCTGCTGCTGGGGGGTATGACCTGCGCGGCCTGCAC
>CAZDFS010000040.1:30008-31859 GCA_964504865.1 uncultured Wenzhouxiangella sp.
CTGGCCGGCATACGCTCGGCCAGGGTAAACCTGCAGCAGAGCCGGCTGGATATTGCTTTCGACCCGGGGCAAATAGCCCTCAGTGAAATATTCTCCCGGGTGGACGCGCTGGGCTACCGGGTGCGTCCCTTCCAGGCCAGCAGCCAAAGGCAGCAGATGCAGGACGAGTACCGCGGCCAATTGCGCCGGCTGGCGGTTGCAGGCCTGGGCATGATGCAGGTGGGCATGTTCGCCATCGCCCTGCACGCCGGTGACATACAGGGCATGGAAAGCCAGTACCAGGGTCTGCTGCGCTGGGTGAGCCTGATCGTGGCCAGTTTCGTGGTCCTGTTCTCCTCCCGCCCCTTCTTCACCACTGCCTGGCGTCACCTGCGCCAGGGCACACTGGTCATGGACCTGCCAGTGGCGCTGGCTATTGGCCTGGCCTGGCTGGCCAGTGTCTGGGCGACAGTCAGCGGCAGCGGCCAGGTTTACTTCGATTCCGTTGTCATGTTTACCTTCTTCCTGCTGCTGGGGCGATTTCTCGAGCAGCGGGTGCGACAGCGCAATGCCCTGACCTGGTTCGACGCCGAAAGTACCCTGCCCGATGCCGTCTCCACCCGACATGACGGCCAGTGGGTGACCCGGCCCCGCAGCCTGCTGGAGGCCGGCGATATCGTACTGGTCAGGGCCGGTGAAACAGTGCCGGTTGATGCCCAGCTTTGCGCCGGGACCAGCGCGGTGCGCGAGGATACCTTCAACGGTGAGCACCTGCCGCGTTCCGTGTCCGCCGGCGACACCGTTTACGCCGGCACAGTGAACGTCGAGGCCGCGATCGAAGCCCGGGTGCTGGGCAACTACCGCGACAGTCGCCTGGCGGCATTGCAGCGTTCGGTAGAACAGGCACAGGGCGAAAAACCGCAGTTGGCCAAACTGGCAGATCGCATCGCCTCCTGGTTTGTCGCCGCCATACTACTTGTTACCAGTGCCACCGCCCTGGCATGGAGCCAGATCGCGCCGGAGCAGGCACTGTGGATCAGCCTGTCGGTGCTGGTAATCAGTTGCCCCTGCGCCCTCGCGCTGGCGACCCCCGCCGCCCTGACCAGCGCCGCCAATGCCTTGCGCCATGCGGGCGTCATCGTACGCGGGGAAAACGCACTGGAGTCGCTGGCGCGGACCACGCACCTCATCTTCGACAAAACCGGCACCCTCACCGAGGGCTCGCTGCAGATCAGCGCCGTACAGCTGTTGGCGGGCGGCGACGAGGCGGAACAATTGGCCATCGCCGCCGCCTTGCAACAATACTCCAGCCACCCTGTGAGCCGGGCTTTCAGCGGCATAAGCCCGGCGGCGGGCTGGGAGCAGGTGGACTACCGCGTGGGCGCCGGACTGGAGGGGCGCCGGCAGGACGGCAACTACCGCATGGGAAGCGAGCAGTTCTGCCGCGAGTGGGCCCCGGCCCTGCCCCCGCCCCCCGACCAGCGCAGGTACTGGATCGCCCTGTGTCGCGAGACGACACCGCTGGCCTGGATAGGACTGGATGACCGGGTGCGCCCGGAGGCCGCGGCAGTGGTGGCCGAGGCACAGCGCGCCGGGCTGGCGGTGGAGCTGCTGACCGGTGACAGCTCTGCCCAGGGCCCGCTGTTGGCCAGTGAACTGGGCATACAACAGGTGGAGACAGGCCTGCAGCCCGGGCAAAAAATGGCCCGTGTGCAGGCCCTGCAGGCGGCGGGCAGCGTGGTGGCAATGGTCGGCGACGGCATCAACGACGCACCCGCCCTCGTCGAAGCCGACGTCGGCTTCGCGATCGGAGGGACCGGGGCCTTTCCCGATGCCGTGCGCGGCCGGGTGCTGCGCGCCGAGGACGGCGGG
>CAZDFS010000040.1:31869-32564 GCA_964504865.1 uncultured Wenzhouxiangella sp.
AGCCCGGGGAGAAAATGGCTCATGTACGGGCCCTGCAATCCGCAGGCAGCGTGGTGGCAATGGTCGGCGACGGTCTCAACGACGCACCGGTGCTCAGCCTCGCCGATGCTTCCTTCGCCGTGGCCGGGGCCACCGACCTGGCACGCACCCAGGCCGATTTCGTGATCGTCGGCGAGGACCTGCACAGCGTTATCAATACCTGGCGCAAGGCGCGTCAGTGTCGTCGCATTATCCTGGAGAACTTCAGCTGGGCCCTGGGGTACAACGCCTGCGCGATTCCGCTGGCGGCACTGGGTTATGTGCCCCCCTGGGCGGCGGCTATCGGCATGTCACTCAGTTCGCTGCTGGTAGTTGCCAACTCGCTGCGTTTAAATAGCAAACCCCGAGACTGAGTAATTATCCCGTGGAAAGCCTGTACCTGCTGATCCCTATAGCGCTGCTGTTTTGCGCCATCGCAATCAAGTTGTTGCTGTGGGCCATAGACAGCGGCCAGTACGACGACCTGGACAAGGAAGCCTGGAAAATACTGGCGGATGACGAGCCGGCCGATGCCGGTGCAGAGTCGCCGGAAAACGACTTCAAGGAGGATAAGCCGTGAACGAACTCGGCTACGCCAGCGCGCTGGGCCTGGGACTGGCGGGGGCAGGTCACTGCCTGGGCATGTGTGGCGGCATCGCCGCCGCCCTCAACCTGGG
>CAZDFS010000041.1:0-32160 GCA_964504865.1 uncultured Wenzhouxiangella sp.
GAAACCGGAAACCGGAAACCGGAAACCGGAAACCGGAAACCGGAAACCGGAACCCCTCGGATCTCAGACCTTCTTCTGCGTCGCCGCCAGGGTCTGGCTCAGGCTGGCCACCACCGAACCGATATTCGACAGCTCGGCCGGCAGGATCAGGGTGTTGTTTTCCTTGGCCAGCTTGCCGAATTCCTTGACGTACTGCTCGGCGATGCGCAGGCTGACCGCGTCACTGCCGCCGGGCTGATTGATGGCCGCGGCGATGCGCTCGATGCCGGCAGCCGTGGCGTCGGCGATCAGAGTGATTTCTTCGGCTCGGCCCTTGGCTTCGTTGATCTGCTTCTGCATATCGCCTTCGGAGACGTTGATCATCTCCTGCTTCATGCCTTCGGAAACGTTGATCTTGGCCTCACGCTCGCCCTCGGACGACGCCACGACGGCCCGGCGCTCACGCTCGGCGCGCATCTGCTTCTCGAGCGCGTCGCGAATGGTTTCGGGCAGGACGATGTCGGCCACCTCATAGCGCAGCACCTTCGTGCCCCAGGGTTCGGAGGCCTCGGCGAGCACTTCGACGACCTTCTCATTGATCACCACCCGCTCCTCGAAACTCTTGTCCAGTTCGATCTTGCCGATCACCGAGCGCAGGGTCGTCTGGGCCAGCTGCGTGGCAGCGAAGCGGTAGTCCTCGATGCCGTAGGAGGCGAGTTTGGGATCGATGACCTGCATGTAGATCACCCCGTCGACGTGGATCTGGATGTTGTCCTTGGTCACGCAGGCCTGCTGCGGTACGTCGATGGCTTCTTCCTTCAGGGTGTGCTTGTAGGCCACCTTGTCGATGAAGGGAATCATCAGGTGGAAGCCGGCGTCCAGCACGCTGTGGAATCTGCCGAGACGTTCGACCACATAGGCAGAGCGCTGCGGCACGATCTGCGCGGTCTTGGCGATCGCAATGACCACGATGGCCAGGATGAGCAGGGAAAGAACGGTCGAGAATTCCATGGTCGGGCTCCGCTAGATTGAGGGGGTGGGTCGGTCAGTCCTGGAAGGCTTCCGTTGGCGCCGGTCGCTCGGAAGAGACCATCAGGGTGATGCCGCGGTGCCCGGTGATCCAGACGGTGGCGCCCTTGGACAGCCCCGGTTCGTCGCTTTCAGCCGTCCAGTCCGTACCGCTCAGACGCACCTTGCCGATGCCATCGACGAAGTCGCGACTGACCGTGGCTCGTTCGCCGCGGCTGTAGAGCAGGTCCTTGTCGCCGTCCCAGCGCTCGCTGACCTTGCCTCGAAACCAGACACGGATGCGCTCGCGGGCAAACAGCAGCGCGGCAATCGAGAGCACGGTAAACACCGTGATCTGTTCCGGCAGGCTGTCGATCAGTCCGATCGCGGTCAGGATCCCGACCAGAATGGCGCCGATGCCGAAGAAAACCGCGACGATGCCCGTCAGAAAGAACTCGGACAGGATCAGCAGCGCGCCAAGGATCAGCCAGAATCCTTCGTGTTCCATCATGGTGGCAAGAGGCCGTTCGAGATACCGCTTTCGATTATAGACCGAGACTGGGCCAGCGAAGGTAGGGCAATTCTGTCGGGTGAGTGATCCGTAGCTTCAGTCCCCGTCCATCTCGTGTTCGAGCAGCCAGCGCTTGCGTTCCAGCCCGCCGCCATAGCCCACCAGCGCACCGTCGCGGCCGATCACCCGATGGCAGGGAATGACGATGGCAATCCGATTGGCGCCGTTCGCTCGGGCCACGGCGCGGACGGCGCTGGGCCGGCCGATCCGATCGGCCTGCTCGGCATAGCTGGCCGTCTGGCCGAACGGGATGGCCTGCAGAGCGTGCCAGACCTGCCGCTGAAAATCCGTGCCGGGCGCGTCGAGCGCCACCTCGAACGATCTTCGTGTGCCCTGAAAATAATCGGCCAGTTCGCGTCGGACCTGGCGGGTGTGTGCGTTCTGGCCGTAGCTCATCGTGCTTCGGAAGCGTCGCTGCAGATCGGCGATTTCGCTCTCCAGCATGCGCCGGTCAGCGAATTCGAGCAGGCAGAGACCGCGTGGGGTCGCGGCGGCGAACATCGGGCCGAGGGGCGTGTCGAAGCGCTCCATCACCAGGCTCTGGCCGGCCTCATGATCCGACGGTGCGCGCCCGGTCTGCTTTCGATAGGCGTAGCCGAAGCCGCTGAGCGATTCGTAGCCGCTTTCCATTGCCGTTTCCGTGGCCGAGCGGCCCGCCTGCAGCTCTTCGCAGGCCAGATTGATGCGAAGCATTCGATGATAGGCCTGGAAGGTCAGCCCGTAGTGGCGTTTGAACCAATCCCTCAGCGCTGCCGGGCGGATGCCCTCGCGGCGCAGCTCGGCGTCACTCAGGCGTCGCTTCGGGTCCGCTTTGAGCAGCGCCAGGGCACGGCGCGCGTCGTCGCTGAGATCAGGCCTGGACTCGGTGGGACGGCAGACTTTGCAAGGCCGAAATCCAGCTGCCAGCACCTCCGGGAGCTGCCGGTAGAAGACGACGTTCTCGCGCTTTGGCTTGCGCGCCCGGCAGGTCGCCAGGCAGAACACGCCGGTGGTACGAACGCCGACGAAGAAGCTGCCCAGGTAGGCCGGGTCGCGACGCAGGAGGGCGTCGTAGAATTCGTCGTCGCGTCGCGTGTGGTCGCCGCGAGGATCAGAAGACATGATCAACGCGCCCGCTGTGCTGGAAGCATTGAAGTGCATCCTGCGTCAATCTGAAAAGCATGGCATGGATCGCGTTGCCCAGGCTGATGCGCGCAACGCCCAGGTCACTCAGCTCATCGATCGATGGCAGGCCTGGAAGCGCCATGAGATTGACCGGCAGACCGGTTGCCTCGACCACCTGTTCGATCTCCTCGGGGACCGCCAGACCAGGAACGAACAGGCCATCGGCTCCCGCTGCCGCGAAGGACCGCGCGCGCTCCAGGGTTTCTTCGAGGGCATTCGAAAGCCCCAGGACGTACGGGTCGGTCCTGACGTTGACGAACAGGCGGCAGCTGGCTTCATCCAGATGCCGTCGAATCGTCTGCAGCAGGTTGGCAAATTCCTCGACAGGCCTGAGCCGACGCGTGGGATCGACCACGCTGTCCTCGATGTTGATGCCGACGATGCCCATCTCGGCCAGCGTCAGGATATGGGCAGCGACCTGCCGCGGCTCGCTGGAATACCCCGCCTCGATGTCGACGCTGACCGGCAGAGCGACGGCGCTTCGAATCGTTCGGACGATGGGGAGCAGGTCATTGAACTCCAGGCCGTTGCCGTCACAAAGCCCCAGGTCTTCCGCGATCGCGGCGCTCGATGTGCCGATGGCAGAAAGGCCGGCGGCCTCGATGGCTCGAGCGCTCGATGCATTCCAGGCGTTGCCGAGAATGAACGGGCGCCCCGGGCGGTGAAGGGCAGCAAAGTCTTCGGGTGTCATGGATCTTCCTCTTGGGTCACGGTGCAGACCCAGCCTAGGAGAGCGGCGGAGAGGCAACAACCGAAAATTGACGGACCATTTTCTACGTCACGAGCTCAGCGCAGGATGGCGTCCGGTGGCGGTCGGTCGGCGGCGATGGCATGGAGATTGGCCACCACGGACTCAGCAATCGCGTCCAGGGCCTGGCGGGTAAAAAAGCCCTGATGGCCGGTGATCATCACGTTCGGAAAGGTCAGCAGGCGCTGGAAGATGTCGTCGGTGATGATTTCGAAGGAGCGATCCTCGAAGAACAGGTTCTCCTCCTGCTCGTAAACGTCCAGCCCCAGGTAGCCGATCTGGCCGGTTTTCAGTCCCCGGATGACGGCGCGGGTGTCGATCAGCGCGCCGCGGCCGGTGTTGATGAGCATCACGCCCCGGGGCATCCTGTCGATGGCATCGGCATCGATCAGATAATGCGTTGACGCGTTCAGGGGGCAGTGCAGCGACACCACCAACGATTGACGCAGGAGCGCGTCGAGTTCGACGTAGCGAACGCCCAGGTCGCGACATTCCTCGTTGGGCTCAGGGTCGTAGGCCAGGATCCGGCAGCCAAAGCCGGCGAGGATGCGGGCGAAGGCCGTTCCGATGCGACCCGTGCCGATCACGCCCACGGTGGTGCCTCGAAGATTGAAGCCGAGCAGGCCGTGCAGGGCAAAATTGCCCTCGGCCACGCGCCGGTGCGACCGGATCAGCTGGCGGTTGAGCGCCAGGATCAGTGCCATGGCGTGCTCGGCCGGCGCTTCGGGCGAATAGCCCGGTACCCGGGTCACCGTCAGCCCCAATCGCCTCGCCGCGGCCAGATCAAGATTGTTGAAGCCGGCACAGCGCAGGGCGATCGTATGGACGCCGCGGCGAGCCAGTGCCTCGAGGACGTCGGCGTCGAGCTGGTCGTTGACGAAGGCGCAGACGGCACCAAAGCCCTGCGCCATGTCGACGGTCTTCAGGGTCAGGCGCTCACGGAAATAGCCGAAGTGCAGGGAATCGGAGTCTGCGAGGGCGCGCTTGAAATCATCGTGGTCATAGGCCTGGGTGCTGAACATCGCCACATTCAGACGTCCCTCCCGCGCCTGCATCGCGCGCAGCCGCTCGGCCCCCGCATCCCGGTAGGCCTTGACCCATTGGCTCAGCTGTTCCAGGTCGATGCCGCTGTCCCGGGCGATCGCTTCGATGCGCTCGGGCGCTGTGAGGACCCGAAGGATCAGGGCTTCGATTTCCGTTGCTGTCATGTCCTTGGGCATCTTCACTGACCGTGTCAGCCCCCGATTGAATCAGTTCGATGAATCGAAGAGGAAAAGTCCTGCCCGAGATCTATTTATCGAGGGCGCGGTCGGCCACGATCACGCCGTTGGGGTCGGCGTAGAGGAAATCGCCGGGTCGAATGCTGACGCCGCCGAAGGTGATCGGCACGTCGACGCGACCCTCGCCGTTGCGCACGCTCTTGATCGGCACCGAGCCCAGTGCCAGCACGCCGACGTCGATATCGGCCAGGACCTCGACATCGCGGCAGGCCCCGTGAATGACCACGCCGGCCCAGCCATTGTCCCGGGCCCTGGCCGCCAGGAGGTCGCCGATCAGGGCATGGCGAAGCGACCCGCCGCCGTCGACGACCAGCACGCGGCCCTCGCCCGGCGTGTCGACCAGTTCCTTGACCCGCGAATTGTCCTCGTGGCACTTGACCGTCGTCACCGGCCCGCCGAAGGCCTTGCGTCGGCCGTAGGACTGCCAGTGGAGGCCAATGACCACGCGGATATCGGCCGCGTAGTCATCGCACAGATCAGGTGTAGAACGCATGTCGCAACCTCGGTTGGGGGTGGCTGGATATCATTATGTCGATAATCTGCGTCGAGTGCGAACTTGCCTCGTCCGCCCGCAGAACGCGACGCCAACGCGTGCCCTCGGCATCAAGGGCGAGTCGCTCGTGTTTGCTAGGGTAAGGGGCTTTCGAATCAAGGACGACGATCGATATGACGACTTCCTCGACCAAGGTGTTGCTGATTACCGGCGCATCCAGCGGCATTGGTGCGGCCACGGCGCGGTCCGCCGTCGAGCACGGCTATCGCGTAGCGCTGCTTGCTCGCTCCGACGACAAGCTGAGCAGTCTGGTGGACGAACTGGGCAGCGACCGGGCGGCTGCCTGGCCCTGCGATGTCACCGATTTCGACGCGCTGCAAGGCACCGTCGAGTCAGTGGTCGCCCGCTTCGGCGCCATCGATGCGGTGTTTGCCAACGCGGGCACCGGTGGCCAGCCCGGCGGCTTTTCCGGCGCGCCGGTCGAGAGCTGGAAGACCATGGTCGAGGTCAATATCCTCGGGGTGGCTCATACGCTCAGAGCCAGCCTCGAGGCTGTCAAAAAGGCCCGAGGCCACGTGGTGCTGACCGGCTCCGTGGCCGGACGACGCACGCTGGCCGGCTCCATGTATTCAGCAACCAAATGGGCTGTTTCGGCCATCGGCTATGGCTTGCGCGAGGAATTGCGAGGCAGCGGCGTTCGCGTCACCCTGCTCGAGCCTGGCATGGTGTCGACGCCCTTCTTCGACGCGCCCAAGCCGGATGCCCTGAAGGCCGAGGACACCGCCCGAGCCGTGCTCTATGCCCTGAGCCAGCCCGAGCACGTCGATGTCCATGAGTTGATGATCCTGCCGACACCGCCGATCGACGAGAATTGAACCCCGCCCGATCCCGCCGGCGGCCAGGCCGTCGCGGCCAATGGGCCGGCGGTGATCTGGACACCTGCAACCCAATCCAACCCAAGCAGCGACGAGGATCGATGTCCACAGGCAACCCATACACCGCGAACGAACTGGTGCAGGCCGCATTCTGCTCCGAGGCGAATTTCAGCCACTGGGCGGATGCGCGCGGCGTCGAGCTGGAAATATCCCGCATTCTTCACCCCGCACCACCGAATAACCACTACGAGTCCCTGGGCGGCATCTTCCACGCCGGCAACCGCTTCTATCTGCAGGTCATCGAGGGTCCGCCGGAGTCCGTGGACTGGTACCTGGAACATTACAAGGCTGACGAGCGCCACCGCAACGTCACGACCCTGAGCACCCTGCCGATCAAGTTCCGGCGATTCCGGCCGGGTCATATGCGATTCATCGGCAACCAGCGCGAGATACACGCGATCCACGAGGCCGTTGGCGAGCGCGACTTCAATCCCTATCGTTTCAACGACGAGATGATCGAGGCCTTCATCGATCTGGTCAAAGCCGAGGAATGACCGGCGCTCGGGGGCGCCTTAGATCGCGTCCTCGGACGGCAGTCGCTCGAAGGCCGCACGCTGCGCCGCCACACCGGCTTCGAGACGTTCGACAAGGCGCCTGAAGCGATCGGTGTCGACGATCGGCCGAAGGCTGGGGTAGTAGAAGTTCAGGCCCCACCAGTAGTAACGCCAGCCGCTGTCGACGAGCTCTTCGAGGGCGCTCAGGGCAGCGTCGTAATCGCCGTGGAGGGCGTGGTCCAGGGCCTTTTCGTGACCCACGACGAGCCACGGACCCTGCTCGGTGCGCGTGCGCTCGACCAGCTCGGAGTGCGCGGCAAGAAGGGCCTGAGCCTCGTCACCTCGATTCTGCTGCTGCAGGCAATGGATGGCGGTGTGCGCAGGGATCAGCTGCATGGGGTTGAGCGTCGGCTCAGTCGTGAACAGGCCTGGAAATCTCTCGCTCAGGAGCGCCAGAGCGGCCGGACAGTCGTTCCAGGAGTACGCTTGAGCGAGGAGCGCCGGGGTCAGCGGATCGCGGTCGTTGCCGAGTGTCACAACGGCCTCGAGTGCCTGGGTCTGCTGTTCCAATTCGCCGCGAAACCCGTGCAGGATCTGGCGCAGATAGCCCTCGCGGAAGGGATCGTCATGGTCGGCGGCGAAGGCCTCGCTGCAGCGCTCGGCCGACTCGTCGTCGCCGAGCTGCAGCCAGAATTCGCAGACGCGGAAGTGGCGCGCCGTACTCTCCGGGTCCAGGGCTCGGGCCCGCAGAATGTGCTGCATGGCGCTGGCCGTTTCACCGGTCTGGAGCAGGTAGGTTGCCAGGCGGTCGTGGGCCTGGGGGAAATTCGGCTGTCGCTCGATGGAATCACGCAGGCGAAACAGCGCCTCTTCTGCGCGGCCCACGGCCCAGAAGGCATCCGCCAGCCAGACCGTGCCAAGCGTCATGTAGGGGTCGAGCCGCGCGGCCGTTCGAAGGGGCTCGATGGCCTCGTCATAGCGCGCCTGGCGAAAGAGTATCCGGCCGAGGTGGCGCCAGGCCGTCGCATCGTTCGGGTTGCGCTCGAGCGCGAGGCGAAAACTGCCGATGGCTTCGTCCGGTCGGCCATGGCTGAAATGCCAGTCACCGACGGCGCGAAGGACCAGGGCCGAATCGCCCGCGATCATGCGCGCCCGGTCGAGGTAGGGCTCGCGGACATCCTCCGTATCACGCGCGGTACGCATCGGGCCCTGACTGCGCTGCATGCCGAGCGCGTCAAACAGGCCAATCAGTGCATCGACGTTGTCGGCTTCCAGCGCCAGCGCCTGCTGGAAGTAGTCGACCGCGGCGGTCGCGCTATCGAGGGTAAAACGATCCATGGCCACTCGGCCGCGGGTGATCAGCTCCCAGACCTGCTGCGAATTGGCGTGGGGCAGGTCACGATCGGGCAGAAGCGTGTCGGTCATGGTGCGCGCTACTTCGTTCGCGATCTCGTCCTGAAGCTTGAACAGCTCGCCGATGGGGCGATCGTAGGTGCGCGACCACAGGTGCATTTCGCTGTCGGCGTCGATCAGCTGGGCCAGCACGCGAACCTGATCGTCGGCGCGCTGGACGCTGCCCTCGAGCACGACGTCCACGCCGAGGGATCGCCCGATCTCGCCGATGCGCGATTGGCTGTCGCGGAAGGCGAAGGATGACGTGCGGGCGGTGACGTCCAGATCCGGCGAGAGCGTCAACATGTGGATGATGCGATCGGCCAGGCCGTCGGCAAACGGCCCGTGATCGCCATCGGGCGTCATGTCGACGAAGGGCAGGACGGCGACGGCACGACCGATGTCAGCGGCGGATGGGGGCTCGCGCCAGGGCTGGAGCCAGGCCAGGGTGACCGCCATGAGAAGCGCCGCAGCTATCCCCAGGCCAATCGGCCGGATCGACCGGAAGGACGTGTCGGGACTTGCGCTCTCGATCGGAGGCGGCGAGGGCTCGTCGCCTCCGATCGAGAGCAGCGCGGTCGCTTCGTCGGCGCTGAGGACACGAATCTCGCTCGCATCGAACAGGTAACCGCGCCGCGGAATGGCTTTGAGGACGCGGTGGGGGCGGCGAGTGTCGCCGATCGCCTGGCGCAGGGATGAGACCGCCACGTTGACCGAGTCGTCGCTTGCTGCCTCGAGGTGTCCCCAGACGGCCTCGATCAGGTCGTCGCGCGCGATCACCGTATCGGGATGTTCGATGAAATGCTGCAGGAGGCTCAGCAGCCGAGGCGGGAGCGGACGGGCGTCGCCCTGATGGTGAATCAGGCCGGTGCCCAAATCGATGACCCGATCCATGACGGCGATCCACTGCATACGGCAGACCTCCCCTCCTGATAACGCTACAGCGTGAACATGATCACACATTTCGCGACCGAAATCACGCCCTCATTCGCCCAGCACCGATCTTTATATCGTTGAAAATTAAAGAATTTAGGAAATTTTCGATTTTCCGCAGGAGTTTATCAGCTCAGGGGCCGATGCTGGATCCAGGCTTCAGGTCAGGACGACCGTCGCCACGGCTCGATCGGACGCCATCAGACTCTCCGCATCGGTCGAGCCGACCAATCCATGTTCGACAATCCGGTTCGTCCCGGGGGAGAAAGAAATGAACAGCACTCGAGAGAAAACCCTTATAGCACGGCGACTGCTCGCTGCGGCTCTTCTGGCTGGCGCCGCGCTGCCGGCCTCCAACGCCCTGGCCGAGCAGGTCAGCATCCAGTTCTCGCAGACCATTCCGGGCGGCGGCACCGTCACCGGTCTGCTCATCGGCGAGGACCTGAATGATGACGGCCGGCTCTACACCGTGGCCCCGCCGCTGGCCGACGCCCTCGGCCTCGAGAGCGGTGGCACCGAGGTGACCTACGCCAGCGTGCGCATCGAAGGCGTCCTCGGCCAGACCGTGACCAATGTCTTCGATGCCTCCGTGGCCGATATCAACGACCCCTCGAATTTCTTCTGGGGCTTTGCCTATAACCTCGACGGTGGCGAGCTCGGAGATGAGGCCAACGAAGGCGTGTCCTTCGCGCCCCTGGCACCCAGCACCTCGTACATCGGCGGGCCGCTGTTTGCCGGTGCCTTTACGCCCAGCGTCGTCCCCGACAGCGTGGATGTCTGCGGCAACGCCAATGGCGACGCCTGTTCGCTTCTCGTGACCCTGGATCCCGTCGATCCGTTCCCGAACTTCGAGCTCCTCTTCTCGACCGCCTCCGCCGCGCCGATCGTCACCCATGAACTGCTGCGCTACACCTTCGAGCAGGACGGCTTCGACGGCGGCGCTTCGATTCGAGGCACGATCAGCGGTCGCGATCTGGACGGCGACGGCAGGATCTATTCGGCCAGTCCGCCGGTGTCAGGCGCCCTGGGCGTGCCCACGGGTGATGAAGTGGTCTTCGCTCAGGTCGAAATCCTCGGCGTCGAACCCCTGCCGATCGTCAACGTTCAGGACCTGATCACCGATCCGATCGATAGCTTCGCGGCCTTCTTCTTCCTGGCGAGCGTCAACGTCGCCGGCGATCAGCTCGGTGACGAGCCCGGCGAAGGGCTATCCATCGCACCGTTCTCCCCGAGCACGTCGGTGGTCATCGGTGACGCTGCCTCGCCGATCTTCTTCCCGTCCTTTGACGATGAAGGGCTGACCACCTGCGGCGATGACGAGCTGGGCTGCAGCGCCCTGGTCACCCTGTTGCCGGATGCCGACGAGCCGACCGGGGCCCGGTTGGTTGGACTTCAGCGCAGCAGCGCGCCCGTCGCCCTCACGTCCATGCCACTGGTGATCAACGGCGACTTCAGCGGCCACTTCTTCAACAAGGTCGAGAGCGGCGAAGGCGTGATCATCCAGGTCATCGCCAACGGCACGGTGCTGGTCTACTGGCTCACCTACGACGACGACGGCAGCCAGCGCTGGACCTTCGGTATCGGCGAGCGCTCTGGTCTGACGATCACCATCGACGAGCTCTATGTCACCGACAACGGCATGATCGCCACGATGGAGCCGAACGAAGTGGATCTGGACGTCGTCGGTAGCGCCGTTGTGACCTTCAGCGACTGCAACGACGCTGTGGTCGAAGCCACCGTCGATGGAGTTCCAAGAACGATGGAGATCGGTCGCCTGACCGGGCTGGATTCTCTCGAGTGCGTCCGCTAGCGACCGGCGCTTGACCGTTCTGGAATGCGATGCCGGCCCCCGCGCCGGCATCGTTTTTTTTAAGGCCTTCTGACTCACCCTGCGCGTGGCCGCGACTGTCGCTTGGCTCGCACCCTACGATCTGCGGCTTTCCTGCCTGAACCGCGCTCTGCACAGAGTCAATCAGAGGGTCCTTGACCGATGCCCCCGGCGCCGTCCTTTCTTTCCCGTCCGGGGTAAACTAGCGCTCCCTCCTTCACGCCGCCCGCGACCCGATGAAAACTCCCATGCGTCTTCAGCCGCTGCTCGCTGATGGCCTGATCGATGAGGTGTACTACGAACTCAAGAGCGGCAAGGAGGCCGACGTCTATGTCGTGAGTTGCGGTGGCGAGCGGCGCTGTGCCAAGGTTTTCAAGGAAGCGCGTCACCGAAGCTTCAAGCAGGACGTGATGTATCAGGAGGGGCGCAAGGTCCGAAACAGCCGACGCGCCCGGGCGCTGTCGAAGCGCACGAAATACGGCCAGAAGGAACAGGAGCAACTCTGGGTCAGTGCCGAGGTCGATGCGCTCTACACGCTCTCGGCCGCCGGCGTGCGCGTTCCGCGGCCCGAGATGTTCATCGACGGCGTGCTGCTGATGGAGTTGATCACCGACGCCGAGGGCCGGGTCGCGCCGCGCCTCGACGACGTCGAGCTGGACGCCGAAACCGCCCGCCGCTACCACGATCACCTGGTGGCCGAGGTGGTGCGCATGCTCTCCGCTGGCCTGATCCACGGCGACCTGTCGGAATTCAACATCCTGATCGACGCTCATGGCCCGGTCGTCATCGACCTGCCCCAGGCCATCAACGCGGCCGCCAACAACTCGGCTGCCATGCTCCTGATTCGCGACGTGGACCGCCTGCGCCATCACTTCGGGCGCGTGGCGCCGGAACTACTCGAGACCGAGTACGGCAAGGAAATCTGGGCCCTCTACGCCGCCGGTCGCCTGCGGCCGGACAGCGAACTGACCGGGCAGTACACGCCCGAGCATCAGGACATCAACCTGGACCACCTGATGGCCATCATCGACGCCGCCCGCGAGGAAGAACGCGAACGGCGCGAGCGCATGAATGGCGACGAGGGCGACGACGCCTGAGCCCCCGGGTTCAGGTCGTCGTCCCGCCCAGGCTCTCGCAGACGCGCCGCAGGCGCTCCTCGGCCTCGTCGGACACCGCTTTCATGCCGGGTTTGTCGACCAGTTCGACCATCACCTGCGGATTCAGAAAGCCGACGACGACCCTGCCGTCCTCGGCCTCGCGCACGATCACATTGCACGGCAGCAGCAAGCCGATATCGGGCTCGGTCTGGAGGGCCTGGTGGGCCAGCGGCGGGTTGCAGGCGCCGAGGATGCGGTAGCGCGGCATGTCCACGCCCAGCTTGGTCTTCATCGCGCCCTGGATGTCGATCTCGCTGAGCACGCCGAAGCCCTCGGTCTTGAGTGCTTCGACGGTGTTCTCCAGGGCCTGATCGAAGCCTATGCCCGAGAGCGTGGTGGTGAATCCATACATACGAGTTCCTCCTGCCGTTCGGCCGTGGGTTGGTGTCCCCCAGTCTACGCCTCGCGGGCCCGGATTCAGCCGGCCGACGCGAGGTGGCGCTCCACGCAGCGGGCCAGCTGCTGCTTGTTCGTCGACTGTAGCTTCTGCAACAGCTCGCAGTCGCAGTCGTCGAGGTCGAAGGTTCGTTGGAGTTCCTGCTGCAGGCGAATGAACAGATGGGCGGTGCATTCGGCGTCGGCCAGGGCGCGGTGAAAGCGCCCGTCCGAGGGCAGGCGAAGGGCCGACACCAGGGTAGCGAGCTTGTGGTTTCGGGTCTCGGGAAGCAGCCGCCGGGCCAGCAACAGGGAACAGAGAAAGGCATTCTGCGCGCGGCCGGAGATGGACGCGGTTTCGTGCTCCCAGAATTTCCGGTCGAAGGAGGCGTTATGCGCCACGATCGGGTCCCCGCCGACGAAGTGCACCACCTGGGTCATGACATCGCGGACGGGGGGTGCCCGCCGCACCATCGCATCGGTGATGCCCGTGAACGACTGGATATCCCAGGGAATCGGCACGCCCGGATTCATCAGGCTCTGGAAGCGATCGACGATTTCCCCATCCTGAACCACCACCACCGCAATCTCCGTCGGCCGCGCTCCGTGCGCTGGCGACAGTCCGGTGGTCTCGAAATCGATCACGGCATAGCGTTGCGTCTTCATGGCACCTGCATTGTCGATGATCTGGCGCCCGGGCGTTGGCCTGTGCGATCAACGGATGCCTTGCGCAGGCTCACGACTACGCCCGGGTCTCTGCGCCAACGCGAAGCATCTCCTCACCCAATCCATGGCCGACGGCGTAAAGTATCTGCGCCGCCCCAATCCGAGCCCGACACCATGCGCACGATCCTCCTGGCCGTCACGGCCCTGCTGCTCAAGGCCTGTAGCCCGGCCAGCCCACCGCCGGTCACCGAGCCCTGGCTGGACGACGTCGACCTGGCCGCCTACCTCGACTGCGCGCGAGAACAGGGCCTGACGCTGCTGCAGGCCCACCGTGCCGGCGACCGGCGAGGGGCGGCCGAGAACAGCCTTGGGGCCATCGAGGCCTCACTGGCCGACGGGGCCGTGTTCATCGAGCTCGATGTCACCCGAACCGCCGATGGCGTGCTTGTCCTGCTCCACGATCGCACGCTGGAGCGCACCACCAACGGCCGGGGTCGGGTGCGAGATATCTCGTCCGAAGACTTCGCGGCGCTGCGACTGAGGGATATCAGCGGCCGCACCCTGACCGAAGCGCCGCCGACGCTCGAAGCCGCTCTCGAGGCGCTCGACGGCCGTGGCATCGCCCAGATCGACCTGAAGGGCGTGGCGATGGCCGAAATCGCTGAGGCCATCGCCGCCGCCGATGCCGTCGACCGGAGCATTGTCATCACCTATTCCATCAATGATGCGATCGAGCTGCATCGCGCCCTGCCCGAGGTGATGTTCTCCGTCGGCATCGACGACCGCAACGATCTGAACCGCCTCGAGCGCGCCGGCGTCGACTTGAGCCGGGTCCAGGCCTGGTTGGGCACCGGCCAGGGTAATCCGCCCCTCGATGAGCTGCTCGCCGAGCGTGGCATCGAAACCAGCTACGGCGATTTCCGCGGCGAGCGCGAGGGCCGCGTCAACTATCGGCGCCTGGCCGGGAACGGCGCGGAAGTGATCAGCGTGGATGACGTGCCGGCGGCGGCGAGGGCATTGAATGCCAGGCGGCAGTCGCGAACGCTTCTAGACGCATGCCCGGCCGCGTTGGACGATTGATCGCCCGGCGGCTCAGTCGCGACCGACGAAGATGTCCAGCGGCAGGATCGCGGTCACGCCCACGTTCGGCACATCCACCAGCTGGCCGATGCGCAGGTCCACCGCGATGCTGGCGATGATGTAGGCCTCGGGCTGGTCGTAGCCGTACTCGCGCATGATGTAGTCGATCATGGCGGTGAGCGCGTTGCGCGCGGCCAGGTTGATGTCGGCGGACAGGTTGCTCAGGCCGGCGAGTTTCTGCGAGCTCAGATAGGCCATGTCCGCCGGCACCGTGCCGGCGTCCTTCAGGGGAAAGCCGGTGACGGCGTAGAAGCGCTCGGAGGGAATGCCCAGTACCGAGGCGGGGCCTTCGTAGTGCGGGCCGGGGCTCAGGTCGGGCGGGTTGTCGACCACGCGCGCCGTGACGGTCGTTCGACCGCCCATCTCGATAGCCGTGCCGGCCACCTCGCCATCGCCCTGGGCGTAGTGGAAGTCGCCGACCGCCAGGCCGCAGCCGTCGACCAGGCAGGGCAGGTAGACCGTCGTGCCCGTGGTGATGTAGCGGATGTCCATATTGCCGCCGTGCTCGCGCGGTGGGACCGTGCGCAGGCACTCGGTCGGCTTGCTGCCCTCGGCGCCGCAGACCTCGGCCGGCTCGGCCTCGTCCGGGTCGGGCGGCAGGACGGCGCCGCCGGCCTCGAGCAGCTGCTGTTCGCGCGCCAGCACGTCGGCCAGCAGCTTAGCGTCGGGCAGGGTGGAGACCACGCCGGGAAAGCTGGCGTTGGGAATGCGCACGCCGGGCAGCGCATCGCTAACGGCGTAGTCGTCATTGATGCGCCAGATGATGAAGCGCCGCTCCATGCCGAACTGATCGCCGGCAAAGCCGAAGGGCGAGGCTTCGGTCCAGCCTACGGAGGCCGGCTCCATGGCCTCGATGGTCACGGCGATCACGTCACCGGCTTCGGCACCGTTGATCGACACGGGGCCGGTCAGGGCATGGACGACGCCCGTGCCCTCGCGCGGAATGGCCGCGGTGCTGTAGGGCGCGTCCGGGTCCAGGGTCAGGTCGAAGGCATCGCGCCCGTAGAAGACGATGGGCTGGCCCGGGTCGGCACTGGCCACCATGGGGATATCGGGGTGGAGGCGGTTCATGCAGGCCGGGTCCTCGGCGCAGGGCACGTCGAGATTGCCGACCACCACCTCCGAGGCCGCGGACAGCGTCGACAGGCCGGCCAGCAGCCATCCGGAAAGCGCAACAAGACGATGATTCATTTTCAGACCCCGCAGGAGAGAACCCGTTTTCCGGTGCGCGAAGCCCGCGCACCCAGGTCCCGATGCTACTCCATTGCCGGCGCGACCCGGAAATCAAGGCGCTGATTCTGCAAACTGGCCGCCGTTCTTCACCTGTACCAACGGCAATACCCCTCATGAGTCTTCAGCCTGAGGGCGTTGATCAATCTAGGGGTCCTCTGACCAACTGTGCTCGGAGTGCGTTTCTGTCGGAGAAGCCGCAGAGCGCCCAAGCCGGGTTCCCAGCCGTGCTGCCCCTGGCCGAGCTCGACGAAAGCAACGGTTTTCGGGTCGATGGGCTGGGTGTGAACGATCGGTTGGTTCGCTCGGTCAGCGGGGCGGGCGATGTCAACGTCGACGGGCCGATCCGGGAGAGCCTATACTCGGAACTTCAGACCACGAGCCGGTTGTTCAAGTCTGCGTCTTTTCGCTTGATCAATCAGGGGTCTCAAATGTCTGCACCGTACTGTCGTTACATTCTTGTTGTCGTCTCCGCGATATCCCTTTGCGGCGACCTTCTGGCCACGCAATGCGATGCGCCGTCCCTGTTCGCAAGCCGCTTCGAGCCGGCGTCGCCTGTCACCTATAACGATCCGGCGATTTCGGGACCGACCGATGATGGAAGAAATCTGACCCGGATCGAAGCCACTAATCTCGACTGGCTGGACCTGACCGTCACCTTCGGCCTCTCGACCGATGAGGTCGCCCTCCGGCTGGAAGACGGGTCCGACGAGCTATTCGGATTCCGCTTTGCGAGTGCCTCCGAAATCGTCGATCTGAAAACGTTCTTTGGTCTGCCCAACGTCGGTGAAGTACCGGGCACGGCCGTTGGAAGAGCATTGATCGAGGCACTGGGTCTGGGCGGCGCGTCGAAGACGGCGTTCAGTGTTTCGGGGATCTGGCCGATCAATCCCGAGCTTTCGCAGCGCACGTCGGTGACCTACGACTGTATCGAAGACGTGTCGAGAACCGGCGTCGGAGGCTTTCCTCCCGACATCAACCTGGCGACAACCGGTAGTTTTCTGGTGCGTCCGATCCCCTGAACGTAGGCCCTGGGGCCAGACCCGGGTGCAAGCACAAGCCGAAGTTCGATCGGTTCGATCGGTTAGGATTTCGACACGCCCACCCGAGTACCGAACCATGGCCGACGCTGTAAAGACAACCCGCCTGCTGATGAACCGCGCGCGCTTCGAAGACATGCAGATCGACACCGTCGAAGCACCACAGGCCGGCGACGGCGAAGTGGTGCTGGCCCTCGATCGCTTCTCCCTGACGGTCAACAACATCACCTACGCGGTCTACGGCGATGAGCTGCGCTACTGGGATTTCTTCCCCACCGGCGTCGAGAACCAGGGTCTACTGCCCGTGTGGGGCTATGCCGACGTGGTCGAGTCGAAGGCTGAGGGCATCGAACGCGGGCAGCGCTACTTCGGCTACTTCCCCTCGGCCACCCATCTCGTGGTGCAGCCCGGCAAGACCGGCGCGCGCAGCTTCCGCGACGAGTCCGCTCACCGGGCCGATCTGCCCGAGGTCTACAACTGGTACCAGCGCAGCGACAACGACCCTTTTCAGTCGGAGGCCGTCGAGCCCCTGCACGCGATCTTCCGACCGCTCTTCGTCACCGCCTTCGGCCTGGCGGATTTCCTCGCCGAGCAGCAGTTCTTCGGCGCCGAGCAGGTGGTCATCTCCAGCGCCTCCAGCCGCACCGGCTACTCCGAGGCCTTCAGCATCGGCCTGCAGCGCGATGCACGCGGCTCGGACATCGAGGTGATCGGCCTGACCTCGGCCCGCCACCGCGACTTCGTCGAAGGCCTGGGCCTGTATTCGAAGGTGCTGACCTATGACGAGCTCGAGCAGCTCGACGCGAACAAGCCAACCGTCTACGTCGACATCGCCGGCAACACGGACGTGCAGCGCCGCGTCCACGAGCACGTCGGCGATCACCTCGTCCACGACGCCGCCCTCGGCGCCGCCCACGCCCACTCACCGCCAAGGCCCGACGCCAACCTGCCCGGCCCCGCGCCGCAGTTCTTCTTTGCCCCCGTCTGGGTCGCGCGCCGGCAGGAGGAATGGGGCTCGGAAGAATTCAACCGTCGCGTCGGTGAGGCCGTGGCCGCGTTTTTAAAGCACGTTGTCGAGCACCAGCTGATCGATGTGCAGGAGCAGCAGGGGTTTGACGCCGCACGCGAGGTGATTGCTGAAATGCTGGAGGGTCGCACCGATCCGGCCGTCGGTCATGTCGTTCGTTTGGTCAGCGCTTGAGCGGGCCAGGCCTGGCTCGCTCGTTGCGCACTCCGCGCCTTCCTGGCGACTCACTGGATGCGCTGGACGCCGCGTCGAGCGGTTGAGCCCTGGAGGCGCCTGCGTACCATTGTCAGCCGCCAAACACCGGCCTGGCAGATTTGGCAGTATGAAAGGATTGTTAGCAACAGAACAGGAGTGCGCAGTGCCCGCACCAATGGACTATCACCACGCGTCCGAACAGTTTGAAAAATTCATGCTTTACGCCCGCGATGAAGCCGGTCTTGCGACCACGCACATGGCCTACAACATGGTCTGCGGTGTGCTGTTCGCGTTTCGATGTCGGATGACGATCGCCGATGCTCTTCGCTTTGCAGACTTTCTGCCGCCGGGTGTCCGAGCACTGTTTGTCAGCGATTGGGTGCCCCGCGACACGCCGAAGCCCTTCGGCAGCAACGCTGAAATTCTCGCCGATGTGAAGTCCGTGCGCGCGGCCCATAACTTCGCCCCGCCGGACGCGGTCGCGGCGGTCGCGCGCGCCCTGCGGCGGTTGGTCGATCAGGACGATCTGGACCAACTGTTGACCTCGTTTCCAGACCAGGCCAGGGACTACTGGCGTGGCTGAGCCCTCGAATGGAAAACCCGACGCTTCGAGCAGATCGGCCGATCAGAACCGGAAGTACACGAACAAGCGCCCGTGGTTCTTCGAATCCTTGTCGACGCGGTGATAGAGCGCCTTGATGTCGGGCCGCTGCAGGAACCGCAGGACGTGCTTCTTCAGCTGGCCTGATCCCTTGCCCGGAATAATCTCGACCTCGCGAATCCTCTTGTCCACCGCTTCGCGAATGACCCGTTCGAGTTCTGCATCGATGGCCTTGCCGCGATTGAAGATGTCGTGCAGATCGAGTTTCAGCTTGGCCATGTCAGGCGCCTGGTCGAGGGCGCGCGGCAGCGATCATTCGCTCCCGGCCGCTGACTGCAGTTCGCACACTCGTTCGAGTCCATGAGCCGCCTTGATGCTCCCTGATTCAACGACGAGCCCAGTGTAGCGATTTGTTCAGGCCAGGGCAGGTCGCAAAGCCGGGCGATGCGCACACACGACCAGTGTCTTCGCACGGGTGCGGGCGTGCACGGGGCCCTTGAAGGGCAAGCGCTGAGTTGCAGTGGCCGGCTGTCCTCGATGGATCGGCGTTGACCGATCGGCGCGATTGCTTCAGTGGTAGCTGCCGTAATCGACGCAGGTGTCGCTGCCCAGAAACGGGGACCCGGTGATCTCGTCGTATCTGATCACCGCGCCGGGCGCAGAGACCAAGGGTCCGTACGGCGTCTGGTTCACCATCAGCACCGATTGGCCGCTCTGCGAGTTGTGGAACAGCTGACCCTTGACGCCGGCCTGGGCGGGCTCGTCGATCAGAAACACGACTCGAGCCAGCGACTGGTCCTCGGCTGCCTGCTGGATGCCACCGGCCGGCACCCCGAAGCTCGTCGGCGGGAACTGGCCCGACAGCGGCGTCGAATCCGCATTGCTCGAATCCGTCCTGAGGCGCGTGGTCGAGAAGCCGAAGGTATCGTCGCGATCGGAATTGTCAACGCAGCTCACCAGGAATACCGCGTAGTGTTTGCCCGGCGGTGCGGTCAGCACCAGCCCGTCGCTCGGCCGCTCGATCTGGGTTCCGGCCAGTGCATAGATGTACTTGATCTTGGTGGTCCCGGCACAGCCGACGAGGAAAAGGACGGCTGCACACACGGTGATCCTGACGGCGATGCTGATCGCGCCGCCGTTGGTTCTGGCTTCCATTGCTTCTGAGTTCATGACCTGCCTCCTGATATGAAACCAATGACCGCGCGGATCGAAGCCGCGAGGCCGGCACTCCCCCAGGCGACCAGGGACAGACGGGGTGAAGAAAGGTGCAACGCCGATCCGGGGCCTTGACATGAATAATGCCGTCCGGGGGCAGAAGCGCACAGGTGGGCGTCGGTATGACCGCAGCAGGACAGGAACTACAGGACAGCCTGGTTTCTACTACTGCTGCTATTACAGTGCCCCGACTGCGATCCGGCTCAGGTCAGCCCCGGCGCTTGAGCCAGGTCAGCGCGATCTCCACTTGCCGATCGGCGTTGCTGACGTAGAGCACGTCGTCGGTGATCATCAGGCCCCAATGGATGGTGCGCGGCAGGTCAACCGCCAGGTCATTCATCGGCGCCTGGGGCAGTGACGCGATGGCCAGGTTGTTCAGGCCCGCCACTTTTGGCAGGACCTGGCCGGCCCAGACATCCTGGCTGCCATAGGCCAGAACGGTCAATCGCTCCGCCAGCCGCGAACAGCGCTTCATGCGATCGGCATCCGGCCGGCCCACTTCAATCCAGTGCTCGGTTGGCCCCTCCAGGCGCTTGGACCACAAGGCGGCTTCATCGACGTCCGAAAGGCCGCGCCCGAACTGCATGCGCGGGTCCCAGAACAGCCCGAAGGCCAGAATTCGGGCCGTCAGCCGCTCTTCGGTTTCCGAGGGATGGCGCGCGATCGTATGGCGAAGCTCTTCATAAACGCCTCGGTCAGTATCAGACAGGTTGAGGTGCATCTTGTAGGTCGTCGCACTCAAGGCCATGGGGTTCTCGGAAGATAAGGATGGGGCGCGCAGTCTAGCGCAACCCGTCACTCATTCTGTGACTTATAGAGCTCGCCTGGGGGAAGGTCTGAATCCGCAGGGTCGGGCGCGACGAGCTTCTGCGGGAGGCGCGCGCAAAGGCGGCATGCGCAAGTCGTTTTCCCCAGGCCGAGTTGCGAGCGTCAGAGGAGCCAGCCCGAAAGCCATTGATCCCAGCCGAGGGCGGCAAGGAGGACCCCAAGCACCAGGCCCACGGGCAGGCTGAGACGTCGAAACAGGGGGGTTTTACGAACCCGCTTGGGTTTGCGGGCCGGGCGTATCCCGCTCGGAAAAAGCGTTTCGCCCAGACGATCGTGCAGCCACACGATCAGAAACAAGGCAGCGAATAAGACCAGCAAAGTGAACACGGCTACCCAGGCGCCTGAAAGCATCAAGCGCGCCAATCCGTTGATCGCCACGCCAAGCAGGACACCAATAACGATGTTGACCAATGCCATGGACCAGTGGCCGATCTGGCCAAGAAGCGTGGCCGTACGCTGATCATGCAAGCTGGAATCGTGCGTGTCGCGCTTGTCCTTCGGCTTGGCCCGCAGCCACACGACCATGGCAATGACAAGGCAGACGAAGGTCGAGGCAATGACGAGATCAACCGTGCTGAAGATCTGATCGAGCATTTTTTTAGTCCGCTGTTCGAGTCATGGGTTGGGCGGTCCAGGGTTGCTGGAACGGTAAGCGGCCGATGGCTCGCAGCGATCCTGTCCTCGTCGGCCGACAAGGGCCCGCGGAGCGCAACTCAGCGGGTGCCTGCGTCCTGGTCGATCGCCTTGCGGCGATTGAAGATGTCGAGCAGATCGAGCTTGAGCTCGGCGATGGCATCAGCCCAGCCTCGCCGTGAACCGCCGCATCAAGCCCCGCGACCGAAACGACTGGGCGTCGATCACGAAGCCGGCCGCCTCAACGGTCGAAACCGTGTCGCGGTTCGGGTGGCAGCCGCCGCTGATCGCAGTCCAGGCCGGCTGGATGGCGTTCAGCACCCGCGCCCCGAGACGCGACCGGGCCTGGACGTGCTCGAGCATCAGCAGCTGGCCGTCGGGCCGGAGGACGCGCTTGATCTCCTCCAGCCCGCGCGCCGCGTCGGGCACGCTGCAGAACACCAGCGAGGAGACCACGCAGTCGAAGCTGGCGTCAGCGAAGGGGATGGCCTCGGCCGAGGCGCAGACCAGGCGAGCCTCGGGCCGCCGCTGCCGCGCGCGATCGAGCGAGCCGAAGTTCAGATCCAGCGCGAACAGCTCCACCTCATCCGCATAGTCCGGCAGGCCGCGCCCGGTGCCGCAGCCTACTTCCAGCACTCGCCCGCGGGCCCCGGCCACCAGCGCCGCACGCCAGCGCTCGAGGCGCGGCGCTAGCGCCATCAGCAGGTCATAGAGCCAGGGAATCTGTTCAACGCCGCGCATGGGAGGACGAATCGGCTGCCAGGTAAGGGGCCCTCATGATACCGGCCGGTGACCGCCGGGCTGGAATCGCGGCGAAGAGCGCTGGGCCGCGCCCGTCGGCCCAGGATGCTGCGCTGCTTTGCCCGTCAGGCCGCCCGCCGCGCGGCGATGAAGGAGCGGACCATCAGCACCAGCACGGTGCTGCAGAGCGCCAGCATCCCGACATTGACCGACAGCGCCAGCGTGCTCATGTTCGCGGCGCGAACGGCCAGGGCAGCGGCCGGTGCCAGGGCACCCAGCAGCGCCACGACGGCGGCCACGTGCATCAGGTGTCGGCGCGCCTGCCCGAAGACCAACGAAAGTCCCGCAAGAACGGCCAGCAGCACGCCGGGCGCGGCCGGCGTCAGCGCGGTGCGCGAGCCGGACACGAGAAAGGCGCCCAGTCCGAGGGCGATCAGCAAAACGGCAAAGACGAGGGTCTGCTTGGGCATGGTGGGCGTGTTCCGAGTCAGGAGGTAAGGGCAGACGGTACACACCTGCAGGTGAAGCCTGGTGCAATCATCATCGATGCAGAGAAACCTGGCTGTCCAGCAAATCGCCGGTCTGGGTGATTGTCCGAATGTTCTGAAGTTTTGATGATTGGCCATGATTGGGGAGCCTACGGAGTCATCCTGGATCTGGATTCGAAGGAATCCGAGTTGTCCCCGACCATGCTCGGAGCCATAATGGAGCCAGATCAGAACCATGAAAGACCCATGCCGAATTTATCGATCAAGAATGTGCCGGAAGAGGTGGTGGCGCGGCTACGTGCCCGCGCAAGGGCCAACCATCGCTCGCTTCAAGGCGAACTGCTGGACCTGGCCTGCCGCGCGGCCAGGGGCAACGAACTGACGCCTGCGTCGGAGCGACACCTGCGCGGTGAGCCTGACGGGCAAAAAACCATCGAACAGATTGCAGCCGAACACAAGGCGCGTCGTCAGCAGCCGGTGTCCGACGAACCGCTTTCCGCCGAGCTGATTCGCCGCGAACGCGATGCCCGCTGACAACTTGCTGGTGGCCGAGCCGGCTGGACAGTACGCACGCTTGCCGCCGTTGGTTGTCGACTGCAGCGTGCTGGTTGCGGTTCTTTTTGACGAAGCTCAGCGCGACGCTGCGGCGCTGGCCATGGCGGGCAAGGCGTTGTTCGCACCCGATCTGCTCGACCACGAAATTGTCAGCGTGGCGCTGAAAAAATCTGCCGCCGGTCAAACTGCGTTGGCCGACCAGGCCCTGGCTGACCTGCAAGCCATCCGCCTGACCCGATGCGCCATCAACGTCGCCGACCAGTTTTACCTGGCCGAACGCACCGGCCTGACCGCCTATGACGCGGCCTACCTGCAGCTCGCGTTGGAGCTGCGTGCACCGCTGGCCACCTTTGACAAGACGCTGGGTCAGGCGGCGCAAAAGGTATTGGCGCAAGCCTGAGTGACTCTAAAAATGTGATGCGTATCACATTCTGAGAATCGGGCTGACTAAACTGCACTGAACTCGATATTGGCGGAGTGCCCCGTGCAGCAAGCGACAGACCGTGCATGGACAGCCTATGAAAACCATCTGGCCGTCGAGCACCAACGCAAGATCAACCGACCCCCGCTGCCTCAGCAAGAGCCACGGCAGCGTCCACCGGATGAGGTGTTGTACGCCCATCACCTGCTGATACAAGACGCGAATCGCCTTCTGCAAGCCAGGTCGCGCTATTCCCCTTATCTGGACCTGCAAAACCGACTTCGCCTGTTGATCGATGGCCCGACCGGCCTGGGCGCTAAGGACTGCCTGTCCCTCGCCGACCATCTGCATCGTGGGGCCTTTATGGCCGTCAAGATCAAAGGGCTGAAGGCGCTGCGCGGGGTGGGGACTGCAGGCTGCAGAGGGAAAATTCTCGAATTCATAGGTCGGGAGGTGCGCAGTCGAAAACTAGTCGGTTTCGCAGGCCACCCGGGCCGCCTTTATGTATTGCTCCGAAGGCCCTGGGACGGGGTGCTGTTGGCCCATTGTCTGGCTGACCTGCTCGAGAACCTGCTGGACGGCATGGGACTTGGTGATCTCAAGGACCCGCCCAAACCCCGCTGCATTGTCGGAATTGGCAGAACCTGGGAAGAAGCCCACCTGATCACCCGAGGCCGCATTCGGCAGACTGACGTGCCGATCAATCTGGGGCCGCCGGCTGATGATTCAGCATTCCAGGCCAAGCGCTAAAAAGGGTGAAGCGTGATTGAGGGCGGGTGATCGGTTGAAATCTTATGGGCGCGAATGGTGCCTGTCCCGGAAATTTCCTTCCTGTCCCGGAAATTTCCTTCTGGTGGAATGGCGGGGCAGACGGTGATGATCGATCGACCGAGGCCGCTCATCTGAACATCGAAATCGACTTTATTCGTTTGATGATCAGAGGCAGTCGGGCCTGGCTTGCCGTGTCGCCAGGCAAGTGGCCAGGAAGGGCAGCAAGAAATGCGGGGTCGTCCAGCAGTGCGCTGAAGCGTTCGGCAAGGTGCGCTCGAAGGCGCCCATCGCTTCCTTGCACTTCATCGAGAGTCTCCGGGCGGCCGTCGAGGACAGCAATCAGGTCTTCCATGTCGTGACTCATCATGTAGTCACCTTGTCCGCGTCCATCGAAAGCGGCGAGTTTGGTCGCAAGAAAATAGGGCGCTGTGACCCGCTTGATTCTGGCTCCCGAGGGCAGCTCAGCCACCACGGCCTGTTCGAGTGCTGGACGATACCAGCGGTTGCCGAAACCCAGCACCGTTTCGTCAGTGGGCATCACATCCAGCAAAATCCCTTCGCAAGTCCACCGACAAATCGGCGCGCCTTCACTCGTGTCTTCGGCGAAGCCATAGATCCGAAGCTGATCGGAGAGGCGGTGATAGTCGGCCAGTGATGCGAGTTCAACGATGGCGTCGACGTCTCTTGTCACTCGGATGGGAGGCGCGGCCGGATCGGACAGGAGCAGGCCCGTCGCACAGCCACCGAGAAACACCATGTCGTCGGTGAGAGTGCCGAGCCGAGCCACCGCTGCCTCGAGGATCGCAACGTTCGGGTTCTGAGCTCTAATCATGAGATTCCAACCGCTTCTTCAGCTCTCGAACCGCAACTTCCCGCTCGCGCGCACGTCCACCCCGAATCGCATCGACCAGCACCAGCAATTCGTAGAGCCTTTGATCCGCCCGCGCCGCTCCCGGGGCGAGCTTGTAGAGCGGTGAGAACGCCATTCCTCGAACCGCGCCTTCCGCGTCCGGCCAAACCGGCGGCGGTTCCGACGAGGGCGCAAAGTGCGCCTCCAGGGGCGGAGCTGCATGCAGCGTGGGCATGCCGCGGGTCATCTCGCCTCGCTCCGGAACGAACGCGTATTTGACGCCGTGGACCAGGAACTCCTCCAGATTCTGGAGATTGGGGACCACGTCTTCGCCCCGGCGAACCGCCAACTGTGCCGCCAGCGCCCGTTTCACCGCCGAGTGCAGCTGCGAGGGGCTCATCCCCAGCTGCACGGCAAGCCCGGCGTAAGACCAGGGCCGGTCACCCAGCGCGACCAACTTCAAAAGTACAAGCACGTCCTGTGGTTTAAGGTTCATCAGGTATTCTACGTTCTAGATTCTAGAATATAGAATATCAGAGCAGCCGCTTGTGTCCAACACAAAACTGATCGTCCTCGGAGCAAATGCCCGATCCCGTTGGCCAGTTCCAACGGCGCTACCCCGGCACCAACCTGGAACTGCGCATTTCAAGCCGCTTCGTCGATCTCACCGCCGTACGCTTCGACGCTGCCGTCCGCATCTCCGCCCCCGAAGACGCCACCCTGGTCATGCGCAAGCTCGTCGACATCCCCATGGTGTTCTGCGTCTCGGAATATGTGAATTGTGTGATAAATTGGTCAGCCTCGACATCGCCCCAGGAGCGCGCCATGGCATCGCAGAACTCGAAGGCCGCGAAAACACGGACCCCCCTCAAACCGGTTTCCGAGCTGGAATCGGTGCCCGTCTCGCGGCTGGCTCGGCGGGGCACGGAACTGCTTTCGCGACTGACGGCCAGCTCGCAGGGCGTGGCGGTCCGGGTCCAGGGCGTCGGGTCCATGGTCGCGCTGTCCAGTCAGCAGTACGACGAGATGGTGGCCATGATCAATGAGCTGAACGAAGCGCAGAGCGATGGTTTCGCGCAGGCCCTCAGTCAGCAGTTCGATGTGCTTGTCGAGCGCATGAACCAGGCCGACGCCGAAACTGCGATCGACGAAGCGCTCTTTTCCGGTAGCGACGTGCTCAACGCCAGCTACCAACCAGGCGACACGGAGTCGAAAGGGTCACGGGTTGCGGAGTCGGCCGATTGATCACCGTTCTGGCCGGCGTCAACGGGGCCGGCAAAAGCTCGATCGGTGGTTCGGCGCTGCGTAAGCAGGGCCAGGACTGGTACAACCCGGACGCCGTGGCGCGCCAGCTTCACGAGCAGTTCCCGAACGCACCCTTGGCCGACATCAACGGGCAGGTCTGGCAGGAAGGCGTCCGGCGTCTGCGGCAGGCGATCAATGACAACACCCATTTCGTCTTCGAAACCACCCTGGGCGGCGACTCGATCACTGGCGCACTGCTGGACGCCGTCGCTGCGGGCGTTCGAGTCAGTGTCTGGTACTGCGGCCTCGATTCGGTCGAGCTGCACCTCGAACGCGTCGCGGCGCGCGTCCAGCGCGGCGGCCATGACATTCCCGAGCCGCTGATCAGACAGCGCTACCGTCGATCGATGCGCAACCTCTGCCGGCTTACACCCGGCCTTCACCAGCTGGCGGTGTTCGACAACTCCCGACCGCTGGACCCACAAGGCCGGCCGCAGCTTCGCGAACTCATCCGCATGCGTCAGAGCGAACTGCTGCATTGCGAGCGGCGCATGCCGTCCTGGGCGAAGCCGGTCGCCGCGGTGTGTTTGAATCACTTCCAGGTCAAATTATGATGGTACGCCTGTACAGCACCGACCGGCTCCCCAGTTGCCGGCATAAACCTTCATGTCCGAGAACAACAGTAAGGTCCTTTGGTTGAATGCTGACGACATCGTGATGGCGATGCAGGATCAGAGTGTGGAATGGATGCTCGATGCGGTGACGGGCAAGCCTTGTCTCGACCCTGAAGAGGCCCGGATCATGTTCGGTGAGGAATACATCGAGACCTGGACACCCAGCGACCCTGTGCGGCAGCTCCCGATCCCCGTCTTCACAAGTTCTGACGCCTTTCGCTTGATGGAAGATTTTGTTGACAAAGGGGCCAGTGCTGAGGCTCGCGAATCGCTGGCTGCCGCCGTGAAAAAGCGCAAGCCGTTTCGGCGTTTCAAGGATGCGCTGTACGAATTCGAAGCGGATCGGCAATGCTGGTTTCAATTTGAAGCCAATGCCATGAAACGTGTTGCCGAAGACTTCTACAAAGCCGAGGGTTTCGCCGTGCGCTGGACCAAGGCGCCGACTGAAGCGACCGGCGTGCGCCAATGAACCGGGAACAAATTGAATCCCTGGCCGGCCCTGCGGCCTTCAGACGGGGCATTGACTACCACGCTCAGGGTCGCATCACCCTTACGAAGACGACCCGATCTGGTCTTGAGGCGACCGCCCAAGGCACCCAGCGCTATCGCCTTTGGCTACGCGAGGAAGGAGACTTGATCGAGTTCGATTGCTCCTGTCCGGCCGCCGCCGATGGAAGTTTCTGTAAACACCTCGTCGCCGCGTCTCTCGCCTGGATGCCGGCAGAGGCAGACGACCGGCGGCCCGAACCTGCCGATGATGATCTGCAGGCTGCATTGTTGAAGGAACCTCGTGAACGTCTGGCCGACTGGTTGTTTCAGGCAGCCATGGCTGATGACCGGCTGGATAAACAACTCAGGCTCAAGCTTTCAAGCGACCCTGCGGCGCTGAAGAAATCGCTCTCGGCGCTGCTGCGGCCCAGGGGATTTCTCGACTGGCGCCGCAGCACGGATTACGCCATGCAGCTGGATGCGCCGCTGGACATCCTCGAATCATTGCTCGAACGCGACCCGGATGCCTGTCTCGACCTCGCCGACTATGCCGTCAAACGATTGTTGCGCATTTATCAGCGCGCCGATGACTCGCGTGGAGCGATCGGAGATCGGCTGCGCGATTTTGCGCACCTTCACGCTCGCGCGGCGGCCAGGGCAAGCATCACTGGCCCGCAACTGGCGACCCGTTTGTTCAAGTTCAAAGAGCTCGAGGACTGGAATCTATTCCCACTGGAACGCTATTGGGACAGCCTGGGCAGCAAGGGGCAAGCAGCGTATCTCCGTCGTGTGGACAAGGCGGTTTCGGGCATCCCGGTTGCTTGCGAGAGCGATGACTTCAGTGCGCAGATGGAGGCCAGCCAGGTGCTGCGCTGGCGCGAAGAGATTGCTCGCTCCCAGGGCGATTTCGATACGCTGATCGAACTGCTGTCACGAGACCTTTCATCGGGCTACGGCTATGAAAAGATCGTCAAGGTCTGTCGCGAATTCGGTCACGACGCGCTGGCCCTGAGCTGGGCCGAGCGCGGGCTCAAGCACCACCCGGACTGGCGCGGTATGCGCCCGATGCTCGCCGAGGAATACCAGCGAGCCGGACTGGATGCGGAAGCACAAGAGCTGCTCTGGCAGGACTTTCGCCATCGGCCCGGCACAGAGACCTGGGAGCGGCTGAAGACCGGTAACGCTGATCAATGGCCGACGATTCGGCAACAGGCGCTCGAAGAGATTGCGCGACGTGAGGTGAGGCTCGACGACGGTCGAAACGATGTCAGCCTGCGGCTTCAGCTCCTGATGTCCGAAGGCGCGCTCGATGAGGCCCTCGACCTGGCGATGGCGCACGCTGCAGGGCCGAGCCTTCTGGTCCGCCTGGCCAAAAACGTGACTCGGGAGCACCCGCAAGCCGCCGCCAGCCTCTATCGCCGCGCTGCCGATGCTGAACTGCCCGGGGCCAACGCCAATACCTATCGAAATCTGGTCCCGCTGCTGAAAGCCGTCGCACAACTCAATGACTGTGAGGAGACCCGCGATTGGCTTGCACAGATTCGGACTCGCTACAAAGCCCGTCGCAAGCTGATGGGGATGATGGACAAAGCGGGGCTCTGAGCGTCACCCAACTTCCCGCGTGGCCCACTAGGCAGCATCGCGAGGCTGCACCTCTTCGTAGTCCCTCTCCGAGCGAGCCCTGGACAAATCGTATGCGGCCTGCAGGTTGAGCCAGAAGCGGGCTTCCATGCCAAAGTGTCTTTCCAGGCGCAAGGCGGTGTCGGCAGTCATCGAACGTCGGCCAGCGACCAGCTCGGAGATGCGATTGTGCGGCACGCGCAGAGCACGAGCCAGCTCCCGGGCGGACAGCCCAAGGGGCAACATGAACTCCTCGTTGAGCATTTCTCCAGGATGGGTCGTGATACGGCGCATCATTGCTTCCTCAGTGACAGTCCACGATTTCGATATCGTCCGGCCCTTCATCGGTCCAGCGAAAGCAAACTCGCCACTGCTGGTTGATCCGTATACTGAACTGCCCCAGCCGATCCCCTTTCAAGGCTTTTAGCGCACCCCGCCGAGTACTCTGTGACTTATAGAGCGTGCATGACCCGACAGTGCAAGACGCGCCCCGCAGTGAATGGCCAGCCCTTTACAAGGGGCGCAACGCCGCAATGTCGTGTCAGGCGCGCTCCCGAAGGGCGAGGCGGAGAGAGTTCATCTGCGGCGTTCTGTCTCTTGGAAAGGGCTGGCCATTCCCGGCAAGACAGTCCTTGCAGCTCAACGCTCTCCGAATCGCTATAAGTTACAGAGTACTCGGCGGGGTGCGCTATTTGATTGCCGGGGGGAATCGCCAACGAATCCAGTCGCGTGACGTTGTCGAGCTGGTCCAGCTTTCGCAGTGCGGTTCGGGAAATCGCCGAAAACCGACGACTCTTTCCGGTTTCGAACAATCGCCGGGTTTCACGGCACCGAAAGCCACGAATCATGAGCGGACTGTGGTACGTATCACCTACCGACGTCAAGTCGAGGCAACTCGCTGGCTCTTCAATCGCCGAGACCGGCAGAGATAGACGCTGGATTCAGTCTCGGCAAGGGCGACGTTCAGAACCTGACCATCAAAGCGACGCAGTAAATCCAATCGGCCGTCGCTCGGTTCCGGATTTCAGCTTGACCTCTTCGGCCAGCGCATCGATCAAGGCTGCGGCCGTCACCGACTTGCCTTGAATCTCGAGCTGCCGAACAGCCGTTCTGAAATCACCGGGGGTCAGCCTGTCGAGTGCGGCCAGCCGACGTCGTTCCAGGGGATTCAGCTGTCTATCATCGCCGAGCACTGCCTGCATCAGTTCGATGGCCTGCTGGCTTTGCAGGTAGCCGAAGCCGATCTTCAAATCGAAGCGCCGGAGCATGGCGGGGTCAAGCGCTTCATGGCGATTGGTGGTGCTGATCAGCAGGCCGTCAAAGTGATCAATCCGAGTCAATAGCTCGTTGACTTGCGTCACCTCCCAGCTTCGGACGGCCCGTGCGCGGTCCATCAACAAGCCGTCGATCTCGTCGAGCAGGAGCACCGATCGCTCTTTCCGGGCGTCGTCGAACGCGCGGCGGATGTTTTTCTCGGTGTTGCCCAGGTAAGGATCGAGCAGGTCCGAGGCCGCCAACACCTGCAGTGGACGCTCGATGCGATCGGCGATTTCGCGCGCCAGCCGGGTCTTGCCGGTGCCGGGAGGCCCATGCAGCAGGAGTCGACCGCTCGTCGAGTCTGCTCGACCCAGCCCCTTCAACACAATTCGAATGTCCGGCGTCGTGTTCAGCCAGGTGCTGGAGTAGGGCAGTTTGATCCGCTTGCGACTGGACCGCGTCGGAGGGACAAAATCGAGTCCGGCCGCCTGGCAGTGGCCGACCAGCGTCTCGGTCATGGCCTCCTCGAGCGACAGGCCAGAGACCGCATGCAGCCCGCGACCCACGCTCGCTGCATTCTTCATTAAGGCGGGCGTCAAGGACGGCGCTTTCGACACCGCCTCGATCCATTCCGCTTCGACCGGCAGGCCATCGAGGGTCTGGCGCAGCACGGCGGTGCGGGTCTTCTGCGGGAGCGCGGGCATCTCAGCGACCATGGCAAAGCGGCGAAGTGTGGAGGGGTGCACGCCATCCAGTTCATTGGCGATCCACACTCCTGGAATGCTTGCCGTCTCGATTAGTCTGTTCAGCCAGGCCTTGTTCCAGTCGTTGCTCTGCTGCCAGGTCGAACGCGTTGACAGCGCCAGTTCCCGATCACACTCGTCAAAGACGAGCAGGCATCGGTCCTGATCCCGAAGCAGCGTCTGGGCGATGGCAAAACTCTCGATGCGTTCAGCCGCGTTCAACTGCCGATTCCGTCGACTGTCTCTGATTGCATAGGCACGGGCTTCGAGGTCGGCTGCCAGGGCATGGACGAAGCGGGTCTTGCCTGTGCCAGGCTTGCCGTGAACCAGCACCTGGCCGCACGGAACCTGCTGATCCAACATGGCGCGCACCATCGCATGGAGCGTCCTGAAGGCGACGGGCAGATCTGCCGAATCCAGTCTCGCAGCCTCGGCAGGATTGATCGATTCGACCATTCGTCGCTCCAGAAACCCGTCCCGGAAATCCCGGCACCAGAGCCCGGCGCTGATCTCGACGGCCAGCGCCGGTTGGTCCGCCGCACCCAGCGAGGACAGGTGCGATGCACGGATCAAGCCTGATGCGAAAAGGCGGCCATCATGCGCCACAGCCTCGCCAATCTGCTCGGGCGACAGCCCGGTTGCCACGGCAACGCATGCCGCAAAGCCATCGAGGTTGCCGCGCGCGATGGCGTCGTCGATCAGGCTACTGAACCAATCGAATCGTGCCGCAAGCGCAAGGAAGGCCAGCACGGCGCAGTCCCGCTCGTCAAAGTCGAAACGTTTGGCGAGAAAGCGGAGATTGTCGTTCAGTACGCCGCGATTGCGCCAGGGCTCTGACTCCAGTTCCAGCCTGACCGCGCGAATTCTCGCTCGATTCTTAAACAACTTCTTTGCCTGGTCGTGCGGCCCTGATTCATCGAGCAGCCCGAGCTCATTGAACACGGTGTCATCGAATCGCAGCAGGCAGTTCGGGCGGCCCATGGCCTCGAGAATGCGCGCGGCCCAGATGCGGGCGAGTTGACGTTCGCTGCTGGCGGCATCGGCTTGATCGAAGTCGCTACCAACCCCTGGTCCATAGTCGCGTTTCAACATGTCCGTGTTCTCTCTTGCGGTTCGAATGGCCATCATGCGAGCAGCCGGCGACAGAATCTGTCGCACGCCTGCCTTAGTCTTCAGGCAGAATCGAACGGTAGGAGGGTTTCATGGCACAAAAGGGTTGGCGTCCAGGCCGGGTTGGCAACCCGAAGGACGAGATCGAATACAAGCACACCGGCGGTGCACGATGACCGCGCGCCTGAGCAAGACCCGCTTCATCGCCGGGCAGCAGTGCGAACTGCGGCTCTGGAACGATCTTCACCGCCGCGAGCTCGCCAC
>CAZDFS010000042.1:0-31684 GCA_964504865.1 uncultured Wenzhouxiangella sp.
CGCGCAGATTGTCATGACAATCGCCACTCGGCCGTAGCTATGGCTACTGTCGCTCATGTCGCACCACACGATCTGCGGCTTTTCCGACTGAAACGCGCTCCGAGCATAATTGTTCAGAGCTTCCCTAGTGGGCCACGCGCGTCCGCGGCGGGCGCGGTAGCATCTGCCGCGTTCCCGGCCTACACTCAGGCGCCCTCTTTGGCGAGACCGATCTCCATGCGCCTCTGGACCGTGCAGGACATCACCCAAGGCCTCCGACAAGGCTTGTCCGCGGCTCGACCCGTTGCCCCCCTCGTCCCCGGGGCACTGCTGAGGGCAGGGCTGGCGCTGGTGCTTCTTCTCGGCCTCGGCGGGTGCCGCCAGGACCCCGAGCCGCTTCGCGCCACCTTCCTCGCCTTCGGAACTGAAGTCGAGGTCCTTATCAGACGCGGCGAATCGCCGCAGAGCACCGCCGTTCTGCGCGAACTCGGCGAAGGATTCCAGCGCCTGCACGAGGATTTGCATCCGTGGAAGCCGGGCGCGCTTGGGGACCTCAACGAAGCCTTGAGCGCCGGCGGCGAGGCACGGCCCGGTCCGGAATTACTCGATCTGATCCGACGCTCCATGGCCTTCGAACGCAGCAGCGACGGGCACTTCAATGCAGCGATCGGCGGCCTGGTTTCACTCTGGGGCTTTCACACCTCCAACTATCCGATCACGGCTCCACCGCCGACGCCCGAGGCCATCGGCCGGTGGCTGGATCGCGCGCCGAGCGCGATGGACATCGCGATTCGAGGACAGACCGTTCGCAGCTCCAACACCGCTGTGCGCTTCGACTTCAGCGGGATGGCGAAAGGCTGGGCCGCTCAGCGCGCCTGTGACCTCCTCATCGAGCGCGGTTTCGGCGATGCCCTGGTCAACCTCGGCGGTGATGTCATGCTCTGCAGCCGAGGACGTCAGCCCTGGTCGATCGCGATCAGCGACGGGCGCGGCGGAGTGCACGAGATACTTCAGATCGAGGGCCCCGCGGCGGTTTTTTCCTCCGGGACTGCCCAGCGCTGGGGCGAGTGGGAGGGGGCGCGCTATGCCCACCTGCTCGACCCGACGACGGGTCAGGCGCTCAGCCATTCGATTCAGGCGACGGTCATCAACCGCGACGCGACGCTCGCCGACGCGGCCGCGACCGCTCTGGCCGTCGCCGGCCCACAGGAATGGCGCCGGGTTGCCGCGTCCATGGGCGTGACCCAGGCACTGCTGCTCGGGCCCGAGGGACCCATCGGGGAGCTCGGGCGGTGGGGACGAGGCAGCCTGGACGTCCAGGACCCCTGAACGCCTCGTCAGTTTGCACCTGGCCAGCGCCGACGCTAAAGTACACGATGCCTTAATTTTTCCCAAGGGGATCAACTTGCGTGTCGCGCATCCCAAATCCTCCGGATGCCGGGCGGCCCTTTCAGCGTTCATCCCGTTCAGGCGCCCGATCCTGACCAGCCGGTGGGTCACGCCAACGGCTGCGGGGCGGTTTTGTGTTCTCCTGCTTGCACTGAGCGCGGCGGTCCCGATCAGTGCCCGCAGCGGAACGCTCGTCGAACAGCTCGACCTGATCCAGCAGCTTAACGCCACCTCCCACTGGCGCTCGGGGCGCTCGATTCTCGAGGAGATCGAACCCCAGCTGGCCCGCGCCAGCGCAAGCCAGCGCAATCGCTATGACCTGCTGATGGCGCACAATCTGGCGCTCGGTGGTTCCACGGCGGCTGCCCTGGAGCTGATCGAACAGGTCAAGCGCCGGCGTCTTGATCCACGGATGCACCTGACCGCCCTTTGGATGGCATCCAACCTGGCAACAGCCGAGCGCAGCTACGAGCGCGCCTTCTCCTACATCAAGGAAGGGATGGCGCTGCTGCCCGAGGTCGAGGATCCGGGTGCCCGCGCGGGACTGCTTGGCATGGCCGGCCGTCTCTACGCCGAAGCCGGCGAGGTCGAGCAGGGCGTTGCGATGGCGCGGCAGGCCCTCGAGTATGCCGGCCTGGCTGAGGCAGGAACGCACGGCAGTAGCCAGTGCGCGGCCGGGCAGCGGCTCGCTGTCGCCCTGGGCAAGAAGGGCAGCCTCGACGCGCAGCTGGATGCGGCCTCCCAGGCCCTCGAACACTGTCAGCGCGAGCAGAACGGTCATTTCTCCGCCGCGCTGGAAAGTCTCCTCGGTGAGCTGCACCTGCAGGGCGGGGACCTCGACGCGGCAGAACGCTGGTTAGGCCAGGCGCTGGATCGCTCGACCTCGATGGGGTTCGTGACAGGGCAGATGCGCACCAGGCTCCGACTGCTTCAGCTCGGACTTGAGCGCGGCGACCCCATGCCAGACGCCGCGACCATCGATCAGATGGTGTCTCACTTTCGAACTCGGCGCTTCTGGGAGCCGAAGGCGCTGACGCATCAGCTGGTTGCCCGTTTTGCCGAGAACAGCGGGGACTATCCGCTGGCCATCGAACACCTCCAGCGCGAAGCGGTGGCTCGCGAGCGCTTGGCGTCCCGTCAGCGCTCGCTCCGATCCGCTTATCTCGAGGTCCAGTACGATCGGGATACGCGCCGCCGTGAGCTGGACCTGCTCCAGGAACAAGCCCGGGTCAGCGCTCTCGAGCAGACCACCCATCGGCAGGGAAACACCCTGCGCCAGGTCGCTCAATGGGGAGGCGGCATCCTTATTGCTCTGCTCGCCGTCGGTCTTTACCAGGCGGCCCGCGAGCGCCGCCACTATCAGAACCTGTCCCTGCGCGATAGCCTGACCGAACTACTCAACCACACCAGCTTCTTCGATGCGGCGGACCGCGCCTTGACCGACTGCATCGGCAGGCAGCAGGCATTCACGCTGGCCGTCGGAGACATCGACCATTTCAAGCAGATCAATGACCGGCACGGTCATCTGGCCGGCGACACGGTGCTCCGGCGTGTGGCCAGCCGGATGCGCGCGGCCTTCCCGCACAAGGCGATTCTTGGGCGCGTCGGCGGCGAGGAATTCGCGATCGCGATCCCCGGTGAAGCGCTGCACGTCGCACAGCAGCGCCTGGACAGCCTGCGACAGCAAATCAACACGAGCCGCCGGGGCGAACAGGACTGGCGGGTCAGCATGAGTTTCGGGGTGGCCGAATTCAACGGTGCCGAAACCATCGAGCAACTCCGACGACGCGCCGATCAGGCCCTGTACCGCGCGAAAGAGGCGGGGCGTGACTGCGTGGTATCTGCTGATGATCACTGAGGTCGGAAACCGCCTCCTCGCGCGGCTGGCAGCGGCAGGCCTGTGCTGTGTCATCGCCTCGACGGCCGTCGCTGACCTCGATCTCCAGATCGATGAGGCGCGTCGCCTCAGCATCACCGATCCCACCGGACGCGGCACTGATCTCCTCGCTGAAATCAACGATCGAGATGGAGAGGCCAGCCCGCGGCAGCGCGCCGAGATCGAATTACTGAACATTCGGAATATCGCTCTGCAGGGCCGGACGATGGAAGCCATCGAGCGCGCGCGCACCCTGGGCGCGAACGCCCCCGGCCTCAGTCAACGCGTCACGGCCCAGCGCCTGGGGGCTCAGATGGCCCTTGATGCGGGTGATTATGAGCTGGCGTTCGACCTGCTCAGGTCTGCCCTGGAAGGACTTCAGGGGATCGACTCCCCCACCGATGAAGTCCGGGTCTACGGCACGGCCAGCACCTTTCACAGCCGGTCCGGCGACACACGGCTGGCCATGGACTACGCAGAAAAGGCTCTGGTCAGGGCCCGGGGAACCGGGGATCCTCGCCTGGAATGCCTGGCATCCACCTGGATGGGACAAGCCCATGCGGCCCTCGGCGACCCGGCAACGGCGCGGGCCTTCGGCGAGCAGGCGCTGTCCCTTTGCCTCCAGGCCGGCGACCCGATCACCTCGACCCAGGTCAGACTCCTGCTCGCCCGGCTGGCCCTCGAGGCCGGGCAGCTCGACCAGGCAGAGGACTGGTTGGGCAAGGCTGCAGCCGATCAGCCAGCGCCCTTGCCCGACCTGTGGACGGAAACGGAGATCCTTCGAGCGCAGATCGAGCTCGAGCGCGGCGACAACCTCTCCGCCCTCGACCGCTTTCAGAACTTGAGCAAATCACTCGGCGCGAGCCAGCGGCTGTCGCAACTGTCGACGGTCCTGGGTGGCGCGGCTGACGCCGCCCGGCGCCTCGGCGAGCTGCAAACCGCACTCGCGTTCTACAAATCCAGCCTCGCCGTCCGGCGTGAATACATCGACCAGGTCAACTCTCTGCGCCTTTCCCAGCTCGCGATCGACTTCGATCAAGCGCTGAACAACCAGGAAATCGAGCTTCTCCGCGAGCGCCAGCGCTATCGCGACCTGCGCGAACGGAGCCAATCCCAGCGACGCCAGCTCGTCACCCTGGCGACCATCGGCGCATTGATCCTGGCCCTTATTCTCATTGCCGGTCTGGCCTACACCCTGCGAGAACGCCGTCGCTATCAGCGATTGTCCGATCGCGATGGCCTGACCCAGCTGTTCAACCACACTCGATTCTTCAACCAGTTCGAGCGAGAGATGAGCGAACGGGGGTACCGTCCCCTGATTCTGATCCTCGCCGACGTGGACCATTTCAAGCAGGTCAACGATCGTTTCGGTCATCAGATCGGGGACGAGGTGCTGCGCCAGACCGCTCGCTTGCTCCGAGAAGTGTTTGGCGAGGAACAGCTGATCGGCCGCATCGGCGGCGAGGAATTTGCCGTCCGGCTCCTTGGTCAGAGTCGAGCCGCCGCCGAGGCGCGAGTGGAGGTGCTGCGCAGGCGCCTCGGCGGAAAGGAGCGGCGCCGGACCGACCCACCGATCACCTTGAGCTTTGGCCTGGGTGTCCTGGCCGAGGGCGAGACGCTGGAGCAGCTCAGGCTGCGCACGGACAACGCGCTCTATCGCGCCAAGGCCCAGGGAAGAAACCGGCTGGTGATTTCAGAGCCTGAGCGCGGCGACGACACCTGAACGGGACAGGCCGTCAGCGCCCCGCCGACTCGGGCTCGCCGGCAATGACCTGGACCAATCAGCGGGGGCTTACGCGTCAGGTCGAGGGGCGGACTTCAATCGGGCATCCCGGAACCAGTGGATGCGACACTCCAGTCCGCGCGGCGACTTGCCGACGTAGACAAAGTCGATGCCAGGCCAGACCGGCATCCTGCCCTTCTCGCCGAAGCGGTCATTTTCCAGCTCGAGCATCACGCCGATGCAGGGCCAATCGTGCTCGCGCGCATCATCCTCGAGGAGGACCATGGCTTGCTTCAGCATCCGATAGACCAGGAGCGTCTGGCGGTAGCGGGGCGCAATGAAGCTCCGATAGAAGTAGACCGGCTGGCCGAGGCGGGGCGGGTCATGCGGCATGGCGGTGCAGACTCCCGCCACCTTGCCGTCCTGATCACGGGCAAACATGACCACCTGGGCCACCCGCTGCTCGGCCGCCTGCTTCGACGACAGGGCGCCTTCCGCCAGCCAGAATTCGACGATCGCCTGCTGGTCCTCGCGCGTGGCCTGACCCCAGGCCGGATGGTAGGTGAACTGGCCCATGCTCAGTCGTCGCTTTCCTGCGCAAGCAGGGCTTGTCCGGACCCGAAACCGATCGGCGACTGCGCCGCCAGCCAGGCGAAGACTGCGTAGGCTGCAGCATTCTGGCGCATCGCCTGGGGGTCGATCTTGTCGAGCGTATCGTTTTCCGTGTGGTGATAATCGAAGTAGTGGGTGCCGTCCTGGGACAGATCGACGGCGGCCAGTCCCAGGGGCAGGGCAGGAATGAAATCCGGCCCGCCCGAGGCACGTCGACTGTCCGATAGCACGATACCCAGGGGATCGAGTTCGGCGGCAATCGCCTCGATGACCGGTCGAGCCGCGTCGATCACGCGAGCGCTCATGGAATAGATGGGCCCGGCGCCGAAATCCGATTCGGCGGCAACGTGAACCCGGTCGATCGTCTCCTCACGCGCCTGCGCCCAGGCCCTGCCGCCCCACAGGCCGATCTCCTCGGCGGCGAACAGAATCACCTGGATCGAGCGGTCCGGCCGCTGATCGAGTGCAAGAATATGTCGAGCAGCATCGGTCACGATCGCCACGCCAGCGCCATCGTCCAACGCGCCCGTCCCCACGTCCCAGGAGTCCAGATGCGCGCCGAGCGCGACGATCTCATCGGGTCGGACGGCGCCATCGATCTGGGCGATCACATTATGGCTGGTGTAGGCCTGATTGATCTGGGCGGCAATGTTCATGTGCACGGTCACCGGCTCGCCGAGGCCGATCAGGCGCTCGAGTTGATCCGCATCCGGATTCGAGATGGCCGCCGCCGGCAGGCTTCGTACCGCCGTATCGAAGCGCATGCCCCCCGTATGCGCAAAGCGGTTGGTGGAGGTGCCGATGGAGCGGATCAGCAGCGCTTCGGCACCCTTTTCTGCCGCCACCATGGCGCCGCGCGCGCGCGCCTGCACCGCTGGTCCGTAGCCGGAGCCATCCCTGGCCCGCGCCATCCGATTGCGAATGAACACGATCTTGCCGTTGAGCGTGTCCTCGCCGGCGGCCTCGAGCGCGGCCAGATCATCGAACATCACGACTTCGGCTTCGATGCCTTCGGGCGGCGTGGCCGGCGAATAGCCGATGGCCAGGGCCTGGAAATCCTGCGCCACGGGGGAAGTCACGGCCACCTCCTCATGGCCCCTCGACCAGGTGGGGAAGGTCGCCGGCTCCCGCCAGACGCGATCAAAGCCCAGGCCTTCGAGAAGGTCCACGGCCCAGTCGACGGCCCGCGCATCCGCCTCGGAGCCGGCCAGTCGCGGGCCGATACGGGTCGTCAGATCCTCGACGATCTCGAAACCGCCGGTTCCGGCCAGGGCCGTCTCGCGCAGCTCCCGAGCGATGCTCAGGTCCGCGTCGTCAAAGACATCAGCAGCGAGCGGCGTCACCGCCAGCGCGGCAGCGAAGAGTATGGACTTCATAGCTTTTCTCCAAGAAACTGGGCCGTGCCCTCGAGGAACATCTGCACGGCAATCGCGACCAGCAGCATGCCCATCAGCCGCTCCGTTGCGATCAGGCCGCGCTGTCCGAGGAGGCGCTTGAGCTGCGGTGCGGCCAGCAGAATCAACGCGCTTGCCAGCCAGGCGGCGATCAGGGCCAGCGACCAGGTTCCCAGGCTGTCGGGCTCCTTGGTCACCAGCAGCAGGAGCACCGCCATGGCGCTCGGACCGGCAACGAGCGGCACGGCCAGGGGCACCAGAAAGGGCTCGTCGTGCTCATCGCTTTCGTCGTCGCGCAGGGAGCGCGGCACGGGGAAGATCATCTTCAACGCGATCAGGAACAGGATGATCCCGCCGGCAACGCTGACCGAGGCTTGCTCGAGACCGAGAAACTCCAGCACGTACTGGCCGGCCAGCAGAAAGCCGAAAAGGATCGCCAGGGCGATCAGCAGTTCGCGCACCAGCACGCGATAGCGTCGCTCGGGCGCGACCTTGTCGAGCACCGACAGAAAGATCGGCACATTGCCCAGCGGGTCCATGACCACGAACAGCAGCACGGCAGCATTGATCAGATCCACGGTCGGTATCCTGGAGCGATGCTCGCGATCAACGCGAGGCGATGGGCGACGGAAGCAGCGGTTCGAAGTGCCGCAGGGCGCGAGTATAAACCCGTCGCTTGAAGGGGATCACGTTCTCCGCCGGGTACCAGAAATCGACCCAGCGAAATTCCTCGAACTCCGGGTCGGTGACCGCATCGAGCTGGACCTGCCGATCATCACCCAGGAACTGCAGCAGGAACCAGACCTGCTTCTGCCCGATGCAGATGGGCTTTTGATGACGACGGCGATAGCGCCGCGGCAGACGATAACGCAGCCAGCCGGGCGTCGAGCCGAGAACTCGAACATGCTCCTTGCGCAACCCGGTCTCTTCAGAGAGCTCGCGGTACATCGCCTCGATCGGCGTCTCGTCGGTACGCATCCCACCCTGGGGAAACTGCCAGCCGTCCTGTCCCGCGCGACGCGCCCAGAACACCTGGCCATCTTCCCTGGCGAGCACGATACCGACGTTCGGTCGGAACCCGTCAGGATCGATCATCTGCCTTGTGGCGGTAACGGCTGTGATACCGTTCCGCAAAATAGTCAACTGTCCCGAATAGTAATCAATTCAAACGCTTCTTGCCAAGCAGGGCGGCAGTTCCGGAATCGATCAAGCGCAGGTCACTGAGCATGTTGTCCAATCCCTCCCGTCGGAAGCAAGAGCAGTGATCGTTTCACCGCGTCGAGTGCGCTGGGTCTTCGCCCTCCTGGCCCTGCTGCTCGTCGGCAGCCTGCTGCTGTCGCTCAGCCTGGGCAGCAGCGGCTGGGCCTGGCCCGGGGCTGCCGACGACACCCTGCAGCGCGTCCTTCTGGAGCTCCGCCTGCCGCGGGCGATCGCTGCGCTGATCGTAGGCAGCCTGCTGGCGACTGCCGGCTGTCTGATGCAGGTTCTCCTGCGCAACCCCCTGGCCGATCCCTACATCCTGGGGCTGTCCGGCGGCGCCAGCGTGTTCGCCCTGGCCGGCATGGGCCTCGGCCTGAGCTGGCTGCCCGTTCCCCTGCTGGCCTTCGCCGGCGCCCTGCTGACCACCCTCCTCGTCTTCGTGCTGGCTCGCGGCGAGGGGGCATGGACCAGCTCGCGCGTCCTCCTCACGGGCGTGGTCATGGCCACGGGCTGGGGCGCCCTGATCAGCCTGATGCTTGCCACAGGGGATGACGCGAGCCTCCGCGGCATGCTCTTCTGGCTGATGGGGGATCTGAGCCATGCGCGAGCCTCGGCGCTCTGGCTGCTGCCAACCGCGGCCCTTCTCATGCTCATCTGGCTGCGGTCGAGAAGTCTGAACGTCTTGAGCGCCGGTCCGATCCAGGCTGAATTGTTGGGCGAGCCGACGCGCGCTCGCTTCTGGGAAATCTATCTGACCGCGTCGCTGCTGACCGGCATCGCTGTGGCCATGGCCGGAGCGATCGGCTTCGTCGGCCTGATCGTTCCCCATCTGATGCGCATGCTCGTCGGCGCCGATCACCGCCGACTGCTGCCGGCCGCTGCCGCCTTCGGTGCAGTCTTTCTGCTGGTGGCCGATACGCTCGCCCGCACGCTGATCAGCCCGCGCCAGCTGCCCGTGGGCGTATTGACAGCCCTGATCGGTGTCCCGCTGTTTCTCCTTCTCCTTCGTCGAGCCCGGGGGATTCGCTGACCATGGCGCCAGCTCTCCTCAGCGCCCGCGATCTGACCGTCTCCATCGGCGACACCCGCGTCGTCGAGTCCCTCGATCTCGAACTCCGGCCCGGGGAGCGGCTCGGCATCCTCGGGCCCAATGGCACGGGCAAGACCACCCTCCTCAAGACCCTGGCGGGCCTGAGGCCGGCGCAGGGCGGCACGATCGAGATCAGCGGACGCGCGATCGATCAATGGCCGCGGCGCGCCCTGGCGCAGCATCTCGGCATGCTGCTGCAGCATACCCAGTACGTCTTTGATGCCTCCTGCGAGGAAGTGGCGCTGATCGGCCGCCATCCGCACATTGGCCCCTGGCAGCGCGAGGGTCCAGACGACCGCCGCCTGGCGCGCGCCGCCCTCGACGCCGTCGGACTGCGGGACTTCTATCAACGAAGCTGTTTCAGCCTGTCGGGGGGCGAGGCCAGGCGTCTGTCTCTGGCCAGCCTGCTGGTCCAGGACCCCCGGATCCTTCTCCTCGACGAGCCCACCAACCATCTCGATCCGGCGCATCAGATCAGCGTGCTCGACCTCCTCTACAACAGGGTCGCCGAGCAGGCGCGTTGCGGCGTCATGGCCCTGCATGACGCCAACCTGGCCGCCTGCTACTGCTCGGACATTCTGCTCCTGTTCGGCCAGGGCGAATGGGCGCTGGGCAAGAGCCAGGACGTGCTCAACGAAGCGCAGCTGAGCCGCCTCTACGGCTGCCCGATCCGCTGTGTCCAGGACGACAAGCAGACCGTCTTCGCCGTCGGCAGACAGCGCAGGCTCGACATCGATTGACCCGGCTGCCCAGCGGTGGATATCGGCCGCCTGGCGAAAGGCCTTCATGAACAAGAGGGGCGTTGCGTTACCCTGTAGGGCATGAATCTTGAAAACTATCAAGCAAAAGACTTCTACGACGAGTTGATCGGCCAGGGCGGGCGACCGCGGGCCGCGTCGCGGGCGCTGTGGAAATACCTCAAGGGTCTCGACGCACAGGAACTCGGCGAACGACGCGCCGCCTGCGACCTGGCAGCGCTGGTGGCCGGAATCACCTTTCGAGTGTATTTCGAGGAGACCGGTGTCGATCGCGCCATGCCCTTCGACCTGATCCCTCGGGTGATCGCCCTGAAGGAATGGCAGGGCGTGGAGGCCGGCCTCAAGCAACGCGTCAAGGCCCTCAACTGTTTCATCGAGGATCTATACAACGACCAGGAAATCATCCGCGACGGCGTGTTTCCGGCGGAGCTCCTGGCCAACTCGGAAAATTTTCAGGAGCAGTGCCGCGGCATCTCGCCGCCGCTGGGCATCTGGGCGCATATCTGCGGCTCGGACCTCGTGCGTGACGCCGACGGGACCATGTACGTTCTCGAAGACAATCTGAGAATCCCTTCCGGCGTGTCCTACATGCTGGAGAACCGGCAGGTAATGAAGCGCGTCTTCCCCGAACTGTTCGAGGATTCGGGCATTCAGCCCGTCGATGACTACCCCTCGCAGCTCTACGACACCCTCGCCTCGCTGGCACCAAGCCCGTCGGATTATCCCAGCGTCGTGGTGCTGACGCCGGGGATCTACAACTCGGCCTATTTCGAACATGCCTACCTCGCGCAGCAGATGGGCGCCTCTCTCGTCGAAGGGCGGGACCTGGTCGTCGATCGGAGCGATCGAGTTTTCATGCGAACGATCAGCGGCCTCGAGCCCGTCGACGTGATCTACCGCCGCGTTGACGATGCTTTCATTGATCCCGAAGCCTTCCGCGAAGACTCGATGCTCGGCGTGCCCGGCCTGATGCGCGCCTGGCGCGCGGGCAACGTCGCCCTGGCCAATGCCCCGGGTGCCGGCGTGGCCGACGACAAGGTCGTCTACGCCTTCGTGCCGGACATCATCCGCTACTACCTGGATGAGGATCCACTGCTCGATAACGTACCGACCTGGAAGTGTCAGAACCCCGACGAGATGGCCTATGTCATCGACCATCTCGACGAGCTCGTGGTCAAGCCGGCCAATGAATCCGGGGGCTACGGCATGCTCATCGGGCCACGCTCCAGCAAGAAGGAACGCGACAAGTTCGCGCGCCTGATCAGGAAGGATCCTCGCAACTACATTGCCCAGCCGACCCTGTCCCTGTCGACCTGCCCCACCTTTATCCAGAACGGCGTCGCGCCTCGTCATATCGATCTGCGCCCCTTCGTGCTGTCGGGGCTTCAGACCTACGTGACCAACGGGGGCTTGACTCGCGTCGCACTGAAGGCGGGGTCGCTCGTCGTCAACTCGTCACAGGGCGGCGGCAGCAAGGACACCTGGATCGTGGATACGGAGGTGTCATGATGCTTGCTCGACTGGCTGAAAATCTCTATTGGCACGGACGCTATCTCGAGCGCGCCGAGGATCTTGCGCGCCTGATCAACGTCACCGCCCACCTCAATCTGGACCTGCCCTCGGGCTTGAGCGCAGGCTGGGAGCCGCTGATTCGAATCACCGGCAACGCGGCCCTCTTCGAGACGCTCGATCACGCCGCCAATGAGCGAAATATCGTGCGCTTCCTGCTCATCGGCGACAACAATCCCAGCTCGCTTCAGGCCAATCTCGAATCGGCGCGAGAAAATCTGCGCTCGGCGCGTGACCTCGCGCCGCGTGAAGTCTGGGAGCAGATGAACGCGCTCTACCTCAAGAGCACCGAACAGCTCAGCGGCAATCTCGGCAAGCGCCGACGCCAGGACTTTCTCGAAGAACTGATTCTGGACTGCCAGCAGATGGCCGGCACGCTCCAGGGCACGATGAGTCACGACCACGCCTACGACTTCATCCTCATCGGTCGTCATCTCGAGCGCGCGGACATGATCACCCGAATCCTCGAAGTGCGCGGCTACGACCTGTTGCCCGAGACCGTTGAGGAATTGGGGCCCTTCGAGTCGATTCAGTGGATGAGCGTGCTGAAGTCACTGACCGGCTATCAGATGTATCGCCGCCACGTCCGCTCACGGGTCAGCGGCAGCGACGTGCTGCGCTTCCTCCTTCGGGACGGTCAGTTCCCGCGTTCGGTCATGTTCTGCCTTCTTGCCCTGGAGGATCTGATCGAGGGCCTGCCCGGCGACGAGGATCGCAGCCTGCGCGGCGTCACTCGCCTGCAGCGCCTGCTCAACGACACGACGGTCAGCACCATGCGCGGCCGCGCCCTCGCTGACTTCATGGACCAGCTCCAGATCGAACTGGCAGAGCTGGACCGGGCGATTCGCCATACCTGGTTCGGGAGTACGGCTTGAAGCTGTTTCGTTGCCACTGCGGCAACACGGTTTACTTCGCGAACACCGACTGCATGCAGTGCGGCAGGAAGCTCGGCTTCCTGCCCGACCAGCTCAGGCTTGCAGCCCTGGAAGCGGCAGGCAATGATTTATGGATCAGCCTGCCCTCGGCCGCGGACGATCAGGCACCGAGGCGGCGCTACCGCTGGTGCGCCAACGGCGTCCACCACGACGCCTGCAACTGGATGGTGCCCGAGGACGACCCGGACCCCTTCTGCATGGCCTGCCGCCTCAATCAGGTCATCCCCGATCTGAGCCAGCCCGGAAACCGCTCGCTCTGGATCCGAATCGAAGAACGCAAACGGCGACTGGTCTACGATCTACGCCGGCTGCAGCTGCCCGTGATACCGAAAACGGTGGATCCTCAGCAGGGTCTGGCCTTTGCCTTCCTCGAAGACCAGCCCGACACGGTGGAGTTTCTGGCGCCGAATGCGGGCGGTGAGGTCATGACCGGGCACGCCGGCGGCCTGATCACGATCAATATCGCCGAGGCCGATGACGTCGAGCGCGAGCGTCGCCGCCGCCAGCTCAACGAGCAACAGCGCACCCTGCTCGGCCATTTCCGCCATGAAAGCGGGCACTATTACTGGGACCGACTGGTGGCCGGCGGCCCCCTGCTCGATCGCATCCGTGAGTGTTTTGGCGATGAGCGCGCCGACTACAACGAAGCCCTGCAGCGCTACTACAACAATGGGCCTGCGAATGATTGGCAGACCACCCACGTCAGCGCATATGCCAGCGCGCATCCCTGGGAGGACTGGGCCGAATGCTGGGCCCACTGGCTTCAGATCACCGACTCACTGGAAATGGCCGCGGCCATCGGCATGGCCGATGAGCACGCGCTGGACGGCAACGTCGACGACAAGGTCGGTCACTGGGTGGACCTGGCTTTGAAGATCAATCTGATCATGCGCTCGCTGGACCAGACCGACGCCTACCCTTTCGTTCTGACCCCGGCCATCATCGATAAGCTACGCCTGGTCGATGAGGTCATCAGCAACAGCGGCTTCAGCCCCTGACGCACGACATTCAGCTTGACGGTGCTTCCCAGTCGAAGCGCGGAAGCTCGAGGAACAAGCGATCCAGCCCGTCCGACCAGGCGCGGCTCAAACTCACCAGATAGGGATCGTCGGCCTCGAAGCGGGTCCGTTTGAATGTATCGAGGGCGCCCCGGCGAAACAGCAGCAGCTCGATCGGTGGGCCCACGGTCAGATTCGATCGCATCGAGGCATCCATCGACACCAGGGCGCAGCGGCCGGCACGCTCGAGGCTGATCGATGGCTCGATGATGCGATCGAGGATCGGCTTGCCGTACTTGGTTTCTCCGATCTGCAGGAACGGTTTTTCAGGCGAGGCGGCGATGTAGTTGCCCTGGGGATAGATCAGGAACGCCCCGTGCTCATGACCGCTGATCTGGCCGGCGAGAATGAAGGAGGCCTGCATCATCTGACTGGCCTGCTCGGCCTGGCCGGCAAAGTCGGTCTGGATGCCGCTGCTCACGTCACCGACGTAGCGCGCAATTTCGTCGAGGTAATCGAAGCTGTTCAGGTTCGGCTCATCGCCGCCAGCACTCATCTCGCGCTCGAGGCGCGTCGCCACGGCCTGGGTGGTCGCCAGATTGCCGGCCGACAGCAGGGTGATGAAGCGATCCCGGCGAGTCTTGAAATGGTGCATCTTGGAGTAGATGCTGAGGTCATCGACGCCGGCGCTCGTGCGCGAGTCCGAGGCCAGGGCAAGGCCTTCTTCGAGACGAATGGCTACGCAATAGGTCATCGTAGGGTGGGGCTCCGAAGCAGGCAGCCTGAGGGTATGGCGCGGATTATACGTCGATCACGCCGCCGGGGATCAGTGGCTGCACGCGCGGAGGCCGGATGCTGCAATCAAGCCGATTCGGACGCCTCGCTGGCGGCCTGGACGCTGACCTCCTGACCGGGTCGAAGGCGCTCGTTGCCGCGTATCACGATGCGATCGCCTTCCTGGACGGGACCCTGCACCTCGATCCATTCGCCCTCGCCAATACCCGTGGTCACGCGGATCCGGCGCGCCGTGTTGTCCGGATCGACGATGAAGATCGCGATGCCGTCGCCGCGCAGGACGAGGGCGTCACGGGGCACCGCAAGCACCTGGCGCACGTCCGCCGTCGGCACGGTCACGCGGACCGTCTGCCCGACGGGCAGCGGCTCGGTGACGTCGAGGCGGAGCTCGAAGACGTGCTGATTCTCGCCGCCGACGCTGACCACGGTGCGGACCGGGGAGATCACCGGCGATTCCATCCCTGCCTCGACCGCCAGCTCATCGCCGGCGCGAACGAAGCGGTAGTAGTTCAGGGGCGCGCGCGCCACGACTTCGAGATTGTCCGGATTGACCAGGCGGACCACGGCGTTGCCTACCGCCACGCGTTCCCCAGCCTGGGCCCGTCGCTCGACGACCACGCCGGGAAACGGTGCTGTGATCCGAGTCCGGTCGAGCTGGTCCTCGGCCTGGCGCAAGCGAGAATTGACGACGACCAGATCGCTCGCCGCCACGTCGCGCTCGGAACGGGTCTGATCGATCTGGCTGACCGCGGCCAGATTGGTCTCTGCCAGCCGCTCCAGACGAACCAGCTCGGCTTCGAGGAATCTCAGCGTCGCCTCGGCGCGGGTCACCTCGGCTGCCAGCTCTTCAGCGCGCAGGGTGAGGGTAATGTCCTCGATCCGCGCGATCACATCACCGGCTTCGACCCGTGTGCCGACGTCCGCCACGCTGACCAGCCGTCCCTCGACTTCCGCCGACAGGAGCGCGTCCTGGCGCGACAGGACGGTCCCGGCGACCTGCATGGTCGGCGCCATCGAGGTCACGCGGGCTTCACCGACCTGAACCGGAGAGGCTCCGCCCCACTGGGCCTGGGCCGTTGCGATCCAGAGGCTGCCGCAGATCAGGGCGAGCATCATTGCTCGGGGGAAACGCTGCGCATTGATTTGGCGCATGTCTGACTTCCTCATCGTTTTTGTCCTCATACGGGCACCGCCCCATCGACCCGCGACGATACCTTTTCTTCGTTCATGCGCAGCAAGCTGGGCAACAGGATAAGCGTGAACAGCGTGCTCACCGCAAGACCGCCGACGATGACCGCCGCCAAGCCCTTGTAAAGCTCCGTGCCCGACCCCGGCAGCAGCAGCAGGGGCAGCATGCCGAACAGGCTGGTAAAGGTACTCATCAGGATCGGCCGCAGACGCAGCCGCACGGCCGAGGCAACGGCATCGCGCCGGCTCAGGCCCTCGCGTTCGGCATCCCGCGCCCGGTAGACCAGCAGGATGGCGTTGTTGACGACCAGGCCCAGCAGAATGACGAAGCCGATCATCGTCAGCATGTCCATGGCCTGTCCGGTGACCAGTCCCACCAGCCGCAGGCCGATGATGCCACCGACCGTCGCCATCGGAATCGTCAGCAGCACCAGCAGCGAGTCACGGAAGGACCGGAACAGGGCCGAAATCAACAGATAGAGAATGACGATGGCCAGGATGAAGCTACCGAGCAGATTACCCAGCGTTTCATCCAGCGCCTCGGCCGTCCCCGTGTAGGTCACCACGCCATCGGGTGGCAGGGCGGCGCGAATCGACGGCTCCACTTCCGTGCGCAGGATGTCGAGGGCAACTTCCATGGGCATATCGGCGGGAGGGGTCACCTGCAGACTGAGGGTCCGCCGCCGATCGACTCGGCGAATCTGATTGGGGCCGGCGGTCCGCTCCAGGCGGGTCAGTTCTCCGAGGGTGGCGACGCGGCCTGAAGGTGTGGCCAGGGGCATGGCCATCAACTCCTCGGGGGTCAGCCACTCCTCACCGCGCAGGATCACGTCCAGGCGGCGATCACCGTCGAAGTAGTCGCCGAGGAACGCACCATTACCCAGGGCTCGGATCAGCGTTGCCACATCGCCACGGGTCCAGCCCAGTTCGGCGATGCGACGATCGTCCGGCACGAGGCGCAGTTCCGGTTCAGCGAGCTCCAGACCGGGCTGCGGGCGGACGCTACTCCCCGGCAGGGCCTGGGTGATCTGGAAGAAGCCGGTCTGTCCAGCGGCGAGCAGCTCTTCGAAGTTACCGGCCTGCAGATCGACGGAAATCTGGCGCGAACCCCGGCCGCCGAAGATCGGCGCGCGGCTGGCTCGGCCGAAGGTATCGGGGAAGCCGGCAAGAATCTCGTTGTTGACGATCGCCAGCAAGGCGTCGACGTCCTCCTCGTTGGCAGCGCGCATGCCGAAGAAGGCACCGGTGCCGAAAAAGCCCAGAAAGCTGTTATCGATCTTGGGTTCCTTTTCACCCTCGATGTATGGCCGCATCCGGTCGTTGACGACGTTGACGAGCTCTTCTTCGGCCGTGTCAGGCCCCATGCCCGACGGCGTCTGAATGAATCCGAAAACGAAGTTCTGTTTGCCCTCGGGCAAGTAATCCGCTGGTGGCAGGAGGAGCCAACCGATTAGCAGGGGAACCGCCGTCAAGCCGGCAATCCAGCTCCAGCGCTGCGTCGGCGTGTCGGTGATGGCCATGACCTTGTCGGTGGTCCAGCGCCACCAGCTGCGATGACCGTCCTCGATGACGTCCGCGCCGAGGAAGCGATAGCTGGCCGCCGGAATGACGATCGTGGCCACGACAAGCGAACAGACGATGGCGGCGGAAATGACCACGGCCAGATCGGCGAAGAGCTGACCGGCCTCGTCCTGCAGGAAGATCACGGGCAGGAAGATGGCGACCGTCGTCACGGTCGATGCAAGCAGAGCGCCCCAGACCTGGCTGGCACCGCGGTCGGCGGCCTCCATGGGATCTCGCCCCTGTTCGCGCTGGCGCACGATATTTTCCAGGACCACGATGGCCGCATCCAGCACCATGCCCGTGGCAAAGGCCAGCCCGGCCAGGGAAATCACGTTGAGCGTTCGACCGCTTCCATCAAGGACGAGGAAGGCAAAGCACAGGCACAGGGGGATGGCCAGGGCGACCATCAGCGTGGCACGCAGGCGGCGGAAGAAGAACCAGAGCACGGCGATCGCCAGCGCCATCCCGAGGAACAGGTTGGTGACCACCATCCAGATCGACTCGCGGATATAGATCGTGTCATCGGAGGCCTGGAGAACCTCCAGTCCCGCCGGCTCCAGGTGACTCTGGCGCAGCGACTCGATCTCGGCCTGCAGCGCAGCCATCACCTCGAGAACGTTGACTCCGGGCTCGGCGATCACGTTCATGGCGATCGAGGGCCCGGCGTTCTGGGTCATGACGCCGCTGGAATCGCGCATGACTCGATCCACGGAAGCCACGTCGCTGAGATAGACCGGTCGGCCCTCGCGCCACTCGAGGACCAGGTTTTCGAGATCGCTGATTTCGTACTGGCCGGCGAAGCGCAGCGTGTACTGCCGCCGCCCGACTTCCTGAAAGCCACCGGAGACATCGGCGTTCTGGCCCAGGCGCTGACCGATGCGGGTCAGGTCCACACCGATGGCTGCGGCGCGGTAGGGGTCGAAGGTGATCCGCACTTCGAAGGGCCGTCCGCCGCGAGGCGTCGCCGAGGACACGCCGGGAATGCGCTCGAGGCGCTCACGGATGACCTCATCGATAAAATCCTGATACTCGATGATGGGCCGAGTGTTCTCCGGCTTGGTCTTGATCGCAAACCAGGCGATCGTGTCACCGAACTGATTCGAGCCCACGCGGACCGTTGGCTCGGTCACATCGGCGGGGTAGCGCGCGACCTGATTGAGCCGATTGATGACCTCGATAAGCGAGCGATTGAGGTCGGCGTTGACGTCGAATTCCAGGTTGATGCTGCCGCTACCCGGGCTGGCCGTCGCCGTCATCCGCTGGAGCCCGGGCACGTCGCGGAGCTGGTCCTCCTGGGGCTCGACGATTTCCGACTCGATTTCTTCAGGCGCCGCCGCGCGCCAGCCGGTGGAGATGGTGATCGACGGCCGCTCGATATCCGGCGTCAGCTGGATCGGCAGACGCACCAGACTCAACAGGCCAAAGATCACCAGCAGGATACAGCCGACGGCGACGGCAACGGTATTGCTCAATCCTGTTCTCGTCAGCTGCATGCATTGCTCCCATGGTGGACCGGACCTTGAAGCCCGCGACTGTACTCCGGCGACATCGACGAGGCGTCAATGACAAATGTGAAAGTAGGACCGCTGTAGAGGCAGAAAGTGCCCACCGCCCCGAGATGACGACCCGATGCGCTGCAGGTCGCGTGGATTTCGGCTACTGTAAGGGGACCTGCATCGGCCGTTGGGGGCAAGCGGGAGGCTTTCGCGCCGATTGCGCAAGGACTCGCACAGGCAACATGACATGGGACGCGTAGCTCGTGCCGCAGCTTGAATTGATGATTGCCCTCAACGTCGGACAGTCGGTCTTTGGACTGATCATGGCGTTGCTGCTGCTGGCCTTCCTTCGCGAGTACGGGCATGGGTTCCTGCGCCACTGGTCCCTCAGCTGGGCGGCGCTGGCCATCTATTTCGCGTCGGTGGCGGGGTTGATGACCAACATGATGTCGGGCGGGCTCTCGCCAGCGCAGCGTCTGTCGCTTTCGGGCCTGTCGCAGGCAGCCGCCTACCTGCACGTCGCCTGGCTGATGATCGGCACCTGGGAAGCGGTCAGGGAACGTCGCATTGGCCCGAACTACCACGCGCTCCTGATTGCCCTGGCCGTGGCCATCGGCATCGGTACGACCATGATCCAGCCCTTCGAGGCCGACGCAGCCCGACTGCGGCTGCTCCTTCGATTCACGCTGCTGAACGCGATCACGGGCCTGGCCTTCATCATCGCCGCGCGGATGCTCAGTCGGGCTCTGAGAGACCGCCAGATGCTCGCCTCGAAACTCACTCCGATGACCTTTGCCGCCTACGGCATGTACCTCGTCTTCCTCGGCGGTCAGAGCGCCTGGATCAACTACTTCCAGTCGATCCCCGGCTACATCTCCTATCTCGGAATGATCAGCTTCCTGTTGCTGATCATGATCGGTTACAGCTTCGTGATCTGGCTTCTCGAGGTCGAGCGCAAGCGAGCCACCTCCGCGCTCGAGCGAGTGCAGTCGGCGGAACGCCGCCTCGTCCACCTGCGCAGCCACGACGCCGCGACCGGCCTGCCCAATCGGCGGCAACTGCAGGACATCCTGTTTCGCGAGATCCGAGCCGCGGCGATCGAGCGAAAACGCGTCGGCGTCCTGTCCATCGGCATCCATCGCTTCAGCCTCGTCTCGCAGGCGCTGGGCTGGAACAAGACCGATGCCCTGATCCGTCGCCTGGCCGGCACGATCCGCCGCCTCGCGCCGAAGGGTGCGATTCTGGGACGGGTCGGCGATCGGGACTTTCTGATGATCATTCCGCACGCGGGGCATCGCCAGCGGGTCATCGCCAAGGCCCAGGAAATCCTCGCCGAGGGCGCAACCCAGATCAGCGAAGGCGGCCAGCGGATCTACCTCAGTCTGATCGGTGGCCTGTGCTTTGCGCCTGACGACGAGATCGACGCCGTCGCCCTGATCAATATGGCCCAACAGGCACAGATGCGTGCTGCCGAAACCGGCGATAGTCTGATGCTGCATCGCGTCAGCCAGGAGCAGAACCAGCCGCATGACCTGCTCAAGCTGGAGCGAGAGCTCAGAGCCGCGGTGTCGGACGGTCAGTTCTGCCTGCACTTCCAACCGCTGGTCAGCCTGCGCGCGCGCCGCATTACCGGCTTCGAGGCCCTGCTCCGATGGAACCATCCCGAACGCGGCGTGCTGACGCCGGGCTCGTTCATCCAGGAAGCCGAGCGCCTGGGTGTCCTCGATGATCTTGAAGATCAGATCCTGACCGGGGTGCTGACTCAGATCAGAGACTGGCAGAGTGATGTCTCCCTGCCATCGATCACCGCATCGGTCAATCTCTCGGCCCCACGCTTCCAGCAGCCGGGGCTGGCCGACAAGCTGTCGAATCTCTTTGACCGATTCGAGGTCGAGCCATCCAAGCTGCACATCGAGATCACCGAGTCCACCGCCATGGAAGATTTCGAAACGGGCCTGAATACGATTTCCGCCCTGCGCGATCTGGGCTGCAAGGTCTGCCTGGACGATTTCGGAACGGGCTACAGCTCCCTGTCGCACCTACGCCGCCTCGAGGTCGACTACGTCAAGCTCGACCGGAGCTTCCTCACCAATCTGGATCGCGACCCGCGCGAGCGGGACCTGACTCGCGCCATCGTCGATCTGATCCATTCCCTGGGTATGACGGTGCTGGCCGAAGGCGTGGAGAACAAGCAACAGCTCGGCCACATGATTCAGTGCCGCGTTGACGTCGTCCAGGGCTATCTCCTCGGCCGGCCCGCCCCGGCGGCCGAGTTTCGCGGCGCCTTCGATCGGCCCCACATCATCCTGCCCTAGGCGTCCTTTCTCAGAACGTGGTCCCCCTGGGGCACGTGTCGGGCCCGGCGGCAAGCGGTGCGGCCTGCGGACGACCCTCCCCGCCGACAATCCAGCGCCAAGGCTCGAACAGACATGATCGGGCATCGAGCCTCTGTGCGACCTGAGCGTGAGGACAAGGTACCGAGAGATCACACCCAGGCCGGCCGATTCGGTCAGACCCCGTTGTCTTGCCAGCTCGCCCTGACGCGATCGATCCGCCGCCGACGCTCGTCGTTCATCGCCTCGGCGATCGCCGCGCCCTGCATGCCGCCTTCCACGAAAGGACCGGCCGTGACCCCCTGCGCCGCCTTGAAGCAGGCACGCAGGTAGTCGGCCTGCGGATAGGCGGCCTCCCTCTGACCGAGGCGTCCCTGGCGGTCCGCCTGACACGCGAGCAGGAAGCGCTCGAAGCCGTCCGGCTTGCGAAACGCATCGAGGCGGGCGAGAAGATCCAGGACCGTCGACGCTTTGAGTTCCAGCGCCCGATGCGCACGGAGATGAAAGGCCCCGACGCGACGAGCCAGGTCGCGGCAGTCCCGAGCCACGGCCAGTCGCTCGCTCATCGCCTCGATCGGCACGAGGCCGCGCTGTTCATGGCCGCGATGCGCCGGCCACTCCTCGGGTGGCGTCAGCGCCTTGCCGAGATCGTGAACCAGGCAGGCGAAGCGCACCTCCAGCGGCGCATCCAGCTCCGCGGCGCGGTCGATCACCATCATCGTGTGCCGGCCGGCGTCGATCTCCGGGTGGTAGCGCGCCGTTTGTGGCACGCCGAAGAGCGCCTCGATCTCGGGGAAGATGACCGCCATGGCACCGACCTCCCGCAGCACGTCGAAGTAGCGCGAGGGCTGCCCATGCATCAAGGCTTTTCGGGTCTCCTGCCAGACGCGCTCGGGCACGAGATGGTCGAGCTCGCCGCTCGCGACCATCGTCCGGCATAGATCCAGCGTGGTCGGGGCGACGCTGAAGTCAGAAAATCGGGTGGCAAAGCGGGCCAGGCGCAGCACCCGTACCGGGTCCTCGACGAACGCATCGGAGACGTGTCGGAGACGGCGGCGAGCCAGGTCGAGGCGCCCGCCGAAGGGGTCGATCAGGTGACCTTGCGCATCCAGCGCCATCGCGTTGACCGTCAGATCGCGACGGGCCAGATCCTCCTCGAGGGTCACCTCGGGACCCGCGTGGAAGACGAAGCCTCGATACCCGTGGCCGGATTTCCGCTCGGTTCGAGCCAGCGCGTACTCTTCGTGCGTGTGCGGATGCAAAAAGACCGGGAAATCGCGCCCCACGGGCCTGAAGCCCCTGTCGATCATGGTGCCGGGTTCTGCACCCACAACGACAAAATCGCGATCGGGAGAGGGACTGCCGAGCAGCTGATCACGAACCGAGCCGCCCACCTGATAAACGGTCAGACCCTCGGTCGCCGCCAGGGGATCAGAGGCGCTCACGCCCGGTCAGTTGCCGCAACCATCATCGAGCCGAGCGGCGCGCTGATCGTCGAAAGCGCTGATAGCGAGCCTGTCGATCATTCGATCCGAGCCAGCTGGGCGCCTTCTCTGACAGCCCCCAGGGGTCGATACCCAGCGCATGAAAGCCGTTGTCCGTGCACACGCTGTCGATCTTCAGCGATTTGTAGTTATCGCTGGAGAAGGGCTTGCCGGGAACAAAGTCGAAGATTCGGCCCTGAAGCCATCCGAAGAGGTCCGGCAGACCGATGACGAGGCGGCGCAGGCCGAGCTGATCACGCACCCATTCGACGAGTTCCTTCAGCGACCAGACCTCGGAACCACAAAGCTCGTAGAGCTGACCATGGCTGTCATCAGAGACCAGCGCTCGAGCGAAGGCCTCGACCACGTCACCGACGTAGACCGGCGCGAATTTTGCCTCGGGCCGGGCCAGGGGCAGGACCGGCGACAGCTTCAACAGGCCGGCAAAGCGATTGAGAAAGCTGTCGTCAGGGCCGAAGATCGTCGAGGCCCGGAAGATGGTGCTCTTGAGCTGGCCCGCGCCGGCCGCCGCCTCGATCAGGTCCTCGGCCCGGCCCCGGGTCTTGAGATAGTAGCTCTCGCCACGGCCGGCATTCAGCGCGCTCATGTGGATCAGGCGGCTGATGCGCGCTGCCTCGCAACAGATAATGAGCTTTTCGACGAGCTCGACGTGGGCGCGGCGGAACCCCTTGCCGCCGAAGCCCCGCTCGTTCAGGATTCCGACCAGGTTGATGACCACCTCGTGACCTTCGAGCGCTCGCGTCAGATCGTCCAGGTCATAGGGATTCACCTGTTTGATCCGCACCCCTGGAATCAGCGCCAGGCGTTTTGCGCCCGGGGCGTAGCGCGTGGCCACCGTGATTTCATGCTTGTCAGCGGCCAGGCGTCGGGCCAGATGATGGCCGACAAAGCCCGACCCACCGACGATGAAGACTTTCAGCATCTCAGCATTCCCGAATAGAAGACGGCCAATGGCGATTGATCAAAGACCCTTATTGTACGTCTCGGGGCGCTGTAGGTCTCAGGGCGAGCAGCTGAAGACCGGCGGCGAGGCGGCCAGCGCGGGCCGCACGTGATTGGCGAGCACTTCCGGCGAGCGCCCCATTCGCCACTCGTACAGGGTGGCGAAGGCCAGGACCCTCGGAACATAGTCGCGGGTCTCGTAGAACGGCAAGGTCTCCAGCCAGACGTCGTGATCGCTCATGGGCCGGCTGTCCAGCCAGCGCCGGACCGCTCCCGCACCGGCGTTGTAGGCGGCCGCCACGTGAATCCACTCGCCATCGAAGTCCTCCTGGAGCTCGGCCAGGTGAGCCACGCCCAGGGGAATGTTGATCACCGGGCGCATCAGGTCGCCCTGCCCCGAGTAGGGCAAGCCGTTGCGTCGCGCCACCATCCGGGCCGTGCCCGGCATGAGCTGCAGCAGGCCCCGGGCGCCGGCCGAGGACAGGGCGTCGGCCTGCATCGCCGACTCGGCCCGCATCAGGCCATAGACCAGGGCGGCATCAACGCCCCGGCGATTGGCCTCGTCGATCACCCGATCCTCTTCGAGGAGAGGAAACCGCAGGCGATAGGCCGTCAGCGTGCCCGCATTGCCCAGGGCTGAAATGACGCGATCGTGCCAGTCCTGCTCGGCCGCCAGCAGCGCAGCCTGATGCAGCTCATCGCGGGTCAGCTGGCGAGCGACACGGCCCCAGGTCCAGCGCGCATGCCAGGACAACCCCACCTGCTCGAGCTCCAGAGCGCGCTCGAAGCGAGCATCGCGCAGCAGGCGCGCCTGAAGGGCGGGGTCCGCTGCCAGGTCTTCGTTGCAGACGCGCAGGTCCTGCCCCAGGGCCTTGGCCGCGAGGAACCCGTAATAGGAGGCCTCCGCCGACAGGCTGGCGTAGGCCAGCAGCGCCTCGGGGCGCTGCAGCGCAGCCAGGGCGCGGCCGCGCCAGTAGCGCCAGCGACTGCGCGCCTGGTCGCGCAGGGACATCGCATCGATGGACTCGAGCACCGCTGCCCATCGACCGTGGGCCATGGCCACTCGCGCCCGCCATTCCAGCATCTGCTGGCTCCGATGAGCGCTGGGCAGGGCATCGATGGCCCTCAGCGCGTCAATGTCCATGGCCACGGCCTGGAACAGGGCGATCCGCGCGTCGATCGACGCCCGCCGCGCCTCGCTCCAGGCGAAGCGGGCCGACAGCTCGCCCCAGTGTTCTCGAGTGCGCTCCCAGTCGCTGCTCGCCTGACGTTCAAGGGCCTCGCCGATGATGCGGCGAAGCTCGGCGTCATCCCGCCACTGTCGCGCATCCTCGAGCGCTCGCCAGGGCGCCTCGTGGAGGGCAAGCCATCGCTCGGCGCGACGACCCTGGTCGCCATCGAGATAGCGCAGCAGATAGCGCGCAAGCCCGCGATTGCCCTGATCCAGCGCCAGGCCGAAGCGCATCCAGGCGCGATCGGCCGTCAGCAGGCCCTCGCGGCGCCACCAATCGAACACCGGGTCACAGTCGTCGGGCTGGGACGTCCCCACGGTCCAGAGCGCCGTGACCCGCGCCGCGAGGTCGACGAGTCGGCCGGCCTCAAGGTCGTCTCGCGCCAGGTGGCAGAGCACGATCGGATCCTCACTGCCGCCGGCATGACGGCGAAGGGTCTCGTAGTCCCCGCTGCGCGCCAGCTGGCGCAACCAGCTGCGCTCGAGGGGGCGAGCGAAGGACCAGTCACGATAGCGCGCCAGAAAGGTCTCCATCACCCCCTCGGGCACGCGACCAAGACGCTGCCTCAGCAGCTCGAACTGCAGATAGGGCCGCAGGGGGTAGTCATCCAGATCCTGAAGGGCTGCCAGCGTGGCCGCCTGATCGCCGATCGCTGCCGCCGACCAGCCCTCGCGAAAGCGCTCACGCTGCGCGTCCCGGTCCATCGCCTGAAGCAGGCCGCCAGCAACCCCCAGCCAGAGGCAAAGCAGCCAACCGAGCATGGGCAGGGCGAGAGATGATGACCGGCGGTGGCGAGGAGCGCGGATCAGGGATGAGGATGCCTCGGTCAAAACTGCGATACTCCTGCAACGATTCCCTGATAACGATACTCCAACGTGGCCCTGATGATGCGTAAAGTCACGATTTTCGGCACGTGATTCTGCTTGTCCTGACGCTGCTTCTGCTCGGCGCGGTCGCCGGCATACTGGCGGGCCTGCTGGGCATCGGTGGTGGCCTGGTCATCGTCCCGGCGATGAGCTGGTTCTTGATCGGCCAGGGCCTGACGGCGGATGCCGCGGTGGCAATCGCCGTGGCCACCTCACTGGCGTCGATGCTGCTGACCTCGGCGAGCGCCGTGCTCTTCCACGCCCGGCGGCGGGTCATCCAGGGCGCGGTCATTATCCGGCTGGCGCCGACGGTCGCCATGGGCGCAGCGATCGGCGCGCTTCTGGCGGTCTGGCTTGGCGGGGAGCGTCTGGCACTGGTATTCGCGATCCTCGTCGGACTGATCGGTCTGCGCATGCTTCTGGCCATCGATAACCCGGCGCGCGAGCGTGAACCCTTCCCGCGGGCCTGGTGGTTCTTCGGGCCACTGATCGGTGCCGCCTCGGCCATGATCGGCATCGGGGGCGGCAGCTTCAACGTGCCCTACCTGCGCTGGAATGGTTTCGGCATGGTCCAGGCCGTGGCCATGGCGTCGACCTGCGGCTGGGTCATCGGGCTGGGTGGGGCGCTTACCTTTGCCATGAGCGATGTCCAGGCACCGCAGCTCACGGGATTGGTCGGCCACGTCCACTGGCAGGCCGCATTGATCATCGGCATCGCGGGTTCAGCCTGCGCACCACTCGGCGTGGCCCTGGGACACCGCCTGCCGGCGCTTCATCTCAGCCGAATCTTCGGCGGTGTATTGATTCTGATGGCGCTGCGAATGGCGTTTTGAGGCGCCGGGTCAGGCCGCATTCAGAGTGAGGCTCATCGAGAGGGGACGATGGTCTGAGAAGTCGACAGGCAGCGCCTTCATCTCGGTAATGTCCATGTGCGGCGAAACGAGGATATGGTCGATGGCGCGTTTGGGTTCCCAGGACGGAAAAGTGGGAATGGCCGAGACGGGAGCGATCAGACCCGCCCGGCCGCAAAAATCCACCATCTCGCGGGAGCGCGGGCCAGTGTTGAGGTCGCCCATCACGACAACGTTCGGGTAGTCCCTGATCAGCCCTGCTACGTAGTCGAGCTGCTGAGATCGCGCCCGGCGCCCCAGCGCGAGGTGCAGAACAACCAGCCAGAGTGACGCCGAGCCTTCGCCGAAGCGGGCCACCATGGCGCCGCGCCCGGGAATCGCACCCGGCAGTTTGTGTTCTTCGATTTCGGCGGGGGCGATCCTGCTCAGCAGGCCGTTACCTGCATGCGCCAGCACGCCGACTTTCCTGTTGCCCTGATGGTGCCAGTAGGGAAAGGCGGCATGCGTCGCCAGATACTTCGCCTGATTCAGGAAGCCTGAGCGCAGGCTGCCGATATCGACCTCCTGGAGCGCCACGATATCGTAGTCAGCGACCAGGTCCGCGATCGCATCGAGATTGGCGATGCGCTGATTGTTCGGCAGGACCTGCCGCCAGCTATTGGTCAGGTACTCACGGTACTTGGCGGTGGTCGTCCCGGCCTGGATGTTGTAGCTCAGCAGCTTGAGCCGCTGAGGGCCGGGAACCATGGTTGCCTATCAGTCGCCGGCGGCGCCGTTGGCCGGAGCCTCGGTGACGGCGTCCGAAGGATCCGAGCCCAAGCCGAGCGCCTCGGCCTCACGTTCGACGAGGAAGTCGACCGCAGCAAGCATCTGGTCGTAGGATTCGAAGGCTCCAGGATTGATGCGCCATTTGCCCTGAACGATCATCGTCGGCGTTGAACGCACGCCATATTTCACCAGATCCGAGCGATTCTTTCGGATATGAGAATCGACCGCAAATGACCCGGCCGTGTTGACGAAGGATTCCGCCGTCGAGTCACTGTTTTCCGTGTAGATTTCGGCCAGATCCTCGAGGTTGCGGATGCGGCGGCGCTCGTCGTGAACGGCACGGAAAATCGCGGGATGCACCTCATGCATGTCCAACCCCATGACCTGGGCGGTGTAGTAACCCATGACGAACACTTCCCAACCCTGCTGCAGGGGAACGGGTCGGCGCTGGAAGTCGACGTAGTCGGGCATGGATTCTTCCCACGACGTGATGTGCGGGAGGAAATTGCGGCAGGCGCCACAGGGATACGCGAATGCCTCGATCACTTCGACGCGGTCATCGGTCGCCGCGCCCGGCCCCTCGATACGCTGGTAGTGCGTACCTTCGACAAAGGTCTGGGCCTGGAGATGAGAGACGCCCAGGGACAACAGAACGGCAAGAAAAACGATGCGAGTCATGATGAATTCCATTTTTATCAGCTACTGAGCACTACAGACCGATCTGCGGCTCGACAGTTCATTCGGCGCGCTCAGTCTTCCGCGCGATGAAGGCCCTCGATGTAGGAGCTGACCGCGGTAATTTCTTCATCCGTCAGGTTCGCAGCAACTCCGGCCATGATTCGGCTGTACGGGTCGCCGCCGCCGTTGACCTCGCCGTTGCGATAGCGCGTCAGACGATCGGCCGTGTAGTCCGCATGCTGAGCCCGCACGACCGGGTACTGAGCGCCCAGAATACCGTTACCCGCTGGACCGTGACAGGCCGCGCAGGCCGGTACGCCCGAGTCCTTGTTGCCGGCTTGGTAGATCGTCCGTCCGAGATCGACGAGCGCCTCGTCGGCGACGCCTGGCTGCAGGGTCTGAGACGCGTAATAAGCGGCCAGATCATCGATGTCCTCGTCGGTCAGGTTCATGACCATCGGGTACATCTGAGCCACGACTCGCTGTTGATCCCTAACCATTCGGGTCTGCCGCGCTATGTATTCGGCGTGCTGCCCGGCAATTTTCGGCCAAACAGACACCGCACTATTGCCGTCGGCACCGTGGCAGGCCGCGCAGACCTGCGACTTCGCTTCTCCGGCCTCGGGATCACCCGCTGCCCCCGCGGCAAGCGGCAGAACGGCCAGAAGCATCAACATCAATCGCGCCATGATCGCTTGTCACTCCGTATCACGTATTCAAAATGGACCTGATATTATCGCTGCAATTCGTCGAGCGTGCCAACCCGTGAGTGGAATCAACTCGACGCTGCACCGGGCAGTGTACCTGGACAGCGTCCACACCCTGTCACAGCTCCCCCCGGACCAGGGGGTGGAAGTCGCGATCGCCGGGCGCTCGAACGCAGGCAAATCCAGCCTCATCAACCGCCTCTGCCGCCAGAACGCACTGGCGCGGACCAGCCGGACCCCCGGACGCACCCGCCAACTCGTGTTCTTCAAGCTCGACGATCAGCGCCATCTGGTCGACCTGCCGGGCTATGGCTACGCCAAGGTGGGCGGCGATCTGAAAAAACACTGGCACGGCCTGATCCAGGCCTACCTCGACCGACGCGAAGCCCTCATCGGCCTGGTCGTGGTCATGGACATCCGTCACCCGATGAAGGATCAGGACATCGAATTGATCGAGTGGGCCGGTCAGCGCGGCCTCGGCCTCCACCTGGTGCTGACCAAGGCCGACAAGCTCGGCCGCGGCAAGCAGAAGGAGCAGCTGATCAAGGTCCGCCGGATGGTCCACGAGAACGTCGGTGTGCAGGTCTTTTCCGCGACCAGCGGTCAGGGCCTCGACGAGCTCTACGCCATCTTCGGCAACTGGTTCGGCGCGGTGGCCGCCTGAGCCGTGAGGATCGGCGGCCACGAGATCCTCCCCAAGATCGGCCTGGCCCCGATGGCCGGCGTCACCGACAAGCCCTTCCGGCTCTTGTGCAAGCGGATGGGCGCCGGGCTGGCAACCACGGAGATGACCACCTCCGACCCCTCGCTCTGGCACACGCGCAAATCGCGGATGCGCATGGACCACGCCGGCGAGCCCGAGCCGATCTCCGTCCAGATCGCCGGCACCATTCCAGAACGATTGGCCGAGGCCGCCCGCCACAACGTGGCTCAGGGCGCCCACATCATCGACATCAACATGGGCTGCCCGGCCAAGAAAGTCTGCAAGGCCTGGGCGGGCTCTGCCCTGATGCGCGACGAGGCCCTGGTCGAAGCGATCCTGAAAGCCGTCGTCGCCGCCGTCGAGGTGCCGGTCACTCTCAAGATTCGCACCGGCTGGGCCGCCGACCAGAAGAATGCGCCGACCATCGCGCGCATCGCCGAGCAATCCGGCATTCAGGCCCTGGCCATCCACGGCCGCACCCGCGACCAGAAATACGGCGGCCAGGCCGAGTACGACACGATCGCCCGAATCAAACAGGACCTGAGTATCCCGATCTGGGCCAACGGCGACGTGGACTCACCGGAGAAAGCCCGCGCTGTCCTCGACCACACGGGCGCCGACGGCCTGCTCATCGGCCGCGCGGCCCAGGGCCGGCCCTGGATCTTCCGCGAGATCAGCCACTATCTCGAAACCGGCCAGAAACTCCCCGAACCCGGCCTGGACGAGGTCCAGGACATCCTGATCGGCCACCTGAAGGCCCTGCACGCCTTCTACGGCGAGGAGTCCGGCGTGCGCATCGCCCGCAAGCACCTGGGCTGGTACGCCAAGGACCGGCGAGAAAACGCCCAATTTCGTGCTGTGGTCAACCGCGCCGAATCGGCCAGCGAGCAGATCGATCTGACCGAGCGCTATTTCGAGGGCCTCATCGAACGGGGCGAACCGGATCGCCCTGCTCCCGACATGGCCGCCTGAAGCTCGGCCTATTCGAAGCGATCCGAGAAGATGAACTGGCAGGACGGCAGAGCGCTGACCGAGGTAGTGGCTGCCTCGAGGCAGACCTCTCCACCGAGAGGAAACAGAGTCGCCGTGAGTATCGGCTCATACACCGTCCCTTCGATAAACTGATACTTGTGCAACTGTTCGGCCCCCAACGCCGTTGGGCTGCCGTCGCCGAAGTCCCAGCTGTAACTCTGCTCGTTCAACTGCAAGAATGCGGCGCGATTGAAGAAACGACTCTCGAGGAACGGTGAGCTCGCCGCCAGGGCCACGGTCGTGGATTCGATCAGACATTTCGGCGTGGCGCTGACTTCCGGTACCAGCTCGAACTGGACGATCGGTTCGAGCAGCCAGTCCGCATCCAGTGGGATACTGCCGACGTTGACCTCAGAACCGGAATACCAGGTTCCGCCGAGATTGACGGAAGCTAGAAACTCACCCGCTCCGTCTGCAACAACCCAGGAGTTCGTGACCACCTGCAGGCCGCTGGGGCTCGGGTTTTCGACCGTCATCACGAAAGGACCCTCCACTATCAGCGGGCTGCTGAAACTCACTGTCTGCCGAAGTTCATCCAGAGTTCCAATACCGTTCGATATCGTTGTCGTGACAGTCGCCAGTGGAGAGTCCAGGGGCAGACGATCCACATCGTCGGAGGCATAGATCGCCACGGTGGTATCGATCTGCTCCCCCACCGCCTCTACGTATGCGTAGAAGCGGGCACCGGTGATCTCGATCGGCGCCGGCGCCTCGAACCATTGGCCTCCGGCCAGGATCGAATTGGTAGTATTCAGGTTCAGGATCTCTAACCCCGTCGCCTTCTCCCGACCGTAGGCCAGCACGTGATCGGAGCAGGTCGCTCGGGGCGCCGGACTGCCGAACCGGATATCGGCCTCCGACCCAGACTGGACTTCGAGCTGCGCCTCAGCGGACCCATGAAAAGCAAGAGCGACAAGCGTCGCCAAAACGAAAATGGCAAATCGAACCATTAGTGGATCCCCTTTTGAATTGCAACGATACGACAATCAAGCCCAACCCGAAAACAGGGTTACGGTCAGGGGGCTCGAATCGGTGCCAGCACAATGTTCGCGCGATGCTCAAATCGAGGGAAAAATGAGGTCGAAGGTCCCGGCTGGAGGATGCCTTTCGCTGCGCGCCAGTGAACTCATGTGCGACGGCGCTCCAGCTTCGCTTCTTGCGCTGCGCGCAAACCGCAAACCCTCCGTTGCCTGCACTCCGCTCGGTTCGAACCGGTTTTGATGGTCGGGGGTTCGAATCAGTGCCAATAGCAAGCAACTCGAAGACTGCAAGTACCGCGCAAAAATCAAGAATGGTGCCGGCTGGAGGATTGCTGCGCCCGCTGACGCGGCCTTGCCCTTCGGGCTGTCGCTTCGCTCCAGCGAGCTCGCGTTCGGCTCGGTTCGAACCGATTGTTGATTGGTCGGGGGTTCGAATGGTGCCCCCGATAACCTCGGTTTGCAGTTCGGTCTACCGCAGTCTGGAAAGATTGGTGCCGGCTGGAGGATTGCTGCGCCCGCTGA
>CAZDFS010000043.1:0-30343 GCA_964504865.1 uncultured Wenzhouxiangella sp.
GGCGTGGAAACCAATTGCTGCGGACGGTCTCTAAGAGCCGGGTGAGCGGTGATTCTATTTTCAAGGTGCCTCGCGATCACCTTCAGTCCTATCGAATCCAGAACGGGAGAAACTCGATGCGCGCATTTGCTCTGATCGTCCTCAGCCTGCTTGTCTCCATGGGACGGGTTCACGCGCAGGACGGCGACGAGCCTCACCCTGGCAGCGAGGCCTTTGTCGCGCAGGCGGTGGCCGAATACGACCTCGATCCGGCCGTCGTCAGGGCCGTGCTGGCCGACGCGCGCTACCAGCAGTCGATCATCGATGCGATGACCCGCCCGGCGGAGGCCAAGCCCTGGCACGAATATCGGCAGATTTTCATGACCGAGGCGCGAATCGCCGGTGGCGCCGAATTCTGGCGCGCTAATCGGGCGCTCGTCGATGAGGTCAGTGAGACCCTGGGCGTCGAGCCGGAAATCATCATGGCCATCGTCGGCGTCGAGACCAACTACGGGATGATCACCGGGCGATTTCGAGTGATCGACGCCCTGGCGACGCTGGGGTTCTACTACCCGCGCCGGGCGGAGTTCTTCGCCAACGAGCTGGCGCAGTTCATTCGCCTGAGCCAGGAAGAGGATCTGCCGGTGACCGAGGTCCAGGGGTCCTACGCCGGGGCCATGGGCATCGGTCAGTTCATTCCCTCGAGCTATCGCGCCTACGCCGTCGACTTCGATGACAGCGGCTACCGCGATCTATGGCGTTCGCTACCGGACGCGCTCGGGTCCGTGGCCAACTACCTGGCGGTTCACGGCTGGGAGACGGGCGCTCCGATCGTTCTGCCGGTCGCCGACGTCCCCGAAGGCCTGGACGAGTCCTTCTCGACCCGCCTGAACCATACGCTCGACGAACTGGCAGCGCTGGGCGTCGAATTCGATGCGACGGGCTTGTCCGGAGACACGCCGGCGACGCTCGTGGAGCTCGAGCTGGCCGAGGGGAAGGAATACTGGGTGGGACTGAATAATTTCTACGTGATCACCCGCTACAACCGCTCGCCGCTCTACGCCATGGCCGTGACCCAGCTCGCCGAGGCGATCGCCGCCCGTGCGCCCTGAGGCAGTGCTCAGGCTTCTGGCGGTCCTCTGTCTGGCGATGCTGCTGGCGGCCTGTTCGCGCGGCATTCGAGAGCCCGCGGATGGTCCGCCGGCCGGTCCCCTGGACGTGAGCCGGATCATTCCGCCTGATCCCCGTCCCGAGCCCCTCAGCCCCTACGGCAATCATTCGCCTTACACCGTCCTCGGGCGGACCTATCGCGTCCTGCCGAGCGCCGAGGGCTATCGGGAACGCGGCATTGCTTCCTGGTACGGGACGAAATTCCACGGACGATTGACCTCGTCGGGCGAACCCTACGATCTTTACCAGCTCACCGCGGCCCACAAGACGCTGCCCCTGCCGACCTGGGCCGAGGTGAGGCACCTGGAGAACGGTCGAAGCATCATCGTTCGGATCAATGATCGAGGGCCTTTCCATCCCGATCGCATCATCGACCTGTCCTGGGCGGCGGCGGTCAAGCTGGGGATCGAGGCTGCCGGCACGGGCCCGGTCGAGGTGCGGGCCATCACCTTCGACGGTGAAGGCCAGCGGCCCGTGCGGCCAGCTCGTGTGCCGGTCCTGCTTCAGGTCGGTGCTTTCAGCGAGCGGCTCCGGGCCGAAGCGGTCGCCGAGGAATTGCGCCAGGGCGGCATCCAGGACACGCGGATCCAGCGCGCCCGCGCCGCCGGGACGCAGGTCTGGCGGGTGCAGGTCGGGCCTTTCCAGTCCAAATCTCGAGCCATGGATCGTCTTGAGGCAATCGTTGCGTTGGGCTTCGGGCGCCCCCAGTACGTGTACCCTTGAGCGGCATAAATCAATCGAAATCTTGTATCCACCCGATGACAGACTCATGCTGAAGACCTTACGTTTCCCGATCGTCCTGGCCCTGGCGCTCTTCTCGAGCGCGATGGCGGCTCAGGTGCCCGTCCCGGCTCCGCCGGTGATCGACACCAGCAGCCACATCCTGATGGACTTTCACTCTGGCGAGGAGATTGCCGCCCAGCTGCCGGACGAGCGCGTCGAGCCCGCGAGCATCACCAAACTGATGACGTCCTATGTCGTGTTCAAGGAAATCGAGCGCGGCAATCTGTCCCTCGATGACCTGGTGCTGGTGTCGGAGAAGGCCTGGCGCACGCCGGGCTCTCGGATGTTCATCGAGGTCGACAGCCAGGTCGACGTGGAAACCTTGCTTCAGGGCATCATCATCCAGTCCGGAAACGACGCCAGCGTTGCCCTGGCCGAACACATCGGCGGCAGTGAGGATGTCTTTGCCAGCATGATGAACGAGCAGGCCCGCCTGCTCGGGATGGTGAACACCAACTATGTCAATGCCACGGGGCTGCCCGACCCGGATCAGTACACCTCGGCCCGGGACTCGGCGCGCCTGGCGCGGGCCCTGATCGAGGAGTTTCCCGCCTACTATTCCTGGTATTCGCAGCGCGAATTCACCTATAACGACATCCGGCAGCACAATCGCAATCGCCTCCTCTGGCGCGATCCGTCCGTCGACGGGCTGAAGACCGGCCACACGGAAACGGCGGGCTATTGCCTAGTGACCTCGGCCAACCGTGACGGTATGCGCCTGATCAGTGTGGTCATGGGGACGGACAGCGAGGAAGAGCGCGCCACGGCCTCGCAGGCGCTGCTGAATTATGGCTTTCGGTTCTTCGAGACCTATCAGCTCTACGAGGCGGGAGCGACGCTGAAAACCGAGCCGGTCTGGAAGGGGCAGTCCGACGAGGTGCCACTCGGCGTCGAGGAGCCCCTGTTTGTCACCATTCCTCGCGGGCGCTACGATGCGCTCGAAGCCCGGTTGGAGCTCGCCGGCACGCTGATGGCTCCCCTCGAGTCGGGGCAAAGCGTCGGTGAGCTGATCGTGGAGCTGGACGGCGAGGCGGTAGCACGCCGCCCCCTCAAGGTCCAGCAAGCCGTTGATCCGGCAGGATTTTTCGGCCGCACGACCGATAGCATTCGCCTGTGGTTCGGAGGCTTGTTCAGTGGCTAGACGATTGGACTCCAGCAACAGCATTACCGCCGAGAATACGCCCCTCGAATTTCCCTGCATCTTCCCGATCAAGGTCATGATGCTCAGTAGCGACCAGGCTCGCGAGGACGTCCTGTCGACGGTTTCCAACCATGTCGGCTTCGACCCGCAGCGTGACGTACGCCAGCGCCCCAGCCGCAGCGGGCGCTACGAAAGCGTGACGATCACGGTCCAGGTCGAATCGCGCGAGCAGCTTGAACGAATCTACCTCGACGTCAAGGGGATCGATGCCGTGGTCATGACCCTGTGAATCGCGGCCACCTGATGTCGACCGCCCGATTTCCGCGTCATGAGCCGTCCTGAGCGCCTGCCGCTGACCATTCGCCAGCTGGGGCGTCGGCCCTATGAGCCGGTCTGGAATTCGATGCGCTCGTTCACGGATGCTCGCGACAATGATCAGGTCGACGAACTCTGGGTCGTCGAGCACGATCCGGTCTTTACCCAGGGCCTGGCCGGCAAGGCCGAGCACGTGCTGCGTGCCGGCGAGATACCGATCGTCCAGACCGATCGGGGTGGCCAGGTGACCTATCACGGGCCCGGTCAGGTCGTGGTCTACCCCCTCCTTGACATCGACCGCCGGGGGCTGGGCGTGCGCTGCCTGGTGGATCGGCTCGAGCAGTCCGTGATCGACCTTCTCGAGGAGTATCGGATTCAGGGTGAGCGTCGCGAGGGTGCGCCGGGTGTTTACGTCGACGGCGCAAAGATGGCCTCGATCGGGCTGAAGGTGCGGCGGGGCCGGACCTATCATGGTCTGGCGCTGAACGTCGATATGGACCTCGAGCCGTTCAGTCGGATCAATCCCTGCGGCTACGCGGGCCTGGCCATGACGCAGCTGCGTGATCACCTGCCTGGGGTGACCCTCGAGGCGGCGCAGGCCGCGCTTTGCACATCCATTTGTCAACAGCTGGGCTACGATCTTGCTGAATCGGCGACGTTACAGGACGGCACGACGGGTGATCCCCTTGCTTCCGCGTCGGCATTGTCGTAAAACTTAATTCGCGGCGACAGGTCTGAGCACATAATATGAAACACCAACCGATCAAACTCTCCATTGCGGCCCTGGTTGCTGTCACCGGGCTGGTGACCGCGATTGCCGTGTCGCCCGGCCGTGCTGACGAAACCAGCACCGAGCAGATGCTTCAGGAAACCCTGGCGCCCCAGACGGAGCACCGCTTTGCCACGCGCTGGGCGACCCGGATCATCAACGCCTACCACTATGGCGACAAGCGCGAGGGCAGCTTGTCCGAGCGCATGTTCGATCAGTACCTCGAGCTGCTCGACAACAATCGCCTCTATTTCACCGCCGCCGACGTCGATGACCTGAAGCGCTACCGGCCGCACCTGCACGAATCGCTGCGGGCGGAAAACCTCGAGCCGGCCTTCGACATCTTTGCCCGCTACCTGAAGCGGGTCAACGAGCGGACGGATTACGCCATCTCCCTGCTGGAAGCGGGCTTCGATTTCACCATCGATGAGGACTACCAGTACGACCGCACGGAGCTCGAGTGGCCCGCATCCACGGACGAGCTCGATGAGGTCTGGCGCAAGCGCGTCAAGAATGACTGGCTGCTCCTGAAGCTTGCCGATCAGAGTGATGAAGAAATCGCAGAAACCCTGAGCGAGCGCTACACCAGCCTTAATCGGCGCATCAACGAGTTCAACAGCGAGGACGTGTTCCAGTTCTTCATGAACGCCTACACGCGCTCGATCGAACCGCACTCGGCCTACCTGTCGCCGCGCAGCGTGGAGAACTTCGAGATCTCCATGCGCCTGTCTCTGGACGGTATCGGCGCCATGCTGCAGCGTGAGACCGAATACACCACGATCATGGAAATCGTACCCGGCGGCCCGGCCGATCTGGACGGCCGCCTGGCCGAGGGCGACCGTATCGTTGGCGTCGCCCAGGGAGACGAGCCCTTCGTCGACGTCGTGGGCTGGCGCCTGGACGATGTCGTGTCCTTGATTCGCGGCGAGCGTGAGACGGTCGTGCGTCTGGAGGTTCTGCCCGTCGATACGGGTCTGAGCGGACCGGCGCGGGTGATCGACATCACCCGGGACGAGGTCAAGCTCGAGGAGCAGGCCGCCTACAGCGAAGTGATCGAAGTCCCCAACGGCGACGAGATGCGGCGCATCGGCGTGATCAATCTGCCGGTCTTCTACGTCGATTTCCAGGGCCGAGCGCGAAACGAGCCGAACTTCCGTTCCAGCACCCGGGACACGCGGCGTCTGATCAACGAACTCGTCGAGGAGGGCATCGACGGTCTGGTCATCGATCTGCGCGGAAACGGCGGCGGTGCCCTGGTCGAGGCGACGACGCTCACGGGGCTCTTCATCGACGAAGGGCCCGTCGTGCAGGTTCGCGATTCCCAGGGTCGAGTCAATCTGGAGCGCGATCGCGAACCGGGAATGGCGTGGGACGGCCCCTTGGCCGTGCTCGTCGATCGCCGCAGTGCCTCCGCATCGGAAATCTTCGCCGCGGCGATCCAGGACTACGGTCGTGGCGTGGTCATCGGCGAAACCACCTTCGGCAAGGGCACGGTCCAGAACCTGATCGACCTCGATGAATTCTCGAACAGCGACGAGGCGCGCTACGGCCAGGTCAAGCTGACGATGGCGCAGTTCTACCGCGTCAACGGCGGGTCGACCCAGCAGAAGGGCGTCATCCCCGATATCATCCTGCCGACGGCGGGCGACCCCGAAGAAAGTGGCGAAAGCGCACTGGACAATGCGCTGCCCTGGGGCGAGATCGAGCCGACCGACTTCACTCGCGTGGCTCGCCTCGACCCCCTGGTCGAACTGGCGCGGCAGCGCCATCAGCAGCGCCTGGATTCGGACCAGGAGCTGATCGATCTGCTCGCTGAAATCGAGCTCTGGGAGGCGGAGAGCTCAAAGGGATCGATTTCCCTGCTCGAATCCGAGCGCCGGGCCAAGATGGCGCGCGATGAAGAGCGTCGGGCCAGTCGCTTCGGGCTGGAACATGCGGACGGCGAATCCTCTGACGACGAGCTGGTCGCGGCCGAGGGCGGCGTCGATGCAGCGGACGATGCGAGTGGCGATGAGGGCGTTGAAGAGGACGACCCGCGGGATCTGTATCTGATCGAGGCTGCACGCATTCTCTCCGACCTGATCGAGCTGGATGCCGGTGAACAGCGTCTGGCTCATCGCGACGACGCGCTCGCCAGTGCTGCCGCGCGCCGGGAGCTTCGCTGAGCCCGGAGGCGCGCTTGGCCGACGCCCAGTCGTGCCTGCAGGTTGCCGTCCCGGCCCCACTGCCGCAGCTTTTCGACTACCTGCCACCGGAGTCCGGCCCCGTGCCGGGGCCGGGTTCGAGGGTGGTGGTGCCCTTCGGTCGTCGTGCCCTGGTCGCTCTGGTCGTTGGCCGCGGCCAGGCAACTGCCGATCGAGCGCTCAAGGGCGTCGAAGCGGTTCTCGATCACGAGCTCCTCGATCCTGAACTGATCGATCTGGCCGGCTGGTGCAGCCGCTACTACTGCTTTCCCCCCGGCGAACTGGTATCACTTCTTCTGCCCACGGCACTGCGCCGCCGCAAGCCGTTCAGGCCGCCGTCGCCTGAAGGCTGGGCGCTGACGGCAACGGGGCGCGAGGCGGATCTCGATCGCTCGCCGCGAAAGCGCGAACTCCGCGATCTTCTGCGTGCCGGCGCGAGCGCTCGCGACCGACTGTCGGACCTCGGGTTTTCACCCGCGCTGATCCGCGACATGCACCAGTCGGGCTGGATCGCGCCAGCCGCCGTCGACGCCGCGCCGATGCCCGAGGCGGGACCCGTGCTCAATCCCGAGCAGCGCCTGGCCGTCGCCAGGCTGCTGCGGGCTCGAGGTCGCTACGAAGCCTTCCTGCTGGCCGGCGTGACCGGTAGCGGCAAGACCGAGGTGTACCTCCGATCAGCCGCGGCGCTGCTCCGGCGCGGCCGGCAGGTGCTCGTCCTGGTGCCCGAGATCGGACTCACGCCGCAACTGGTCCGGCGCTTCGAGGCTCGCCTCGGCCTGCGGGCCTGGACCTATCATTCGAGCTTGAGCGAGGGCGAGCGCCTGAGCTGCTGGCAGGCGGCCCGGAGCGGGCGCGCTCGACTGGTGATCGGAACCCGTTCGTCGGTCTTTCTGCCGATGCCCGAGCTGGCCCTGATCGTGGTCGACGAAGAGCACGATAGCGCCTTTAAACAGCAGGATGGTGCTCGCTATCAGGGGCGGGATGTGGCGGTGCTGAGGGCGCGACAGGCAGCGATACCGATCGTGTTGGGCTCGGCGACGCCGGCGCTCGAGAGCCTTGCCAACGTCAGGGCCGGACGTTACCGCCTGCTCGAGTTGTCACAGCGCGCTGGCGTTGCCGTCGAGCCGAGCTGGCATGTTCTTGACCAGCGTGGCTGCGATGGCCCCCTTCACCCGGCGCTCGTCGCTCAGATCGAGCGCCACCTGGGTCAGGGGGGGCAGGTGCTCCTGTATCGAAATCGACGCGGCTATGCGCCGGTGCTCATGTGCAATGCCTGCGGCTGGTCCGCGGACTGTCACCGCTGCAGCGCTCACATGACCTGGCACCAGGCGCAGGCGCGTTTGCAGTGTCATCATTGCGGCGCCAGCCAGGCCCAGCCGCGACGCTGCCCCGACTGTGGCGATCCCAATCTCAAACCGCTGGGCGCCGGCACCGAGCGCCTCGAGGCGCTGCTGAAAGAGCGCTTTACCGGCACGCCGGTGCATCGTGTCGATCGCGATCAGCTCAGCGGGAAGCACGATTTCGAGCAGCTCATCGAAGGCGTCCGAGGCGGCGGACCCTGCATCCTGGTCGGAACTCAGATGCTGGCCAAGGGGCATCATCTCCCCGGCGTGACCCTGGCGGCCGTGCTCGATACGGATGCGGCGCTGTTCAGCGCCGACTTTCGTGCGCCCGAACGCCTCGGCCAGGCCGTGCACCAGGTCGCCGGTCGCGCCGGCCGCGCCGATCGACCCGGTGCCTTCTATCTCCAGACCCACCATCCCGAGCATGCGCTCATCGCCGCCCTGTTGAACAAGGACTACCTGGGATTTGCCGATCAGCTGCTGGCCGAGCGCCAGCAGACCGACCTGCCGCCGGCCTCGGGCCTGGCCCTGGTTCGTGCCGAAGCCCATGATGGACAGCAGGCCCGCTCGTTCCTCAAGGACGCCGCCGCCGTGATTCGAGCCCCGGGCATCGATCTTGCCGGGCCCGTGCCGGCGATCCTGTCTCGTCGCAGCGGCTACTGGCGCTTCCAGCTCTGGGTTCAGGCCGCAGATCGGCGCCATCTGGCCGAGCGCCTCGGCGCCTGCCTCGACTCCCTGTACGGGCTGCCCAGCGCGCGCCGGGTACGCTGGCATGTGGACATGGACGCAGTCGATCTCTGATCGGGGTCGGCGTTTGGCAAGTGCTGGCCCTATCCCGTGCGAGCCGCCCCCTCCCGCCTGACGTCGGCCACGGCCTCGGTGGCGCTGATCGCATGCACGCCGCCGAAGTACAAGTTAGCCCTGTCCCACAGCGTTGCCGCGGGATGATGCTGGTTCCACCAGCGTCGGTCAGGCGATCGTGCGTCCCGGTCCAGGACTTCGGCGCTGATCTTGCCGGCTTCGATATGAAAGCGGGGTGCATCGACTGCATGGCGTAGGGGCCGTTCATGATCGATCAGCTGCACGATGACCTGGGTCAGGGCACTGCGAATTCGATTCGAGCCGCCGCTGCCGAGCAACCAGTGACGCGCCCCGCGCTCGATCAGGGTCGGTGCCATCATCGAGGCGAGGCGCCGATCCTCGGGCCAGCGGTGAAATCCGCAGCGGTTGATGTCCTCTTCGCCCAGCATGTTGTTCATCAGAATGCCCGTGCCCGGCACGACCATGCCGGAGCCCTCACCGTTGGACACGGTCAACGCCACGCCCAGGCCTTCGGCGTCTTCGACGCTGATATGAGTGGTGCCGGCGCGCACCAGGGCATGACGAGCGCAGAGGGCGGCAAAGGCCGACGACAGACGCTCCTCCGACGACAGGGCGTCGGGCGTTTCGAGCTCGTGGCGGGCACGGTCTGTCCAGTTCAGCGCTTCGATCAGCGCCTCCTGCGAGCTCGAAGCACCGTCTCGACGGGGGTCGAAGGCGGTCTCCAGGCGCCCGAGCGCCATGGCGAGCATCAGACCGCCGAAGGCCGGCGGCGGCGTCGAATAGAGGGTGGCGTCACGGTAGTTCCATCGAAGCGGTCGGCGCCAAACCGGGCGGTAGGCACTGAAGTCGTCGAGCCGCAGGTGTCCTCCCTGATCGACTGAGGTGCGAGCCAGCACCTGTGCGGCCTCGCCAAGGTAGAAAGAGTCGGGGCCTTCGCCCCCCCAGCATTGAAGGAACGTGGCCAGGTCGGGATTGGTCAGGATCGTGCCCACGTCCGGCAGCGCGGCCGACGGTGTCTGCAGGCCGAACAGGCGCGCGCAGTCGGCGTTGGCGCGAACGATCGGCTGCAGGATATCGAAGGTGTAGCGCTGCATCTGGTTCAGCGCTACTCCGTCCTGAGCGCGGATGATGGCCGGTTCCAGGGCGTCTTCGAGGGGCATCCGACCGAATCGTTCGTTCAGGGCGCTGAGGCCGGCAATGGCACCGGGCGTCGCCATGCTCGCCGAGCCGATATGGAATTCCTGAGTGTCGGTCCCGAAATGACCGATGATCGGATAGAAATCCAGATCCTCGGTCCGTCGCTGCCGCGGGGTCTGGCAGAAGGCGTCGAGGGCGATGGGGGCCTCACCCGGTCGCCGAACGAGGGCGAGAATCCCGCCGCCCAGCGAGGCAAGCAGCGGTTCGGCGATACAGGCGGTGGCTGCCGCGGCCACGGCCGCGTCGGCGGCGTTCCCGCCGCTCTCCAGGACGGCGATCGCTGCATCGGCGGTGGCCTGATGCCCGGCCGCCACGCGCCACCTCGGTCGATTGATTTGACCCTCTTGCATGGGCTGGTGAGCTGTGTCCCGTTACGTCGCTTGCGTCAGGTCCAAGCTTAAGAGATAATGCGCGGCTAATTTTGGAAATTTGATAGGAATGCTGCCATGAAGGCCGATATCCATCCGAACTATCGCGACGTGGTCTTCCAGGATCTGTCCAGCGACCTGATCTTCAAGACCCGCTCGACCGTCGAGACCAAGGAAACCATCCAGTGGGAGGACGGCAACGAGTATCCGCTGGTCAAGGTCGAGGTCTCCAGCCAGTCGCACCCGTTCTACACCGGTCAGCACAAGCTGGTCGACTCCGGCGGTCGCGTCGACAAATTCAAGAAGCGCTACGGGAAATAAGCACCCGCGCATCCAACGGACAACGAGAAAAGCCGGGTTTTGCCGGCTTTTTTCTTTTAGCTCCGGGAATTTCCCTGGCGGCCTCTGCCTTTCCTGCCGTTCGTCGGTATCCAGTCGCCGCTGATCTGACGGGCCTCGTCGCGGCCCGGTAACCTTGCTATCTTCAGGCCCATGAGAAGAAACGTAAATATCAAGCGAGCCCGCGCGTCATCTGGGTTCACGATTCTCGAAATCCTCATCGCAATTGTTGTCCTGGCGATATTTTTGACTCTCGCCGTTCCAAGCTTTATCTCGGCGATTCAGAATAACCGACTGACCAGCGCAACCAATGGCTTCCTCACGGCAATGCAGTTCGCTAGAAGTGAAGCCATCAGTCGGCGGGCTCCGGTGTCTGTCTGCGGTAGCTCGGATGGTCTGAGCTGCAACGACGACTGGGAAACCGGGTGGATCGTGTTCGTGGACGCTAACGATCCCGGCGCCACGACTGCCGTGGTCGATGAGGTGCTTCGAGTCTGGCCTTCTTTTGCAGGCGAAGCAGAGAACACCGGGGACGATCCGAATTTTGTTCGATTCATTGCAAACGGGGCCGTTGACGACGCGGCCGGTACGGCTTATCCCGTCGAGTTCACGATGCAGATGCCGAATTGTACTCGAGACAATGCACGATCCATTGAAATTGAGCGAACCGGGCGGGTGAGTGCGGAACGTGTTGATTGCCCATCGTGAGGAAATGTGAACCGTGATGCGAATAATGAGCAGAGTTGATTGGCGCGGGGCAAAAGGTTTTAGCCTGATCGAAGTCATGGTGGCCTTGTTAGTACTCGCGATCGGATTGCTGGGATTGGCGGCGCTTCAGACCGTGTCGCTGCAGGGAGGTCAAAATGCCTATTATCGAACTCAGGCAACGAATCTGGCGTACGAGGTCTCAGACTTCGCGCGCGTCAACCGCTCGGTTGTTCTGGCGACTTGTAATTTACCGATTCTCGCTGGCTGGACGGCGTTTGTCGGCGATCAGTTGCCTGCGGGCGCGCTGACGGCAGCTGTGACCGACTGTCCTAACGGTGAGGTGACCGTCACCGTGACCTGGTCCGAGACGCGCCTGGCAGACGCCGCGGGCGGCGCTGAATCAGTCGTGGTCAGGACGCGGATTTAACGTCATGAAGATTTCTAACCGAAACTTCCGCAACATTACTCGCGTCGCACCGAGACTCAGCCACGGCTTTAGCCTTGTTGAGTTGATGGTCGCTCTTGTCGTCGGCTTGATCGTATTGGCGGGCGTTCTGCAGATTTTTGCCGGCACCAAGCTGACGTTCAATTCGAATCAGTCGCTCGCCAGCATTCAAGAAAATGGAAGATTTGCTCTCGAGCTGATCAAGCCTGTTCTGCGAGAGGGAGATGTTCAAGGCTTCTGTGGCGCCGACCTCATAGTCAACAGCCATCTGAACACGGGTTGTGGCGATGAGATCGATTTGATCTATGCGCCGGAAAGTGCCTTCCTCGCCTGGGAGTACGACGGCACCGGGCGCAATGAAGCATTCACGATTCCTGATGATCTCGATCCGACCGGCGAAGCCGTGACGGACTGGTCTTCCGTCGATAATGACGGTACTGCGCTGGATCTGCCCGGCGTCTTTAGCGGTCGAGTCGTCCCAGGCTCTGATGTATTCATTGCGCGACGTGTTTCCATCGTCGAAGGCGTCACTGGCAGCGGTCTGGCGTCGGGTACCAACCCAATCAATCTGACGCACAATCACGGGCTTTACGCCAATGCGTTGGTGATCGTCAGTAATTGTGGAACGGGCACAGATTTTTTCCATGCGACCGGTGCGCCCAATCAGCTGATTTCAGCTGCGAGCACTTGTGGTGGTGTCGGGCCCGGCAATGGTACGACGGCCTGGAGCACGGGCTTTGGAACAACCATCCAGCTATTCGAGGTCGAAGTCTTCGGGTATTACGTAGGCTTCGACGCCGATCGTGAAGAGACGGGCCTCTACCGAGTCGATCTGTCTCGAGGCATCGCTAACGCGTTTCACGAAGAGCTGGTCTCTGGGGTCGAAAACATGCAGGTTTTGGCCGGCTACAGCCTGCCGGCAGATCAGGGAGGCGACGGTCAGCGAGTTGATTTCTGGCTGAACGGTGACGAAGTTCCCAGCTGGGATTTCGTGATCGGGGCACGCGTCAGTCTTCTCATGGCAAGCACCGAAAATGCAGATACCGACGCCGCGACCCGGACCTTCGACCTCGGCGGCGTGGCCGTGACCTCCCCAGATGATGCACGTCTTCGCCAACCCTTCACGGCCACGTTCAGTCTGCGCAATCAGCAGCTCGTGTTTTAGGCCAGGAGCTTACCGATTATGAAACCAGTAACAACTCGGGCTCGACAGGAAGGCGCGGCACTGTTCGTCAGCTTGATGCTCCTGCTGATCTTGACGGTGCTCGGCTTGTCGAGTAGCAACGTCAGCATCATGCAGGAGCGCATGGCGGCGAACGTTACCGACTACAACATAGCCTTCCAGGACGCGGAAGAAACGCTGCGCGAAATTGAGGGCCGCATTTCAGACATTATTCTCAATGGCACTTCCGGCGGTTTGGGGACAATTCCCACGGCCTCTGATTGGGGCCTGCCGCCGCATGATTGCACGGCGACCTCGCCGGGTTCCATTGCCGATCCGGGCGACTGGGATGATTTTGCTGACGGTCGATGGCAGGCGGCACCGACGACCGGCAATGATTACTTTGTCCTGGAAATGCGCGAGTACATCCCGGCAGGCGGCGGCCTGCTTGCCGCATCGGCGTGCCGGCCGGTGTCGGAGTCCGGGGCTGATGTTTACTACATGATCGTCGCCCGCGGCACGGGCCCTGGCGGCGCGGAAGCAATTGTCCAGAGTATCTTTTTCCTGCCCTTCTAAGTTGATTGGACACCAGTCATCAGAGGTTTACGATTATGTTGATCAAACGTCTTAAACTGGCCGGCCTAACGGCGGCCCTTGCCTTCGGGGTAGGTCACAACGCCTATGCCACGCTCGATCTCTCCAACGCTCCTCTGTTCCTGGTGACCCCAGTCAAGCCGGCGCTGGTCGTCGCTCTCGACGATTCGGGTTCAATGGATAGCGAAGTCATAATGCCCACGAATGATGGCGCAGCTTGGTGGAATACGCGGGAGCGGAGTTTCGTCGGACTGGGGTTTGATGCAGCAAATGCCAACGATATCGCGGCAGAAGGTGTTTTCAACTTTAATTGGGACGGCCGTGCCAATGGCCGCTGGAAAAAGTACGTTTATCTATTCCCGAACGGTTCTGGCGGTGCGCAAGGGCGAAGAAATTTTCCCGACCGCGCCAATGATCACTATGCGCTTCCCCCGATTCCCGAGTATGCCTGGGCACGGTCTCCGTCCTATAACGCGCAGTATTTCCGCCCTGATTCAACCTATCCACCGTATCCAGACACGGAGGACCAGACCTACGATGACATCGATCCAACGGCCGCACCCTGGGATCCGATTCTAGGCGCGAATAACTTCACTGTTAATTTAACGCAATCGATCAGGGACGACCGAGATAACTGGCTCTTTCGACTCTATGATGGCAAAGTCATTCCCGCGGGCACGGTAATTGATCCGAATTTTAGTGGCGATCGAGGCGACGCTTGCGAAGTCTTTACGAGTACCGATTGGCATACCACGACCGAAGATATTACCGTCGTTGCCGATGATTCCGACGATTATTGCCCCGCTGGCATCGAATATTTCCCCGCAACGTTCTGGCTCCGCGCTGATGATGTGGCGGAAATGGTGCCGGACGATTTTGGATTCATCAACGCGAATCGATTGACGTCGGTTAGCGGCCCTGTGGCGGGGAGCGACGTTCGCGCGCTTATGTACGGCTATGAAATCAAGCCGGAAAACTTTACCTCGCCGGCTGCTTATGACAGGGCTATTCAAAGCTTTGCCAACTGGTTTTCCTACTATCGCAAGCGAAGTATGACGCTTAGAGGCGCGATTGGTAGAGCCTTTGCGCCCTTCACTTTTCTCCGATTGGGCCGTTTCACGATTAACAATCGCAGTGCCGTCGACATGATCGATTTGGAAGATGCTGCGGAAAAAAGCGACTTTCTGGAGTGGGCCTATGATCTGAGGGGCAATGGAGGGACCCCAAACCGCGAGGCCGTGCTTCACATGGGGCGGCAGTTCGAGCGCACGGGGGCGAATGCCCCGATTCTGGAGGCGTGCCAGCGAAACTTCGGTATGCTCTTTACTGATGGCTATGCCAATACCTGGACCGGGTCGGGTGTAGGTAATACGGATAGTGGTGTTCCGGCGCCGATCGGCGACGCGTTCTCCAATACCATGGCCGATATCGCGTATTCCTTCTACAAGAACAATCTGCGCGATGACCTTGAGGCTGGGCGGGTTCCAGTTTCTCCAATTTGTAGCGAGGCGTCCCCACCGCTGAGCGTGAATTGTAATAGCAACCCGCACATGAACTTCTTCGGCGTGAGCATGGGCGGAGACGGTCTAATTTACAATGTTGATCAAGACGCTACCATCGATCCGTGGAACAACCCGCCATCGTGGATCGACGTGAACGCGGATCGAAGTCCGTCTGCGATTGACGATATGTGGCACGCAACGCTAAGTACGCGCGGTGAGATGTTCTCGGCGCGATCGCCTGATGAAGTCGCAGGAGCAATCGAAGCCGTTCTGTCAAGCATCGCGGCACAAACGACGCCGGTCGGCGTGTCAGCCAATTCAACTCGTTTGGATGCCGGCAGCCTCGTCTTTCAGTCGTCCGTCAATAGCTCGGACTGGTCTGGCGATGTCCGCGCCTTTGAGCCTGGCGAAACGGTTGCCGACTGGACAGCGACCGACGAATTACCGGATGCCGGCGACCGAAATATCGCCACCTGGGATCCTTCGATTTCTTCTGGCGTGTCCTTCGATATTGGCGTCAGCACCGAAATACGCAATCGTATTCTGCAGAGCGTACCCGCCGATTTTCTTGGCAGTGTCTTTCCTGATCCGGCCAACATCGTGATTGACTACGTCCGGGGAAGCCAAGCCTTTGAAAAACCCTTGGGCCCACTGCGCGAGCGCCAGAAGCTGATCGGCGACATCGTCAGTTCGGAACCAGTCTACGCAGGGCAGCGCAATGAGGGGTGGGCACGTATCGACAGCGGATACAACGACTATCTGGACAACGTAAAGTCTAACCGCACGGAAGTTCTCTACGTGGGCGCTAACGCCGGAATGATGCACGCCTTCGACGCTGAAACAGGCCGCGAGCTTTTCGCCTACGTTCCATCCAGCGTGCATCAAAACTTGCCCGACCTCGTAGACCCTGACTATGGCCATGAATTTTACGTTGACGGCCAGTTTGCGGTCAGTGATGCGCAGGGTCCGTCGGGCTGGACCACAGCACTTGTCGGCACCCTCGGGGCCGGCGGGCGCGGCGTGTTTGCGCTGGACGTGGGTGATCCCGATGGCTTCAACCCAGCCGCGGACGTATTGTGGGAATTCACGAGTGACGATGACCCGGACATGGGGCACACTTTTGGCGATCCGATCATCTCTCGATTGGAGGATGGCACCTGGGTGGCCGTGTTCGCAAACGGCTACAATTCCGACAGCGAACAGGCGTTCCTCTACGTGGTTGATCTCTTCGATGGTCCCGACACGAACGGTGATCCGTTGTTCAAAATCCCCTTAGGTGCTCCCGGAGACAACGGGCTGTCCGGCGTTGCGGGCTTCCTCGATCCTGAGTCTCGCAATTATCTTTCCCGGGTGTATGCGGGTGATCTGAACGGCACAATCTGGCGTGTTGACTTTATCAGCAGCAGTCCAGACGTGAAATACGATGACGGGCTTTTTTCTGATCCCGCCGGTAATGCAATTACTGCGACGCCTTCGCTCGCAGCGCATCCGGAAGGTGGCCTGATGGTCTACGTTGGCACCGGTAAACTTGTAGAAGTCGCCGATCGCACGGATACTTCCCAACGAACGTTCTGGGCTATCCGTGATCAGGATTCGCCAGTAAACAGTCTGTCGGACTTAGGGCGAGTTGAAGTTTCCGAAGGGCCGAGCGACCCTGGCGTGTTGCCACAGCTCGAAGTCGAGGCGGTCAACGGCTTTCGGCCTGGTGGCTGGTACATGCCCCTGTCCATCGATGGAGATGTCAAGGGCGAACGCGTTCTATCCAAGCCGCTTGTTAGTCTTGGGCGCGTTATCCTCGCAACCTTCGAAGCCGCTGACGATAACTGTATTCCTGGCGGAATCCAGCGCCTCTATGTTGTCGATGCGCTGACAGGGGACGGCAGTCTTTCGCTGACCGGCTCGACGTGCGCTGGAAACTGCGGCGGAGTCGTTCTAGGCGCCGGCGCGCCGATCGCGCCTCCGTTGCTTATCAAGCGTCCGCCGCCTCCGGATACGGACGTCGTCGTAGATTTCCCGGGCCACTCCGACCCCGATAATCCATCGGATCCGCCAACGCCGCCGGGAACAGCGACCGGTGATCCAGCAAGCTGGTGTTCTCAGTTCGGTGTACCGCTGGCAACCACGTCTGGTACCGTTGAGTTCACGCCTCTGGGCTCGATTTGCGAAGGCCGACAAGTCTGGCGGCAAATTCGATGATTAAGGTTTTGGAGTTATGACCATGAGGAAATCGCCCAGCCGCGCTCAGCACGGATTCACGCTGATCGAGTTGATGGTCGCCGTCGCGATACTTGCCATTATTATGGCGATCGCTATACCGAGTTACAGTAACTACGTCGTTCGCGCCAATCGTGGCGAAGGAAAGGTAGCAATCCTACAGGCTGCTCAGGCCCTGGAACGTTGCTTCACCAGGCATAACGCCTATAACGACGGAGGTTGTAACGTCACATTCCCGATCAGTTCCGAGGAAGACTGGTATCAAGTGACCGTTGAGCGGACAGCCGCTACGTATACGCTCACTGCTACGCCGCAAGGAACGCAGGCAACGCGAGACGGTGAATGCGCCAGCTTTACTGTGACGCACACTGGGCTAAGGGGTATCACCGGCTCGGGTACGGTGCAGGACTGCTGGTAGGGCGGCCGACCCTTGCAGTTGGGGCGCCGCTGCCCGCTCTGGAATAGCTGCCTTGCCGACTGAATACACCGCCCGTGCGTGACCCCCGGGTGAGCAATCGCAACGGAAGTCAGCTGCCGACCCTGGGGGGAATTCCCAATTTCTGCTCCCCGGGGAACGTGTTTCTGCTGATCGTTGTCGGCTTTCTGGCCGCCTTGGTCTTTGCTCTAGCACAGGCTGAATCTGTCGAGCGGTTTTGGATCAGTTTCGGGCTAGCGGCTATCTTTATTCAGTGGGTTGTCCTGGCTTCGGCTGCACTGATTTGTCTCGCGAGGCGGTTGTTTCCAGCATCGCCGCTTATTAGTGCGGCTTGGATCATGATCCTTGTTGTGCCCGGTTTCACTTCGCTTGCAACGATTGCGGGCTTTTGGCTGTTTCTGGTCGACCCTGCTCAGTCTGCGGGGTGGATATTTCTTCGCAATCTGGTGATCAGTGTCATTGTTTCCCTCGTTCTGATGCGCTATCTGATACTCCAGCAGCGTTGGCGGCAGCAGATCGCGGCCCAGGCGGGTACTCGCCTTGATGCGTTGCAGGCACGTATTCACCCGCATTTCCTCTTCAATGCGCTCAACACGGTGTCTGAATTGCTGCACGAACATCCCGATCAGGCCGAACAGGCCCTGCTCGATCTCTCCGACCTGCTGCGCAGCGGTCTGCGGGTCGACTCCGAGCATACGCTCGAAGAAGAGCTCGATCTGATCCGCGCCTACCTTCGGATCGAGGCCTTGCGCCTCGGGCCGCGACTTCGGGTGGCCTGGTCCGTGGATGAACATGTTGATCTGAAACAGGTTCGACCGGCGCTGCTGATCCAGCCGCTGGTCGAGAACGCCGTCATCCATGGCATCGCCCCTCATCCGGAGGGCGGGGAGCTGAAGATCACCATTTCGATGATTCGTTTCGGTCGGATTCGTGTGCGGATAGAGAACCCGATTCCACCCAGCCCGGCCAGCCCCCGCAGCGGCAACGGCACGGCCCTGGAGAATATCCGGCAGCGCCTCGCCCTGGCTTACGAGGAGGGCGCTGGCCTCAAGACCGATCAGGTCGGCGACAAGTTTCGGGCGATCCTGACGCTGCCGGCCGGCAAGAGTCGTTGATGCTGAATTAGGGAACGATCAGGGCTCAGGCGGCCCGTCCTGACTCGCCCGTGTCCTCGGGCAGGAAGAGCGCCTGAAGGTCGTTCAGGCAGTCCCGGCCGCGCGCCGTTCGCAGGACCAGGTGCGGCGCGGGCCCGGCCTCTAGAAGCCCGAGGTCCAGCGCCTGGTCGATCGTCGTCTGAACGCGCGCGGCCGCGATGCCGGTGCGTGCCTCGAACTGCAGCAGGTCAATAGGCTCGGCCAGGCGCGTGCAGTTCAGGAAGTATTCGAAAGCCAGTTGCTCGGCGGGCACGGCCCAGTCCTCGGCAATGAAGCCACCACCGGTCCTTGCGTCGGGATGTTCGAGGCCCTTCAGGTAGGGGCGGGGATGTGATTTCCGGCGCGTGCGCCTGACCGCGTCCTCCGCAGGAAGGGTCAGCTTGCCGTGGGCCCCGGCGCCGATGCCGATGTAGTCGCCGAAGCGCCAGTAGTTCAGATTGTGTCGGCTGGCGGCACCCGGTTGGCACCAGGCGGAAATCTCGTAGTTGGCGTAGCCGGCCGATTCGAGACGCTCGGCGGCGGCCTCTTGAATGGCCTCGACCACGTCCTCGCCGGGGAGGGCAGGCGGGCGGGCCGCGAACAGCGTGTTGGGCTCGAGGGTCAGCTGGTAGTACGACAGGTGCTCCGGCTCGAAGCTCAATGCCTGGGCCAGGTCACCCAGAGCGTCGGCAGCGCCCTGGCCGGGCAGGGCCCACATCAGATCGATATTGAAGCGCTTGAATCCGGCCTGTTTGATTGCATCGATTGCGTGCCGGGCCTCGTCACCACTATGGATGCGCCCGAGGGTCTTGAGCTGCCCGGGGTCGAAGCTCTGCACCCCAAGGCTGATCCGGTTGATGCCGGCGGCCCGATAGGCCTCGAAGCGGTCGTGTTCCACCGCGCCGGGGTTGGCCTCCATCGTGACCTCCGCATCGGGCGCCAGCGGCAGGCGTGCCCGGACGCCCGACAGCAGGCGCTCGATGGCCTCGGCCGAGAACAGGCTGGGCGTGCCGCCGCCGAGGAAGACCGTGTGCACCGGCCGACCCCAGACGCGCGGCAGATCGGCTTCCAGGTCGGCAAGCAGCGCCTCGATGTAGCGGTCTTCGGGCAGCGTTCCGCCGAGGGCGTGGGAGTTGAAGTCGCAGTACGGGCATTTCGCCACGCACCACGGCAGGTGAATGTACAGAGAGAGGGGCGGGAGTTGAAGCGCGGGCGTGGGCATGGTCCCATTCGGCCGACGGTTCAGCGACCCGCCTGCAGTTGCTCGAGCAACGACTGCAGAGCAATGCCGCGATGGCTGATGCGAGCCTTCTCCGCCAGGCTCAGTTCGGCCGCGGCCACGCCCTGGCGGGGATCGAAGAACAGCGGGTCATAGCCAAAGCCGCCCTCGCCACGGGGCTCGGTCAGAATCTGGCCCTGCCAGCGCCCCTGGGCAATGAGCGGGTCCGGGTCGCGAGGATGGCGCAACAGCACCAGGCAGCAGTGGAAGTGGGCCCGACGACGTTCGGCGGGCAGGCCATCCATGGCCTGCAGCAACTTCTCGTTATTCTCGGCGTCACTTGCCTGGTCGCCGGCGAAGCGCGCCGAGTAGATGCCGGGCCGGCCGTCGAGGGCCTCAACCACCAGCCCCGAGTCGTCGCCAAGTGCAGGCAGGCCTGACGCTCGGCTGGCCTCGCGCGCTTTTAGCAGGGCGTTCTCGATGAAAGTCAGACCGGTCTCCTCGACCGGCTCGACCTTGAACTCCGACTGCGAGCGCGGCTTGATCCCAAGGCCGGCCAGCTGATGCTCGAGCTCCTTGAGTTTGCCCTGGTTGCCGCTGGCCAGCACCAGCTCGCGCCGGTCGAGGGTCATTGCAGCGCGGCGTCCTGGGCCTGGATCAGTTCCCGGATGCCCTTGTCGGCCAGGGTCAGCATCGCGTCAAGTTCATCGCGGCGAAAGGCATGACCTTCGGCCGTGCCCTGAATCTCGATAAAGCCCCCGCCATCGTTCATCACGACGTTCAGATCCGTGTCAGCGCTCGAGTCCTCGGCGTAGTCGAGATCGAGGACGGCGTCGCTGCCCAGCATGCCGACGGAGACGGCGGCGATGCGGCCGTGGATGGGATTGCGCTTGAGCTTGCCTGCTTTGGTCAGCGACGTCATCGCATCCACCAGGGCGACATAGGCCCCCGTGATCGAGGCCGTTCGGGTGCCGCCGTCGGCTTGCAGGACGTCGCAGTCCAGGGTGATCGAGCGCTCGCCGAGCGCCTCGAGATCGACGACGGCGCGCAGGCTTCGACCGATCAGGCGCTGGATTTCCAGCGTTCGGCCACCCTGCTTGCCGCGGGCTGCTTCGCGCGCGTTGCGGCTGCCCGTCGCCCGCGGCAGCATGCCGTATTCGGCGGTCACCCAACCGCTTCCCTTGCCGCGCAGCCAGGGCGGTAGCCGTTCCTCAACGCTGGCCGTGCACAGCACGCGCGTATTGCCGCAGGCAATCAGCACGGAGCCTTCGGCGTGCATGGTGTAGTGCCGTTCGATCTGAATCGGCCGGAGTTCATCGGGCTGGCGACCGGAAGGGCGCATGCATTGTCCTTGGTTAAAACGGGTCGGCAAGGTTACCATGTCGGGCTTCATCGATTGCTCGTGAGACCCCTGAATGATTCGCAGCATGACCGCCTATGCCGCCAGCGAAACCGACACGCCGAGGGGCACCCTGTCCTGGGAAATGCGGTCGGTCAACCATCGCTACCTCGACGTGAGCCTGCGTCTGCCGGAGGACTTTCGGTCCCTCGAGCCCGAGCTGCGGCAGAAGTTCAAGGCAACGCTTCAGCGCGGCAAGGTCGAGGCAACGCTGCGCTTTCAGGCTGACGCCGCCCAGGCCAGCGCCGAGGTGACGCTCAACCGGGACCTGGCCCGATCCCTGATCAATGCGGGCCAGCAGCTGGCCGAGATGAGCGGGACCACGGCGGCGCCGGACCTGGTCGGCCTCCTGAGTTGGCCGGGTCTGGTCGAGATTCAGCGGCCGGACATGGACGAGGAGCGGCGTCTGGCACTGGCATTGCTGGATACTGCCCTCGAGCGGTTCATCGAGGCCCGCAGCCAGGAGGGTCAGGCGGTGCACGACATGATCGAGGCTCGACTGGCCGGTATCGAGGTTCAGGTCGCCGAAGTGCGTCGCCATCTGCCGGAGATTCGCGAGGCCCTCGAGCGGCGATTTCGCGAGCGCCTGGAGGCGCTGAAGCAGCCCGTCGAGCCGGGGCGGATCGAGCAGGAAGTGGTGCTCCAGCTGCAGAAGCTCGACGTCGACGAGGAGCTGGATCGCCTGGATGCCCACGTGGCCGAAATTCGTCGCGTGCTTACCCTCGACGAAGCGGTTGGTCGGCGGCTCGATTTTCTGATGCAGGAACTCAACCGCGAGGCCAATACGCTGGGTTCGAAGGCCGCCCTTGCTGAAACCGGTCAGGCGGCTGTGGAGCTGAAGGTTCTTATCGAACAGATGCGGGAACAGATCCAGAATGTCGAGTAAGGGCGAACTCTATCTCGTGGCTGCGCCGTCGGGCGCGGGCAAGACCAGCCTGATGCGCGCGCTGATGCAGCGCTGCCCGAAGCTGGCCCTGTCCGTCTCCGATACGACGCGACCGGCCCGTCGCGGCGAAGTCGACGGCGAGCAGTATCACTTCATCGACGCTGAAGAATTCGAGGCCGGCATCGATGCCGGCGACTACCTCGAGCACGCGCAGGTGTTCGGCCATTACTACGGCACGCGTCGGGACCGGGTCGAAGCCCTCTGGGCCGAGGGCCGCGATGTCCTGCTGGAGATCGACGTGCAGGGCGCACGCCAGGTGCGCGAGCAGTATCCGGGGCTGTGCAGCATGTTTATCCTGCCGCCGTCGATGGCGATCCTCGCCGAACGCCTGAATGGGCGCGGTACCGACTCCCTCGACGTCATTGCTCGGCGCCTGCGCGAGGCCCGAGCTGAGCTCGAGGACTGTGGCGACTTTCGCTGGATGATTGTCAACGACGACTTCGATACGGCCCTCGATGATCTGACGGCCATTGTGCGTGCCTGGCCTCTTCGGCGCATCCGGCAAGAGCGGCGCGTGGCGGCACTCTTGGATGAAACACCCGCCCACGATACAATGGACGACTGATTATCCGATGGGTCGCGTCTGCCGCGATGGTGGCGGCGAGGCAAATTGGCTGGAAATCCCCGGCGCAGGCTCGAAGGTCTGGGCTCATTATCGATAGGTATGAATTATGGCTAGAGTAACGATTGAAGACTGCGTCGATGCAGTGCCCAATCGCTTCGAGCTGGTGGTCACCGCGGCTCAGCGCGCGCGCATGATTGCCAACGGCTCCGACCCCCTGGTCGACGAAGAGACCGACAAGCCGACGGTCATTGCCCTGCGAGAAATCGCCGAGGGTGTCGTGACCGAGGACAACATCGACGAGCTGCAGTCCGATCTGGACACGCGGATGGCGGCGATGCAAGCCGAAGTGCCCCCGCCCCCCGACGACGACGACTGATCTGACGTCGAACGATGGGCAGGGCGCTGGGTCGCGATCGCGGCGATATGAGCTGAGGCGGCAGAGTTCCGATGCTGCCGTCACCCGTCCGCCAGCTCCGCGACCTGCTCAACACCTACCTTGAGCCCGAGCAGGTCGCTCGCGTCCTGCATGCCTACGAGGTCGGGGCCGAAGCCCATCAGGGTCAGACTCGCCGATCGGGCGAGGATTACATCTTCCATCCTGTCGCCGTGGCGCAGATCCTCGCCTCCATGCGGATGGATCAGCAGACCATCACGGCGGCGATTCTCCACGATACGGTCGAAGACACGCATCTCGAGCATGACGATATCGTGCGCGAGTTCGATGAAGAGGTCGCGCGCCTGGTCGACGGCGTCACCAAGCTCGACAAGATGAAGTTCCGCACCCGCCGCGAGGCGGATGCAGAGAGTTTCCGCAAGTTGCTGCTGGCGATGAGCCGGGACCTGCGGGTGATCTTCATCAAGCTGGCTGATCGTCTGCACAATATGCGGACCATTGGCGCCATGTCGCCGGAGTCGCGCCGCCGCATTTCCTCCGAGACGCTGGACGTCTACGCGCCGATTGCTGAGCGTCTCGGCATGAATGCTCTCAAGGAGGAGCTCCAGGAGCAGGGTTTCAAGAACCTCTATCCGTTCCGATATCAGGTCATCAGCGAACGCGTGTCGGCGGTCGGCGGCAACCAGCAGGAAGTGATCGACTCGGTCACCGCCGACCTCAAGCGGCGTCTCAGCGAAGCCGGCATCCCCTGCCGTGTCGAGGGGCGCACCAAGACCGCCTATTCGATCTACTGCAAGATGCGCGACAAGAGCCTGCCCTACGAGGAAGTGTCCGATCTGTTCGCGTTCCGGATCATCACCCACTCGGAGCCCCATTGTTATCAGGCCCTGGGCGTGGCACACAGCCTGTTTCGACCCAAGCCGCACAGCTTCAAGGACTACATCGCCCTGCCCAAGCCGAACGGCTACCAGTCCCTGCACACGGTGCTGTCCTCGCCACAGGGCGTGCTGCTCGAGGTGCAGATTCGCACCGAGGAGATGGACCTGGTGGCCGAAAAGGGCGCGGCGGCACACTGGCTCTACAAGGCCACGCCCGACCGCTCGACCGCCGTCCGCGCGCGCGAGTGGCTGCTCAAGCTCGTCGATACGCAATACCGATCGCCAGACTCGAGCGAGTTCATGGACACCGCCAAGTCCGAGCTGTTTCCCGACGAGATCTTCGTGTTTACGCCGCGCGGCAAGATCATCGACCTCAAGGCCGACGCGACGGCCCTGGATTTTGCCTACGCCATCCACACGGACGTCGGCAATCAGGCCGTCGCGGCGCGGATCGATCAGCGGCGCATGCCGCTCAGAACCGGCCTCGAGAACGGTCAGACCGTCGAAATTCTGATCGAGAAAGGCAGCAAGCCTCTGCCCGAATGGCTGGAGTTCGTCGTGACCTCGAAGGCCCGCACCGCGATCCGCTCGCACCTGAAGAATCTCGAGCAGGCCGACTCGGTGGCCATCGGCGATCGCCTTCTGGACCAGGCGCTGATTCGGCGGGGATCCTCGCTCGAGAAGGTCTCCCAGCGTCGCCTCGACCGCTACGTCGCCAAGCTCGGACTGGAGCGGGTCGAGGACCTGCTGATGCAGATCGCGCGCGGCGATATGCTCGCCGGCGTTGTCGCGCACAAGCTGCTGCCGATCACCCAGCGCCGGCGCGCCGAGGATGACATCGCCACGGTCATCACCGTCGGCGGCAACGAGGGCAGCGCCATCACCTATGCGGCCTGCTGCCACCCGATTCCCGGCGATCCGGTCATGGGCTATCTCTCGCCAGGCAAGGGCATCGTGGTGCACCGTCAGCGCTGTCCCAACGTCACGGGCCTGCGCAAGAACCACGCCGAGCGCTGCATCGAGGTGGCCTGGGAGCCGTTGACCGATGGCCGTTTCCCCGTGCTGCTGAAGCTGCTGACCGTCAATGGACCGGGCGTCCTGGCGTCGGTATCGTCCACGCTGAGTCAGGTGGGCGCGAACATCGAGCGGGTCGAACAGAAGGACGCGAACAGGGAGACGGCTACCCTGTTCTTCGTCCTGAGTGTCACCGATCGCGTTCAGCTGGCGCGGGTGATGCGACGCCTCAAGCGAAACCCGAACGTGATTCGCGTCAGCCGCGAAATGACTTGACGGGATGGCGTCGAAACTCTCGGCATCTCCAACCCATTCACTCGGAGTGAAGGTATGAGCAAGCGACCGATACACAGCGATGATGCCCCGGCGGCCATCGGGCCCTATTCCCAGGCGATTCAGGCCGGCGACACGGTCTACCTGTCCGGCCAGATTCCGCTGGACCCTGCCACGGGCGAGCTGGTCGAGGGCGATTTTGCCGACCGCTGCCGCCGGGTCTTCGACAACCTGGCCGCCGTCGCCCGCGCCGCCGGATGCAGCCTCGACGATATCGTCAAGCTGAATGTCTTTCTGACCGACCTCGGCCGCTTTGCCGAGGTCAACGAGATCATGTCGGGCTATTTCAACGAGCCCTATCCTGCCCGCGCGGCGATCCAGGTGGCGGCCCTGCCGAAGGCTGTCGATGTCGAGATGGATGCCATTCTGGTTCGCTCCCAGGGGCAGGCCGACGCGCCGCGCTGACGGGTGTCGCCCTCAGGCGCCACGGCCGAACGGCCCGTCACCGACCTGTCAGGCGTCGGAGATCGAGTCGCAGCGCGCCTGAAGGGGCTCGGCATCGAGCGTGAGATCGATCTGCTGTTTCATCTGCCCCTGCGCTACGAGGACCGCACGCGCATCACCCCATTGAATCGGGTTCGTCCGGGGGTGATGGTGCAGGTCGAGGGGCAGGTCGTTCACCAGGAAATCCGCGTCGGCCGCCGGCGCATGATGCTCGCGACCCTGGCCGATCCCAGCGGCCAGATCCTGCTGCGCTATTTCCGCTTCTATCCGAGCCAGCAGCGGCAGCTGCGCGAAGGCCAGTATCTACGCTGCTTTGGTGAGGCCCGCTTCGGTCCCGAGGGCTTCGAGCTCGTCCATCCGCAGTGCCAGAGCTATCAGCCGGACCGTCCCCTGAGCCTGCCGGAGTCGCTCACCCCCGTCTATCCCATGACCCAGGGCGTTGGGCAGGCCACAATGCAGCGTCTGGTCCGGGAGTCCGTCGAGCGCTTGCAGCGCGGTGATATCAGCCTCGCCGATCCCCTGGCCACCTCGCTGCCGCCGTCCCATTCGGTGGCCGGGCTGGTCGAGGCTTTGGTGACCGTGCATGCGCCCCGCGCCGACGAGGATCTGAGCGCGCTCGTCGACGGCCATCATCCGGCGGTGCAGCGGCTGGCGCTCGACGAGCTGACCGCCCATCATCTTGCCCTGGCGCGATTGAACCGAGCGCGGGCACGGCAGCGCGCCCCGAGCATGCGCGATGATCAGGGGCAGGTCGATGCGCTCCTGGCCCAGCTGCCCTACCGGCCGACATCGGCTCAGGCGCGGGTCATGGGCGAAATCGCCGCTGACCTGGCCAGCGAGCGACCCATGCGCCGTCTCGTCCAGGGTGACGTCGGTTCTGGAAAAACGCTGGTGGCCGCCGCGGCACTGGTCACGGCGGCGGCATCGGGTTATCAGTCGGCGCTGATTGCGCCAACGGAAATTCTGGCCGAGCAACATGTTCAGAATCTTTCGCCCCTGCTGGAGGCGCTGGGTCTGAAGGTGGTCTGGCTGGCGGGGAAGGTCAAGGGCCGTGCCCGGGCCTCCGCCCTTGAGGCGCTGCGCTCGAGCGCCGACGTCGCGATCGGCACGCACGCCCTGTTCCAGGCGGGCGTCGAATTCCGTGATCTCGGCCTGGTCGTCGTCGATGAGCAGCACCGTTTCGGAGTCCACCAGCGCCTGGCCCTGGCCGCAAAGGGCAAGCGCGGCGCGCGCCTGCCGCATCAGCTGGTCATGACCGCCACGCCGATTCCGCGCACGCTGGCGATGACCGCCTACGCAGGCCTGGATGTCTCGATCATCGACGAGCTGCCGCCCGGCCGTAAGCCCGTGACCACGGTGGCGGCAAGTCAGCAGCGCCGCGAGCAGGTGGTCGATCGACTGCGCCATGCCCTGGCACAGGGACGTCAGGCCTACTGGGTCTGTCCCCTGATCGAGGAGTCCGACGTGCTGGAGGCGGAAGCGGCCGAAACCCGTTCCCGAGAGCTGACCGAGCTCCTGCCCGAATTCAGGGTCGCCCTGATCCATGGCCGGATGAAACCGGCAGAAAAGCAGGCGATCATGGCCGACTTCAGCGCAGGGGACGTCGATCTGCTGGTGGCCACCACGGTGATCGAGGTCGGCGTCGACGTGCCGAACGCCAGCGTCATGATTATCGAGAACGCCGAGCGACTGGGCCTGTCGCAGCTTCATCAGTTGCGTGGTCGGGTCGGGCGCGGTGCGGATCAAGCCTCCTGCGTCCTCCTCTACAAGCCGCCGCTGGGCGACATGGCCCAAGCCCGTCTCGGGGTCATGCGGGAGACCACCGATGGTTTCGTGATCGCCGAAAAGGACCTCGAGCTCCGCGGCCCAGGCGAGGTGCTTGGCACCCGCCAGACCGGCATGCTGCGCTTCCGGATCGCCGATCTGGCCCGCGACGGCGAGCTGCTCGATGAGGTGGAGGACCTGGCTCGGGCCTTGAGCGCCGAAGAGGCGTCAGTGCTGATCGATCGCTGGGTGGGCCATGCCGAGCAGTTCGTCGATGTCTGAGCGATCGATGTCAGGCGCGCGAGCCGCCGGCGGTCTGGCCTGGCATGCGCCGACTTGGCATACTGCTTGTCGCTGCACCTCGACGCTTCCGGGTGGCGCGTGCGCAGATCAGGAGTCTTCATGAGTTCCGAGAAACCAGGCCCCAGACCGCCGGACGAACTCCCGCTGGCCGCACCCTGTCGTCGCCTCGAGATCGGGGCACCCTGGGAATGGGTTGGCAAGGGCTGGAGTGACCTGCGGCGTGCGCCGCGCCAGAGCCTCACCTGGGGCGCGGTGCTGGTCCTGCTGAGCTACCTGATCACGGCCGCTACGTGGTACTGGGGCAATCTGGGTCTGTATCTCGGCCTGGTCACGGGCTTTGTCTTCGTCGGTCCCTGGCTGGCTCTGACCCTGTACGCCATCTCTCGACGATTGGAGCTGGACCGAAACGTCAGTCTGGCCCGCAGCGTCGCCGATGCGGCGCAATCGGTGCGCGGCGCGCTGTTCTTTGCGGTGATGTTGATCATCGTGCTCCTTGTCTGGGCGCGGGCGGCGAACACGCTCTACATCTTTTTTCCGGCCATCGCCGATCCCGGCTGGCAGGACCTGGCGGTGTTTCTCGGCATCGGATCGGCCGTCGGCGCGGTTTTTTCCGCCGTTGTCTTTGCCGCTAGCGCCTTTTCGCTGCCGATGCTCATGGATCGGCGAGCCGATGCGGTCACGGCCGTGGTCACGAGCATCAACGCCGTGCTGCGCAACAAGCTGCCGATGCTGATCTGGGCCTCGATCATCGTTGGCGGGGTGATCATCGCGGCCCTGACGGCCTGGCTGGCCTTCGCCCTGATCCTTCCGGTGCTCGGGCACGCCACCTGGCACGCTTATCGAGCCACTATCGATGCCGAGGAATGGCCGGCGCTGACTCCCGTCGACTGGGCGAAGCGCGGGCATGGCGGGCCTGCAGGGAAAGGCTGAATTGTGAGATACTTACGGGCCCCATACGGCAACGTACAGAGCCGCCCGCCGCATCAGCGGTGCCGGCCGCTCCAGCCGATGACCGGCCCCAACCCCGCAATGCACAGCCTGAGAGGAGATCACGGTGGCTGAAAGAAAAATGACGCTGACAGACCCTGAAACCGGAAAAACCCTTGATCTGCCGGTCGTGTCCGGCACCGAAGGCGATCCGACGCTGGATATCAGTCGCCTGAGCTCGGAACTCGGTCACTTCACCTTCGATCCAGGCTACGGCAGCACGGCGAGCTGCAAGAGCGACATCACTTTCATCGACGGCAACGAAGGCATCCTTTGCTATCGGGGCTACCCCATCGAACAGCTGGCCGAGAAGTCCAGCTTCCTGGAAGTGGCCTATCTCCTGCTCTATGGGGACCTGCCCTCGCAGTCCGAGTTCGCCAGCTTCGAGCATGACATCACCTACCACACGATGGTGCACGAGAAGATCAACAAGTTCATCGATGGCTTCCACTATGACGCCCATCCGATGGCCATCCTGTCGGGCGTGGTCGCGTCGATGGCGGGCTTCTATCACGACAAGCTTGACGTCAACGACCCGGAGCAGCGTGATCTGGCCGCCAAGCGCCTGATCGCGAAGATGCCGACGATCGCGGCGGCGGCCTACCGAAACTACATGGGCTGGCCCAAGGCCTACCCGAACAATTCGTTGGGTTATTCCGAGCGCTTCCTGGACATGATGTTCTCGGTGCCGGCTGAATCCTACGAGATCAATTCAGTGGCAGCCAAGGCGCTGGATCTGCTGTTCATCCTGCACGCGGACCACGAACAGAATGCGTCGACATCGACGGTTCGTCTGGTGGGCTCGACCGGGGCGAATCCCTACGCCTGCACGTCTGCGGGTATCGCTGCTCTGTGGGGGCCGGCCCACGGCGGCGCCAACGAGGCGGTGCTGAAGATGCTCAACGAAATCGGCGATGTCAGCCACGTCGGAGAGTTCATCAAGCGCGCCAAGGACAAGGACGACCCGTTCCGATTGATGGGTTTCGGTCATCGCGTCTACAAGAACTTCGACCCCCGCGCGACGATCATCCGCAAGGCCTGCCATGAAGTGCTCGACGATCTTGGCGTCAAGGACCCGCTCCTCGATCTGGCCATGGAGCTGGAAAAGATCGCCCTCGAGGACGACTACTTCGTTGAGCGCAAGCTCTACCCGAACGTCGATTTCTACTCCGGGATCATCTACAAGGCGCTGAAGATCCCGACGAGCATGTTCACCGCGATGTTCGCGATCGGCCGGACCGTCGGTTGGGTCAGCCAGTGGCTGGAACAATGCGCGACGCCGCATCGCATCGGTCGGCCTCGGCAGGTCTACACGGGCTCGCCAGGGCGCGATTACGTCGCGATCGAGCGGCGCTAGTCTTTGAGGAGCAAGGCGCAAAGAGCAAGCAAACCATCGCGTCTGCTGATGAGCCCCTTGAACCTTGCTCCTTTGATCCTTCCTAGGGAAGCTCTGAACAATTATGCTCGGGCGCGACGGGCTTTTTCGGGAGGCTC
>CAZDFS010000044.1:0-18561 GCA_964504865.1 uncultured Wenzhouxiangella sp.
TCTATCCGGCGGCGGTACAGAAATGAGTCCTACCCACCCGATTCAGTGAAGAGCCTCGAAACGTATCGGGAAAGAGACAAAGCCATGCCAGCGCTCCTTGGGTGCGACCTTAGGGAGAATTGCCCTCCGAAAAACAGAACGAGAGACTATTGGATTATTTATCTTTTTTCAACTATGGCTTTTTCTTGATCTGGTTGAAAACAGATTGAAGCCACGTCACCGGCAACGGCCCAAAGGGCATTCTCGGCCATCGGATGCGGATGTCTCCACCTACTGATGCGGGGGTTCTGCGAAACTACCACCATGCAAATCGAACCGCTTTCGCCGGCCAACCTCATGCAGCGCGACCTGCCCTGGCTGCAGCGTCGGCGGAAACAGCTGCTGCGCTTTCGCGGGCCCGAGGGCAAGCGCGCGAAGCTTCTGAGCGCCTATGAAGCGCGGCTGGAGTCCTCGCTCAGCCAGCGCCAGGCCCGCCGCGAGCAGGTGCCGGCCGTGCAGCCGGCGCCAGCGCTGCCGATCAGCGAGCGCGAGGACGAGCTGATCGAGGCGATCGACAGGCACCAGGTCATCATCGTTGCCGGCGAGACGGGCTCGGGCAAATCGACGCGCCTGCCGCAGCTCTGCCTGCGCGCCGGCCGCGGCCAGCGGGGGTTGATCGGCTGCACCCAGCCGCGCCGTATCGCCGCGCGCTCGGTGGCGCGCCGGGTCAGCGAGGAGCTGAAATCCGAGCTGGGCGGGGTCGTCGGATTTCAGGTCCGCTTCAACGAGCGCGTGTCCGATCAGACCTGGATCAAGTTCATGACCGACGGCATCGCCCTGGCCGAGATTCATCACGACCGGCGCATGAACCGCTACGACACGCTGATCATCGACGAGGCGCACGAGCGCAGCCTGAATATCGATTTCCTCCTCGGCTACCTGAAGAACCTGCTGCCGCGACGTCCGGATCTTAAGGTGATCATCACCTCGGCCACAATCGACACGGCGCGCTTCTCCGAGCATTTCAGCGACGCGCCCGTGATTCAGGTCGAGGGCCGCGGCTACCCGGTCGATATCGAATACCAGGGCCCTCGCGAGGGCGAGGACCTGCCCGCCCAGGTGGCTCGCGCCGTCGACCGGGCCACTCGGATCGACGCGCAGGGCGACATGCTCGTGTTCCTGCCCGGCGAGCGCGAAATCTTCCAGGTCGCCCGCGCCCTGCGCCGCAAGCACCTGCCGCACACGGAGGTTCTTCCCCTCTACGCCCGCCTGCCCGCGGCCAGCCAGGACAGAATCTTCAAGCCCGGCACGGGTCGGCGCATCGTGCTGGCGACCAACGTGGCCGAAACCTCCCTGACCGTGCCCGGCATCCGCTTCGTGATCGACTCCGGCCTGGCACGCATCTCGCGCTACGCCGCCCACTCGCGGGTCCTTCGACTACCGATCGAGCCCGTCTCCCAGGCCGCCTGCAACCAGCGCGCGGGTCGCTGCGGCCGCGTCGGCCCGGGGGTCTGCATCCGGCTCTTCGACGAGGCCGATTTCGACGGCCGGCCGGAATTCACCGAGCCCGAGATCCAGCGTGCCGGCCTCGTCGGCGTGGTCCTGGAGATGCTCGCCTTGGGGTTGGGGGACCCCGAGGACTTCCCCTTCATCGACCCGCCGCCGCGACGCCTTCTCGGCGAGGCCTGGCAGACCCTGCAGGAACTCGAAGCCATCGACGGCGCGCAGGAGGAAAAGCGGCGCCTGACCCCGATTGGTGAGCAGCTGGCACGCCTGCCCGTCGATGCGCGCTTTGGCCGCATCCTGATCGAGGCCCATCAGCGCGGCTGCCTGGCTGATGCGCTGGTGCTGATCGCCGCCCTGAGCCTGCCCGACGTGCGCGAGCGGCCCATCGATCAGCAGCAGGCCGCCGATCAGGCCCATCAGCAGTTCCGGGTGCCAAGCTCGGATTTTCTGACCCTGCTCAAGCTCTGGCGCTGGTGGCAGTCCACGCGCAAGGACCACAGCCGCAGTCAGGCCGATCGCCTGGCCCGTAAGCAGTTCCTGAGCGTGGCGCGCCTCCACGAGTGGGGCCAGCTCCACGGCCAGCTCGCCCAGATCGCCCGCGACGAACGCTGGCCGATGAAGCACGCCCGGGATGACGATCCAGACAGCATCCATCGCAGCCTGCTCAGCGGCCTGCTCGGCATGATCGGCCAGCATCAGGAAAAGGGCGAATATCAAGGCGCGCGCGGGCACAAGTTCCGGATCTTTCCCGGCTCGGTCCTCGGCCAGCGCAACCCGGGCTGGCTGATGGCCGGCGAACTGGTCGAGACGGGCCGGACCTACGCCCGCATGGTCGCCCCGATCGAAGCGGCCTGGCTCGAGGAGCAGGCCGCCCACCTGATCAAGCGGCGGGTCTACGATCCCTTCTGGGACCGGCGTTCCGGCCGGGTCATGGGCTACGAGCAGATCAGCCTCCACGGCCTGATCCTGGTCGAGAAGCGCCGCACGCACTACGGGCCGCACGACCCGGTCACCGCGCGCCAGCTTTTCATCCGCCACGCCCTGGTGCGCGGCGAAATGCACCACCGCGCCGAGTTCCTGAAGCGCAATCGCGCCCTCAAGGCCGAGCTCGCCGACCACGAGCACCGGCGGCGCAAGCGCGACGTTCTCGCCGCCGAGGGCGAGCTGGAGCACTTCTTCGATCAACGCCTGCCGCCCGACATCTTTACCACCAAGGCCTTCGCCGCCTGGCACGACCGCCTGGCGCCGCGCGAGCGCGATAAACTGCTCTACGACCGGGCCACGCTGCTGCGCGACGACGCGGAGCTGGCCGAGCGCGACGCCTTCCCCAGCCGCCTCCGGATCGGCCGCGAAGACTTTCCGCTCAGCTACCGCTTCGAGCCGGGCGAAGACGACGACGGCGTGACCCTGCGCTGCCCCCTGCACCTGCTCAATCAGCTCAAGGCCGAGCGCCTGAGCTGGCTCGTCCCCGGCCTCGAGCGCGACAAGATCGCCGCGCTGATCGCCAGCCTGCCGAAATCGCAGCGTCGGGCGCTGGTGCCGGTCAAGGACTTTGCCCGGGCCGCCCACGAGGCCCTCGATGCGATCCGACGCAGCCAGGACGAACGCCAGTACGACGAGGCGCTGGAGGTCGCCCTGGCCCTGGAGCTGGCTCGCATGAGCGGCCTCGAGATCGATGCGGAGGATTTCCAGCTCGACAAGCTCCCGCCGCACCTCTGGGTCCGAATCCAGCTCGTCGATGACAGCGGCCAGCCGCTGGGCACCAGCCGCCGAGTCGAGGCCCTGACCGAGCGCTTCGCCGAGCGCGCGCGCGAGGAGTTCATGACCCGCCAGGCCGAGCAGTGGCAGCGCGATAGCCTGCAGCTGCACGAGATCCCCGACCTCCCGGAAACGATCCAGACCCGCGGCGGTCATCGCGCCTGGCCCGCCTACGTCGAACAGGGGCAGCGGGTCGGCGTGCGCGTCTTCGACCGACAGGCCGACGCCCAGCAGGCCCATCGCGAGGGCGTCGCGGTCCTCCTGCGCCAGGCCCTGAGCGACAAATGGAAATACTTGAGAAAAAACAACGGACTGTCTCAGCCGGCGCAGATCGCCTGGACGCGGATCGAGGACATCAGCGAGCTCACCGAGCGCCTGCGCAACCTGACGCTCTACGGTTTCCTCGACGCGGCCTGGTCGGTCCGCAGCCGAGCGGCCCTTGATGCCCTGCTCGAGACCGTCAAGACCGACCTGATCCCGCGCTATCAGGCACTCAGCAAGGTCCTGGATGCCTGCCTGCTTCGCTGGCACGAGCTGAATCGCCACATCGAAAGCCTGGCCGAGGCCGTGCCGAGCGCCTATCAGGACCTGCGCTCCCAGCTTGATGATCTGATGTATGCAGGCTTCATCGACGATATCAGCGCAGAGCGCCTCGACGACTACCCGCGCTACCTCGAGGCGATCGGCCAGCGCCTCGAGATCATCGAATACGACCCCCGGCGCGATCACGAGCGCATGCAGCAGATCATGCCCTACTGGAACCGCTACCTCGACCACCTGGCGCAGGGTCGGGCCTACACGGACGCCCTGGATCGGTTTCGCTGGTTATTCGAGGAGTACCGCGTCCAGGTTTTCGCCCAGAAGTTAGGCACCCGTCACAAGGTGTCACCGGCGCGACTCGATCGCGCCTGGGAGGCGATCGAAGAAACTCTTGAAAATTGAACTACAACTCCAATAAATCGCCCTAAGCTGGTTGTATTAACGTAACTTTTATACTTTTAAATGATTTTGAAACATGCCGACCCGCTAAACTATTCCCTTAACGTAATTTTGGATCGCTAGACAACGTGGCATTCAGACTCAATAAAATTCTCTCCGCATTCTGCGCCCTGGGCCTGAGCGCGGGCGTCGCCGTGGCGCAGTCGCCGGACACCGACAGCCTGTCCGTCCCCAGCTATCTTCTGCAGGGCGACATCAGCGGGCTGCAGCTCAAGCTGGACGAGCGCAAATCCTTCAACATTCTGGCGCCGCCCAGCTTCCTCTATGAAACGGGGACCGGTGGGATCGATTTCAACGTTCTGGGGCCCCTGTTCTGTTTTTCGTCCACAGACGCGCCTGGCAACTCGGCGCTGCTCCTGACGCTCCTGGATGGCAACGGTGATCTGATCGTCGATGGCCTGGGCCTGGAGTCCTCCCTCGAATATCGCCTTTCGCTAAATGAGATCAGGGTCGACGTGCCGTCTTCTGGCGCCTGCTTCTATGAGTTCGGCAGCATGTTCGGCGTCGATGGTATGGCGCCTGCCCAGGGTCTTGGCGACAACGACGCGATCTTTTCCGATCAGTTCCAGGCGACCAGCGATCTGCAGGTCGAATTCATCGACGTGCCGGCCTTCGTTCGGCCGGGGGAAACGGTGACCTATGCCATCGAGATCACCAATAACGGTAATCTGCCGGCCTCCGCCGTCGGCTTTCAGGAACTTTATCCTCGAAACGTCACCCTCTATCCCGAGGGTCAGCTTCAGGCCGGTTTCTATGACTGCATGGGCACGGGCGGCGCGGACTGCGCCGACGCCACTCCAGGCCTGAACGATCCGTCGATTCGCGGTCGCGACATCAGCATTCCGGCTGGAGAATCAATCCGCTTCGACATCTTCCGCCGCGTCTTTACCGACTCGATCATCGGCGGCGAAATCAAGCTCTACGCGGGTGCGATCGATCGCGGATCCGCCGATCTCGCGGAGTGGGACGCCAAAACCGCGACCATGACCGTCATCGGCGAAGGCCAGTCCATCGTCGCGACGATCGACAACCAGACACCGCCCATCGCCGACGGTATCGACGAGGCGGAGATTCGTGTCACCGCCCTGGATGAGTTCAAGAACCCGACGCCCGACGTGGCGGTTCAGGTCAGCAATGCCGACGGCCTGAGCTTCGTCAGCGGCAGCGGCGTGACCGGTGCCGACGGCAGCATCGTCTTCCTCGCCCGTACCGTGGGCGCCGAGGCGGCTCGCAGCTACACGCCGGAATTCCTCGCGCCCGACATCGGGGCGAACGGCAGCACCGCGCAGGTGACGGTGGATTTCGTCGCCGGCGAACCCGACCAGTTCAGCGCCTTCACCGTGACCAGCGACAACACCGCCGACGGGCAGGATCTGGGCGTCATCGAAGTCAGCGTGTTCGATGCCTTCTCCAACCCGGTGGAGGGTGCCGAAGTCACCGTTCAGGACAACAACGGGCTGAACTTCATTAACGAAAACGTGCCCACGGACGAGTTTGGCGTGGCCACCTTCCAGATGACGACCACGGCCACCGGCAGCTACACGCCGGTATTTGCCCAGGCCAGCATCGACGACACAACCTCCAGCAGCATCACCTTCGAGGCCGGTACGGCTGAGGCCCTGGAGTTCGTCACCCAACCCAGCGATGTCAGCGTTGGACAGGCGATCGATCCGCCCGTCGTTCTGCGCATCGTCGATGAGTTCGGCAACGTCGTCGACAGCGACAGTTCGCTCAGCGTGACCACGCAGCTGCGCCAGAACATCAACGGCGACGATTCTGCCGTCGGTTTCTTCGATGACGTGACGGCGGTCAACGGTTTCGTGACCCTGGATAATCTGGTCATCAACGATGCCGGGACCGGCTATTACCTGCGCGTGTTCAGCGACCTGCCGACCGTGACCAGCGGCTCCTTCGAAGTGACGCCGATTCCCCAGGGTGACTAAGGCGGCCTGAGCGCGTCCATTCAAAAAGGCCTGCCCGACGGCAGGCCTTTTGCTTTCCGGCCACTTCGGCCGTTCGGACCAGGCAAGTAAAATGCCCGCCATGCGCAGCGCTTCGCCCTCAACGGCCATTGCCCGCTGGCTCGATGATTATCGATCTGCCAGCCAGACCCGCTCGGATGACATCGAGCGCGCGCTGGCGTATCTGAACGAAGAGGCGCCCGGCGATGACACGCTGGCGCTGGTCTTCCAGGCCCTCGATCGCCTCGATCAACTTTCACCCGACCCGGACACGGTCGCGGCCACGCTGCTGATTCCCCTTGCTCGAAAGGGTGCGGTCTTCGAGGAGCTGAGTCCGTCGGTGCAGTCGCTCCTGGGCCAGCTCGCCAAGCTGACCCACTTCGGCCAGACCTACCTGCCCAACGACAGCAGCCGCGCCGAAGGCCTGCGGCGCCTGCTGCTGGCGCTGATCGCCGACATGCGCGTGGTCCTGATCGCCCTGGCCTGGCAGCTGGCCCAGCTGCGCGTGGCCCGCGATCTCCCGCCCGAGCAGCGCCGCGCCCTTGCCCATGAGACCCAGGTCATCCACGCGCCGCTGGCCAATCGCCTGGGGATCTGGCAGCTGAAATGGGAGCTGGAGGATCTCAGCTTCCGCTTCCTCGAGCCGGCCACCTACAAGGAAATCAGCAGCCTGGTCTCCGAGCGTCGATCCGATCGCGAGGCCTTCATCGGCGCCTTCATCGAACGCCTGGGGGGCATCGTCGAGGAACAGGGCATCCGGGCCCAGGTCAGCGGCCGCGCCAAGCACATCTATTCGATCTGGCGCAAGATGCAGCGCAAGGGCCTCGATTTCCACGAGCTCTTCGATGTGCGCGCCGTTCGCGTTCTCGTCGACTCGGTGGCTGAATGCTACGCCGTCCTCGGCCTGGTCCATACGCACTGGCAGCCCGTTCCCGGCGAGTTCGACGACTACATCTCCAAGCCCAAGGCCAACCTGTACCAGTCGCTGCACACGGCCGTCACCGGCAACAGCGGCCGGGTGGTCGAGGTCCAGATCAGAACCCACGACATGCACGCCCATGCCGAGCTGGGTGTGGCCGCTCACTGGCGCTACAAGGAGGGCGGACCGCGCGACAGCGCCCTCGAGCAGCGTATCGGTGTCATGCGCAAGCTCCTCGACGGCCAGGGCGATGACGACGAAAGCCTCCTCGAGGGCTTCGATAACGAAATCGGCGAGGACCGGGTCTATGTCCTGACCCCCCAGGGCGACGTCAAGGACCTGACCGCCGGCGCCACGCCGCTGGATTTTGCCTATCTGATCCATACGGAGGTCGGCCACCGCTGCCGCGGGGCACGCATCAACGGCCGCATCGTGCCCCTGACCACGGTGCTGCAGAACGGCGACCGCATCGAAATCCTGACCGCCAAGGAGCCCCGGCCCTCGCGCGACTGGATGAACCCGCGCCTCGGCTACATGCGATCTGCCCGAGCGCGCGCCAAGGTCCGCCACTGGTTCAAGCAGGCCCACTACGACGACAACCTGCAGGCCGGCCGCCAGGCCATCGAGGGGGAATTCAAGCGCCTGGACCTCGACCTGGCCGAGCTCGAGCACGTCATCGAGGGCTTCAACTTCAAGCGCGTCGATGACCTCCTGGTCGCCGTCGGCAGCGGCGACCTCACCACCGGCCAGATCGCCGGCGCCGTCGAGCGTCGCCGCACCGCCAGTCGGCCAACGGAGTCGAAGATCACCGTGCAGCAGCGCTCGAGTCGCTTCGACAAGAGCGACGATGTCCGCATCGAGGGCGTCGGCAAGCTGCTCCACACGATGGCGACCTGCTGCCAGCCGGTGCCCGGCGACTCCATTGGCGGCTTCATCACCCAGTCGCGCGGCGTCAGCATCCACCGCCAGGACTGTCGCCAGTTCCTGAACCTGATCCGCCAGTCCCCCGAGCGCATCCTGACCGTCCACTGGGCCGAGCGCGGCCGATCGCATTACCCGGCACGAATCCACCTCGAGGCCCTGGATCGGCGCGAGCTGCTGCGCGACCTGGCCACGCTCCTGGCCCACGAGAACGTCAACGTCAGCGCCATGAACACGCGCCACGAGGACGACAGCCAGAACGTCACCATCGAGCTGACCGTCCAGGTCGCCGATTTCGACCAGCTCGCCGTGCTGCTGGGCAAGATGCAGTCCATCCCGGACGTGGTTCATGCCCGCCGCATCCGCAATCTCTAGAGCCGTGAGATGAACAGCAGCGAGCCGATCATCAGCGTCGTCATTCCCAACTGGAACGGGGCGCATCACCTTCCCGAGTGCCTGAATTCCCTCAAGGGTCAGCGCTTTCAGGCCTTCGACACCGTGCTCGTGGACAACGGCTCCAGTGACGAGTCCCTGGCACTCGTAGAAAAGGACTTCTCCTGGGTGCGGGTCATCGCTCGCGGCGACAACGGTGGCTTTTCCTCGGCGGTCAACGACGGCATTCGCCAGACGGACGCGCCCTTCGTCGTGCTGCTGAACAACGACACGCGGGCCGATCCGGGCTGGCTGCAGGCACTGCACGACGGGTTACAGCGCTACCCGGAGGCCAGCATGGGCGCCTCGCGAATGCTCCTCTACGACCCGCCGCACCGGGTCGATTCGGCCGGCGACGGTTACTCGCTGATTGCCGGTGCCGGCTACAACCTGGCCGCCGGCAAACCACGCGAGGCCGTTGATGAGGACGCCTGGGTCTTCGGCGCCTGCGCCGGCGCGGCCATCTACCGGCGCTCGCTCTTCGAAGACATCGGCCTCTTCGACGAGGACTTCTTCCTGGTCTTCGAAGACGTCGATCTGGACCTGCGCGCTCAGGTGGCCGGCCACCGCTGTATCTACCTGGCCGATGCCATCGTCTACCACAAGCGAGGCGCCTCGACCGATAACGCGAGCCTGGAAGTCATTTCTCGATCCTGGCGCAATACGCTGTGGGTGGCCGGCAAGAACCTGCCCCTGCCCCTGCTGCTGGTCTGGGGCGCGTCCTTCTGCCTGCGTGCCGCTCGTCTGTTCGGCATGGCCATCCTGGCCCGCGCCTGGCGCAAGCTCCGGCCCGCAGCCACCGTCGAGGTCAGCCTGGGCACGCCCGCGCCCAGCTGGCGCCAGGGCGTGGTCGCGACCTGGTACTGGCCGGCACTCAAGCAGGCCCTGTGCTCCCTGCCACGGAAACGCCGCGCCCTGCGATCGATTCGTCGCCTCGGCACCCTGCGCCTGCTGCCGATCCTGCGCCAGCCCCACCGACCCGTCGCTGACGCCGGAGGACCGGACAAGTGACTGCCGCGACAAGGGTCGGTGCCGTGATCGTCGCCTATCATCCTGAGGCCGAAGCGCTGGCCGCGCTGATCGCCGGGCTCGGCCAGCAGGTCGCCTGCACCGTGGTCGTCAACAACGGGCCGGCGGACAGCCTGAGCCTGCCCCCGGACGCCGGGGTCGCAGTGATCCAGGCCGATACCAACCTCGGCGTGGCGGCGGCGATCAATCGCGGGGTGGATGAACTCCTCGACCGGCAGCTGGACGGCGCGCTGCTCCTCGATCAGGACAGTGCGATCGGGCCGGATCTGGTCGCCACGCTGGCCGGTCATCTCGAGGGCGCGCGCCGCGCCGGTCGTCGGATCGCGGCCATCGGCCCCAGCATCCGCGATCACGACGATCGCAGGCCGGCGCCCTTCGTCCGCTTTCGTCTGCCGCTGAATCAGCGCCTGCAGCGATCCCAGGGCTGCGTGTCCTGCGACTATCTGATCACCTCCGGCTGCCTGATCGACCTCGCCCACTGGGAGGCCATCGGGCCGATGCGCGAGGCCTGGTTCATCGACAACATCGATCTGGAGTGGTGCTTCCGCGCCCGGCGCAAGGGCTACGAGATTCTCGGCTGCTTCGACGCCGAGCTCGACCACCGAATCGGCGAGCGCCACCGCCTGCTGGGCCTGCTGCCCTACCGTCGGCACGACCCGGAACGGCTCTATACGATGATGCGCAACCGGGTCTTTCTCTACCGCAGCGGCGCGCCAGGCGCCTTCGTCGTCCAGGACGCCCTGCGGGCGCTCGGCAAGCTCGGTCTGTTCAGTCTGATTCCGCCGCGGCGGATTCACCTGCAGCGGATGCTGAGCGGGCTTCGCGACGGGTGGAGGACGCGCCCGCTGCCCTGAGGGAATCGTTCGGCCCCCGGCCTTCGCCTGACCCGGCCGCCATCGTCGTCTCCAGCTCGGCCAGCACGGCGTCGGCGGCGGCGATGGAAAAATGCGCCTCGACGTTGGCCAGGCCGCCTTCGGCCAGTCGATTCCAGAGCGCTTCATCCTGATCGAGGCGAATCACCTCATCGGCAAAGTCACGGGCCTGATCGGCGATCAGCACGTCGCGCTCGTGGTCGAGGTACATGCCCTCGGCCGCGCAGCTTGTCGCCACCACGGGCAGGCCGTGGCTCATCGCCTGGTTGACCTTGCCCTTGACGCCCGCGCCGTAGCGCAGGGGGGCGACCGAGGCCCGAACCGAATTCAGGAGCGGCTCGAGGTCCTCGACGAAGCCGTGGACCACGATGCCGGGGATCTCGTCCAGGGCGAGGATCGATTCGGGCATGCGCGAACCGACCAGGTGGAGGTCCATGTCCGGCCGCGCCGCGCGGATCAAGGGAAAGATCGCCTTGGCCAGCCATTGGGCCGCGTCGACATTGGGCAGATGCTGGAAGCCGCCGACGAAGAGCAGGCCGGAGCGCGCCGACCAGGGGGCGCCCAGGCCGCGGACTCGATGGATGTTTGACAGGACGCGGACATCGGCCCCCGGCACCTCGGCCTGCAGCAGGGCCTGCTCGACGGGGCTGACGACGAGGCTCACATCGGCCTGGGCGACCAGGCGCAGCTCCTGCTGGCGGCTGGTCTCGGCCTGGCGAGCCAGCGCGTCGTCACCCAGGAGCTCGGCCTCGCGCTGCTCGCGCAGGTAGTGGAGATCGACCGTATCGAAGACCAGCAGCGCGTCCTCCGCGTGGAGGCGCAGTCGGGCCAGGAGCGGTGCCAGCACGTAGTGGCGGCTGGCAAAAATCAGATCCAGATCGCCCCCGTGCTCGCTCAGCCAGGCGTCGAGATCGGGTGCAGCCGGCGCGTGGAGCACCTCGATTCCTGCCTGGGTCAGCTGATCCGTGTAGCCCGGCACGTAGCGACGGTTCTCGGCCATGAAGGTGACCTGAAAGCCGCGGGCCAGGAGCAGGTCCATCACCGCCCGGATGCGCACGGAGCCCGAGTCATGGTCTGGCTGCGGCGTGGTCGCATCGAGGACCAGCGCGCGCTTGTCGAAGCGGCGATAGCGCAGGTGGCGCACGGGGTCGGCGCGCGATGAATCGGGTTCGGGCGGCGGATGGTCGATCAGCACCTCGGCCCACTTTTCCCGGAAGCGCTCACGGTTGATGGCCTGGTAGCGCTTGGCCCCGCTGTGCTCATCGGTGCCCGAGGTCGCGCCCTCGTGGTGGACAACGGTGCAAGCCGGCTGAACCAGAACACGCTTGCCCCGGGCGCGAAGCTGGAAGCAGAGGTCCGTGTCCTCGTAATAGGCCGGCCGGAAGCGCGTGTCGAAGCCACCGAGGTCCTCGAAGTCCGCACGACGCACGGCCAGGCAGGCGCCCGAGACGTAGTCGGCCTCGCTCAGGAAACCGTACTGGGGCGCGGCCGGGTCGTCGCCCTTGCCGTAGTTCCAGCCCGATGCGTCGTTGAAGACGATGCCGCCGGCCTCCTGCAGGCGGCCGTCGGGATAGATCAGGCGCGCGCCAACGATGCCGACGTCCTCGTCCTCATCGAAGGGCGCGATCAGCGCGTCCAGCCAGCCGTCGCTGACCGTGGTGTCGTTGTTGAGGAACACGACGAACTCGCCCCGCGCCTCGGCGGCGCCGCGATTGCAGCTGTCGATGAAGCCGGCGTTTTTCTCGTTGCGGATCGCGCGAAGGCCCTGGCATTGCGACAGGTAGCCCTCGGTCTCATCGCTTGAGCAGTCGTCGATCACGATGACCTCGAAGGCCGTTGAATTACGGGCCTCGACGAGGCTGTTCAGGCAGGCCGAGGTCAGCTCGACCTTGTTGTAGACGGGGATCACGACGCTGACCCGCGGGGTCGCGGACCGCTCGAGGGTCACGGGGCGGACCGGCGGCGGCTCGCTCGAAACGGGCTCGGTCGGGGCCGCCTCGGGGGCGGCCTGCGCTGACCCGGACGGGTCCGGGGCCGGCGGATAGAGTCCGGCCAGCCATCCTGCCAGTCCCTCGCGGCGAGACAAGCGCCAGCCGTCGGCGGCCAGGCGGGGCCATCGAAGCGGGTTCCAGACGCGCAGCTCCCGGGCCTTGCGCCCAAGGCGTGCGCCGAAGCGCAGGGGGCGAGTCAGGCGCCAGGACAGGCTTTCGCCGATGAGCTGCAGGTGCTGATCGCGGGCCTCGATCGCGGCCCGAGCGGCGTCGAGCTCCACCGTCAGCCCATGGATGCGGGCCTGCTGGTCGATCACCTCGACCTGGCTGGCTCGCAGAGCCCGATTGCTGCGCTCCAGCGCGGCCGAGAGCTCGCGAGCCGTGACGCGCTCCTGCTCGACGAGCGCCTCCAGCGACCTCGCCCAGTCCGTGCGCTCCTGGGCCAGCCGCTCGGAACGCTGCGCCCAGTCCGTGCGCTTGCCCAGATCCGCCTCGAGTCCCTGAATGCGCTCGGCCATCGACCGCAGTCGGCGTCGATCGTCGCGGTGGATCTCGCTCAATAATCCGGTGCGTGCTGCATCCAGCCCGGTCACCGGCGACCAGTCCGCTTGGGCCTGACGCTCGGGGAGCAGGTCGCGGTAGGCCGCCGCGGCCGCGGCCAGCGTGGGCTCGCTCCTCGCCTGCCGCCCCAGGGCGCGCAGCGCATCGCGCCGTGGCCGCCAGGCCCGAACCGCATCGACAAGCCCGTCGGGCACCGGGTCGAAGAGCACCCCGTCGACACCTTCGTCGATGCGCTCTTCGAAGCTGCCCAGGCGCGTGGCCATCGGCGTGACACCCAGGGCGCGGATCTCGGACAGCACGTAGTTCCAGGTCTCCGGCACCGTGGAGAGAAACAGCACCGCATCCGGTCGCAGGCGCTCGAGGTGCCGGGGCAGCTCCTCCGTCCGGTAGTTGAGCACGATGTCGACGCCGGGGCGGCCGAACAGCGCGAAGGCGTCGCGACCGGCGCCCAGCAGGGTGATCCGGGCCAGCGGTTGCAGCGCGTCGAGCGCCTGATCGAGCAAGCGCAGGCCCTTGCCCTCGCTGATCCGACCGACCACGACGAGCCGCAGCCCTTCGCCCTCGTCGGGCTCGAAGTTCAGGGCACGGGGCCAGCTTGCCGGCGGCAGGAAGCCGTGGGGCAGCACCTCGATCGGGGGCGCGCGCCGCGCGGTCACCGCAGCCCAGCGCTCGGCCACGTGCCGAGTCGGTGCAGCCAGGCGACAACCCGGTACCTGCACCGCCGCGATCCAGGCCTCGCCCAGAGCCGCCCAGTGCGCCGCATCGGCGTGCTCGAACAGCAGCGGCTGGCGCTGCCTCGCCAGGGCCTGGGCCAGATCGAGGCGACCCTCGCCATCGAGGCTGTCGAGGGGGTCCTCGTGCAGGAGCGGCGTCAAGGGGTAAAAATCGTGAAGCATGACGAGGGTCGGGCAGCCCGTCCGGAGCGCGTCGAGGCTGTGCCCGATGAGGGACGATACGACCACGCGCCCGACGCCATAGCGCCGGATGATCTGCTGCAGGAGGTCGGCATAGGCCGGATGCTCGACCGCCGTATCGGCGATCGCCGGCACCAGGGGCCATTCGGCCAGGGGCGCGGCCTCGATCTGACCCGAGTAGAGGCGCAGATGCTGGCCGTGCTCACGGCCGGAGGCCTCACCGCCCGCGCAGAGCACCAGATGGCGGCCCTGATCATCGCCCTGGCACTGATCGCGAATCCAGCGCGCGACGCCGCCGCCCCAGGAGTGGCTGATGTGCAGGGTCAGGGGCCGATCCGTGTCGGTGAACTCCGGTACCGCGGCAACGCCGCCATCGAGCAGACCGGCGAGGCGCTGGCGCAGCACGCCGAAGGCGGCCTCGAATTCAGGCGTTGCAAGCCGGCCCGCATCCAGGGGACGCGCCGGATCGATCAGAACGACGTCATCGCTGACGCCGACGCGAAGGTCGTCACCCGCCGCCTGGCCCCGTGACACGCGATCTGGCGGGATAAGGGCCAGGGCACTCGGGATCGGGCGAACGCGATGGACCCGGCCGGACCCGGACGCGGCCAGCAGACTGTGGGGGTCCGTCGAGACGTCCACGCCCGGCAGGGCGGCCAGGGGATTGATGTCGTCGTGGTAGTTGCCGGGCAAAAGCAGGACATCGACCTCCTCGCCACGCCGGCTGAGGGCGGTAAGCAGGCTCGCCAGATCCGGGCGCCAGCGCAGTCCGCTTCGGAGAACCAGCAGGCCCTCGTCGGCAGCCAGAGGTGCCAGGAGCTCGCCATCGATCAGTTCGGGCCCGGGCCAGGGCTCGAGGGCCTCGGCGCCCGACCGATCCGGCCGAGCCGTGAGTCGCGCCCCGGGCAGGGCCGCTCGAAGATCATCGAGCCAGGCGGCGTCGATCGTCCCCGAGGCATCGGGACGACACAGGACCCGCAGCCAGTCCAGCGATCGCGCGGCGGCCTGCGCTTGGTTTTCGGCGATGTTCGACATGAGCAGGGCGGGTACTCGCAGGGCTGGGGTCGCGGCGGTGGCCGGCGATGGATCGCGTCGTTGGAAGCAAGCCCGACATTATAGCCAAGGCCCAGCCGAGGCATCCGACGCAGGCTCGGCGGGTACACTATCCGCCGTGCTGCGTCGCCTCCTACTCCAGACCTTTCTGTTCCTTCTCGGGCTGAGCCTCGGGCTCGGCCTGCCCTGGGTCTGGTGGCTCGATCGGGAAGCCGAGCGGCGCTTTGCCGAGCGCCAGTGGACTCAGGACAGCAGAATCTACGCCCGACCCCTGGAGCTCTACGCCGGGCGCGAACTGCGCATCGACGACCTGGTCCTCGAGCTCGAGCGCATCGGGCTGCGCCCCGGCGACCCCAGCCGGGTCGGTCGATTCCGCCAGCGCGGTCAGCGCGTCGATCTGCACGCCCCGGCCTTTCGCTTTCCCGATCAGAACCAGTCCGCCCAGCGTCTGAGCGTCGACTTCGACGCCGGCCGGGTTCGCGGCCTGGCGAGCGCGAGCGGCGATGCCCTCGCCCTGGTCCGCCTGCCGCCGGCCGAACTCGGCGATCTGCTGCCCAGCGGCAGCGATGATCGCACCCTCACACGCCTCGCCGATTTCCCACCGCTCCTCGTGACCGGCATCCAGGCCGTCGAGGACCGCCAGTTCCGCCATCATCACGGCGTCGACCCCAGGGGCCTGGCTCGCGCTGTCTGGACCAACCTGCGCCGTGGCGCCCTCGTACAGGGCGGCTCGACGATCACCCAGCAGCTGGTCAAGAACCTCTTCTTGAGCCCGGACCGCAGCCTGATCCGCAAGCTCAACGAAGCGGTCATGGCGATCAGCCTGGAGCGTCACTTCAGCAAGGGCGAGATCCTCGAGGCCTACCTGAACGAGGTCTACCTCGGCCAGGACGGTGCCCAGGCGATTCACGGCTTCGGCCGGGCCAGCGAGTACTACTTCGGTCTGCCGGTCCAGGCGCTGGACGTCGACCAGATCGCCCTGCTGATCGGCATGGTCCGGGGCGCGTCCTGGTATCACCCGGTGCGCAACCCCGAGCGGGCCCGCACGCGCCGAGATTTCGTCCTGCGCCAGTTTCTCGATACGGGCCTGATCGATGCGGGCCAGCACGAGCGCTTCGTCGCCCGCGCCCTGGACGTCTCGCCCCACCGCCAGCGCCGCCAGCGGCCGAACGCCGCCTTCCTCGAACTCGTCGCCCGCCAGCTGCGCCGCGACTATCGCGATGCCGACCTGCGCGGCACGGGGCTGAAGGTCTTCACGACCCTGTCGCCGAGCGCACAGCACGCCGCCGAGCAGGGCCTGGCTCAGGGGCTGGCCGAGCGCGAGCGCCAGGCCAATGAGCTCCAGGGCGCGGCGATTCTGATCGAGCCGAGCAGCGGCGAGATCCGTGCCCTGGTCGGCGATCGCCAGGCCAGCCGGCGCGGCTTCAACCGTGCCCTCGACGCGCGGCGCTCCGTCGGCTCGGTGATCAAGCCCTTCGTCTATCTTCTGGCTCTGGCCCAGCCGGACCGCTACAGCCTGGTCACGCCGATCATCGATGGCCCGATCGAGGTCGAGCTGCCCGGCCAGCCGACCTGGCAGCCGCGCAACTACGACGACATCAGCCACGGCGAAGTCGCCCTCATGGACGCCCTGGCCAACTCCTACAACCAGGCGACCGTGGCCCTGGGAGTCGAAGTCGGCGTCGGCGCCCTCTATCGCCTGCTCGGCCAGCTCGGCATCGAAACCGGCGATGAGCAGCATCCCTCGGCCCTGCTGGGTGCGATCTCCCTGACGCCGCTGCAGGTCGCCCAGCTCTACCAGCCGCTCGCCGCCGAGGGCTACAGCACGCCCCTGCGCGCCATCACCCAGGTCGTCGACGCCGACAACCGCGAGATCGGACGCTACCCGATGCGCCTGCGCCCGATCCGCGAGGAAGGGGCGCTGGCACTCCTCGACTTCGCCCTCCGTCGGACCGTGGTCGACGGCACCGCGCGCAGCCTGCCGGTCCTGCTGCGCGACGACCCGGGCGTCCGCGGCAAGACCGGCACGACCAACGACCGGCGCGATGCCTGGTTTGTCGGCTACACTCGACAGTGGCTGGGCGTGGTCTGGACGGGCAGGGACGATAACGCGCCCGCTGGCGTGACCGGCGCGGCCACCGCCCTGCCGGTCTGGGCCCGGATCTTCGATGCCCTGCCGCACAGCCCGCAGCCGACCCAGTGGCCCGAGGAGCTGGAGTGGTTCTGGATCGACTGGCCACAGGCCCGGCTGGCCAGCGAGGACTGCCCCAATGCCCTGGCGGTCCCGTTCATTCAGGGCAGCCACCCCGAAGCCCTGTCCGACTGCTTCGAACCCGCCTCAACTTCGCGCCGCTGGCGCGGTCGAAGGCGCTGACCGAGACGACGAGACCCCTCCATGACCCGAGCAATCAAGACGCTTTCCCAGACTCTGATCATCCTGTTGCTGCTGATGCTGCTTGCTGCCTGCGCCACCCAGCCGCCGGCGCCGACGGAAGACCGCAGCGTGGCCGAGCAGGTCCGGGCGCCCGCCGCCGAGCAGACCCGCGGCCTGCAGGTCTATCCCCTGCGCAATCCCGCCGTCACCGAGCTGAGCGACGCCGCCCTCGCCGCCGAGCGCGACGGCGACCTCGACCAGGCCGCCCTGCTCCTCGAACGCGCCCTGCGCATCCAGCCTCGCAACCCGGAACTCCTCCAGCACATGGCCGAAATCCGCCTCGAGCGCGGCGAGTGGGAACAGGCCGAGAGCTTTGCTGCCCGCTCCTTCGACGTCGGTCCTCGCATCGGCGAGATCTGCCAGCGCAACTGGCGGACCATGGCCCTGGCCCGCGAACGCCTGCAGCGCTATGACGAGGCCGCGAATGCGCGGGAGCGCCTGCAGAACTGCCAGATCGAGCCGCCGACGCGACTGTGAGCGCGACCGTCCTCGATCAGCGCTTCGCCGACGACGGCCCGCTGGCCGGACTCCTTGACGGCTATCGCCCGCGGCCGGGGCAGCAGGCCCTGGCCCAGACGATTGCCGACTGCCTGGCCGACAGCAGGGATCTGGTCGCCGAAGCGGCCACCGGTACGGGCAAGACCCTGGCCTATCTGCTGCCTGTCCTCGAGTCGGGCGAGCGCACGATCCTGTCCACGGGCACCCTCAACCTGCAGGAACAGCTGTTTCGCCGCGACCTGCCGTTGGCGCTGAAGGTGACCGGCGCCGAGTGCAAGACCGCCCTGCTCAAAGGCCGGGCGAACTACCTCTGCCCGCAGCGCCTGAGCCAGCACGTGGACGGCATCGCCGACCTTGATGAGAGCGTCGCCGGCGAGCTTCGCACCGTGGCTCGCTGGGCCGAGCAGACCGTCAGCGGCGAGGTCAGCGAACTGGCCGAAATCGGCGCCCGGTCCCCGGTCTGGCCGCTGGTCACCTCGACCCAGGACAACTGCCTGGGGAGCGACTGCCCGATGCTGCGCGACTGCCCCGTCGCCAGGGCCCGGCGCGAGGCGCAGGAGGCCGATATCGTCGTCGTCAACCATCACCTGCTCTTTGCCGACCTGGCCCTGAAGCAGACCGGCTTCGGCGAGGTGCTCCCCGGCGCGGCAGCCGTGGTCATCGACGAAGCCCATCAGGTCCCGGACACGGCCATGCGCTTCTTCTCGCGCGGCGTCAGCGCCTGGCAGCTGCGC
>CAZDFS010000044.1:18571-29451 GCA_964504865.1 uncultured Wenzhouxiangella sp.
CCCCTGCCACGGCGCTGCCGGCAGCCTCAAGATCCTGCAGACGCCGCTGGACGAACTCAAGCGCGCCCTGGATCAGGCCATCAGCGCCTGCGCCGACCTGCCGCCCCGCGGCGATTTCTCGCGCCTGAAGCACCAGCTCGAGGATTTTCAGGCGCTGGCCCGGAAGCTCGGGCAGCTTGCCCAGGCGCTCCATCCTCTGGCCGAGCAGACGCGGGATATGAGCAACTGCTGCGACCGCGCCGAGCTCCTCCACGACGGCCTGTCCGCCTTTCTGGCGGGCCAGGACCAGCACGTACGCTGGTTCAGCTGCCGCCGCGGTCGCTTCACCCTGAACCTGACCCCGCTGGATGTCGCCACCCCGCTGAAACAGCTGCGCGAAAGCCATCCGGCCACCTGGATCATGACCTCGGCCACGCTTGCCGTGGCCAATCGCTTCGATCATTTCACCAGCCGCCTCGGTCTGGAAGACGCGCGCACCCTGGTCGTCGAATCGCCCTTCGACTACGCCGAGCAGACCCGCCTGTGGATTCCAAAGGACCTGCCCGAACCGAACCATCCGCAGCACACGGAAGCGCTCCTCGAAGCTGCCCTACCCGTGATCAGAGCCAACGGCGGCCGCGCCTTCCTGCTGTTCACCTCGCACCGCGCCCTGCAGCGCGGCGCCCAGTGGATGCGCACGAACTCGGACTTCAACCTGCTCGTCCAGGAAGAGGCCCCGCGCCCGATCCTGCTCGACCAGTTCATCCAGATACCCCGGTCCGTCCTGCTCGGCGCGGCCAGCTTCTGGGAGGGCGTCGACGTCCCCGGCAACGACCTCACCCTGGTGGTCATCGACAAACTGCCCTTCGCCGCCCCCGACGATCCCGTCCTCGAAGCGACCCTCAAGGCCGTGCGCGAGGCCGGCGAAAACCCCTTCACCCAGGTCCAGCTGCCGCAGGCCGTCCTGTCCCTGAAACAGGGCGCCGGCCGCCTGATTCGCCAGAGCGAGGACTTCGGCGTCCTCATCCTCGGCGACCCCCGCCTGATCACCCGCCCCTACGGCCGGCTTTTCTTGAACAGCCTGCCGAAGATGACGCGAGTGGAAACGGGCAGCGACGCCGCCCGCTTTCTGCGTGATCGCCTTCTGCTGGCAGAGTAACTGCACCGAACGTGCTGATTGCGCTGGCTGTTTTAGGTGCTTTCGCTCGTCATCGAGCACCAGCAACGCTTTGATCTGCTCGCTTCAATCCCAGGTACTCGTGGAATGGTTCAAAATCGCGATCGGCGTGAAGGAGGGGCAAATTGTGCTCGATGCAGTAGGTGGCGATGACGCAGTCAATCGTCTTGCGTACGGTGCATCCCTTGCTCCTGAGGGCTCGGAAGTTCCTTGCACTCTTTACTGCAGCGTCCCGACCGCCAAGCTCGAACGCGGTCACTGACTCAAAGAGCGCGAGTGCGGTCCGGAAGTCCTTCTCCTTGCGAAAACCCTGGAGCACCTCGGTCAACATCAGATCGCCAATGGCGACGGGGACGACTCCCAGGATGTCCTCGAGATAGCTTGTTTCAGCGGATTCAGTACCGTTGAAAAAATCGATCCAGACGCTGGAATCAACCAGAATCATTAATCGCCTCTCATCTCATCGAGGCTCCCTTCCCAGCGGAGTTTTCCTTTCAGCTGTTTGATTTGTTCCTGTTTTTTCAACCTGATCAGTGTCTTGAGACCAAGCTCGACCGCTTCTTTTTTCGTGCGTGCACCTGTCATAGCCAGGGCATCCGACATCAAGGTGTCGTCAATCTCGATATTCGTTCGCATCGCGGAACAGATGTGTAAGAACTCGCCGAATTATACACATTGGCCCGACCTGACCCCGCGGCAAGAACAAGCGGCTAGAGGCTTGTGTGCCGAACTCGCGACCTCTTCTGGACTAGACTTCCCCCATGAACTCACTGGCCATCGAATCCTCCACCGAGAGCTGCTCGGTTGCGCTGCAGGCGGGCGGGGAGATCGCCGAACGCTGGGTCGTGCAGCCCCAGGGCCATGCGAAGACCATCCTGCCCTGGGCCGGCGAGCTGCTGGCCGAGGCGGGGCTGAGCTACGTCCAGCTCGATCGCCTTGTCGTTGCTCGCGGGCCCGGCGGCTTTACCAGCCTGCGCATCGGTCTGGGCATCGTCCAGGGCCTGGCCCTGGCGCATGATCTGCCGGTGCACCCGGTCTCGAGTCTGAAGGCGCTGGCCGAGTCGGCCGATCCCGAAAGGACTCACTCCCGCCTGCTGGCCCTCTTCGACGCGCGCATGGGCGAGGTCTACGCGGCCTGGTACGAACAATCCGATGCGGGCCGCTCGCGGATCGGCGAGGAGCAGCTCTGCGCGCCCGATGCGCTGCGGGCGCCCGATGAGTCGGCCTGGTTTGCCGTCGGCCCGGGGGTCACGAGCTTTCGTGAGACGCTGCGCTCCAACTACGGTGACCGCTTGCAGCTGCCGGACGTCGATGACGACACGATCTGGCCGAGGGCCACTGCCCTGCTCCGCCTTGCTGGCACGGTCCCCGCCGTCGCCGGCCACGAGATCACCCCGACCTATCTTCGCGATCAGGTGACCGGCTGAGCGAGTTGAACGGGTCGGGCCCCAAAAAGGCACGAACTCACCACGAAGGCACGAAGATCACGAAGAAAATCTGATTGTATGATTTGGATCGCTTGCTGAACTCGAAACGCACTCCGGCGCAACTTTCTCCCACCTCTTACCTAAACAACCGGGTGGGGAAGGTCGGGCGCCGGGCCGCGAGTGAGGTGCGGAAGCCGACCGGCCATCAACCGCATCCAGAAAAGCATGCATTCGTCAGCCGAAGGCTCACAGCCCCGAGCGACTGGATGACATTTCGATCGGGACCCCGCGCCCCGAAGCGCCAGGGTCTGGCCCTGCTGGAGGCGCAGGGCGCGTTCCTCATCGAGGTCAACGGCAAGACAGTGCAGCACGGCCTGATCGGGGGGCAGGAGCCGCCCTCGCGCCGATTCCTGGTCGAGCGCCGACAGCTGATCGAGCGTGATCGCGTCTTCAATGCCGAAAGGTGAACTCAGGGTCCGACGCAGGGCGCTGAGGTGCGCGCCGCAGCCCAGGGCCGCGCCAATATCGCGGACCAGGGAGCGGATGTAGGTGCCCTTCGAGCAGCGCACGTTCAGGCAAAGCGTCGGGGGGGTCCATTCGACGCAGTCGAGGGCATGGATGACCACCGATCGCGGCGGGCGCTCGACCACCTCGCCCCGGCGCGCCAGCTCGTAGAGCCGCTTGCCCTTGTGCTTCAGCGCCGAGTGCATGGGCGGGACCTGTTCGATCGGGCCGCGGAAACCGGCCAGGGCCGCTTCAATGTCCGCGTCACCGAATTCCGGCACGGGCTGCTCGGCGGTCACCTCGCCTTCGGCGTCCTCGCTGTCGGTGGTGATGCCCAGCGTCGCTTCGGCCTCGTAGGCCTTGTCGGCATCCAGCAGGAAGCCCGACACCTTGGTGGCCTCGCCGAAGCACAGGACCAGCAGGCCCGAGGCCATCGGATCAAGGGTGCCCGTATGGCCGGCCTTGCGAATGCCGAGGACGCGCTTGGCCCGGCCAAGGGCGGCGTTCGAGGTGATGCCCGAGGGCTTGTCGAGCAGCAGAATCCCGGACAGATTCCCGGTCGCTTCCTCGCCTGAACGTTCGCTGGTCATCGAGAAAAGGACTTGCCGCAAAAAAGACTCACCACAAAGGACACGATGGAGGCACGAAGGACACGAAGAAAACCATCTGCTTTTCGCTTCGTAACCTTGGTGTGCCCTTCGTGCTTCTTCGTGTTAATGCTTTTGATGACGATTCAGAGTTGGCTTAGACAAAGGCGCTGACGCAAAGGCTGATCAGGCCGCCGGAGAACAGGCCCAGGCCCAGGACGGCCACACCGTTGACGGCCAGCATGGCGCGGAAATCGACGGGCGCCTCGATCGCCTGCGCTTCGTCGGGCTCGTCGAAGTACATCAACTTGACGATTCGCAGATAGTAGAAAGCCCCGATCACCGAGGTGATCACGCCCAGGATCGCCAGCCAGACGAAGCCCGCCGACAGGGCCGCGGCGATCACCTGCCACTTGGCGAAGAAGCCCAGGAACACGGGCACGCCGGCCAGGGAGAACATCAGCATCAGCATCATCAGCGCATGCCAGGGATTACGCTTGGCCAGGCCCTTGTAGTCGTCGAGCTGGTCGGCTTCGCGCTCGGCCGTCGAGACCAGGATGACCACGGCGAAGGCCCCCGCCGACATGATGGCGTAGGAAATCGCGTAGAACATGGCGGCCGAGTAGCCCTCGGAGGTGCCGGCGATCACGCCCATCAGCATGAAGCCCATGTGCGAGATCGTCGAGTAGGCCAGCATGCGCTTGATGTTGGTCTGGGCGATGGCAACCACGTTGCCGATCACCAGCGACAGGGCGACCAGGATAGCGAGCATGTCCTTCCAGTCCTCGTGCAGGCCGATCAGTCCGTTGTCGAGGAGGCGGATGGCCAGGGCCAGATAGGCGAGCTTGGGCAGCGAGGAGATCAGCGTGGTGATGGCCACCGGCGCGCCGTGGTAGACGTCCGGCACCCACATGTGGAAGGGCACGGCGCCGATCTTGAAGGCGATACCGATGACGATGAACACGAGCCCGAAGGTCAGGATCATCGAGTCACCCAGTCCGTCGGCGACGTTCTGGCTGATGGCGGCGAGCTCCAGGGAGCCGGTGGCGCCATAGATCAGACTCATGCCGTAGAGCAGCATGCCCGAGGCCAGGGAGCCGAGGACGAAGTACTTCATCGCCGCCTCGGACCCGAACTTCGAGTCCCGGTTCAGCGCGACAAGCGCATAGGTTGACAGGGCCAGCAGCTCCAAGCCGAGGTAGACAGTGATCATGTTCGAGGCGGAAATCAGCACCATCACGCCGAGAAGGGCGAAGAGGCTGAGGGTGTAGAACTCGCCCTTGAACAAGCCGGCCTGGCGCAGCGAATGCTTGGCGTAGACGAACACGCCGGCCAGGATCACGTAGCTGAAGACCTTGAGCACGTCGCCGAAGCGGTCGCGAATGAAGGTGTCGGAGAAGGCGTAGGCCACCTCGCCCGCCGGCAGCATGACCCGCAGCGTCAGGATCGCGGCAAAGACCAGCGTCAGCAGCGCCAGCAGATGCGTCAATCCGCGTCGCTCGTCCGAGATGAACAGATCGGCAATCAGGACCACGCAGGCCATGGACAGCACGAAGATCTCGGGAAGCGCGAGTTGTAGTTCAGCGATTGTCATGACTAGATTCCGTAAAACCACGAAGTACACGAAGGACACGAAGAACGGGGAAGCAGACAAATTCTTCCTTCGTGGACTTCGTGACCTTCGTGGTTCAATTCAAAAGGAGCAGACACGCCGGACCCTCAAGCGACCTTGGACTGGACGATGTGCGCGACCAGGTTCTGGATCGAGGCTTCCATCATATCGATGAGCGGATAGGGCCAGACGCCGACGCCGATCACGAGGACGGCCAGGGTCACCATCATGATCCACTCGCGCGCGCCTAAGTCCTTGAGGGCGGCGACGCCGTCGTTGGTGACCTCACCGTAGAACACGCGTTTGACAAGAAAGAGGCTGTAGGCCGCGCCGAGCAGCAGCGTGGTGGCGGCCACGAAGGCGAACCAGAAGCTGGCGTGGAAGGCGGCCAGGATGACCATGAACTCGCCGACGAAGCCCGACGTGCCGGGCAGGCCCGAGTTGGCCATGAAGAACAGCACGGCGAACATGGCAAACCACGGCATCGTGTTGGCGACCCCGCCGTAGGAGGAAATTTCGCGGCTGTGCATGCGATCGTAGAGCACGCCGACGGCCAGGAACATGGCCCCGGAGATGAAGCCGTGGGAGATCATCTGCACCATCGCACCGCTGATGCCGAGTCCGGCACCGGTCAGCTCACCGCTGTTGCGCAGGATGGCAAAGGTCAGGAACAGGCCCAAGGTCACGAAGCCCATGTGGGAAATCGAGCTGTAGGCAATGAGTTTCTTCATATCGGACTGGGCCAGGGCCACGAAGCCGATGTAGGTGATCGCCACCAGCGACAGGCCGATCACCAGCCAGTCGAGCTCGGCCGAGGCATCGGGCACGATCGGCAGGGAGAAGCGGACCAGGCCGTAACCGCCGATCTTCAGCATCACCGCCGCCAGCACCACCGAGCCGCCGGTCGGCGCTTCGACGTGGGCATCGGGCAACCAGGTGTGAACCGGCCACATCGGCACCTTGACGGCGAAGGCAATCAGGAAGGCTAAGAAGATCCAGATCTGGGCCTCGAGGGGAATCGGCAGCTGGTGCAGATCGGCGATCGCGAAGCTGCCGCCCTGCAGGAACATCCAGATCAGCGCGACCAGCATGAACACGGATCCGAAGAAGGTGAACAGGAAGAACTTGATCGTGGCGTAGATGCGATTCGGGCCACCCCAGATACCGATGATCAGGAACATCGGCACCAGCATCGCCTCGAAGAAAACATAGAACAGCAGCGCATCCAGGGCGCCGAACATGCCGACCATCAGCCCCTGCAGCATCAGGAAGGCCGCCAGATACTGGTTCGGCCGATCGCTGATCGTCCAGCCGCCGATGACCACCAGCACGCCGATCAGCGTGGTCAGCAGGATCAGCGGCAGGGAGAGGCCATCCACGCCCAGGTGGTAATGGATATTGAACGCCTGGATCCAGACGGTCTTTTCCTCGAACTGCATGGCTGCCGTGCTCGCATCGAAGCCGGCGTAGAGCACGATCGACAAAGCCAGGCAGACCACAGCCGTCAGCAGGGCAAAGGGTCGGACGAGGTCGGCGTAGCGCTGACCGAATCCGATCAGCAGGCCGCCGGCGACGACGGGAATCCAGACGAGCAGGCTCAGGAGGGGCCAATCAAACATCAATCCAATCCCCTTATCGCAGCAGCACGAAGGACGCGAGCAGGGCCACAAGGCCGATGATCATCGCGAACGCGTAATGAAAAAGGAACCCGGACTGAGACCGACGCATCAGGCCGGCCGCCAGGCCCACGACTCGGGCCGAGCCGTTGACGATCACCCCGTCGATGAGGAAGCGATCGCCGCCCTTCGACAGGCCCGAGGCCAGCTTCAGGCTGCCGTCGGCAAAGACCTTCTGATAGAGCTCATCGAAGCCGTATTTCTTGTCGAGGATGGTCCAGAGGACATGCGCGCGCTTCTTGATGGTTCCTGCCAGGCCGGGATTGAAGAGGTAGATATAGGTCGAAGTCGCCACGCCGGCCATCGCCACCCAGAAGACCGGGGTCATGAAGCCATGCAGGCCGAAGGAAAAGGCCCCGTGGAATTTCTCGCTCAGCTTGGCCACCACGTCGTGACCCTCTCGAACGTAGATCGCATCCGACAGGGCGCCGCCGAAGAGCAGCGGCTCGATGGTGAAATAACCGATCAGCACTGACGGGATGGCGAGAAGAATCAGCGGAATAGTCACCACCCAGGGCGACTCGTGCGCGTGGCTGGCGGTTTCTGCGTCCATCCGCGTCGGGCCGTGGAAGACCAGATAGAGCATCCGGAAGGAGTAGAGTGCCGTGATGAACACCCCGGCATAGACCGCGAAGACGGCAAAGCCGACGCCCGGTCGATCAGCGAGCTTGACCGCCTCGATGATCATGTCCTTGGAGTAGAAGCCCGAGAAGAACGGGAAGCCGATCAGCGCCAGGGTGCCCAGCCAGGCCGTGATGGCCGTGATCGGCATGTGCTTGAACAGCCCGCCCATACCGCGCATGTCCTGCTTGTGATGCAGGGCGATGATGACCGATCCCGCGCCCAGGAAGAGCAGCGCCTTGAAGAAGGCGTGAGTCATCAGGTGGAAGATCGCTACCGAGTAGGCCGACGCACCCAGCGCCACGGTCATGTAGCCCAGCTGAGACAGGGTCGAGTAGGCGACGACGCGCTTGATGTCGTTCTGTACGATGCCGATCAGCCCCATGAACAGTGCCGTGATTGCGCCCAGCGTGAGGATGAAGCTCAAGGCCGTGACCGACATCTCGAACATGGGCGAGAGGCGAGCCACCATGAAGATGCCCGCCGTGACCATGGTCGCGGCATGGATCAGGGCCGAGATCGGCGTCGGGCCCTCCATCGAGTCGGGCAGCCAGACATGGAGCGGCACCTGCGCCGATTTACCCATGGCGCCGATGAACAAGCAGATGCAGATCACCGTCATCACCGACCACTCGGCCTGGCCGAGAAGGTTGACGGTCATCCCCTCGACGGCCGGTGCGGCGGCAAAGGCCTCGGCGTAGTCCAGGGTGCCCATGTAGTAGACCACCGCCGCGATGCCTAAGAGGAAGCCGAAATCACCGACGCGGTTGACGAGGAAGGCTTTCAGGTTGGCCCGGGTCGCCGAGTCCTTCTTGAAATAGAAGCCGATGAGCAGATAGGACACGACGCCTACCGCTTCCCAGCCGAAGAACAGCTGCATGAAGTTGTTGGCCATCACCAGCATCAGCATGGCGAAGGTGAACAGGTTGATGTAGGCAAAAAAGCGCTGGTAGCCCGGGTCGTCGTGCATGTAGCCGATCGTGTAGACGTGGACCATGAAGGAGACGAAGGTCACGACCACCATCATCAGCGCAGTCAGGCTGTCGACGAGGAACCCGATCTCGAAGCGGAGTCCGTCGGTCACCGCCCAGGTGTAGACCGAGTAGTTCAGCACCGGCAGGTCGTTGAAGAACACCTCCCAGGCGACGTAGGTCGACAGGACGAAGGCGCCGGCCACGGCCAGGATCGTGACCCAGTGCGCCCCGGCGCGGCCCACCTGGTGGCGGAGCAGCCCGGCAATCAGACAGCCGGCAAGCGGCAGCAGCGGGATCAGCAGCAGTATCGTTTCGATTGACATAACAGGAGTCTTTAACCCTTCAGATCCGCCAGCTCTTCGACGCTGATCGTGCGACGGTTACGGAACAGCACCACCAGGATGGCCAGACCGATCGCCGCCTCGGCGGCAGCCACGGTCAGGATGAAGAACACGAAGACCTGACCATCGATGTGGTCGAGGAAATGGGAGAAGGCGACGAAGTTGACGTTGACCGCCAGCAGCATCAGTTCGATGCACATGAGCAGGATCAACACGTTCTTCCGGTTCAGGAAAATGCCGGCGACGCTGATGCAGAACAGCAGCGCGCCGAGGCTTAAGAAATGCGCCAGGGTCAGCATCTCAGGCCTCCTCCCCTTGGGAATTCATCTTGACCAGGCGGACGCGCTCGGAACGCTTGATGCGCACCTGCTGACTCGGATCCTGGTACTTGGTCTCGGGCCGACGTCGATGGGTCAGGGCGATCGCGGCAATGATCGCCACGAGCAGGATCACCGCGGCGATCTCGAAGGCGTAGATATAGGAGCTGTAGAGCACTTCGCCGACGGCGGCCGTATGGCTGTAGCCCTCGGGCTTGGCCATCGGCAGCACCTGGTCCTCGAGGCCGCGCGTCCAGATCACCATGAACATCTGGGCCGCCATGGCCAGCGCCACCAGCAGGCCCACGGGCAGGTAGCGCGTGAAGCCCTCCTTGACCGGATTGACGTTGATATCGAGCATCATCACGACGAACAGGAACAGCACCATCACCGCGCCCACATAGACCAGCACGAGCACGATGGCCAGAAACTCAGCCTGCATCAGCATCCAGATGCACGCCGCCGAGAAGAAGGACAGCACCAGGAACAGCACGGCATAGATCGGGTTACCGACGGACACGACGCTCAGCGCCGATCCGATCAGAACGCCGCCGAACAGGTAGAAGGCGATTTCAACAATAGGCATGCCTGACTCTAAATTCCTTATCTGAACTATTTGTATCAGCCGAACTCAAGACCGGAAGCATCGCTTCCAATCACGGGCTCCCGACCGTCATTTCAGTCGATCACTAAACCAACAAAACCAACCAAACCAACCCTACCGATACGCCGCGTCCCGCTGACGAGCCGCAGCAATTCGATCTTCGTAGCGGTCACCGATGGCCAGAAGCTGCTCCTTGGTGACGACATTCTCGCCGCGATTTTCGAAGTGGTATTCGCTGATGTCGGTTTCGACGATGGAATCGACGGGACAGGATTCCTCGCAGAAGCCGCAGTAGATGCACTTGAACAGATCGATGTCATAGCGCGTGGTTCGACGCGTGCCGTCTTCGCGCTGGTGCGAGTCAATGGTGATCGCCAGCGCCGGGCAGACGGCCTCACAAAGCTTGCAGGCAATGCAGCGTTCCTCACCGTTGGGGTAACGACGCAGGGCGTGCAGGCCTCGGAAGCGCGAAGACTTCGGACTCTTCTCCTCCGGATAGTTCAGCGTTTCCTTCGGCGCCCGCCAGTAACGAAAGGTGAGGTTCAGCCCCTGGACCAACTCCAGCAGCATCAGCGATTTGAAATAGCGACTTACAGCCTGCATGGCATCAACCTCCGTACCAGCCCATGACGCGGAACAGACCGGCCACCATGATCCAGACGATGGTGATCGGGATGAACACCTTCCAGCCCAGACGCATGATCTGGTCATAGCGGTAGCGGGGGAAGGTGGCGCGGAACCACAGATAGCAGAAACAGAAAAACACGGTCTTGAGCAAGAACCAGTGCACACCACCCTCACCGAGCAGCGTCTCACCGAGCACCGGCACGCCCTGGAAGGGACTCAGCCAGCCACCCATGAACAGGATCGCGCACAGGGCGGAGATCAGGATCATGTTGGCGTATTCGGCAAGAAAGAAAACGGCGAAGGCCGAGCCCGAGTATTCGGTGTGGAAACCGGCGACGATTTCCGACTCGCCTTCGGCAACGTCGAAGGGCGCGCGGTTGGTCTCCGCCACGCCGGAAATGAAATAGATCACGAACAGCGGGAACAGGGGCAGC
>CAZDFS010000045.1:0-7626 GCA_964504865.1 uncultured Wenzhouxiangella sp.
GATAACGTAAATTATTTTTCGCACATTTGGTGAGACGGTGGTCTCGGTCTGTTAGAACTGAAGTTGACAGACAACAGCAACAGACCTGAGGAGACCACCATGACGAAGGATAGCAAGAAGCGCTTGGGCAAGGTAATACGGATTGATGAGGGCGAGGAAATCACATCACCACCCAGGGGAGTCCGCCTGGCTGATGATGCTATTGGTCGAGCGCAGGAAGCGCACGGTGAAACCTGATGGCTCATAGCCCTGATTGCGCAGGATAGTCGATGCCGTCAACGTTCCACCCCAGGGGATCGAGGTCGTACTGAGATTGACCGAATCGATGACGAAGTCGCTGAAATAATTGCTCGGATTGATCCACTGGACAAACCTTGGATAATTCACTGAAAACTTGCCATCGACGGTATAGAAGGAGTCGTAATCGCAGAGATCATCGCCGCTGCCGCAGATCCCCTGGAGCTGACCAACGATCTGCCCGTTTTCGTTGAGAACGGCAGAACCGGACGAGCCACCCGTCGTCGACCCAACATTATTCGTGCTGTAGTGAGCATAGGCAGAGTCGTAGTTTCCACTGCATTGGAACGCGGGTGGGCGATCAAGCAGATGACCGGTCACGCGCATGTGGCTCCCGGCAGGATGAGACGTGCGGAAGAGGGAGTCGCCATTCGCCGGGTCGGCCGTGGTCCAGCCAAGGAGCCGATAGGCCGTTGGTGGTTCAGCATTAAGGCGAACAAGGGTAACGTCGCCGTTGACGGCAGTTGTCAGCAGCTGTGAGCCGCTTACCTGAGGCACGTTGCCCAGGGATGGAATAGGCCCAACCACACAGCCTGCCCGAAAGTAGTCAAAAAATGCGGTCAAGCTGGTCGCCGAGGCCTGCGTATCGAAGCAGTGATTGGCCGTCAGCAGGTAAGGAATCGTACTCCCGCCGACCGTGTCGTTGATGATGCTCCCGGTGCAAAGCCAGGAGCTACCGTTCTCGACGAAGGACAATCGGGCGGTTGCCTCTCGCGCGTCGACGGTCACATCCGTCGATAGGCACAGGGCATCCAGCGCGCAGGCCGTCCAGGTCGTATTTCCTCCGCATCGCTCCGATTCGCGCAGAGACTCAAGATCGAAAACCTCGACGATCCGGCCAATCTCGAAGCCGAACCCATCGTCCGTCGGCTCGTCGGACCTCGGCACAGCGACCTCGATGGCGATCTCCGGCCCATCGAGCGCAGGCAGCCAGATGCCGCCCTCATGCATGAGCTCCAAGCCGAAGGGCCAAGTTCAAGGCCAGGCTCGCTGGGCGAATACAGCCAGATCTTGCTCCCCTCGGGAAGGCGCACATGATCAAGGCGGATGCGGAATGCATAGCTATCATCGACACCACACCAGCGAAGCGGATTGAGTCATCGTCAACCCGCACAATCTGCCCGGTCGCTAATGGCTCATCACTCGCCGCCCGGTCCAGACTCAGATCGACCTTAATCGATTTGATCAAGTTCGCGGGTGAATCCGTTCTGGACCGGCCAGGGATCCTCCCGGTTGCGCTCAAGCATCGCCAGGATGGAGTCATCCTTGACGATGGGCAGGCGCGCCATCGGCGTAGAAAGGCGACCCCGCAGGAGACCCAGAGCCGGCTCTTTTTCGACCAGATCGGGCACGCGACGCTCACTCCCCATTGAATGAACCGGAGAGCTCTGGGCGTGGCTCGTCGTCATCACGCTCAGAAGAGCGCCGCAAATGAAGAACTGAAGTACAACAATCAACCGTATAGTCGTCCCCTTGAAAGATAAAGGCTCCGGCCATGGGCTCGGAGTATCGATGGTGTGCTCTCCTGAGCAGAGGTGCGTAAACGGCTTCTTCGGCTCTGTCCAAAGCGTCTGCCGTACTGCTGGCTCATCCCTCCACGGTCTTCCGATTCTCGCTCCAGGCGTCCTGGTCGATCACCAGATCGGGAAAATCGGCGGGATCGAACACGGGAACCGCGCCGCCCTTCGATTGCCTGTCGTAATCGTCCATCAGGCGAAAACAGATCTTGACCATCAGCGCCAGGGCAATCAGGTTGACCATCGCCAACAGCGCCATGGTCAGATCGGCGAAGCTGAAGATGGTGCTCAGATCCTGCACCGAGCCCCACAGGATGAGGATCAACATCAGCACCCGGAAGGTAATGAACAGCCAGGGATTGTCCGGATTCATCCAGTGGGTGGCGTTCTCGCCGAGGTAGAAGTTGTAGAGGATCGAGCTGAAGACGAACAGCAGCAGGATCGAGCTGACGAAGTTTTCGCCCCAGGGACCGACGTGGTCGGCCAGGGCCAGCTGGGTCAGCACGACGCCATCGTCGACGTTGCCGACTTCGAACACGCCCGAGAGCATGATGATCAGCGCCGTGGCCGTGCAGATCAACGCCGTGTCGATGAACACGCTGAAGGACTGGACAATGCCCTGGTGCACGGGATGGGGCACGGTGGCCACGGCAGCCACGTTGGGCGCACTGCCCAGCCCGGCCTCGTTCGAGAACAGGCCGCGGCGAACACCCATCATGATGGCCGCACCGATCCCACCGCCCACGGCCTGTTCAAGACCGAATGCGCCGCGGACGATCAGCAGCAGCGCCTCGGGGACCTCAGTGATATTGGTCGCGATGACGTACAAGGCAATGAGCAGATAGAGCACGGCCATGATCGGAACGATGATCTCCGTGACTCGCGAAATTCGCTGGACGCCGCCGAAGATGGTCAGGGCGACGACCACGGTCAGCGCAATGCCGGTCGTCAGGGGCGGCACACCGAAGGCCTCTTCCAGCGACGAGGAGGCGGTAAAGCTCTGCAGGGCGACGAAGGCCAGGCCAAAGGTGGCGAGCAGGAGCAGGGTAAACACCATCGCCAGGCCGCGACTGCCCAGGCCGCGCTCGATGTAGTACATGGGCCCACCGCGAAAGGTGGCGGTGCGCGTATCGCGGGTCTTGTAGGCCTGGGCCAGGGAACATTCGAAGAAGCTGGTAGCCATGCCCATCAGCCCGACCATCCACATCCAGAAGATCGCGCCGGGGCCACCGAGGGTCAATGCCACCGCCACGCCGGCAATATTCCCCGCACCGACGCGGCCGGCCACGCTCAGGGTCAGCGCCTGGAACGACGACACCTGGCCAGGGTGATGCTGGAAGGCACCGCCGAGCACGCGGAACATTTCGATGAAATAGCGAAACTGCACGAACCTCGATCCGACGGTGAAGATCAGACCGATCACCACCAGGACGGTGACCAGCACGTAGGTCCAGAGAAAATCGGTGACGGTAGCAAGCATGATCAGTTCGATTCCTGTTGTTTTTGTTCACTGGAGGGATCGCGGCCGCGCAGCCTGGCGAAGAACGCTGAACGGTCCTGATCCGTCACGGTGCGCGGAGTAGTGTAACGCGCCCTCGATTCCGGACGTTGCGGGTCGAAGGCCACGCCCCAGAGAGGGCGCTGGCTGGCCGGATCGATGGCGTAGCGAAAATCGCCGACGAAGCGCTCGCCGTCGGCCTCGTAGGCGCGGTAACGAAACAGCCAGTCGGAAGAAAAATGCCGGAAGCGCTCCAGGTCTCGGGACAGCTGTGCTCCTGCAGGCAGCGCCGGCGGCTGGTAGCGCGGCACGGACCCGCCGGGCCAGAACCGGGCGTCGCCGCCTGGCAGGGTGCGGATCGCCACCAGATGGAACTGCTCGCCGTCGTCGACGAGCCCCCGCCAGAGGATGATGTTGGCAAAGGCCGGCTTGGCGACCAGGCGCTCGACGGCCAGATCCTGCGACCGCGCCCAGCCAGCCAACGCCGCTTCGGCCCGCGCATTCTGATAAGCCGCCAGTGCCAGGTAGATGCCGCCCCAGGCCCAGGCCAGCGCGAGCGCCCAGCGATTTCGGCGCCAGAGATGCACGGCGAGAAGGACAAGCAGGGGGAGGGAGAACAGCGGATCGATGACGCTGACGATGTTCCAGGCAAAGCGTGTCTCACTGAGGGGCCAGAGCAGGTAGGTCCCGTAGGAGGTGCAGGTGTCGAGGAGACCGTGCGAGGCATAACCCAGGCTGGCGAAGAGAGTCAGCCTGGCAAACGACAGTCGCCGCCTGAACAAGGGCCAGAGCACAAGCGCGACAACCAGGCCGCCGAGCGGAATGAAGAACAGCGAATGGGTGAAATGCCGGTGGTACTCGATCGCCAGCAGCGTGTCCGTCGACGAGCGAATCAGCACGTCGAGATCCGGTGCCATGCCCCCGATCCAACCGACGAGAGCCGCCTGGCGAAGCTGCTCCCGCCGCGCTGCTGGCAGTGCCCACAGGCTGCCGACGACGCCCTGCGTTACCGGATCCATAGGCGTCGGCTGATGGGATATTCTGGACCGATCGTCATATCACACGCTTGGAGATCCACGATGCCGCTACAACGGACCACGGGCCTGGCTGCCGCCATCCTGTTGACGGCCTGCGCCACGCCGCCGGACTGCAGCCCCATCAGCGGATTCGAACTGGGCCGCTCGGGGAGCGAGCCGGCCATGTCCTGCGACGGCGAGCGCTACGCGGAAGGATGGCGACTCGGCCAGACCCTCGGCACGCTGGAGACGGAATTCCGATCGCTGCAGGCACTCGCAGCGCCGGACCCGGCCCAGCGTCAGCGCCTGCGGGTCCTGCAGCGCGAGATCCCCGAACTGGAGACCCTGGCGCGACTCGAGGGCTGGCTGCCCACCGAGATCATCGGCGAGCCCGTCGACTGATCGATCGATGGCCGGCTGGCGGGCGATCGGCCGGTCCCATTCCAGGCAAATCAACGCGGCGCATCGCAGAGGCAGTGAGCCATGACCGCCATGCGCCCCTCCCCGCTGAACTGGTGGAGGACCGCCAGGTCTTCAACGAGGCTGGCGCGGAGTTCGGGGGGCAGCACGCGGGCGCGCGCAGGCATCAGATCGGCACCCGCCCAGGACAGTGCTCGGGCGCTCATGCCGGTCAGAAAGGCCTGCCAGGGTTCCATCGGCTGCTCGACGTAGGTGACCCCGAAATCCTCACTCAAACCGGCCAGACGCGCCGCCGAATCGATTGCCTCTTCGAGCGTGCCAAGCTGGTCGACGAGGCCGCGTTCCTGGGCCTGGGCGCCGGACCAGATCCGTCCTTGCGCCACCGCATCCACGTCGGCGATGCTCATGTTGCGGTGCTCGGCCACCAGACCGATGAAATCGCGGTAGCCGTCCTCGATGAAGCTCTGGAGTAATCGGCGAACGTCATCGTTGAGGCTCATGCCGGGATTCAGGGCGCTGGCCAGGGGTGTCGTGCCAACGCCGTCGGTATAGACGCCGATCTTGGCGAGCGTGTCCTGGAAGGTCGGAAAGAAGCCGAAGATGCCGATCGAGCCGGTGATCGTCGACGGATAGGCCCACACCTCATCGGCGCCCATGGCAATCCAGTAGCCGCCGGACGCGGCCACATCGCCCATGCTGACGACCACCGGCTTGCCGGCTTCGCGCAGGTTCATCAGCTCGCTTCGAATCAGCTCCGAGGCGAAGGCGCTGCCACCGCCCGAGTCGATTCGGAAGACGACGACCTTGATGTTGTCGTCGCGCGCCGCCTGGCGGATCAATCGGGCGGTCGAATCACCGCCAATGGTGCCCGGGGGATGCGAGCCATCCACGATCGTGCCCTGGGCGACGATGACGCCCACCTGATCCTGCACCGCCAGGGACGGCAGATTCCGGGCCGTCACGTAGTCCATCATGGCGATGCGGCGATAGCCGGTTTCTCCGTCGGGTGCGCCGCTCAGCGCGAGCTCGGAACGCAGTTCCGGTCGACTGACCAGGCGATCGACCAGGCCACGATCCAGCGCCAGCTGCGACAGGTCGCCGTCGACCTGGGCCAGATAGTCCGGGAAGTTGAGAATCAGATCCTCCAGCACCTCGGCCGGCAGGCCACGATTGGTGGCCGCCTGATCCAGAAAGCGCTGCCAGAGGTCCGACAGAACGAAGCTGCGTGCTTCGCGGTCCGCTTCGGACATATCGTTTCGGATGTAGGGCTCCATCGCCGACTTGAAGGTGCCGACGCGAAACAGGTTGACCTCGACGTCGAGCATGTCCAGGGCCTCGGCGTAGTACTGGCGATAGGTGCCGTAGCCCTCGATGATGACGGCCCCGTCGCGCTCGAGCCAGATCTCATCGGCCAGGGAGGCCATGAAGTACTGGCTCTGACCCATCAGGCCGCCGTGGGCGATGACGCGCTTGCCCGATTCGCGAAAGCGAGCGAAGGCCGCATTGAGTTCCTGCATGGTCCCGGGGCTGATCCCCAGCAGGCTCTGGGTCTGGATCAACACCTGGGTGATCTGCGGATCGTCGGCGGCCAGCGCCAGCGCCGACAGGATGTCGCGCAGGCGAGTCTGGGGGACTTCCTGCCCCAGTGCCTCATTGACCGTTCGCTCCAGCGGCGTGCCGACGAACTCCTCGACGATGACCCCGTTCGGCGCGATGACCAGCGTCGTGTTGTCGTCGATGACCAGCCCATCGCCACCGGTAAAGATCATCCGGATGACCAGCGCCAGGACGATCAGGAAAAGAATATTGAACACGGCCATGCGAAGCGCGGTCACTCCGCGCCAGAAGCCCAACCAGAGACGAAGGAGGAAATTCGGTCGGCGATCAGTCGACATGGATCAGAACCCTGCAGGAAAGCAACACAGGATTGTAGGCAGGCGCGGTGAATGCGGCAATGGGCCACTGGTCACTCGCGCCGCCAGCCCCGGGACTGCCGGCGTCAGACGGTGGCCGCGGCACTCAGCCTCTGTCGTGTGATCCGCAGGAAGCGCGAGCCGAGCAGGACGGCGGCCACGCACAGGCCGGTGATGATGCCGATCCACATGCCGTTGATCCCGTAGCCGAGGCGGAAGGTCAGGAGATACCCGAGGCTGATCCCCACCATCCAGTAGGCGATGATGGAATAGATCATCGGGACCCGCGTGTCCTTGAGCCCGCGCAGGGCCCCGGCGGCGGCCGCCTGCACGCCGTCGGCGAACTGAAAGATCGCGGCGAAGAACAGCAGGCTCACAGCAAGGGAGGCCACCTCCGGCTCACGGGTATACAGGCCGACGATCCACGCCGGCACGGCCAGCATGAAGGCCGCCGATACGAGGGCGAAGGTCGCAGCAATGGCGATCCCAACGAGACCCGCTCGGCGCGCGCCTTCGGGATCGTCCCGGCCCATGGCGTTGCCGACCCGGACGGTGATCGCCCCGGCGAGACCGACGGGCACCATGAACATCAATCCCGCATAGTTCATCGCCACCTGATGAGCCGCGACCTCAAGGGCGCCGAGGGAGCCGATCAGCAGCGCCGAACCGACGAACATGCCGCCTTCGAGAAAGACCATGATGCCGATCGGCAGGCCCAGCTTCAGGAGCGCGCCGATTTCCAGCGTGCTAGGACGGGTGAAGCGACCGTACAGGGCGTAGCTGTCGAAGCGCGGGCGCCAGCCAATCCATAGCGCCAGGGCAATGAGCTGCAGCCAGAACACGATCGCCGTCGCCCAGCCGGCACCGACCGCGCCCAGCGCCGGAAAACCGAAATTTCCGAACATCAGGGCATAGTTCAGGGGGATATTGCACAGAATTCCCAGGACGCCGACATACATGGTCGG
>CAZDFS010000045.1:7726-29245 GCA_964504865.1 uncultured Wenzhouxiangella sp.
TCGAGCTGGGACACGGTCGCCGACACGGCCATCAGCACGCCGAGGACGAAAAGAAAGCCGGCGGACCAGACCGATGAGCCGATGGCGATCGCGCCGAGATCGACGGTGCCGATGCGCCCGGCCATCACCGTGTCGACAAAGTTCATGCCGAAGCTGGTCAGCTGGCCGACCACGAGCGGGCCGGCCAGCACCAGGGTTCGGATCACGTCATGGCGAAGGCCCGGATTGTCCTGCGATGGCGACATGCGTGCACTCGGGGCCCGTTCCAAAGACCGGGCATTGTCCGTTGCCGCACGTGAACATGGCAAGCCCGCGAGCGCGCGGCGAGACCGTCAGTCCTCCTCGAAGCGATCGGAAAACAGGCCATCGGTGAATACCGGGTCGGTGAGCGGATCGAACTCCACCGCACCGATATCGCAGATCGCGCCGCCGATGTCATCACCATCCACGGGGCGGGGACGATCGCGCTGGTCTTCGCTCAAGGTCCCGCAGTCGCCGCCGATGGGATCGACGAGGGGGCCACTCGAGCGCGGCATCAAGGTCAGCGTCGGGCCGCCGTGATCGGCAAGGCCGCCGAAGAAGGGGTTGGCGATATTCTGGAAATCGTTGAAGCCCGTGAAACCGCAGCTCTCATCGGAGCTTGCATTGATATTGAAGGCGAGATCGAATTCGTCCTCGGCAGAACTCAGGCCGTTGCAGTCCGAATTGTGGCCGTGGATGACGCTCTGGACAACGGTGAGCTGGACCTCGCCGAGGGCATCGAGATCGCGCAGGAAGCGCAGCCCGAGCTGGTTGTTGTCGACCAGCGTCGAGTGGGTAATGAAGGTTGGCACACCGTCGGAAAAGACGCCGTTCGTATTGTCGTAGATCGTCGAGTTCCCAACGAGCACGGCGGGATTGGCAACAAAGCCGCGCCGGCTGTGAATGGCGTATTCCACGGTCGAGAGCGGCGCCTCGAAGCCCGGCAGGCGACCGTTGCCGCGCAGCGTCGATCGCTCGACGATGAGGATGCCGCGATTGAAGATCGCCGCGCCGTCAGAGAACTCCGGCAGCAGTTCCTCGGCGACGATGGCATTCTGGAACAGCTCGCTTTCAACGATCCGCACGCTGCCGTCGCTATAGATCGCGCCGCCCTGATTGGCCAGATTGAGCGACACCTGTGAGCGCTGCAGGAGCAGGCTGGCATCGTCTCGGACGTTAACGGCCGCGCCTCGCACCGTGCCCGGCTCGTTGGCCCGTCCGCCGGCCAGGTCGATGTTGTCGAGGCTCAGTTCCCCGCCTGCATGAACGTCGAAGATGCGATCCGTGGCGTTGCCGCTGATCAGGGGACGGTTGTCGGTACCGTTGATGATCAGGATCTCGGCGTAGATGTCGAGGTCACCGGTGACGGCCTGATCCTCCCCCGCGCCGAGATTGTCCAGAACATAGACACCGCTCGGAAGGGCGATATTGTGCGCACCCCCCAGCGCGTTCGCCTCCATGATCGCCGCACGCAGCGTACAGGTCTGGGGCAGAGCGTTCACGGGATTGCAGAAACCGTCGCCGGGCGAGGCGTCCGCCACGTCCGCCGTGCTGTTGACGAGGAAGTCGAGGGCGTGGCTCGGGCTGATCAGCACAAAAACCAGGCCGAGGGCCAGGATGGGTTGCTTCATTGTGTACAAGGGACTCACTCCGATAGATTCAAGGGTCAATCAGAGTTACGGAATCGTCCCGTGCAGTTGATCATCGACATCGCCGAGCCAGGCCTCAGAGGCGTCGTATCGCAGCCTCCAGCAGCGGATCGGGCGGGGCAATCAGGTCGATCGCATCGAGTGCGCGAGCACGATGTTCCTCGAAATCTGCAGCTCGGGAATTCGCCGCGATCCGCGCACGGAGGTAGTCCTGGCTGGCCCGCAGGTGATCAGGCTCGGGGCCCAGCTCCTCGCACCAGCGCTGCACGTCTTCGGCCAGCGACATGGCTGCGCGAAGCCGGGCCCAGCGACAGGCCTCGCTCGAACGGCCCTCCCAGTCGGCGGGATCGAGCGGGCCGAAGGCAACGAGGGCTGCTTGCGCCTCGTCGTCGCGACCGATGAGGATCAGGAGATCGATCCGCTGCATCTCGACTTCGCGCCACATGGGGTTATCGCTGCCGTTCCAGTTTTCGATCACTCCCAGCGTTCGCTCGAAGCCCTGCAGGGCGTCCTCGGCCTGCCCGCGTTTCCGCTGGGTCATGGCCAGGGCCCGCTGCACCATGGCGAAGGACCGGTTTTCGACGCCGAAGTGCGCCTCGAAGAGCGTCGCTGCTCGCTGGTACTGGTCGAAGGCCGCGTCGAGGTCTCCCAGGGCGTAGCTGACGCCCGCGAGATTGTGGATCGCCAGCGCCGTTTCCGCATGGGACTCACCGAACTGACGGATACGCGTGGCCAGCAGATCCTCGAGGATCCCCTGGGCCTGCTCGAAATCGCGCTCGTTGTAGGCGATCACCGCCAGCATGTTCTGCGCCGACGCGCGCATCTCCAGGCCGTCCTCGTCGAGCCCCGCCCATCTCAGTACCTGCTCGGCGGCGCGCCGAGCGCCGGGCGTGTCGTCAAGATTGACCAGGGCCGTGGAGCGGGTCAGCTCGGCGCGGGCCCGCTGAAGCGGCCGGAATCGATCCAGATCCTGACGAGCCAGATGATCAAGCGACTTCTGGTAGTCACCCTTGAAGTTCAGCAATCGCGCCTTGAGCAGCGCCCGGTCATTGCCGACGATGAGGGCATCGGCAGCTGCGTCGGTCGAGGATGGACCGGACGCAACGATCTCGACCGGTGCGTCGATCAAGGCGAGGGCCTCGTCGTAGAGGCCGAGAAACATGTAGCTGCGCGCCATGACCAGTTCCAGGTAGGCGCGCGTCTCCGGTTGGTCGGCCAGCTCCTCGCTCATCCGCGAGCGGCCGCGTTCGAGCAGCTCCCGAGCCGTGGTCTCCGGCCCCTGGGATCGGCCCGGCGTCGACCCGCTGAACAAATCGGCCAGGAACTCGGTACTCGCCTGGGCCTTGCGCGCTTCCTCCAGCGCCCGCTGGCGATCGAGCTGCGCCTGCTGGGCATAGCGCAGGACAAGGCTTGTCCCGACCACCACGCTCACGACGGCGACGGCCAGGGCGGCGCTGGCGAGGCGATGGCGACGACACCAGCGCCATCCCGACTCGACCCAGCCCAGGCGACGCGCCTGCACCGGCTGATCGCCCAGAACGGCGCGCAGGTCCTGAGCCAGCTCGGCTGGGCTCGCGTAGCGCGCATCCGGCGCGCGGGCCAGGCAGAAATCAACGATCGCCTCGAGGTCCTGCTGGCGAGCGCGGCTCAGGCCCGCCAGGCGAGGCAAGGCCGCCCGGTCGTCGGCGAGCTTGCGCTCGGCCATCGCCGCGGGACGATCGCCGAAGGCACCGCGCCCCCCGGCAAGCAGCTCGAAGAGAATCAGGCCCAGCGCATAGACGTCGGTTCGCGTCGACGCCGGCTGGTTCAGGATCTGCTCGGGCGCCGCGTAGCGCGGGGTGAAACTCGACTGGGCGGTCACCCCGCCATCGTCGGCCTTCTGATCGAGCAGGCCGGCCACGCCGAAATCGAGAATCTTGAGATCGCCCTCGCCGGCAATGACCAGATGAGCCGGCTTGAGATCGCGGTGGAGCACCAGACTCTGGTGGGCGGCGGCGACCGCATCGGCTGCCGCGGCCATCCAGCCGAGGATCAGATTCGAGCCGGCGGCGCGGTCCCTGACGGCCTCGTCGATGGCCTGGCCGTCGACATACTCCATCACGAGGAAGGCGCCGAGACGCTCGTCTTCGCCGGCATCGATGATGCGGGCGATCGAGGGATGATCGAGGCGGGCCAGCACGCGCCGCTCGCGCTCGAACAGGGCGCGGTCCCGCAGGCTGGTGGTGGCGACGAACTTGATCGCGACCCGCGCCTCGAAGCGGCCGTCGGCGCGCTCGGCAAGGAGGACCTCGCCCATGCCGCCCGCCCCCAGGCGACCGGTGAGACGATAGGCGCCGACACGCTGGCCGATCAGGTCCTCCCCCTCGAGATCCCGCGACAGGGTCTGCACGGCCCGGGACAGCGACTCGAGGCCGCCGGTTGGCTGATCGAAGGCCAGCAGGGATGCCAGCTCCGCCTTGTGTTCGGGGCTGAGATCGAGGGCACGCAGCGCCTCGATCTGCTCATCGCGGGGCCGATCGCACAGGGTCTCGAAGTGGGCCTCGAGGCGCGCCCAGTCCTCGGCCGAGATCATGTTCAGGCCTCCATGGCCCGCCGAACGAAGGCCGTGGCCATGCGCAGATCGCGCGTGACCGTGGCCGTGGACACCTGGAGCGCCTCGGCCATTTCCTCGGTGGTCAGGCCGCCGAAGAGCTTGAACTCCAGGACCTGTTCCTGGCGCCTGGAGCGCTCGCCGAGCTGCTGGAGGGCACGATCGACGGCCAGCAGATCGATCGTTCCGCCCTCGCCCTCGAGCTGATCGAGGGCGCTGGAGGTGATCTGCACCCAATCGCCGCCGCGGCGCTGGGCGCCGCGCTCGCGGGCGTAGTCGATGAGCACGTGGCGCATCGTGGTGGTCATGCTGGCCAGGAAATGGCCGCGGGACTCCCAGGCCCGATCGCCGGCCTGGACGCGCAGCCAGGCTTCGTTGACCAGGGCCACCGTATCGATGGTGCCCGAGCGGAACTGACGCCGCAGCTCACGCTGGGCGATCCGGTAAAGATCACCGTGGCAATGCTCGAAGCCACTGTCGGACTCGACGCCACGATCCTGGTCTGCTTCGCGCTCCATGATTCCCGCTCCCGGCCAAGGCAACCACGCCAAGGATACCGGGCAGGGTCTATCGGTGTCACCTGCCGACGCGATCCGCGGCGGCGGTCAGCCGTAGGTCTTCTCCAGCCAGTCGAAGATCGCGCGCAGGCCCTGGGCCTCGCCGCCGGCCGGACGACCGGGCCGATCACCGAGGTTCCAGGCGTAGACATCGAGGTGCATCCAGTCGATGCCCGCATCGACGAAATGATCCAGGAACAGCGCCGCGGTCAGGCTGCCGCCGAACTTGCTCGTGCCGGTGTTCGACAGATCGGCGATCGCCGGCTGGATCTGGCGACGGTAGCCCTCGAACAGGGGCATGTGCCAGAGCGGATCCTCGAGTTCGAAGGAGCGATCCTGGATCGCCCGGGCCTGCTCGGTGTCACGCGCATAGAGCGGCGGCAGATCCTCGCCCAGGGCGATGCGCGCCGCGCCGGTCAGGGTCGCGAAATCGATGACCCGCTCGGCGCCCTCCTCGCAGGCCAGGGTCAGGGCATCGGACAGCACCACCCGGCCCTCGGCGTCCGTATTGCCGATCTCGACGGTGGTGCCGTTGCGGGTTCGGATGATGTCCGAAGGCCGATAGGCATTGCCGCTGATCGAGTTTTCCACCGCCGGGATGTAGACCCGCAGATTGACCTTCAGCCCCAGCGCCATGATCAGCTGAGCCAGACCGAGCACGTGGGCCGCACCGCCCATGTCCTTTTTCATCAGCACCATGCCGGCCCCGGGTTTGATGTCGAGGCCGCCGGAGTCGAAGATCACGCCCTTGCCGACCAGGGCCAAGGGCGGCGCACTGTCGTCACCCCACTGCAGGCGAATGAGGCGCGGCCCCCGACTCGAGGCCTGACCGACGACATGGATCGCCGGAAACTCCCGCGCCAGCGCCTCACCCTCCACACATCGGTAATCGGCATCGAAGCGCTCGGCCAGCTCGCGCGCCGCCTCGGCCAGCTCGGCCGGGCCCAGGTCGCTGGCCGGCGTATTGACCAGATCGCGCACGAGCGTCGTGGCCTCGGCCAGCGCCTGCACGCGATTGGCCAGTGAATCCGGCAGCACCATCCGCGCCTTCGACCGCGGTGCCGGCTTGTAGCGATCGAAGAGGTAGTGGCCAAGCGCCCATCCCAGGTAGAGCCGCTCGAGCTGGTCGGCGCTGAACTCGCCTTCGAGGCGGTAGTCACCGTCGGGGAGACGGGCAGGCAGGGCGGCCAGAGCCCAGAGCGCATCGTCGGCCGGGTGGCCGCAAAGAACCCGATCCAGGCCACCGTCCTCATCGGGAAGTAGCGCGACGGAGGCGGGCTCGGCGTCGAATCGGCTGGCCCTGATCCAGGCCTGCTGAGGCGCCGGCAGGTCGGGCAGGAGCCGATCCAGCGAATCCGCGTCGAGAACGTGCACGGGTGTTGCGCCATCCGCTTGTGAACAGAACATCGATGACTACCTTTACTGTGGATTAGTAACCGACAGAGGATAGCGCAAGCGCCTCGATCAAAAGGCCTGCCCTGCTTGAGCGGTTCGGATTCTGGGGAACCCTGGCTCGAACGCGCCAGACCGAGGACGCCTTCTTCGGCAAGGGCAGCCTTCAGGCCCGGCGAGGCGGACCGACCCCACCCGATGGGCAGCACGGTCAGACCAACCGTCGCCCCGGCCTGCGCCCTCGCTCCGCTGCGCCCTGAGCGCTGCATCTCGGCATCAGAAAACCATCGCTCAGGGTGCCTCGAAGCGATCGGCGAACAGGCCGCCATCGTCATCCTCGACGGTGACCGTCAGCTCGGAATTGGCGCCGAGGGCAGCGCCACCGCTCAAGACCTCGATCTGCAGCGTGAACTGCTCGACGGGCTCTTCCAGGGCATCGTCAATCAGTTCGATTTCGATCGTGCGGTTCGACGTCTCGCCGTCCAGCCAGGTGCGCTGGACATCGAGGGCCTGAAAATCCTCACCAGCCTGCGCGCTCCCCGCCTGGCTGAGGACACGAACCACCACCTCGCCCGCGCTTCCGGCCAGGCGCTCCAGGGCAAGCTCGATCACACCGTCGGACTCGACCACCGTGACGGCCGCCAGGGTGAACTGGATCTGACCGGCATCGCCCTGCGGCGGCGCGCATTCGACGAGGATGTCGGTGACATCCGCATCCGTGACATCACCGCTGCCGTTGCTGACCTCACAGAGCTGCTCGGGCGAGGTCGGCCCGGACTCGACGGTCACGCTGTAGCCCGTTCCCGGCGAGAGTCTCTCGGCAAAGACGAAGCTGCCATTGCCAGTGATCGCCAGCGTGTCGCCACCGGCGTTGGCGAGGACCAGCCCTGACCCTTGCAGACCCGTGACCTGGCCGCCGAGGCGATAGCCGGTCTCGCAGATGACTTCGATATCGTCGATGTCCGCGCCCTGGACGGTTCCGCGGCCGTTCGTGATGTCGCAGGTCTGGGGCGGCATGGTTGATGTGGCCTCGATCGTGACGTCGTAGCTACTGCCGTTCGGCACGAAGCGACTGAACTGGAAAGGCCCGTTGTCGATGATGGGCAACGGCGGGCCGTCGTTGTTGGCAAGCAACACCCCCAGACCATCGACGCCCGAAACGGTACCGCCGATGCGGTAGCCGCTGACGCAGGTCACCTGGATATCCGTGACAGCGGCATTCTGCACGGTCCCTTCGCCATTGTTGACTTGGCACAGCTGGGGAGGAAGCTGAGGATTGCGCCGGACGGCCACGGCGTAGTCCGCGCCAGCCGGCAGGGCCTGGCTGAACTCGAACGCGCCGTCCTGATCGATGGGCAGGCGATTGCCGCCGTTGTTCTGCAGCACCAGCGTGCCGCCGGCCAGGCCCGACACGGTGCCAGCGATGGCATACACGGTCTGGCACTGCACGATAACGCTGGTCACGTTCTGCCCCTGAACCACGCCGCTGCCGTTGCTGACCAAGCAGCGCTGATTCGGGTTGCTCGGCGTGCTGGCGATCGTGACCTCATAGGCCTGACCGCTGGCCACGCGCGTCGGGAAGATGAAGATGCCGTTCGAAGTGATCGGCAGATCATCACCGCCGTTGTTGCGCAGTACCAGACCCGGCCCGGCAACGCCGCTGACCGTGCCGCCCACGCGGTAGGCGCTGCTGCAATCGACCTGGATCGAGGTGACGTCCTGGTCGAGGACGTAGCCAATCCCGTTGCTGAGCTGACAGGCCTGCGGCGGACTGTCCGGCAGGGCCACGATCTCGACCTCGTAAAGGGCCCCGCCCAGGAGCGCTTGATCGAACTCGAAGGTGCCATTGGCGGACACCTCCAGCAACTCCTTACCGTTCAGGCGCAGGCTCAGCCCCGAGCCGACCAGACCGGTGACCGATCCACCGACGGCAAAGGTGTCGGTGGCGTAGGTGTAGACCGCGCCGCTGCTGAGCGCTGAATTGTTCGTTGCATCGCCGCCGATGCCTTGCGCATTACTGTCCTCGTTGATGGCGCCAACGGCGATCAGGCCGGCGGAGACCCCGGCCGCCTCACCGAAGAAGTCCTGCTCATCGGTGATGAAGCCCTTGATGTAGTGCGCCTGCTGCCACTGGGTCAGGTTACGGCGGAACAGGTAGGCCGCACCGGCGAAAGGCAGGCTGTTGTCATCGGGGTTGCCGTCGACGCCGAGGGCCGCACTGGCCTCCGCCCGAGCCGTGACCAGCACTTCTCCCGCGTCGATATCTACCGCCCAGCCCAGGCGATCATCGGCATCGGCGTTCGCGGCGTAAAGGGCCTGATCGAGGGCCCAGCCCTCGTCGAGGCGCTCGAAGACATAGGCCGCCCCCGAGTTCTCGAGCGCGTTCGCCGGCCCGTCGTCCAGGCGCGCACCGACCACCGCCAGGCGGCCATCGATGGCCACGTCATGGCCAAAGAAATCGCCCGCGTCGGGCGCGTCGGCCTTCAGGTAAGCGACCTGGCTCCAATCGGTACCGACACGCTCGAAGACATAGGCCGCACCCGCCGTCGGCTGACCGTTCCCGCCGCCGTCATCGCCGCCGTCCTCCGCTGGACTGGCGACGATCAGGCGGTCGCCGTCGATGTCGACCGCATTCCCGAACAGGTCCTCCGCATCCGTGTTAAGGGGCTTGAGATAGGCCTGCTGGGACCAGGTCACGCCGGCACGCGTGAATACGTAGGCCGCGCCTGCGTCCGGCGAGGCGTTATCGACCTGGTTCGAGCCCACGCCAACACCGCTGCTGTCCTCGTTGGGCGCTCCGACGATCAGGGTCTCCCCCGACAGCCCCACGCTGGCGCCGAAGCGGTCGCCGGCGTCCGTGTTGGATGCCTTCAGATAAGCCTGCGGGAACCAGCCGCCGGTGCCGTCGCGAACGTAGATGTAGACCGCGCCGGCGTCCGGGCGGCTGTCATCGAACTGGTCGCCGTTGAAGCCCGTGGCCGCGCTGTCCTCGCCGGGCGCACCCACCGCCAGAATGTCTCCCGACAGGGCAACGGCGGCGCCGAAGTTGTCCGCCGCATCGGTGTTCGAGGATTTGATGTAGCGATCGAAGGCCCAGGCACCGCTGGCATCACGCAGATAGACATAGACCGCCCCCGCCCCGAAGGCCGAGTTGTCGTTCTGAGAGCCGCCGATGCCCGTTATCGCGGACGCTTCCGAGGGCGCGCCGACGACCAGCGTGTCCCGATCGATCGCCAGGGAGAAGCCGAACCTGTCACCCTGGTCCGTATTGCTCGCCTTGATGTATTCCTCGAGCGTAAAGCCGGGCACCGGCGCCGGCGGATCGCAGCTGACCTGGATATCGACCACGTTGGCACCGGCAACCACGCCGCTGGCGTTTGTCAATCGACAGAATTGCGGGGGCGCAACGGGCTGCGCGATGATCTCGACCGCATAGGCTTCACCGTCACCGAAACGGCCATCAAAGGCGAAGCCACCATCAGCGGACAGGACCAGGGCCTCCTGGCCATTGAGCTGCAGTTCCAGCTCCGAGCCGGCCAGGCCGCTGACGACACCGCCGATGGAAAACGAGGGCACGGCCGAATAGACATAGACCGCGCCGGCCGCGTCCGCCGAATTGTCGTCGGCGTTGCCGTTGATGCCGATCGCACTCCCATCCTCCAATGGCGCAGCGGCGACCGCGAACTGATCGGTGATCGCCACGGAAGAGCCCAGATAGTCGACGCCCTCGGTGTTGCTGGCCTTGAGGTAGGCAATCTGCTGCCAGCTGCTGCCGCTTCGCTCGAAGACGAAGGCGGCACCGGAGTAGGACGCGCTCTGATCGTCCTGATTGCCGTCGACACCCACGGTGCCGCTGTCGTCGCTGGTGCCGCCGATGATCATGCGGTCAGCGTGGAGCTGCACCGACACGCCGAATCTCCCTAGATAATTGTCCGTGTTGGACGCCTTGACGTAGGACTGCTGCGTCCAGGCGACGCCATCGAACTCGAAGACGTAGGCCGCGCCGGCGCCCGCGCCGGAGTTGTCCAGTGGGTCGCCGTTGAGGCCAGTGGACACCCCATCCTCTCCGAGAGCTCCGACGACCAGCGTGTCGCCTTCCAGACTCACCGCCGATCCGAATCGATCCAACGCATCGGTATTGGACGCCTTGAGATAAGCGACTTGCGACCAGGTCGTTCCGGCGCGCTCGAACAGATACACCGCGCCGGATTCTTCAGCCGAGTTATCGGTCTCGTCGCCGCCCACGCCCGTTGCACCACTGTCCTCGAGGCCGCTGCCGACAGCGATGCGGTCGCCGTGGACCGCCACGGCGCTACCGAATTGATCGTCGCTGTCCGTATTCGAGGCCTTCAGATACGCCTGCTGCGTCCAGCTGGTACCCGTCCTAACAAACACGTAGGCGGCGCCGGAGTTTTCCACCGTATTGTCGAACGAGTTGCCGTTGACGCCCGAGGCAAAGCTATCCTCGCCGTCGGCGCCAACCACGATCGTGTCACCATCAATGGCCACCGCTGCGCCGAATTGATCCATGACATCGGGGTTCGAGGCCTTCAGGTAGGCCTGCTGCTCCCAGACACCCTCACTGCGCACAAAGACATAAGCCGCGCCAGCACCGTTGCTCAGATTGTCTTCCTGATCCCCGCCCACGCCGGACGCGGAACTGTCCTCCGCTTCCGCACCGACCACGATCGTGTCTCCGGAGATGGCGACGCTGGTCCCGAAACGATCGAACCTGCCCGTATTCGAGGGTTTCAGATAGGCTTGTTGAGTCCAGGCGCCATTGCTATCCCGAACGAAGACATAGACCGCCCCCGCCGTTTCAGCGGTGTTGTCCTGCTCGTCCCCATCGACGCCGATCGCCGCAGAGGATTCGAAGGGCGCCGCGATGACCAGCGTATCCCCGTCGGCGGCGACCGCCTTACCAAACTCGTCGCCGCTGTCCGTATTGCTCGCCTTGAAGTAGTCGGGAAACTCATAGGCGGGCTGGGCCTGGACCGCTCCAGCGGCGACGAGCAACATCGCCACCAGTAAGGCCCGTCGCCGGCGGCCTGGACGCTCGGTGCGAGAGCCTTTCAGCATCTGGGCCAAATTTTGAGAATCCATAACACCACCTCGAATCATCCAGTCGATAAGACACGCTGCCGGCCACCGCTCGGGCGCACGGCCACACAGTCCATTGATACGCAGTCGGCTCGCGCCCCCCTTCATGGGCTAAAGCCAGGCTGACGTCGGCATTGATCTGTGGCATTCTTTCGGCTGGATCCCACCGGCCGACGGGCCTTGACGACACCATGCGCAACCGAATCGGATATTTTCTGTTCGGGGGGACGTTGCTGGCTGCGAGCACCGCGTCAGCACACATGCACCACACGATCGACCCGGCGGACGCGACGGCCGTCGCGCAGAGCTCGGGCGCCTGGTCCGATGCTTCGACCTGGGGCGGCGCGCTGCCCGATGGCGACGACATCGTTCTGATTCCGGCCGGCGTCGAAGTCAGCTTCGGCACGGCAGCAGCGATTCAGGATCTGCTGGTTCAGGGCGCGCTGCGCTTCGATACGCAGGCCGACAGCTCGCTGCTCGTCGAAACCATCGAGGTCGGCATGATGGGGGCGCTCGAGATCGGGCGCATCGATGCACCGATCGCACCCGAGGCCCAGGTCGAGATCGTCTTTCGCAGCGACGGCGAGCTGGACCCGGCCAACGATCCGGACCTTATCCGCCGCGGCCTGCTTGGCCACGGGCCGGTCACGATCCACGGCGCTGACAAGACCGTGCATCTGAAGGTCGCCGTCGACCCGCTGGCCGGCGACACCACCCTGACGCTGGCCGAGGCGCCCAAGGGCTGGCAGGTCGGCGACACGATCGTGCTGACCGGCACCACCTATTCCGGCTGGCGCTGGGACAACGACATCCGAGAAGTTCGCTACTTCGGCACCCGCGACGCGGTGCGCCAGATCACCGCCATCAACGGTGCCGAGATCACCCTCGATGCACCGCTGGATCATGACCACACCACGCCGCGCGCCGATCTCAAGGCCTCGGTGGCCAATTTCAGCCGCAACGTGACCTTCCGCAACAGCCAGGACGAGCTGCCGGCCCACCGCCGCGCCCACGTCATGCTGATGCACGCTACCCATTTCGACGTGCGCTACGCCACCTTCTGGCAGCTGGGCCGCACGGACAAGGACGCCGAGAGCTTCGACCTGGATCAGATCGATACGCTGGCACCCGACAGCAACGTTCGCGGCCGCTACCCCCTGCACTTCCACATCACGGGGATCGATGATCCGCGGACCCCGGCCATTGCCCTGGGCAACGCCGTGTTCGGCTCCCCCGGCTGGGGCTACGTCCATCACGCCAGCAACGCGGTCTTCCACAACAACGCCAGCTTCGATACGCACGGTGCGGGCTTCGTCGCCGAGACCGGCGACGAGATCGGCACCTGGGTCGACAATATCGCCATCAAGGCAAAAGGAAATTCCGCCTTCAACCCGAAGAACGGCGTCGATGTGGCGACCTTCGACATGGCCCGCACGGGCGCCGGCTTCTGGTTCCAGGGACGCATGGTGCGGTCGACGGGCAACATCGCAGCCAGCGTCAACCAGGGCTTTGCCTACCTCCATCGCGGGTCACGCATGCGCGATTTCCCCAACACGGCCTTCATGCTGCCCGAGGCGCTCCGGCGCGACCGGCCCGCCAGCCCGGACGATGCACCCATCCTGAACTTCCACGACAACGAGGCCTTCGCCAGCGCCGTCGGCCTGTTCGTGGTCAAGGCCAATCCGAATCAGCAGCACGATATCCATTCGCACTTCAGCGATTTCACTGCCTGGGAGGTCCGCGGCGGCTCCAACATGGAATACACCTCCCACTACCTCCTCGAGGGCTTCGACATCATCGGCAAGACGCCCGAGCCCTTCAGCGGCCCGCAGTTCGGCATCGAATTCGGCAACAACACGAGCGACATGGTCATCCGCAACGCGCGAATCCAGAACGTGCCCGAGGGCATCCGCCTGGGCAAGGGCTTCACCAACCCCACTCCGCCGGAGGCCAATCAGTACGTGGTCATCGACGCGGAGTTCATCGACGTGGAAACCCCCTACGTCGACCTTGACCCGGCGATCGACACGATCATCGAAGGCAATGACCTGGTGCCCGGCCGCATGGCGGTGACGCTCAACGGCGGCGAGCCGCTCGAATACCTGAACCCGTCGTCGGGTGCCGGCGTTGGCCTGGACTTTATCGGCGCGAAGGTCGACAGCATTGGCTCGACGCCCGTACCCGCCGGCACCGACAACATCGGCGTGCCGAATCATGAAATGCGCGCGATCTGCGAACAGGACGGCTACTACCGCGACTCGGCGGGCACGCCCTGGGTCATCGTCGAGGAGTACTTCACCGATCGCGCCTCGGGCACGGTCCATAAGTTCGGACTGCCCGTGCTGCTGGGCCCCGAGGTCGACGAGCTCCTCGGCAATCAGTTCCACGCCTGGCGCGATGCCTTCGAGCGCGGACCGATCGATTTCGACAATCAGGCGCCCAGCGCCGGCAATGATTCGGCGCTGACCGATATCGACCAGGAAGTCACCATCGACGTGCTCGCCAACGACAGCGACCCTGAGGGTGACGCGCTGCACGTCGACGGCATCGTCCAGCCCGACCACGGCCTGGTCTTCGACAACGGTGACGGCTCCCTGACCTACCGACCCGATTTCGACTACGAGGGCGTGGACCGATTCAGCTACTGGGCCAGCGACGGCCAGGGCCACTTCACGCCGGCCGAGGTCACGATCCGCGTCAGCGGCGACTTCCTGTTCATCGACCGATTCGACTAAATCCACGGCTTGCCGAAAGCCGCGGGTGGTGCTAGCTTGACGACTTCAAGGGGGCGATTCAGCGCAACGCCGCGAGCGCCGCATCGGCTTCAATCCCGCCCCTGGCGGGCCTGACGCGGCTTTCCTTTCCTCTTGTAAGGAGGTAGTCATGGGAGTCATCAGCAAGTCCAACCGGCCGCTCGGCCGACTACTCGCAGGGCTGGCGACTGCAGCCGGCCTGGCCCTTCACGGCTCGGCCTTTGCGGCCATCGCCCTGTTCACAGCACCCAACGGTCTCAACGACGTCGAGGGCGATTCGGCCAGCACCCTGCCCTTCGGCGATTCGTCGGCCTGCGCCAACGGCTTTCGCTTCCAGCAGATCATCGACGGCGATGTGGGCATCTTCGGCACGATCCCCGACCTGGCCTTCCGCCTTGACGGCGGCGCGGGTGCCGTCGGGCCCCTGATCTACGGCAACACGACCATTACCCTGTCATCGACCGATCGAACCGCGGCCACCATGAGCCCGAATTTCGAAGAAAACCTCGGCCTCGACCGCCAAGTCATCTTTACCGGCGATCTCGAGATCCAGGCCGGAACCGGGGCGGGCACCAACCCCTTCGACATCCAGCTCATCGACCTCGGCGGCTTTCGTTTTGGCGATGAGGGCGACAACCTCCTCGTCGACATCACCGTCGAGAACTGCCCGCCGGGTGCCGCCTTCTTCATGGACGCCGTCTCGAGTACCGACGACGTGCGCGGCCTGTTCTCCGGCGACCGGGAGAGCAGCAGCGGCAGCTTCGAGCAGGGGCTCGTGACCGAGCTCGTGGCCTCGACGCCCGGGGTGGTGGCGCCACTCTACTCTTGCGACTTCGCCGATGGTGGCGATCAAGTGTTCCGCGGAATCGTCCTTGAAAACTTCCCGGACGACGGGCTCGGCCGCGTGACCCTCAACTACCGCGGCAACGTCGCCGGCACCTACGTGGTGGAACTGATTGCCCGCCAGGACCAGTTCGACGGCGCGGTCATCGGGGCGGAAACGATCACCATTCAGGTCACTGACCCGTCCGCCTTCCAGCAAAGGACCTTCGATTTTCGCAACGCACCGGTCGGCCAGGGCACCGATATCACGCTGACGCACCGTATTCGGGCACAGCCCAGCGGGTCTGCGCTGTTCTACGACGTCGGTAGCTCAGCCTGTCCGGACGTCGAGCAGACCAACGGCACGACCCCGCCCCTTGATTCCTTCCGCCGTGACAGAGTCGGAATCCAGGTGACGATCTCCGACCCCATCGGTCGCTTCCGCGGCCTCGGCGGCAACTGGTCGGTGGTCGACCGCGCCGTCGAGGGCTTCATGATCGACGTCACCGACCAGAACCAGCTGGTCGCGATCTGGTTCACCTATGACGACGACGGCACCCAGCAGTGGCTGGTCGGCAGCACGGGCACCTTCCCGGACAACGACATCGGCTTCGACCTGTTCAAGGCCGACGGACCGACCTTTGCCCAGATCCGGCAGGCGGGCTTCGACAACAGCCTGATCGATCTCGAGACCTGGGGGCGGATGTACATCCGCTTCGAGGACTGCGATTTCGCCACCGTGCGCTATGAGTCGAACGACTCAGGCGCCGGCGGCTTCGACCTGATCCGGGCCTACGAAACCGAATCCGACTTCTGTCAGTAGGGCATTGAAATAAAACCCCGCTCGGCCAGCGCGCCGAGCGGGGTTTTTCATTGCCCTCGAAAGGGCGGCTTACTGGTCCGCGTCTTCGGCCTCGAGCGCCGTCCGAAGCATCGCGATCAACTCATCATCGCTGTAGGAATGCGGCCCCCAGGCGTTCAGCTGCAGCAGCTGCTGGATCTTCGTGCGGATCGTCAGGGCCTGCTCGTCGGCGTTCGGAACCACCATGTAGCGGCGCAGGGGCTGGTCGGAGAACAGCGCATGCATGAAGGCCTCGGAGACCGCATCCGGCGCTTCGTAGGACAACTCGCGCGCTTCCGTCGCGGCGAACTCGGCCTGCATCTCCGGCGTCATCTCGCCGCCGTCGGCCAGGAGCCGCGCCTGCTGCCGTTCCAGCGCGCTGCGGCGAATGCGCGACTGGAAATTGCCGGGCTGGATCACGCTGACCTGGACATCATGCGGCGCCATCTCGCCGGCGAGGGCGTCGGTGAAGGCCTCGATCCAGTGCTTGCTGCCGCTGTAGGCGCTGCCGCCGGGCCAGCTCAGGGTACCGGCGATCGAACCGGTCGTCGCAATGCGCCCGTTCGAGGCCATGATCAGCGGGGCAAAGGCCTGGGTCACGCGGTAGACGCCTTCGACGTTGACATCGTAGACCAGGGTCTGGACTTCGACCGGCGTATCGATCACCGCGCCACCGTCGCCGATCCCGGCGTTGTTGACCAGGGCATATAGACCGGTTCCCCGCTCCTGGATCAGATCGACAACCGCATCGACCTCGTCCTGGATCGTCACGTCCAGGCGCACGGCCGTAACGTTCTCGATGGCGTTCAGGGCGTCGAGATCGTCCTGCTTGCGCGCGCCAGCGTAGACGTGATGCCCCGCCTCGGCCAGGGTCTCGGCCAGGTGCCGGCCGATGCCGGAGCTGGCCCCAGTGACCAGAATCGACTTCTGCCCGTCCTCGGCAAACAGTTCAGTGGCGTTCGAGACGCCCGCAAAAAGCACCACAAGTGCCAGCATCTGTCGCAGTCGATTCATGATTGAGCTCCTTGAGTCATCGGTCGGTTGGCGGTTGAATCCATGGCACAAGTCTACACAAGCCCCTTCCGAGCATTGACCTCCCTCGAGGAACCTCTCGAATAGCTCTGCGCGGGCGCGACGGCGTCCGAACCCACCGCCCGGCCCGCCCCGCGAAAAGAGGGCCGATCGTGGTCGATTGTCCAGTGCTCGCGGCCAGACGCTCAGCGCAGCAGGAGAATCGGGATATTGCAGTGACGCAGTACAGCGGTGGTCGTACTGCCCACGATCAGGTGGCGCACGCGCGAATGACCGTAGGCCCCCATGACCAGTAGATCGAGTGCAAGACGATCGGCCTGCGCGGTAATCACGCGTTCTGCATGGCCGGCTTCGCTCTGCAGCATCGGGTCGAAGCCCGCCTCTCGCAGGGTCTCCAGGGCCCAATCCAGGCCTTCGGGCATCCGGGATGGATCGGACGCAACGATCAGGTGACATTCCAGCCCCTCCAGCAGCGGGCTCATCGCGACCATATTGACGCACTTGCGCGTGGTCGGGCTGCCGTCGAAGGCGATGCCGAAGCGCTGCACGCCGTGAAATTCGCGCGGGGTCACCAGCGTCGGGCGATGGACGGACCGAACCACGCGCTCCAGATTGGCGCCGAGGTGCCCGGTGTTGAGATCCGCAGACTCACCGCGCTTACCGAGCACGAACAGCCGCACCGTCTCCTCCAGCTCGACCAGGGCCTGAAACAAGGGTCCGTGCCGCTGCAGCGCGCGGGGATCCAGGGCACCCGCTGCCTCGGCCCGTTCGCAGGCCGCCTTCAGCAGGGCGCGGCCGCGCTGCATGGCGATGCGGTTATGGCGAGCTTCGAGTTCAACCAGCTCATCGAGCAAATGACTCCCGGCATCCAGACCGATGCTGCCGCTGTAGTCAGCTTCCGCAGGCCGGGCCGTCTTGTGATCCAGGACGTGGAGGCAGACCAGCGCCGCCCGCAGGCGCGAAGAGGCCCAGGCCGCGTAGTCGGTGACAGCGTGATTGGAGCCCGAGCCATCCAGACACGCCATGACCTTGCCGTCGGCCGGAATTTCATAATGCGTATTCTTCATCGTGCGCCTCCTCAATGACCCAGCAGTTTTTCGGCGTCAGGCTTGTCGGCAACGCCGAGGCGGTCCACAAGGGTCCGACTCGCTTCATCCATTCCGACCAGCTCGACCTCGACCCCTTCGCGACGAAACTTCAAGATCACACGATCCAGAGCACCGACGGCACTCAGGTCCCAGAAATGCGCGCCGCTGACGTCGATTCGGACCTGCTCGACCACTTCCCGGAAATCGAACTCGGACAGGAACTGATCCGCCGAGGCAAAAAAGACCTGCCCCGTCACCCGGTAGTGTCGCGTCATGCCGTCGTCATCGAGCCTGCGGTCGACCACCAGCACCTGCCCGACCTTGCGGGCAAAACCCAGGGCCGACAGGAGCACCCCGGTCAACACGCCCTTGGCCAGATCATGCGTGGCGACCGTGACAGCCACCGTGCCCAGCATGACCACGCTGGAGGTGACCGGGTGCACCCGCAGATTGGCGATCGATTGCCAGCTGAAGGTGCCGATCGAGACCATGATCATGACGGCCACCAGGGCGGCCATGGGAATCTGACCGACCCAATCCCCGAGGAAGACCACCATCAGCAGCAGGAAGATTCCTGCCAGGAGCGTCGAGAGGCGACCGCGGCCGCCCGATTTGATGTTGATCACCGACTGGCCGATCATCGCGCAACCGGCCATGCCGCCGAAGAAACCGGCGGTGATGTTGGCCAGGCCCTGCCCCTTGGCCTCGCGGTGCTTGTTGCTTGGGGTGTCGGTCAGCTCATCGACGATCTGAGCGGTCAGAAAGGATTCCAGCAGGCCCACGGTCATCAGGGTCAAAGAGACCGGGAGGATGATCATGAGCGTCTCGAGGGTCCAGGGAATGTCGGGCAGGAGAAAGACCGGCAGCGCATCGGGCAGCTCGCCCTTGTCGCCGACGGTCGGGACGTCGATGCCCATCCAGACCGCAAGGGCCGTCAACGCCACGATCGCCACCAGGGGGGAAGGCACCGCACGGGTCAGACGCGGCAGACCGTAGATGATGACCAGACCCACCAGAACCATGGGATAGACCGCCGTCGGCACGTTGATCAACTCCGGCAGCTGGGCCAGAAAGATCAGGATGGCCAGGGCATTCACGAAACCCGTCACCACGGAGCGCGAGACGAAGCGCATCAGATCGGCCAGGCGCAGATATCCGGCCACGATCTGCAGCAGACCGGTCAGGACCGTGGCTGCCAGCAGGTATTCCAGCCCGTGATCGCGCACCAGGGTCACCATCAGCAGGGCCATGGCGCCGGTGGCCGCCGAAATCATGCCCGGCCGGCCGCCCGCAAAGGCGATCACCACGGCAATGCAGAACGAGGCGTAAAGGCCAACCTTGGGGTCGACGCCGGCGATCAGGGAAAAGGCGATCGCCTCGGGAATCAGCGCCAGCGCGACCACCAGGCCGGACAGAACGTCACCGCGCAGACTGGAAAACCAGTCGCGACGAATCTTGTGCAAGAACCACATAGGAAAGCCTCGCCGCATGCAGCGCTCACGCGCGCCGTCGGCGGTTGTCGAAGATGAAGTTGAAAACCGCTGTTCCGAGCACCGGCGAGCGGCAATTCAGGACGAGAAGTTCGCGAAGGCGCGCATTGTAGCCGCTTTCGCCGACCAGGACGCCGAAGGCTCGAGGCCGCGGCGAGGGCAGCGCACGGCAAATCAATCGAACGCTACGGCCCTGAATGGCTCGGCTTAGTCGGCCTGCCCGCCCTTTCTCCGGTCAGCGAGCGACTCGAGGGCATCATGCACGACCTCCCCGAGTGGAGCGGACGCCTCCTGTTCGCCCTCGTTGCCGTGCACGTCCTGGCCGTGGTCCAGCATGCTTTCATCAAAAAGGATGGCGTCTGGCAGCGGATGTGGCCGGGGCGTTGGCAGGCGGCGACCTGCTCCCTCAGCCTGGACCGACGTCGCGCGCAATCCAGGCCGATCCTGGCCAGGCCGGCGGCGGTGCGCGAAGCGGTCTGTTGGCGGCAGGAAATAGGGGGTTCTTGGCTTGATGCCCTTTCCGGTTGGTCGACTGCCTGTCGATCGGGCCAGCTGCTAGCATAACGGTTCGGTTCGGCAAGAACCCCTGCAATCCATGAGGAAGCTCGGCATGGCATTTCGACCCCTTCGATCCCTTCTCGACGCCTGGCTTGGGCGCGTGTCTTTCCCGATCGCCCTGCTGATGACGACGGGCCTGGCGGCGCAGCCGGCCGCCGAGCCGGAGCCGACCGATGCGATTCTCTTCGATCAGGTGCGCGTGTTCGACGGCACGAGCCGTGCGCTGAGCGAGCCGACCCAGGTCCTGATTCGCGGCAATCGCATTGCCGCCATCGGCGACGGGCTGGAGCGGGAGACAGGCACGCGCGTCATCACCGCCCCCGGCCACACGCTCATGCCCGGCCTGATCGATGTCCACGTGCACCTGACCTTCGGCGCCCTGTCGATGGCCGACCTGATGTCGCCCGAGCTGACGCCGCAGAGCGCCGAGCAGGCCGCCGCCAGAGAGGCCGAAGCCATGCTGATGCGCGGCTTCACCGCCGTGCGCGACGTCGGTGGTCCGATCTTTTCGCTGAAGGCCGGCATCGATCAGGGCCGCTACCTGGGCCCACGGGTCTGGCCGTCGGGCGCGACCGTCAGCCAGACCGCGGGCCACGGTGATTTCAGAGCGCCCCAGGAGCGCTCGCGCCGCTTCTTTGGTCAGCCCTCGCGCGCCGAGCAGCTGGGTGCGACCTTCATTGCCGACGGCCGCGCCGAGGTCCTGACCGCCGTGCGCGAGAACCTGCGCTTCGGCGCCAGCCAGATCAAGCTGATGGCCGGCGGCGGCACCTCGTCAGCCTACGACCCGGTCGATGTCACCCAGTACACCTTTGACGAAATGCGTGCCGCGGTCGAGGCCACCGAGGACTGGGGCACCTACGTCGCCGTTCACGCCTACACAAACCGAGCAATCCGCCGGGCGATCGAGGCCGGCGTCAAGGTGGTCGAACACGGCCAACTGCTCGACGAGGACACCCTGACCCTGATGGCCGAGCGCGAGATCTGGCTGTCGACCCAGGTGCTGCGCGCCAGCACGCCCGATATGGATCCGCTGCGCCGAGCCAAGCGCGCCCCGGTGATCGAAGGCCAGGCCCGGCTGTGGCCAAAGGCCCGGGAACTGGGCGTGCAGCTGGCCTGGGGGACGGATTTCCTGTTTGAACCGGCCCTCAACCACGAGCAGAACAGCAACCTGCTGCTGCTGCAGGAATGGTTCTCGCCGGCCGAGATTCTCAAGCTGGTCACCCACGACAATGCCCGCCTGCTGGCCCTGTCCGGTCCGCGCAATCCCTACCCCGGGCGCCTGGGCGTGATCGAGCCCGACGCGCTGGCCGACCTGCTGCTGATCAACGGCAACCCCTTGGAAGACCTGGACGTGCTTGAGGATCCCGAACAGAATTTCATTGTCATCATGAAGGACGGTCGAATCGTGCACGATAGCCTCGCGCCTTGATCGTCGCCGCGTCCCGACGCTACACTTCCGCTTCTTGCCCCAGCTGATACTGCCATGCGCCTGATCCTCTACACCGGTACCGACTGCGAGCTCTGCACCAAGGCCGAACACCTGTTGGCCGAAGCCGGATTTGGCAATGAGGTTGACAAAATCTACATCGACGACGACCCGGAGCTGATGGAGCGCTACGGCGATCA
>CAZDFS010000046.1:0-4626 GCA_964504865.1 uncultured Wenzhouxiangella sp.
AAATCTACATGCAGCGCAAGCAGCCGCTGATCATCATCGCCGGGGCCGATTATGGTCAGGGGTCCTCACGCGACTGGGCGGCCAAGGGGGTGCGCCTGGCCGGCGTCGAGGCGATCGTCGCCGAGGGCTTCGAGCGGATCCATCGAACGAACCTGATCGGCATGGGCGTGCTGCCGCTCGAGTTCGAGGACGGCACGACGCGCAAGACGCTCGGCCTGGATGGCAGCGAGACCTATGATGTCGTCGGCGACAAGGCGCCGGGCAGCCAGCTGACCCTGCGAATTCACCGTCTCGACGGTGAGGTGATCGACGTGCCGGTGCGCTGCCGCCTCGATACGCTCGAAGAGCTCAGCGTCTATGAAGCCGGTGGCGTCCTGCAGCGCTTCGCCCAGGACTTCCTTGAAGATTCCGAGGCGGCCTGACGCGGATGGATCTGCGACGGCGCAAATTCATCGGAGGGCCCGGTTGCCTGACCTCCGCGCCCGGGCGTTCGGGATTCGAGGGGCCGAAGTGCCGGTGGGGTTCAAGGTCTTGTCCTTCGGGCTCCCTGGGCTTGAATATCGACTTTTGACGGACGGTCCATGACCCACGAACCACAGCTCAGAATCCCGGCGACCTACATGCGCGGGGGAACCAGCAAAGGCGTGTTTTTCCGCCTCGAGGACCTCCCGGCGTCGGCGAGGGCCCCCGGGCCTGCGCGCGACGCGCTACTGCTGCGGGTCATCGGCTCGCCGGACCCCTACGGAAAGCACACCGACGGCATGGGGGGTGCCACGTCCAGCACGAGCAAGACTGTGATCCTGTCCCCCTCGGATCGACCGGACCAGGACGTGGATTACCTCTTCGGCCAGGTGGCGATCGACAAGCCCGCCATCGACTGGTCGGGTAACTGCGGCAATCTGACGGCCGCCGTCGGCGCCTGCGCGATTCGCCTTGGTCTGGTCGATCCGGCGCGGATCCCCGAGAACGGCGTATGCAGGGTCCGGATCTGGCAGGCGAATATCAACAAGCAGATCATTGCCCACGTGCCGATCTCTGCCGGTGACGTCCAGGAGACCGGCGATTTCATCCTCGATGGCGTGGCGTTTCCCGCCGCCGAGGTGCAGATCGACTTTATGGACCCTGCCGCCGGCGGCGCCGCCCTGTTTCCGACCGGTCGGGTCGTGGATAGCTTCGAGGTGCCGGGCGAGGGCGTGTTGGAAGCCACCCTGATCAATGCGGGTATTCCCACCATCTTTCTCCGCGCCGCGGCGCTCGGATTCGACGGGACCGAGCTCCAGGCCGCGATCAACGGCGACCGTCAGGGTCTCGAGCGTCTCGAAAGGATTCGAGCCTATGGCGCGGTCAGGATGGGCCTGATCGATCGCATCGAGGAGGCGGAAACGCGGCAGCACACGCCGAAGCTTGCCTGGGTCGCGCCTCCGCACGACTACACGGCGTCCAGCGGCAGGATCGTGTCGGCTGACGCGATCGATCTGAACGTCCGCGCCATGTCCATGGGGCAGCTGCATCACGCCATGATGGGCACGGCGGCTGTCGCCATTGCCTCGGCGGCGGCGATACCGGGCACCCTCGTGTCCGAGGCCGCGGGCGGACAGGCGCGCGATGCGCTTCGCTTCGGCCACCCCTCGGGCACCCTCAAGGTCGGCGCGGAGGCGGTGCAGATCGACGGTCAGTGGCAGATCAAGCGGGTCAGCATGAGCCGCAGCGCGCGGGTTCTGATGGAGGGGTGGGTGCGCGTGCCCGCCGGTTGAGCCTGGCCGATGAATGCGAATCGTTTGCGATCGATGCCTGAGCATGTCAAGGTATAGAGCTGGTCGGGGATAGTCCTCGCCACTTGATGAAACAACCAACGAAAACCAACGGAGACAACGCATGAGTTCGTCCAGACGCATTTCTTTCACCACCTTGATCCTTGCGATGGTCATGAGCCTGCTGGTGGCTTGTGGTGGGTCCGAGGACAGTAGCTCGTCCAGCCCCGCCCCCGCGGCAGAAGCGCCCCGGACCGCGGCCGAGCCGGCGCCAGAGCCAGAGCCTGAAACGGCCGATGACGCAGCGCAGGCGATGAACGAGGCAGACGATATGGCTTCGGACATGGACTCAGCCATGGACTCGGAATCGTCCGACATGGCCATGGCGCCCGCCGCGGACCCTGCTGCGGCCGACGCCCCCGCCGAGAACCCCGTGACCGTGGGTGATGACGGCGTCGCCCGCCTGACGATCGGGAGCACCGATACGATGCAGTACACGGTCCGTGCCTTTACCGTGGAGGCGGGCCAGCAGGTCGAGCTGACCCTGGTTCACGAGGGCAGTCTCCCGGTCGATGTCATGGGCCACAACGTCGCCATTCTGCCGACGGATGGTGACTACGTTGCCTTCGCGCGCGAGGTCATGAGCGGTGGCGGGTCCGTCGATAACGACTACCTGCCTGAAGGGATGCGCGACGGTCTGGTGGCCTACACGCAGCTCATTGGCGGCGGCGAATCCGATACGATCACCTTCACGGCGCCGGACACCCCCGGTGAATACCCCTTCCTGTGTACCTTTCCGGGACACTTTGGCGTCATGAACGGCATCATGACCGTCCTCTGATAAACCTGACCAATCAGGATGCCGGCCGCTCGGGATGAGTGGCCGGCCTGCCTGCGATTGCCTATCGACCTTCCCGGCCTGACGGCGTCAGGCCCATTCCGGCGGCGTCCACAACCCCATTCGTGAAATCATCGTGCGGGTCTCCCGCGGGACAGTGGCGTGGTGCGCTGAGGTGATCACGCGCCAGAGTTTTCTCGCCGGTCCCGTGTAGCTGCGGCGATGCAGGGCTTCCGGGCCGCGTCGGCAGACCTGCATGCCGATGTCCCGATAAACCGCATGAGCCGTTGCAACGGCCCAGGCCGCTCGGCGGGGCAGCGCGCGTATGCCGATTTCCGCCGAATGATAGTAGGGCTCGGCCTCCTCGACGAGTTGTCGTACGAGGGGAAAGACTCGCTCGCGGTTGGCCGGGTCGGCGAGGTCTTCGATGCTCAGTCCAGCGTCCCTGCGCCAATCGCCGGGCAGGTAGCTGCGTCCGGCCATGGCATCTTCGACGACATCGCGCGCGATATTGGTGAGCTGGAAGGCGATGCCGAGATCACTGGCTCGGTGCAGGGTGGCCGGATCCTCGACACCCATGATGCCGGCCATCATGATGCCGACCGTTCCGGCCGTGTGATAGCAGTACTGGAGCGTGTCGTTGATGGATGCCGGCTGCCATCCCGCGACGTCCAGCTCGAAGCCGAGAATATGCGCTTCGACCAGGGGCTTGGGGATCGTCTGGCGACGGGCCAGTTCCGCCAGTGCCCGGTAGGCAAGCTCGACCTTGGGCTCGCCCTCGAGGGCACGCATCGAGTCGCCGCGCAGCTCGTCGAGGGCCTGCTTCGACGCCGTGCTGATCAGCCCCTGGCCAAGGTTCTGCCCGTCGGTCAGGTCGTCGCAGTGACGGCACCAGGCATAGAGCAGGGTGACATCCTCGCGCATGGCGGGCGCGAATAGGCGACTCGCTGCGCCAAAGCTTTTCGATCCACGATCGATGACCTGGCGGACTTCGCTGATGAGGTGCTTGCGATCACCGCTGCTCACGTCTTGCTCCAACGGCGGATTCGAGACGAGCGACGTCGCCGCGCCTGCGGATCAACCCAGCAGGCGTCGGAATCGCATTCATCGAACGTCGTCACGCCGACGCTCCCAGTCGGTGCGTTCGAACTCAGGGAAAGGCCCTCACAGTGTTCCCATGACCCGATCATACCGTTGATCGCAAGGGTCTGCGTTTGATCCAGATCACAGCGGTCCGGGTTTTACGCGTCATGGGGGCCCTGTTCAAGCGCCGGGCACGCGTCTCGTGGCGCGTCGCGGCATCCGGAACGGCAGCATGAGCTGGACGATAGGCGACGAGAATCGGCGCAGGGAAAGGCTTTCATGAACCGCAATGCCCACCTCGTCCATCAATCGGGTTTCGACCAGCGAGCGAGTGTAGAAGGGCGTGTCTTCCCAGCGTTGGACCAGGCGCGCCTGACCGCCCTCGGAGCGACTCGGGCGCGAAACGCCCCAGAGGCCGCGCGGAAGCTGGACCCTGGGGGGCGAGGGCAGCTGTTCGATTTCGCCCTCGTGGCCGAAGCGCAGCGCCATCTGTCGCTCGCTTCCGTCGCGCAGCCGGGTGTCGTAGAGAACGGCGGTGCCCCGGCGGTTGTGCGTGCGCAGCCAGAACCAGCTGTCGAAGGCTTTTTCGAGCGGCTCCTGGCCGGTGTTGTGGTCGAAGTAGGCCGCGCCGGACCAGCGCCATCGCGGGGACTGGAAGTCGATGGCCACACGGCATTCGGGCCAGACCGGCGTCCACTGGTGACGGTCGTCGGGATCCAGACTCATTGGCGCGCCGACGGCCAGCGTGGGCAGGAGCAGGCCAAGGCTGATGATACCGCTCAGAAAATCCCCGCCAAGGAGTTGACCAACAAACTGGTTATCCACCTCCAGCCTGAGGAAAGCATCAGCTTGCATACGGTAAACAAGAAGCCAGGACTGGCCAGCAAACTGAGGCTAAAGCCAGTTGAGCTGCACCTGACCGATGACTCGCAGGAAAAACACAGTGCCTACGAC
>CAZDFS010000046.1:4636-28751 GCA_964504865.1 uncultured Wenzhouxiangella sp.
CGGGCCAGACCGGCGTCCACTGGTGACGGTCGTCGGGATCTAGGCTCATTGGCGCGCCAACGGCCAGCGTGGGCGTGACCCGAATGTGGCCGCGAACGCGGCGCAACAGCGGGAACGACCATTCATCGATGGCGATGTCCAGCGTGCCGCCGTCCCATTCCAGCGCGCTGGGCCCGACCTGAAAAAGATCGGCCCGTCGCTGCACGGACAGCGCATCGCGCTCGGTCATGCACCAACGCCCGCCCGGGCCGTAGAGCGCGAGATTGATGGCGCAGTGATTCATCGGGTTATCCGAACCTGCCCCCCTGGCCCAGGCGTAATAGGGCGAGAAGACGCTGCCGACGAAGGCGATCAGGGTCAGGCCGTAGCGATGATCGTCACTGATCGCGTCGAGGTACCACCAGGCATAGCCGCCGGGTTCGACGCGCTTGTCGAAGGGTGGAGGACTGATCACCCTGTCGCTGCGAGACACGCTAGCTCAGGCCCATATCGTCGGCGATGGTCTGAGCGGCCAGGCGGCCGGACAGGGCCACCATCGGCACGCCGGGGCCGGGATGGACGCTGCCACCGGCCAGGTAGAGACCGCGGATGCGACTGCGCGCGGTGGGTCGAGCAAAGGAGGCGCGCCAGCCGTGTGACGCTGCGCCGTAGATCGCGCCGCCCGTGCCCGGAAACATCGCCTCGAAGTTCGCGGGCTGGGTCATGACGCAGGCGTCGGCCGGCCTGTCGATCGTGAGGCCGCAGCGCTCGAGCAAGCCGAAGACAGCGGATTCCAACTGCGACGAGGCGGCGTCATCCAGCGTGCACTGATCGCCGAAGGCCGGGGCATTCGCAATCAGGAGCAGGCGTTCAGCGCCGGACGGGCCAGCGGCGCCGGGCCCCCGGTCCTGCGCGCAGACATACACCGCTGGATGGCGTGGCAGGCGACCGTGGTCGAAGATATCGCGAAATTCCTGCGGATAGCTGTCGGGGAAGAAGACGTTGTGGTGGCTCAAGTCGAAACCCGAGGTCCTGGCTCGCATCGACCAGGTTACGGCCGAGAGCGATCGCTTGCTGTGCCGCCAGCGCGCCATGGCCGACGCCGTACCCGAGCCCAGGTTGCCATGCTGAAGGCCGGCGACATCTGCATTGGCAACGATGCCGTCTGCGGCGACATGGTGTCCCGACTCGAGTTCGATGCCGAGTGCGCGGCCGTCCTGAATGCGGATCTCACGAACGCCCGCATCGAAGTTGACCGTTCCGCCGAGATCAAGAATCAGGCGCGTCAGGACCCGGGCCAGGCGATGCATTCCGCCCTCGATCTGCCAGACCCCGAGCCGTTCGACGTGTGCGATCAGCATCAGTGTGGCGGGGGCCTGCAGCGGGCTCGAACCACAGTAGGTGGCATAGCGCGCGAACAGGCCGCGCAGGCGCGGGTCGTGGAACGACTTGCCGAGCCGCCGCCATAGCGTCTCGAAAGGATGAATGCGCCACAGCCTGGCAAGGCCTCGCCAGCCAGACTGGGTGACCAGGGACCATGGGCTCGGACGGCGGTTGAGCATGTAGGGCTCATACAGGGTCTCGAAGACCTGTTTCGCGTGCCGGCTGAATTGGACGTATCGATGCGCTTCGTCGGCGCCGGACAGGTCCTTGATGGCGGCTGCCGAACGGTCGAGGTCCGGATAGAGGTCGAGCTGGCCGCCCGCTTGCCAGGCATGGCGCGCCAGGACCTCGGCGGGTCGTATCGAGAGGTGATCGGAGAATCGCGCGCCGGCGTCGGCGAACAGGGATTCGAAGATCCAGGGCATGGTGAACACGGTCGGCCCCGAGTCGATCGGGTGCCCGCTGACTTCGACTTCGCGCATCTTGCCGCCGGGCTGCGAGGATCGCTCGTAAACGCTGACCCTCAGGCCTCGACGGGCCAGATCAAGGGCCGTGGTCAGTCCGCCGATCCCGGCGCCGATCACGATGACGTGGCGCTTCTTCAAGGGATGGCTCGAGTGGCTCGACAGAGGAGGCGGCAGCCTTTGGCTTGTCGCCGGAGCGCTGGAGCGGTCAGGAAACTGGGCAAGAGTTGACTCTCAACAAACGACCTCAGTAGTCTACATGAGGCGTCCTGTCGACCGAGGCTTGCATCACCGATCGAGCCAGTGACTCCGTTTGAAGGATGGATCGGGTATTACAGAGAAGGAGATGACGGGGTGGATGCCAGTGAACAGCTCGCGAATGGACAGGTCACCAATGAACGGGTCGCCGATGCACAGGTCACCGATGCACAGCTCGGCGAATGCCTGCGCGACCTGATCGAGGGCCGTTGCCTTCGCGGTGCCGATCCCGTGGAGGGGCACGACAGCCCGCCGGGCCTGACCCGGGCCGTGCATCACGCCGTCTTTCCAGGCGGCGCGAGGATTCGACCAAAGATCTGCCTGGCGGTCGCCCAGGCCTGCCTTGGCGAGGTGCCGCCCGCTGCGGTTCCGGCGGCGGCTGCGATCGAGCTGCTGCACTGCGCCTCTCTGGTGCACGACGATCTGCCCTGTTTTGATGATTCGCCGCTGCGCCGTGGGCGTGGCTCAGTACACCACGTCTTTGGAGAGCGGCTTGCGGTTCTTGCCGGCGATGCCCTGATCGTGCTGGCCTTCGAGGCGGTCGGCCAGATCGCGGAACACGCGCCGGAGCGGATGCCTTCGGTCATGGCGATCCTGCTGCGCTCGGTGGGCATGCATCATGGGATCATTGCCGGACAGGCCTGGGAATGCGAAGAACAGGTCGATCGACCCCGCTATCAGCGGCTGAAGACCGGCTCGCTGTTTGCGGCCGCGACCGCGGCCGGCGCGGCGGTGGCCGGCGCCGACACTCGATCCTGGTGGGCCCTTGGTGAACGGATCGGCAGCGCCTATCAGGTTTTCGATGACATTCAGGATGCCGCTGGCGACAGCAAGTCCATCGGCAAACCCATCGGGCAGGATGCTGCTCACGGTCATCCCAACGCTGCCGAAGAGCTTGGCCTCGATGACGCGCGTCGTCATTTCCGCAGCCTGCTGGCGCAGATCGCCGAGGCCATTCCGCCGTGTGCTGGACGGAAACGCTTGGAGGCGATGATCTTTTCAGAGACCGACGAGCTGCTGCCGCGCGCGATGACCGACTATGCTGCCTGAGCAAGCTGGCCGGTCGCTCAAGTTGAATCGGGGACGCCTTTGAACATCATGAAATTCGCGCCGTCCCCTATGCGGCGCTGGCGCGATCGTCTGCTAAGCAGCCCCGAATTCCAGCGCTGGACCCTCCGGCTTCCCGGCTTTCGCTGGATCGCTCGTCGTCGCATGCGCGAACTGTTCGATCTGTGCAGCGGCTTTGTCTACTCCCAGGTGCTGCTCGCCTGCATCCGCCTGGATCTGTTCGGCGTGCTGGCATCCTCGCCAAGAACCAGCGATGAACTCGCGGCCCTGACTCGTATCGACCGGAACCGACTCGATCGCCTGCTTGATGCCGCCGCCTCGCTGCGCCTGATCGAACAACGCGGGGCCGATCGCTGGGGCCTCGGCCCTCTGGGTGCGGCCTTGCGCGGAAACCCGTCGGTGGCCTTGATGATCGAGCACCACGGCGCCTTCTACGCCGACCTCCTCGATCCGGTCGGTCTGCTTCAGGGCGACAAGCAGGAGACCGAACTACGGCGCTTCTGGGCCTACTCGAAGAATGCCGACGCACGCGAACTCAAGCCAGCGCAGACTCGCGCCTACAGCGAGCTGATGGCAGCTTCTCAAGTCATGATTGCCGAGCAAGTGCTGGCGGCGTATTCGCTCAAGTCTCACCGGCGGCACCTGGATATCGGCGGTGGCGCCGGCGCCTTCGCCCTGGCGGCCATGCGTCGTTACCCGGCGCTGGAAAGCTGCGTGTTCGATCTTCCGTCCGTGGCTGACATCGCTGCGAAGCGATTCACGGCAGAGCAGCTCGGGTCGCGGGCGACGTGCGTTGGCGGCGATTTCATCAACGATCCCTTGCCGAAGGGCGCGGATCTGGTTTCCCTGGTGCGAATTCTTCATGACCACGATGACGAAGCGGTGGCCTCGATTCTTCGCGCTTGCCGAAATGCGATCGCGGCCGATGGCGTCCTGCTGATTGCAGAGCCCATGCTCGGCACGCGAGGTGCCGAACCCGTATCGGCGGCTTACTTCGGCTTCTATCTGATGGCGATGGGTCAGGGTCGCCCGCGCGACATCGAGACCTTGACGGCCTTCCTCGAGGACGCTGGTTTCGATCGGATCGAGCGACATTCCACATCCGCGCCGCTGCTGACGCGCGTGCTGACTGCGCGTCCGGCGCGCTCGCAGGCCGCCTGACGAGTCAGGTACGGCGCTATCTCGCCTTTCGGCCTGCCCGAAGGGCTCACTCGGCAGCGGTTCTTTGCTGACGCCGCCCTCACTTCTCCTTGACAATGCCTTCACATCGCGTAACATCGGCGGTGGAGATCAGCTGCGCTTCTGCAGCTGGGAGGGTTACAAAATGGATGCCATCAGGCATACGACGATTGGAGGAGTCGACGGGTGGTCGAGCTGAATGCTCACGCCGTCATTTTTGATCGTCCTGGACATGCAGACTTCAGGGCAGTCGACCTGACCCCGCCGGGGCCAGGTGATATCGTCGTTCAGGTCGATTTCAGCGGTATCAGTACCGGGACGGAGCGCCTGCTCTGGACGGGCACGATGCCCGAGTTTCCCGGGATGGGCTACCCCCTGGTGCCTGGCTACGAGTCCACCGGCCAGGTGGTCTGGGCGGGCCCTGAGTCCAACCGCAAGGAAGGTCAACGCGTCTTCGTCCCCGGTGCCGCCTGCTTCTGCGCCATCCGCGGTTTGTTCGGCGGCGCGGCCTCCATGCTCGTCGTCCCGGGTAAGCGTACGCAGGTGATCGACGCCGCCCTGGGCGAGCGCGGCATCCTGCTGGCCCTGGCGGCGACAGCCCATAGCATTCTGCGTGCGCCCGAGGGTGGTTTTCGCTTGCCGGGCTTGATCATCGGTCACGGCGCTCTCGGGCGTCTGCTGGCTCGTCTGACGGTTCTATTGGGAGACCAGCCACCCGTCGTCTGGGAAAACGACCCCAAGCGCAGCGATGGTGGGTCGGGGTATCGCGTCACCCGGGCGGTCGAGGACGATGCTGCCGATCATGCGGTGATCGTCGATGTCAGCGGTTCCAATGGTCTGCTTGATTCGCTGATCGCCCGCCTGGCGCCGGGCGGTGAAATCGTTCTTGGCGGGTTCTACAGCGAGCCACTTCAGTTTGCCTTTCCGCCTGCCTTCATGCGTCGTGCGCGCTTGCGCGTCGCCGCCGAATGGGCGCCTGAGGATCTCGAGGCCGTCAGCCGGCTGGCCTGCTCGGGCGAGCTTGACCTGGGCGATTTGATCACCGATCGATCAAACGCCGATCTGACCCAGTCGGCCTATGAGAAAGCATTCGACAGTGCTGAGTGCCTGAAGATGGTGCTTGACTGGAGAACGCTGCATTGAGGCCACTGAAAGACGAAATATTTTTGGATATTGATAGAGATCAAACACACGGACTGCCCTTAGGGGCATTGTGAACGTAACGAATTCTCCGGCGTGATGTCGGGAAAGCCCGCCGCGGGGCCGATGCGCGGCGACGTCCGAAAGGGCAAAAGTAAGGAGAAAGCACTATGGATAATCACGATCAGAATCAATCCATATCGGGCCTGAGTGAGAACGAAGCAAAGGAATTCCACAAGATATTTGTTGTTAGTTTCATCATCTTCGTGGCGATTGCTGTTGTTGCTCACATCCTGGCATGGCAGTGGCGACCCTGGTTGCCGGGACCTGAGGGTTACGCAATGATCGACTCCGCTAGCGCGGCCGTCAGTTCCTTCGTTTCATCAATTAGCTAGGAGAAAAATTATGTGGCGTATATGGCTTCTTTTCGATCCCCGGAGAGTCTTGGTTGCACTGGGTACCTTCCTGTTTGCACTGGCTCTGCTGATTCACTTTGTGCTGTTGAGCACCGATCGCTTCAACTGGCTGGAAGGCCCGTCTGGATCGGGTGCTGCCGCCGAGCAAAGCATGAGCGCTTTGCCCGAGCAAGATCTCAGCACAGTGGCAGTCCACAAAAGCTGGGTGTAGTACCTCGGCATAGCGGGGAGGTCAGCTCCCCGCTGGTCCGGTCAACATAACGTTCGTAAAACTCATGGAGGTGCAGGCATGTCGATGCTGAGCTATGAAAAGAAATATCGCGTGCGTGGCGGCACTCTGATTGGTGGAGATCTGTTCGACTTCTGGGTAGGTCCGTTCTATGTTGGCTTCTTTGGAGTAACGACGGTCTTCTTCTCGATCGTAGGGACCGCTCTGCTGGTCTACGGGGCAGCGATCGGGCCGACCTGGAACATCTGGCAGATCAATATCGCGCCGCCGGATCTCAGCTACGGGCTAGGGTTTGCGCCGCTCAAGGAGGGTGGAATCTGGCAGATCGTGACCGTCTGTGCGATCGGGGCCTTCGTCTCGTGGGCACTTCGAGAGGTTGAGATCTGTCGTAAGCTCGGAATGGGTTATCACGTTCCCTTTGCCTTCGGTGCCGCTATCTTTGCCTACGTCAGCCTGGTGGTGATTCGGCCGGTCCTGATGGGCGCGTGGGGGCATGCCTTTCCTTACGGCATCCTGAGCCATCTCGATTGGGTGTCGAACGTGGGTTATCAGTACCTGCACTTCCACTACAACCCGGCGCACATGCTCGCGGTGACCTTCTTCTTCACCACGACCCTGGCGCTTGCACTGCACGGCGGTGCCATTCTCTCCGTATTGAATCCTGGCCAAGGCAAGGAGATCGGTACGGCCGAAGACATCAATACCTTTTTCCGCGATATCCAGGGCTACTCCATCGGCGAACTCGGTATTCACCGCTTGGGCCTCTACCTGGCCATCGCAGCAGGTTTTTTCAGCGCGGTTTGCATCATTATCAGCGGACCCTTCTGGACCAGAGGCTGGCCAGAATGGTGGAACTGGTGGCTTGAGCTGCCGATTTGGTCGAGCTAAACGGGAGGCTTAAGTCAATGTTTGAGATCGAAAACACCAATATCTTCACGCGGGCCCAGGTGCACGGGCCAGCGGACTGGGGCACCCCGGGGCCGAAAGGCGATTTCCCGCGGACCGGCCCGGTCACGAAATCCTACTGGCTCGGCAAGATCGGCGATGCACAGATCGGCCCCATCTACCTGGGCTACTACGGCATCGCGTCGCTCCTGACCGGCTTCATTGCCATCCAGATCATGGGTCTGAACATGTGGGCCTCGGTCGGCTGGGATCCGGTCGAATTCGTCCGGCTCCTGCCGTGGTTGGCGCTCGAGCCGCCGCCGCCGGAGTATGGCCTGAGCCTTCCGCCGCTCAATGAGGGTGGCTGGTGGATCTGGGCCGGGTTCTTCCTCACGGCGTCGATCTTCCTCTGGTGGATGCGAGTCTATACCCGGGCACGGCAACTCGGCCTCGGAACCCACGTGGCCTGGGCCTTTGCCGCGGCGATCTGGCTCTACCTGGTCCTCGGCTTTATCCGACCCATCGCGATGGGCAGCTGGAGCGAGGCGGTGCCTTTCGGCATCTTCCCTCACCTGGACTGGACGGCGGCATTCTCGATTCGCTACGGCAACTTGTTCTACAACCCGTTCCACATGCTATCGATCGCCTTTCTGTATGGATCGGTGTTGCTCTTTGCCATGCACGGTGGAACGGTGATGGCGACGAGCCAGTACGGCGCTGAACGCGAGATCGAGCAGACCATCGACCGGGGCACGGGCTTCGAGCGAGGCGGCCTGTTCTGGCGCTGGACGATGGGTTTCTGCGCAAACTCCGAATCCATTCACCGCTGGGCATGGTGGTTCGCCGTGCTGACGCCGTTGACCGGAGGAATCGGTATTCTCCTCACCGGAACAGTCGTTGATAACTGGTATCTCTGGGGCATCCAGCACGGTCTCGTGCCTCCCTATCCTGAAACCGGCGTGATTGATCCAGCCCTTACCGCATCACCGGGAGGTGGCCAATGAAAATCGTTGCCTGGTTTATCGGATTCATCGCACTGATCCTCACGGGGTTCATGCTTCTGACGGCGGGCTGGGAAGCGCCCCCCATTGAATCGGAGCAGAGCGGCTACCGTGGCACGGGCATGGCGCAGATCATCAACCCCCGCGTCGACCCGGTGCGCCTGGAAGAACAACTTGCCAAGGTGCCCGCTTCAACACCCAGGGCGCCTGACGGCCCCGGGCCTCGGGCGGGCGACATCTACCAGAACGTTCAGGTGCTCGGTGACCTGTCTGTCGCGAACTTCAATCGCGTCATGCAGTCGATGACCGAATGGCTGTATCCCGAGGTGGGCTGTGCGGGCTGCCATAACCTGAACAATCTGGCTGACGAGTCCGTTTATGCCAAGGGTGTGTCTCGCCGCATGATTCAGATGACGCAGACCATCAACAGCGAGTGGGACAGTCATGTTGGCGCCACGGGTGTCACCTGTTACACCTGTCACCGTGGCATGGCCGTTCCTCAATACACCTGGTTCAATTCCGACCCGGATATCTATTCGGCGGATGGTTTTGCGGGCTGGCGGAACGGGCAGAATCGGCCCGCGGAATTTGCTGGCCTGTCATCACTGCCGGAGGAGCCGTTTTCTGACCTTCTCGAAGAGGACGGCCAGATTCGGGTGGGTAGCACAACGGCCTTGCCGCGCGAAGGCGTCGAGGGTGCGAGCATCCAGGATACGGAGTGGACTTACTCATTGATGATGCACATGTCGACCTCCCTCGACGTGAACTGCACCTACTGCCATAACAGCCGCCACTTCGGCAGCTGGGAGTCGAGCAGCCCGGTTCGCGTTACCGCGTGGCACGGCATCAACATGGCGCAGAACATCAACGAAGAGTACGTGTCGTCAGTGACTGACATGTTGCCACCCCATCGCCTCGGCCCCACTGGCGAAGGGCGCAAGGTCAACTGCACGACGTGTCACCAGGGCGTTGCCAAGCCCCTCGGTGGTCTGGCCATGGCCAAGGACTATCCTTCGCTGCAGGGCCCCTCCACCGAGTCCCAGGCCGCCGCTGAGGCTGCCGAGAGCTCCGAAGCTCTGGCGGCCGTAGACCTGGAAGACGACATCCAAGGCGACGAATCAGCGGAGCTCTGATCGCGTCGTGATGGTGGCGGGGCTCAGCCCCGCTGCTGTACGCACCTCCAACCCGGTTTGAGGCAACGTGCCTCGGACCGGGTTTTTTTTCACGGGAGCACGAGGTTTATTGTCCGGCCGCTTGCCGTGGTGCAGATCATTGGCGGCCGGTCACCTCGGTATCGAGAAACTGTCGGTAGCGATCAAAAAACGCCACGCCCACCTCGAAATAGGGCAGGGCACCTGCGTCGTACTCCGTTATCTGCCAGTTTTCATGGCCCTCGATGGCCTCCCTGCGCGAGTAGTCCGTGAAGTCTCCTCGCGTGCCGTGGCACATCCAGACTGGCTGGCGGACCGCCTGATAGCCCAGCGGAATATTGGCGCTGAACAGGAAGCCGGACAGGAAGTAGAACGGCGCCCGGTGCGCATCCGGATGCTTGGCCATGGCGCAGGAGGTCTCGAACATTTCCTCGTCGATCTCTCGGCGTCCCCAGGTCTTTCGCAGAAAGAAGCGGATGCTCGGAGCGCTGCTGAGGAGGCGATAGAGTGGCTTGCCGATCCTCGGGCGCTGCAGGAACTTGAGTGCGCCTCGGCGGCCGCAGTCGTCCTCCGGCGATCCCTTGCGCGAGGCATTCTTGGCAAAGCCGGTCGGGCTGACGAGGGCGAGACTTCGAATCAGGTCGGGGGCCTGAAGCGCCGCCTTCGCGAGAAACTCGCAGGACAGGGAGACGGCGAGCACGTCGACGGTTGATCCCCCATGTCGGCGAGCGATCTCTCGTGTGGCCGCCACGATCGAGGCTGCCATGAGCGCCTGAAGGTAGTCTCGATCGCTGCGTTCCGAATGACCGAAGCCCGGCAGATCCATCGCATAGGTGGCGCGATCCCGCTTGAGAGCGTCGAAGATGGGTTTGATTTCATGGGCGGAGGCCGAGGCGTTGATGCTGTGAATGAGCAAGACCGGTGGCCTGACCAGCGCGCCGTTCTGCGGCGGGGCGTTGGGCCCGTCGGCAAAGATATGGAGACGCCCGGCCACCTCATCGTCAACGAAGAGGCGCTCGCCGCTGAGGGCGAGCGGTAGGCCGCGAGAAGTTATGGTCATCATTTTTCCCCCGTGCCTCTGGATCGATTCGATCGGACGGCCTCTCGGCATGCGCTGAATGGCTGACAGGGAGGATGTCGCCACGCTCTGTCTGGTGCACGGATGATCCGCTAGGCCTGTGATCGTGACATCAGCACCCAAGCATGGTTATTCAGGGGCACCTTAGACCTGGCTGCGGGTCATCTCGGACTGGGCGGTGCCGTCTGCGTCCTTCGAGGGCCTCAGGCTCCATCGCCACAGGGCCTCGGCAGGGATGGGAAGGATCATGAACCAGTGCTCGATGACGGCCAGGGCCGAGAGCGTGGCAAGCAGAATGAAACCGATGGTGAGAAAGGGCGCCACGTCAGGCACCATGGCCTGCTGAATCAGCACCATGGTCAGGATCGTTCCGGCGGTCACCGAAAAGGGAAACAGAAGGTTCATCGGTTTTTGCCGGAAATAACTGGTCAGATACGCCAGCCGATCGGGAATGAATTCGATGTTCAGATTGCGGATGCCGAGAAAGACATTGAGCTTTGCGCTTACGTGCATTCCCCAGAGGAGCAGGAAGGTCCAGAGGCCGAACTGATTGGGCTGCTCCCAGGTGAGCCAGGCCATCAGGATCGCTTTCGCCACAATGGCCAACTCGTGGTAGAGCCCGGTCGAGAAGGCATAGTAAAAACGTTCGAAGGGGCCGCAGTCGGGCGGACAGGGTTCGCGCCGAGGGCCCGTGATGATGCCCATGTAATAGGTCATCGTGTGCCAGCCCCAGATAATCAGCCCGCAGCTGAAGGCTGTGTAGGCGCCGATGACCGTTTCCTGGCGAGCGCTGAGCCACAGGCCATAGAGGGCAGCAAAGAGAACGATCGTGCCGCCGAGGACGCTCCAGCGGAAGGTGCTGGCGGGCCGTTTGTTGAGATAGAAGATCACCCCAGTGCTGAACCACCAGAGGAACGCCGAATAGGCGATGGCGTAGAGTGTCATCTCCAAGGGATGGCCCTCTTCAGCCTAAGGTGCGCCATTCTGATCAAAGCCGCTGCTCGGTGGCTGGTCAGAATGGAGGAGGGCGCGAAAGGCAGCGATATTGCTTGGACCAAAGGCCTGCAGATCGATCCGTTGGCCGGTCTGCGGGTCTTCAAGAACCAGCGTACCGCTAGTGTGCAGTTCGAGGAGGAAGGGATGGTCTCGGCTGATGCCACTGGCATTGCGGGCTCGAGCCAGGCTTCGCAGGACGCCGCGGATGAAGCCACCCTCTCCGGAGGGGACCACATGAATGACCTGGTCCTCGCCGTCAGAGTGTGCCTCGTAGACCACGACGGAGCCGTTATCGCCGTCTTCGAATTTGAGCTCCCGCGTGCTCAGGACCTCGACCGATGAGGCCACCTGCGCGGTGGGTTCCTGCCCCGTGATTCGGAAGTATCCGACCGTCGTGATCGTGAAGAGGATCAGGAGGCCCGCACCGATCAGTGCCCCCCTCGGGACTCGAATGTCCTCATGATGATGCGTGTGTGGTTGTTCGCTCATGCAAGCGGGCTCAGGACGCGGCCGATCCAGACAACTCGGGTTCGCGCCCACTTTGAGCCGCCTTCTCGACGCTCTTCTCTGCGGGCTGATCTGCCGCCAGCGCCTTGCGCAGGGTTTCGGCGGCCAGCTGGGGCTCGGGCAGGGCTCGCAGTACAGGCACCGGCCGCTTGAGCTTGAACAGCCGGACGTTCGGCCAGATCATGCTGTAGAGCAGGCGAGGCCCGCCCATGAGAATCTCGATGTCGCCGGTACCGTCTTCGAAGGTGGCCAGATCCGCGCTGTTGATCTTGCTGAAGGGCAGATTGACCGCCGTCTGAAAGGCCAGGCCGGACTGCATCACCACGCGCTTGTTGGTGATCGTAAAGACCGAATTGATCGCATAGAGCCAGGCAACGAGGGCGAGCATTCCAAGGACTGCCAGCGCCAGGGCGCCCGACCAGGCGAGGGCGGCCAGGACGGCAAATCCATTGCCCGTGTTCATGTAGGCGGTGACCACCACCCAGAGCACCATCAGGGCGAAGTAGATCGCGAACTTGTCGATCTGAAAAACCCGGCGACTGTAAGGCCGCCAGGCTGGAGAGCGCTGCCATAGCACGCGCTCTCCTTCCGGCAAACGTTCGGGTAAGGGCTTGATCTCCTTGACGCGAATCTCACTCAAATCAGAGGCTCCTGTCGGTGAGGTTTGCCATAGAGGCGACCGCCGCCGTAGTAGGCCGTGATCCGGTCTTCCTCCAGCCGGGTGATCTGGTCCATGCTGGCGGTCCTGGGCACGTGCTGGAACTGCTCGCTGGTCAGCGAGACGACGCGCAGCTCGCCCTTGCCGAACTTCACTGCCGCAAAGGCGTAGGGCAGGAGCGGGTTGTTGGACTCGCCGTCAGCGCCGTCGAGGGCGACTTCGAAGAACAGGATGCGATGCTCTGCTCGGTCGACCCATAGCTCCACCACCTTGCCAACGACCTTACCGTCGGAGGCGACGACGTTCATGCCTCGCGGATCCGGGTCGGCAGACTCGACGTAGTAGTCCGTGGCAACGCGCATGGGTACCACCTTCGGCGTTCCCTTGAAGGTCAGATCAGGAACGTCGTCGCGCTGCGGGTAGCTGGCGGGACCCACGCCGTCACGCAGCGGGTCGCCCGTCGGCACGAGCGGCGATCCCAGGGCGCGGGCCGCGGGCCGAGTGCCCGGAATCGAGGCCATCGGCGATTCGCCCGAGGGCAGGTAGCGCGTGCCTTGTCCATTCGGCAGGATATAGGCCTTGGGCTCCGGCGGGGCCGGCCAGCCAATGACTTTCACGCGAGAGGTTCTGGCCGTCCGATCCGACTCCAGGGGATAGCCCTCCCGCTTGTCTTCGCGCCGCAGATAAATGATCAATCCGGCGAAAAAGATCCAGAAGGCATACAGCACCAGCTGGGCGACGTTGACGTACTCTGTAAATGCTCCGATCGGCATGACTCTCTCCTTGGTGGGCTACGCTCAGCCCGGCATTTGGTCCAGACCGAAACGCGGGTCCTTGTCCGTGGACGTTTCATCGCGTTTCCATTGTCTGGCCAGTGGACCGGCAATGGCCAGTGTGACAAACAATAATATGATTTCAAGCTGATATACAAATCCGTAGGCGACGGCCGGGCCGGTCAGCGTCGATCCCAGATGGCCGTCGACGGCCAGGCCGTTGACCACATCCCTCAGCCCGCCACCGAGGGCGACGCCGGTGCCGATGGCCGTTGCCTGCACCGCTCCCCAGGCGCCCAGCACGAGGCCATTGTCGCTTCGCCCGCCCATGCTCATTGCGGCAGTCAGGGTGCTGATGGCGAACAATCCGCCGCCAAAGCCGATCAGCAGGGTGCCGATACGAAACAGCAGCCCCGATTCGGTGGGTCCGGCCAGAAGCACGACCGTGAAGGCAGCGATGCCCACCATCACACCGTAAGCGCTGAGCCGGTGAGGGTCCGCGCCGCGGCCGAGGCGCCGTGCAGCGTAGGCGAAGGCCGCCAGCGCGCCGAAGGCAAGCAGTGCCGTCAGAAAAGTGGTTGCGCTGACGCTCAGCCCCAGCACCTCGGCACCATAGGGTTCGAGCAGGATGTCCTGCATGCTGAAGCCTGCGCTCCCCAGGCCGACCACGATCAGGAATCGATGCATGCCCGGCTGCTTCATCAGCTCACGCCAGGCTTCACCGAAGCTCGGTCGATCGGCCTGCTTTCGCGTTCGTTCGGGATCGCGGGGTTCCTGCTTCCATAGCGCCACGCAGTTCAGAATCATGGTCGCCAGCGCGGCGCCCTGAATCACACGGATCAACCGGATCTGCTCGAAATTCGCCAGCGTCAGGGAAAAGATCAATGCACTGCCAACCATGCCCAAGAGCAGCATGACATAGAGAAGGGCGATGACGCGCGGCCGCGTCGATGCGGGGGCAAGGTCGCCGGCCAGCGCCAGGCCGGCAGTCTGCGCCGTGTGCATCCCCGCGCCGGTCAGCAGAAAGGCCAGGGCGGCGCCGACCACCCCGATCCAGATCGGTCCCTGGCCGTCGCCCGAGAGCACCAGCAGCGCGAAGGGCATGATCGCCAAGCCCCCGAACTGCAGCATCGTGCCGAACCAGATGTAGGGGACGCGCCGCCAGCCCAGGAAGGAGCGATGGCCGTCGGAGCGGAAACCGATCAGCGCGCGCAGGGGCGCAAAGACCAGCGGCAGGGATACCATCAGCGCGATCAGCCAGGCGGAAATGCCGAGCTCCACGATCATGACCCGGTTCAGGGTGCCGGTCAGCAAGACCACGGCCATCCCGACCGAAACCTGGAACAGGGACAGCCGCAGCAGCCTCGACAGCGGCAGGTCGTCGGTTGCCGCGTCGGCGAAGGGGAGCATGTCCGGCGTCAGGCGCGTCCAGGCCGTTGTCCAATTCGGTTTTTTGCTGGATTTCTCGGCTTTCATCAATGGCGCCTGGTGCGGCGGAGGTGCGCTGCCTGCCCCGGGCGACCGGACAAGGCAACGCTCAGGTGGCGAGAGGGGGTGTTTACGCAACACGATGCGCGGACGATGGTGTCCGTTGGGGCGACTTCGGATGTTGCGTTCATTTGATATACGTCCTAGTGGCGACGGGCTCCCACACCAGGTCACTTGGTGACATTAAACCTCAGATCGCTCGCCTGTCAAATGATCTGTATCAAATACCCGCCTCCAGCGATTGCCTCGAAAAATCCAGCGCGGCAATTCGAGCTTGGGTTAGACTTCGCCCATGCCTGCCAGACCTTCGCCAAGCTCGATCCTGGAGTTGTTGAAACCCGTCACCTGGTTTGCCCCCATGTGGGCCTACGGCTGTGGCGTGGTGTCGGCCGGCGTGTCCTTCGAGAACCGCTGGCTGATCTTCGGCGGCGGCGTTCTTCTGGCCGGGCCGCTGGTCTGCGGTGCCAGCCAGGCCATCAACGACTGGTTCGATCGTCACGTCGATGCGATCAACGAGCCCAATCGCCCGATTCCATCCGGACGTATTCCCGGGCAGTGGGGCCTGTACCTGTCCCTGATCCTGAGCGTGCTCTGCCTGCTCGTTGCCGCGCTGCTCGGAGTCTGGGTGCTGCTGGCAACGCTGCTCGGTGTCATCCTCGCCTGGGCGTACAGCATGCCCCCCGTGCGGCTCAAGCAGAATGGCTGGTGGGGGAATGCGGCGGTCGGATTCAGCTATGAGGGCCTGGCCTGGTTTACCGGCGCGGCGGCCATGCTGTCGGCTTTTCCCAGTGCGGCCATCCTGGCCCTTGCCGTTCTCTACAGCCTCGGTGCCCACGGCACGATGACGCTGAACGACTTCAAGGCCGTCGACGGCGACAGGAGAATGGGCGTCAGATCCCTTCCGGTGCAGCTCGGTGTGGACGCGGCGGTGCGCCTGGCCTGCGTCGTCATGGCCCTGCCGCAGGCGGTAATCATCGTGCTCCTGCTGGCCTGGGATCGTCCCTATCATGCGATCGCTCTGGTGCTTCTCCTCGGGCTGCAGATGGCGCTGATGCCCTCGCTGATCGAGAATCCGCGCGATCGGGCGCCCTGGTACAACGCCACCGGCACGTCCCTTTTTGCCATCGGCATGCTGGTGTCCGCCTTCGCCGTTCGCGGCGTCACCCAAATCTGGCCCTGAGCCACGCCGATCTCGCGGCCTCAAGCGCCTCGACCGATTGACCATCCGTTCCCTCAGCGCGCCCTTTGCGCCCACCGCCGGCGCCCTGACCGAGCCAGCCGCTCGGCTGATTTGATCGAGGTCATATAAAGGGCCCCCGGCCTGTGTTCAACTGCGTGGGAATCTACGCGAGTGAACGCCATGACGACTTCGACAGGTAATCGAGCAACAGAACAACAAGTTTTTGATGTGGTTGTTGTCGGGGGAGGGCCTGCGGGCGCGACTGCCGCCCATGATCTGGCGCGTCAAGGGAGTCGTGTTCTACTGCTCGACCGGGGTGGTCGCATCAAACCCTGCGGCGGCGCCGTGCCGCCCATCCTGCTGGACGAATTCGACGTGCCGGAATCGCAGCTCGTCGCCCGCGCGACCTGCGCCAGGATGATTTCGCCGAAATCGATGGAAGTCGATATGCCCATCAACGGGTTCGTCGGCATGGTCGATCGCGAGCATTTCGACGAATGGCTCCGGCAGCGGGCGGCCTTCGCCGGTGCCGAGCGCGTTCGCGGGCAGTTCAAGTCCATCGAGCGTGACGCCGACGGGCGAACGCACGTGGTTTACCAGCCAAAGGGCGACTCGGCCGCCGCCGGTGAATTGCAGCGCATCGAGACAAAGCTCGTGATCGGTGCCGACGGGGCCCGATCGGAGGTCGCGCGGCAAAGCATTCCCGGCGCGGAAAAGATTCCCTTCGTGGCCGCCTATCATGAAATCGTATCGTCGCCGCCCGAAGGCGTTGAGGGTTTCGATGGTGAGCGTTGTGACGTCTACTATCAGGGGGAGCTTTCGCCTGATTTCTACGCGTGGATCTTTCCCCATGGGGATTGCACGAGCGTCGGCGTGGGAACGGCCAACAAGGGCTTTTCCATGCGCGAGGCGATCACCAAGCTGCGCGAGCGCACGGGCATGGGCGAGAGTGAAACCATTCGCCGCGAGGGCGCGCCGATTCCCCTGAAAACGCTGAAACGTTGGGATAACGGCCGAGACGTCCTGTTGGCCGGTGATGCTGCTGGCTGCGTCGCGCCCTCGTCGGGCGAAGGCATCTACTACGCCATGCTCAGTGGTCGCCTGGCCGCCGAGGCGGCAGTGGAGTTCTGTCGTTCCAGCAACCCGAAAGCGCTGCGCCTGTCGCGCAAGCGCTTCATGAAGGCCCATGGCCGGGTGTTCTGGATCCTGGGCATCATGCAGCGATTCTGGTACACCACCGACAAGCGGCGCGAACGCTTCGTCAGTATCTGCCGCGACCCGGACGTCCAGCATCTGACCTGGGAAGCCTACATGTACAAGCGCCTGGTCAAGGCCAAGCCCATTGCGCACGTTCGAATCTTCTTCAAGGACATGGCGCATCTGCTGGGGTTTGCGCCCGTCAAATGATCGATGGCAACGGCCCTCGCGTCTCATCGGCGCGTCCTGCGAGATAAGGAGCTCGATTGAACGCACTGAGCTGGGACGCCGAGCGCGGCCGATGGCCGAACGCTCGCGACAGTCAGTTCGTCGAGGCTGGCGGCGTTCGCTGGCACGTGCAGCGGATGGGCCAGGGGCCTGTCGCCTTGCTCCTGCACGGCACCGGCGCGTCCACGCATTCCTGGGCGCGGCTTGCGCCACAGCTTGCCGAACATTTCTCCCTGATCATTCCCGATCTTCCCGGCCATGCCTTCAGTTCACCGCTGCCGCGCGGCCGCCTGTCCTTACCGGGCATGGCCAACGCGGTGGCCGCGCTGCTCGATGAACTCGAGCTTGCGCCCAGCCTGGTCATCGGCCACTCCGCTGGCGCTGCAATTCTGGCGCGCTGCTGTATCGATCGCAGCCTCTGCCCCGACCTCATGGTCAGCATCAACGGTGCGCTGCTGCCCTTTGCCGGGCCCGCGGGTCTTCTGTTTCCGCCGATGGCCAAGCTGCTCTTCGCCAACCCCCTGGCTGCGCGCATTCTGGCCACCCGAGGCCGGGATGAAGAGCGCGTGCGGCGGCTGATCAACGGCACCGGCTCGGCGATCGACGCGCAGGGGATTTCCCTCTACGCGCGACTGTTTCGTTCGCCGAGCCACGTTGCCGCAACGCTCGGGATGATGGCGAACTGGAACCTGCGAGGCCTGCGGCGCGACTTGAGCAAACTTCGACAGTCCGTCCTGCTGGTGGTGGGGAATGACGATCGGGCCGTGCGGCCGCAGGAGGCCGAGCAGCTCGAGCAGCTTCTTGCTGACGCCAGGGTCGAGCGGCTTCCGGGCCTGGGACATCTGGCCCATGAAGAGGATCCCCAGCGCGTCGGGGCAGCCATCCTGGCCTTCGCCGATCGCCTGCTCGCGGATGGTGGCAGCGAGCGGCAAGGCCAGCGCGCCGTTGCCGATGCCTGAATGATGGAAGGGCTCATCGCCAGCGGCCGGATCGTCGATCTGATCATGCTCGTTATCCTGGTCGAGGCGTTCGTGCTGCTCGTTCTGTGGCGGCGCTCAAGTCGGGCGCTGTTCGGACTGCTGGCGAACCTGGCCGCTGGCGCGGCGCTGCTTCTTGCGCTTCGTTGCGTTCTCACGGGAGGCGCCTGGCCGGTGACAGCGGCCTGGCTGGCGCTAGCTGGGATCGCCCACGGCGTGGACCTGTTTCAACGACTGCGGGACGCGCGGACATCCGATAAAAATGCTCGAGCCCTGCGATGAATGCCTTTCTGCCTATTGACCGTCAGAGTGGTCACTTGGGTGGCTGTCGGAGCCCTTGTCTTTTTTCTTGTCTTCCTTCAGCGCCTTGTTCACGTCATAGAGCTGCCAGAAACCCAGCCCGAGAGCGACAGACAGCACCAGTAGCAGTTCGAGCAGAATCAAATCCATCGTTGGCGACCTCGCGCTTGGACATAGACGTGGACAGGATGCTAGCAGGCCGTGCGAAATTCCCCGTCGCGTTCGCCATGCGTCGCGCGCGCTCTGGAGCGATCGGGATTCTTCTTTTACTTACAAAACGAGCTGTCATCCGGCAATGCGCAGCCTTCACTTTTTCTTGACCCGAAGGCCATGTTTCTGTAACTATAGAACCATCAAGCGGCGAGGATAACGCCGCTTTTTTTGAGTACGACACCCCGCTTCCACCTGACCTTGAGAGAGAGACCGCTTGAGCATATTAAGTCGCCTGATCCAGTCCCACTTGCCCGTTGCACCATCGACCCTCGACGATCGGCTCTTCGACGACTCGTCAAAACGCGCCAGACGCTGTTCCATTCTGCCCTTTGCCTGCTTGATCGCTCTCAGTGCGCCGCTGTTTGCCCAGGATGCTTCGAGCAGCGACCCCGACGCCGACACCCAGACCGAGGAACCGGTGGAGCTCGACGATCTGGTCGTGACGGTCAGGCGTATCGAAGAAGTCGCAGAGACCGTCCCCCTGTCGATTCGTGCCTTTGAAGAGGAAGAGATCCTGCGGCTCGGGCTTATCGATATCGAGGACGTCGCCCGGCTCACGCCTGGCGTGACCTTTGATCTCGGGGGCTTCCCCAACGATACGCGGCCGGCGATGCGCGGCATGCAGGCAGAACGCGGCCGACCCAGCGTTGCCATCATGATCGACGGACTGGACCTGTCGGGTGAGAACCTGGCGATCTCGGGCGGTGGTGCCGGCGTGGTGCCGGACTTGATGGACCTCGAGCGCATCGAGATCGTCAAGGGGCCTCAGACCACCCTGTACGGGCGAAATGCATTCGCCGGTGCGATCAACTACGTCACCAAAAAGCCGTCGGAGATCTTCGAAGGCCGTCTTGAGGTCGACATCGCCGAATACGAACAGCGCCGACTGGCCGGGATGATCAGCGGGCCCCTCGTTGACGGCCTGTTGTCCTACCGGATCAACGCCGCCGTTCGCGAGAACGACGGTTTCTTCACCAACCCGGTCAACGGCGGACCACTCGGCGCTGAAAATTTCGAGGGCATTGCCGGAGCGCTGCGCTTCACGCCGGGCGAGAACTGGGATATCAACATGCGATATCAGCTCAGTTCGACCGATAACTCGGACTACCCGACCGCACAGCTACCGGCCAACGTGCGTCGTGCCGTACCGGGCGGGACCTTCACTGCCGGGCCGCCGGGGTCACCCGCGCTGCCGTGTCCCGCCGACCTGTCCGGTCAGCCTGCACCCATCGTCGGTGCCTGTACGCGCGGCACGGTGGTCGGCGCCATCCGAGCCGATGTCGACGACATCCAGATGGGCCTCAACGAGCTCACCCTGCAGCCGCCCGGCGGCCTTGAGCTGGACCAGCAGCTACTGACTCTGGACGCGCGCTGGCAGACCGATTTCGGTACCTTCCGCTACAACTTCGGCTGGGTCGACGACGACAGTCTGATCGAAGCCGATGGCGACTTCACCAATTTCGATGCACCGCCGGGTTTCGTCTTCTCCCTGTCGGCCTTCCAGGAGCTGGACTACGCCGATGAGCGTTTCGATCACACCTTCTTCTGGACCCACTCCGCGGGTGCCTTCGATTTCCTCGTCGGCGCGCAGTACCTGGAAGAGGAGTCGCAACTGCTCAACAGTTCGAGCTTCTGGGTGCGTAACCCGAACTCACCGCTTGGGGGGCCGCCCTTCTTCCTGAATACGCAACAGACCGAGACGAGGTTCCCGGTCCGGATCACTCGCGATACGGAATACTCGGCGGTGTTCGGTAAGGTGAACTGGCGCTTGACCGACACCCTGACGCTGGGTCTGGAAGCGCGCCGCAACTCCGATGACATCACCTATGAGGTCTCTGGCTGGCGCCTCCAGGACGTGTCTCTGCGCGGCCTCGAGCCCGTCTGCCTGCCAGGCATTCCCCAGGGTGCCATCTTCATGGGCGTCCCGGGCCCCGACGTGCCGCCGCCGGGAACGGTGCAGGCCTGTCCGCAATCGGATTCCGTGTCCTATGACGAGTGGACACCGCGCGTCACCCTCGATTGGCAGATGAGCGACAGCACCATGCTCTACGCCAACGTCGCTCGCGGGTTCAAGCCTGGCGGTTTCAACGCCAATGAGCTGATCGATTTCACCGGTCAGGGCTACCTGCCCGAGTTTGTCGATGCCTACGAAGTGGGCTTCAAGAGCTACTGGCCGCGCCAGCGTATCGCGCTCGAAGGGGCGGTGTTCTACAACGACTACACCGACCAGCAGATCGGCGTTCAGGTCAACCAGACCGGCGCCGGCGACACGATCGTGGCCATCCCCGGTATTACCAACGCTGGCCAGGTCGATTCCCGCGGCTTCGAGGTCACGACGCACTGGCGGGCGACCGACCGCCTGCACCTGAACCTGGCTTATGCCTACACCGACGCCACCTTCGAGGAGTACGTCCAGGGCCCGAGCCCGACGGCCGGTCCGGATGCGTTCGCTGCCTGCGGCGTGCCCGATGGCCAGACGTCCTCGCCGCAGATTCGCGCAGAAGCGGGTAACGCCTGCGCCAGCTTTGCCGGCAACCAGGTGCCGAAGAACCCCAAGCATGCCGTCAATGTCGGAGCCCTGTATCGGGCGCCGATCGGCAACAGCAGCAACACCTGGTTCGTCGAGTTGAACGGTCTCTATCGTTCGAAGCGCTACCTGTCGGAGGCCAATCTGGCCTGGATGCCGAGCTATACCAACTTCGATCTGAACGCCGGCCTGGAATTCGATCGCGTCAGTATCATCGGCTTCATTTCCAACCTGACCGACGATGACACGATCCGGACCGCGCAGCGTAACGTCGACCCGGGCCGTCCCGAAGGCTTCGCCCCGGGCCGCGCCGCGATCGCTTACCTGCCCGAGCCGCGCGTGGCCGGCGTGCGGCTGATCTATCGCTTCGAAAACCTGTGATCGGGTCGTCAGCGAACTGTCCTGTCACCGGGGGTTGGCGTTCGACCCCCGATGGCGCTAGGCTTAACCGTCCGACCGCCGTCGTGCTGACGGCGGGATCGGGCCAAGCTTAACGAGCTAATCGGGAGTCCTGGGCTCATGTGGAAAGCGGTCTCTGCCATTATCTGGACCTTACGTCTGGCTCTTCCCAAGATCGGGGTGGGCTGGATGTTTGCCCTTCTGACAACCGACTTCAATCGGGTTGCCATCAATGAGCTCGGCGTCGCGGCGATCGTGGTCACCGCGCTGGTTTCGATTCGCTACTTCATGGCACCGTTCCAGGTCGTCGTCGGGCGGATCGCCGATACCATGCCCATCCTTGGCTATCGGCGCACGCCCTATCTGCTGATCGGCAGCGTTCTTGCGAGCCTGCTCTTTCTAGCGATTCCTTCGGTGGCGATGGGCATGGGCTCGGGCTCGGCCTTTGCCATGCTCAGCGCCATCGTGCTCTTTACCCTGTTCGGCCTGTCGATGGCCGTGATCGCTGACACCTACCATTCGCTGATCGCCGAGGTCACCAGTCCGGAGTCCCGCGGCATGGTGATTTCCGTGGCCTGGATCGTTCTGATCATGAGTACGATCATGGCCACGGTCGTGATGAACATCGTTCGTCCGGAATTCACGCCCGAAGCGATGCAGAACCTCTATAACCTGACGCCTCTGGTTGTCATCGGCAGCGCGCTGCTCGGGGTGGTGGGGATCGAGCGTCGGATGAACAAGAAGGAGCTCGAAGAAGCGCGCGACAAGGCCCGGGCCCTGGCACCGCCGGGCAACCCGCTGTCGTCGGCCATCAAGCTACTGAGCCAGAACCCGAATACCCGGTCGTTTTTCGTATTCATTTTCCTCGCGCTGTTTTCCATCACCCTGATGGACAACATCCTGGAGGTCTTCGGTGCTGAAGTCTTTGCCATGTCCATCGCCGAAACCACCACCTTCGAGAGATTCTGGGGTGGCGGCATTCTCATCGGCATGCTGCTGACCGGCATCATCAGTACCGCGTTCAAGGTGTCGCGCAAGAAAATGGTCATCACGGGAATCGCCGGTGCGGCTCTGGGCTTCATGCTGCTCAGCCTATCGTCTCTGCTGGTTTACCCGCCCATCCTCAAGCCGACCCTGTTCGTCATGGGCATGTTCATCGGCATGTTCAACGTCGGCGCGCTGGCGCTGATGATGGAGATGACCGTCGCCAATGCCACCGGCCTGTACATGGGCTTGTGGGGAACCGCGCAGGCCTTCGGAATGGGCAGCTCGTCCTTTGCCAGCGGCGCGCTGCATACGATCTTCATCGAGAGCGGTGTCTTTGCTCCCAAATACGCCTACTTCGGCATTTTCATGCTGGAAGCCGTCGGACTGATCGTGGCCGGCTACATCCTCTATCGAATCAGTATCAGCCAGTTCGCAGTGACTGCGGGGCAAGGGGTCAGGTCGGACAGTCCCTCAGAGACGCCCATATCCACGGGCACGGCCTCGCGCGCCTGACGTGACGATGTCCCCGCTGGCCCGTCTCCGGTGCGCTCGCACCCTGTCGGCCGACCTGTTGCTCAAGGCCCGAGAGGGGCAGGGCTGCCGATGACAAAAAGCGAAACCAGCCTCGACTATCGTTTCGACACCCGCGTGGCTCGCGACTACGACGTGATGCGCGGCCATCCTCCCGCCATGTCTTCGGAAATTGGTCGGACCATTGCTTCCTACTTCGAGCCCGGCGCTCGCCTACTGGAAGTCGGCGTAGGGACGGGCCGCATTGCCTTGCCCGTGGCAGCCGCAGGATGCGAAGTCTTCGGCGTCGATCTGTCTGCGGAGATGCTTTCTGGACTGGCGCATCGGCTCGAGAAGGAAAACAACCGCCGCATTCATCTGACCCAGGGCGATATCCGGGCGCTGCCCTATCGTGAGCGTGTCTTTGACGGGGCCATGGCCGTCCACGTCCTCCATCTGGTGTCGGACTGGGCCGGCGTGCTCGAACAGGTCAGCCGCCTGGTTCGCCCCGGCGGTGTCCTCGTCCTGGGTCGGGACTGGATCGATCCTGAATCCTTCTCAGGCAAGATCCGTAATCATTTCCGCCGGACCGTCGTCGAAGTCGGCACGGAGATGCTGCCGCCGGGCGCGACGGCCGCCGCACCCCCGAGTGGCGGTGCCGCCATCGTCAAATGCCTGATGGATCTTGGTGCAGCGCCGGTCGGTGACGGCGAGGTCGTGGCGGCCGAGTGGACGACCGACCTCACACCGCGCCAGATCCTCGACGGCATCGGATCACGCGACGATGCAGAAAGCTGGGTGCTGCCCGATGACGTGCTGACCGAGACCATGCGCCGCCTGGAGGCGTTTGCCGCCGATGAATGGGACGATCTGACCGCGACTCAGCCGGTCACCAGGCGCTTCATGATCGGCCTGTTCCGATTTGGCCAATGACCGGGCCGGAG